>NZ_JBQQCC010000011.1:0-366786 GCF_052245635.1 Nonomuraea sp. KM88 | reverse complement strand
ACTACGGTGAGCACGGGTGTGCCTTCCCGACCGACGTTGGCGCGTCGGCCTTATCTCGAAACCTTGATCAGATGATTCGGGAAGGTACACCCCTTCCCGTCAGATCCACAGGTTTCGATCATTGCTCTAGGCAGGGTCGTCCTGGAGTGAGAGCCCACGCCGTTTCAGACCGTAGGCCGAGCAGAAGTTGACATCTTCTTCGAGATGAAGAGCGGTGAACGGCTCCGAGATCGTCACATCTGGCCTGACAACGTAGCCGGTTTTCAGCACCTCGTGGTATGGCCCTTGGCTGTCGATCGAGCCGAATCGAGATGCATCTCCTGGGTCTTGCCAACCACCGGAAACCTGCCATTCGTAGCGCAACTCCAGGGTTGCTGGTTCTGGGCAATGCCAGCGAAAGCGACCAACCTCGATGCCACCTGCGGCGTTGGCCCATGCACTCCAGCCGCGGCCATCCGGCAGAAATCCTAACCAACTGGTCTCCATGTACCCGAGGTCGTAAGTCCCACTGTCCCAGAGGCCCACCAGGTTCTCGTCGTACACGCCGGTCAGAGTGGCATCGATCGCAGCGGGAGCGCAAGGCGTGATCGTCGGGCCATCAGCGAGCCATTAAGGGCGGTCAGCAGCGGTAAATCGTGAGTAGCCTTTTCGATCTTGTACAGCTGCGAAGTACAGCTATATGCTCAGCTGAGGTGGCACAGCAACCAGCCAGTCCACGATCATGTGTGCGTGGCTATGCTCCGGTTATTGGCGATCGGCCTTCTCAGCGGCCTGGTAGTGGTGCCGTTCTGGTCGGGGCCACGTGGCGACGGTTTCGAGCACGCGCGGTTCGCAGTGCTCACGGCCCTGGGCATGGGCCAGTTCCTAACGGTTCCCGTCGCGTTGGTGCTCGGGTTCGTGCTGGCGGTCATGGGCTCGTGGACGCGTCCTCCTGGTCATGTCCTGGGTGCGATCACGACGGCGTTCGGAGTGATTGTCGCCACCCAGGCACGGCCCGCGATGGACTGGATCGACGGACGACCGTCCGGACTCGGCGATCCAGACGGCGAGTCCGTCATTGCGTTTCTGGCCTTCGCTTCTGGTGTGGTCACAATCCTCGTCGGCCTCTTCATCATCTTGATCCGATGGTCTGGCTACGAACCGCAAGCCACCCCAGGGCGTCAACGGGGTCCACGTAGATACGGCAGGAAGAGACGATACGGCAGGAAGAGCGGTCGGCGTGTGCCCCGCGCGGAAGGCCATTCCCCGTGATCGAGGAGATGGCCTTGTTGACCTTCGCCGGTGCTGGAGTCACGGAAATCTGAAGGTACGCGCCGCCGCGTTGCTCAGCGCGGCCCGGAGGGTCATGTAGGCGTCGTGAACCGTCCAGTCCGAAGGCAGCGCTCTGCAGCGATCAGCGCAGCGAGAGCGTGACCGCGACGGCGTCATCGAAGGTCTTGCCTCGTGGCCACCGGACTCCTTCGGGGGTCGCTATGCCCGACCGCGCGTACGCGGTTGATCGACGAATCGGGACTGAGCGTCACCCCGTTACTGCGAAGTGCACACCTTTTTCCTGGCCTTGTCCGGAGGCGGTTGATCAAGCAAGAATCAGTTCAGTCTTCAACTACTCAGTTGGAGCGCAACCGCACGGATAGGAGAGGCATGAAGCGCAAGATCTCTGTTCTCGCCGCCGCCGGTGTTCTGGGCGCCGCGCTCACCTTCACCACTCCCGCGTCCGCAGCCACCTCCACCATCGACTGCACCACCGGTGACTACACCCGGGCGGTGAACAGCTACGTCCCCACCAACGTCGAGAGGCCCGGCATTGACAATCTGCTCTACAACATCAACGGGCCCCAGGCGTACACGTACGAGATCTGCCTCGACATCCCGGACACCTCGACGTTCACGATCAACGTAAGGGACTTGAACGACGGGTTGAAAACCATGTTCACGGACGACCGGCCGGGGGACAAAATCTTCCGCTACGACATTCCCCCCAACAGCTTCTGGCAAGTCCACGGCACGCTGACCGGCCCCGACAGCACCTTCCTCTACTACACCTGGCACGAGAAGCGAACCCCGGCCTGACCCGGCTTCATTCAACGATGGCTGGCACTTCGTGCCATCGAAGTTTGATCGGTGCGAAGTGCAGGTGGTTCGGATGGCGGAAGAGCCGCTCGCGGATGCGTTCGGGCATCCGGACTGAGGAGTCGCGAAACCGGGTGGTTGTCCAGAGCCGGCTCCGCATACGTTCTGCAGCATGACTGACGAGTGCTTCGGGCATCCACGGCTCGCCGCGATCTACGACCACCTCGACCCTGATCGCAGCGATCTCGATGCATACGTCCGGATGGCGGAAGAGTTCAGGGCGCATCGAGCACTGGACATTGGCTGCGGGACAGGAGTGTTCGGCCTCCTACTGGCTGATCGCGGGATCGAGGTCATCGGCATCGATCCCGCCCAGGCGTCCATCGATGTCGCTCGCGCAAAACCGGGCAGTGAGCGAGCACGCTGGATCTGCGGTGATGCGAGAACTCTCCCGGCGCTGCGGGTTGACCTCGCGACGATGACGGCGAACGTCGCCCAGGCCATTGTTGATCCGCAGATATGGCAGAAGACGCTGCAGGGGGCCTACGAAGCACTGGTGCCTGGCGGGCGCCTGGTGTTCGAGACACGGGATCCGGCGAGGCGCGCTTGGGAGGAGTGGAACCGCGAGAGCTCTTACAGCGTGACGGAGATTCCAAACGTCGGCGCCGTCGAGAGCTGGGTCCAGCTCATCGACGTGAGTTGGCCGCTGGTGACATTCCGGTGGACCTACGTATTCGCTGCGGACGGCCAGATCCTGACGTCGGACTCGACGTTGCGCTTCCGTGAGCGGCAGGAGGTCGAGAGGGACCTGGCCACGCACGGCTACGTGGTCGAGGAGGTTCGCGAAGCGCCTGACGGACCCGGCCGAGAGTTCGTCTTCGTCGCGCGGCGTCCATCATTTCAGTGATCCACACCACTCGATCTTCGATGACACATGCTCAAGGTTGGACGGCACAGGACGCGTCTGATCACGGCGGAGCGGGCGCTGTCGTTTCTCGCCAACATTCCGCCCCATGTTGATCTTCAACCGCTGTCGAAACTCACCTCCAAGCGCTGTCCGTTCAGACCAACAAATCACCAGCACGACGGCCGGCCAGACCGAACGTCAGGCGCCTACTGATCTGATGTTCCGAGCCTGTATCGCGCGTAGGCATCGGCGGGAGGAGCGAACTCGATGCCGTTTTCATCGAGGGCGTTATAGATCGTCACTTGACCGTTCGGGAAGCTGAACCCCAAGGTCACGATCGTCCCCTCCACGAGATCCCTGTTTCTCCACATCAGCAACTCCGCTGCGGAACAAGGCTGCCCGACCAGTGCGGTGAGTTGATCCGGTACGTCGTCTCGCCACGCGAGGTGAAAGTCCGGCCGGTCCGGCGAGCGCGCTGGATCGATGGTGTTCCAGGTGATGGAGAGCTCGTCGAACTTTCTGTGTTTGATCTCGACCTGCTCGCCCTCGAAGTCCAGGAGGACCGGGCAGTCGGCGAACCACTCGTCCTCGTCGACATCCCACACCACCAGAGCTCGGGTCAGCCGCCTGCCGACGAGATGGCCCAATCGCGCCCCGTGAATGGCAGTGATCGCCGAGCGGCTGGTCAACCATTCCGGCCTGTAACCAGGAATTCCGAAGTTGAACATGCGGTGATTGTGCCGGACGCCGTCGCCGGGGCTTCTCGAGGCCGCTGGCCTCCGCCTACCCGGTTTGAGCATCAGTGAGACCTGCATCGCGGGCGAAGTCCCGAAATGCTTCCAGCAGCTCACCGAGGTTCAGAGGTCCGCATGCTCCTTCGAAGCGGATCCCGTTGCACCAGGCGTGTACCCAGTCGTCCTCGGTGCGTTCCACCACCGGCGGTCCAGCGAGACTCCGGCAAGAGGCGTGTCGACCAGGTCGATCTTCAGGCGCCACCCCGGATTGTCCAGGGTGTCGATGGTGATGCCGTAACCGTGCTCCCAGCCGTCATTGCTGCAGGAGGCGTACCAAGACTGCAGGAAGACGAGGGCATCTGTGATCACGTGGTGAGTCTGCCAGCCGTGCCCGTCGCGTGCCCCGCTTCCCGCCCCGTGTGACAGCTGTCATGTCGTACTCATGATTGCGATGTCTACGCCGCTCCACGGTCGCGTACGAAGATCGGACCATGACGAACGGAAAGAGCTCCCCCAACTGGAAGGTCGGCATGTGGCCGAGCATCGCGATCGGTATGGGGCTGGGCGTAGTGCTGCACAACTTCGTTCTCGGCATCGCGCTGTCCCTGTGTCTCGGCATCGCCCTCTCGTACGCGCTGGCGGAGAACCGCAAGACCGGGGAGGAGTGAGAGCGAGGACAGCGGGCCCGTCGGCTTGAACGCCCTACACCAGCGTCCCGGGTACGTCCGCTTCCGACAGGGCGGCGACGAAGGCCGGTCTGCCGTACATCGGCCGGATCTCAGCCCGGAGTGGGGTACTTTGATCGGCTATGACTGAAGCCGGCTTCCTCGAAACGACCCGCAGCGGCTACGACGCGAGGGCGGCCGAGTACAACGCGCTCTTCCACGACCCTCTCGCGGGCCAGCCGCTGGACCGAGCCCTCATCAACACGTTCGCCGACCTGGTGAAGGCGACGGACGCCGAGTCCATCGCCGATCTCGGGTGCGGGCCAGGGCACTACACGGCCTACCTCCACGCGCGCGGGCTCCACGCGTTCGGGATCGACCTGTCGCCGCAGATGATCGCACAGGCCCGCCAGGAGCATCCCGGCCTCCCGTTCGAGGTCGGCTCCATGTTGGCCCTGGAGCTCGCCGACGGCAGCGTCGGGGGCGTCTTCAGCCACTACTCGATCATCCACACTCCGCCCGAGCGGGTGCCCGAGGTGTTCGACGAGTTCGGCCGCGTGCTCGCACCCGGCGGGTATGTGCTGCTGTCCTTCTCGGGGACTGACGAGCCGTCACAGGAGGCTGAGCCGTACGATCACGCCGTTGCGCCGGCCTACAGATGGTCCACCGACATGGTTTCCGGCATGCTCCGCGAGCGGGGCATCGTCGAGACGGCCCGGCTGGTGTTTCCCGGCGACCAGGATGCGAGGCGCGGCTTCCCGAGGGTGTTCCTGCTGGCCGGCAAGACCGGCTGAAACTCGGCGAGCGCCATCATCTGATCATCCGGCGGAGTCGTCCGACGCCCTCGCTCGCCGGTCAGGCGGTCAGGCGGTCAGCGGCACCTTGTGGATCTCGTCGGCCGGGTGCCCCGCCCGCTGGTGGATGCGCTGGACGGCATCCGCGTCCGGCGCCTCCGACAGGCAGTAGACCACGCCCTCCTCAGGGTCGGCCCACGCGTGCTGGAAGGTCACCCCTTCCTCTCTCTGTATCGCGAGGTCGGCGGCGTGCGCCTGCTGGAGCTGCTCGTCGGTGATGCCCTTCATGCCGTGATGCACGTCCATGAACTTCGCCATGGCTTCCTCCTCGGAGGCGTGATCTGCGGATCTTCTCCAGCCTATGGCGGCCCCTGGCGGACCGGTCCTCAAAACTTCGCCAAGAAGGCGCGTGCCGGTGCCGTCTTCCCGTGATTCGCAGGGACACGGACGCACTGATGTTCCCGCCGCCGACCGGCGGTGTGAAGCGGCATGGCCGTGAGGAACCGCACGTTGAAGGTGCTCACCGTCCGGCCGGCTGTCACGGGATGTGACCTAAACGATCCTGATTCGGTACACCTTGTGCATGTTGCCGCTGCTCTGCGATGAGCCATCCCAGAGGTTCCATTTGGGAAGCAGCATGGCTCTGGCGGGCCCTCCCAAGTCATCGATGTATTCGATTGCCACATTGTTGTTGCCTGCGGAGATCAGGCCCACGCCGTAGATGGCCACGTTCATCGTGCCGCCGTTCGCGAAGCAGTGGCGGTCCGTACCGTTGAAGATCTGCAAGAATTCACGGCTGTAACTCACGTTGCAGTCCGCGTGGTTGATAGCGAATGCGGGCGTGGGGAAGGCCACCATGACCGCCAGTGCGGCGGCGCAACCGGCGAGGGCCTTACGGAGGTATGACTTCATAACCTTCTCTTTTCGGGGAGTGATCACACAGGAGAGGGATCATACAGGGCGTCCGCGAACGTCGCGCTCGCACCACTCGAAAACGGGATCACGTCGGCATTCCCCGGAGATTCATTTCGAAATGTTTCGCCGCCGGCGTGGCTCAGGGGATTGATGCCATTCGCCAGATTGGTGGCGCAAGACCGATAGACGGCCCCGAACGTACGAAGACGAGCGGCATACGCTCCTGGTGGCGACTACAGTGGCCGGCGTGCCATACGCCGGACGCCAAGGCCGCGTCATCTTCCTCAACGGGACATCGAGCGCCGGCAAGACCACTCTGGCCCGGGCCATCCAGGACGAGAGCGACATCCCCTTCGTCTACTGGGGAATCGACACCCTGTTCAGCCTCGTCCCCCCGGACTGGGGCGGCGGACGCGACGGCCCGCTCAGCAGGTCCGGCTTCTGGTACGACCGCACCACTCAGGACGAGGACGGCCATCCCCACGTGGTCATCCGCTACGGCCCGGTCGGCCGCCGGATGATCCGTTCGGCCTGCACCGCCGCGGCCTCCTTCGCCCGCGGCGGCGACGACGTCGTCATCGACGAGATGTTGCTGACCCCGGACCTGCTGCCGATGTGGATGGAAGCGCTGGCCGGTCTCGATGTCCTGCTCGTGGGCGTGATGTGTCCGCTGGCGGTCGCCGAGCAACGAGAAACGGGGCGCCGCAACCCACCCGGTCTGGCACGCGGGCATTTCCGGACGGTCCACGACCATGGCGTCGCCTATGACGTGACGGTGGACACCAGCACGGGGACACCCGCGGACCTGGCCAGGGCCGTCCTGCTGCGTCACGCGGACAGGCGGTGAACCCTGTGCGGTCCCGCACGTGGCCGACCGCGACCACCGTCCCGCACCTCAGTTCGCACCTTCTCGTACGGTACGCCGGGCCAGCAGGGCGACCCGGATGGCGCAGGCCGTACCGATCGCGGCGAGGACGATGCCGGCGGTGACCACGCGCAGGAGGCCGTCGGCGGAGGAGGGCGCCGCGAAGTAGACGCTTCCGAGCCCGGCGACGGCGGTCACCCCGGCGAGCAGCGGGCCGCTGGCGTTCAGCGCCGAGATCGCTGACGCGAACCGCGCCTCCATCAGGGAGGTGATCTGCGCGATCAGCGGACTGTATCCGGCGGCGTGGCCGGCCCCGGCGAGGAGCAGCAGCGGGATGGAGCCGAGCGGGCTCCACTCGTCACGGTAGAGGAGCACCACCAGGGCCGACCCTGCCGCGAACATGATCGGTCCGGCGATCGGCAGCGCGTTCTGCAGCCACTGCGGGTAGCGGCTCCAGCTCAGGCTGAGCGTGCCGAAGCCGAGGGCGTACGGGACGAACGCCAGTCCTGCCTCCAGCGGGGAGTAGCCGAGCGCGGTCTGGAGGTGCAGGGTCAGGGTGAGCAGGAAAACGGTGTAGCACCCCATGATGATCCAGCAGGCCGCCAGCCCTGACTTGGTTCCGCCCGGCCGCAGCGCCGCGAGGTCCAGCAGCGGGTGCGGCGCTCCGGCTTCGTGGCGGACGAACGCCACCAGCAGCGCGGCACCGCACGCCAGGGAGATCCACGCCCACGTGGGCCAGCCGTAGTCCTGGCCGAAGATGAGCGGGACGGTGAGCGCCGTCATGGCGACGGTCAGGAGGGCCACCCCGGCCACATCGAGGCGTACCGGCTGGTCGGTGCGGGAGTTCAGCAGGACGCGCGGGCCGGCCGTCAACAGGATCACGCCGATCGGGATGTTGATCAGGAAGATGGGCCGCCAGGAGAGGCCGAACAGGTCGGCGCCGGCGACCAGCCCTCCGATGACCTGCCCCAGCGCGACTCCCAGGGCGAGCACCATGCTGTAGACGCCGATCGCCCTGCGGCGTGCCGCGCCCTCCCAGTGCATGTGGATGAGCGAGAAGATCTGTGGCGTGAGCAGTGCCGCACCCATGGCCTGGGCGATGCGGGCGAGCACCAGCACGGTCGGGTCAGGGGCCAGCCCGCACAGCAGCGACGCCCCGGTGAACCAGCCGAGCCCCAGCAGGAACGCGCGCCTGTGCCCGATGACGTCGCCGATCCGCGCGCATGTGACCAGGAGCACGCCGGTGATCAGCAGGTAGCCCGACACGATCAGCTGGATCTCGGCGCCACTGGCGTGCAGGCCCTCGCGAATGGTCACCGCGCCCACGGACACGATCGACCCGTCCATGGACGCCATGGCCTGCCCGGTGAGCAGCACGGCCAGCATCCGGCCCCGGCCGGCAGCCGTCACCGACTGAGGAACAACAGTAACCATGTACGCAGCATCGGCCGTTCGCGCCGCCCGGTCTTGAAGAAATATGCGGACGAAACTGTCGGTGGTGTTGCTTAGGGTTGTCCGGTGCGTACGGCGAGAAGGCTGATCGAGAGCCCACACTTCGTGGTCAGCGCGGTGGAGTGTGCGGACGACCACGCCGGCTGGTCGGCTCCCGAGACGTCGTCCGCCGCCCAGATCGTGCTGGTGCGGCGGGGCCGGTTCCGCCTCGAGTCCCAGGGCCGGCAGCTGACGGTCGAGCCCACCACCGGCTATTTGCACCGTCCGGGGCAGGAGATCCGTTTCGCCCATCCGGCGGGCGGTGACGTGTGCACGTCGATCACGTTCACCGGCGATGTGCTGACGGCCGGGCTCGATGCGGTCCGTTCTCCCGCGGTCCGGGTCGACGCGCGGCTCGAACTCGCCCACCGCCTGCTGCTGCGTCCTGGCGCCGACCCGGGCTTCGCCGCCGTCGAGGCTCTGCTGGACCTCCTCCTGCCGGCCCTGCGCGAGCAGCCCCAGGACGTGTCCCCGCCCGGCCGGCGGGAGCTGGCGGACCGGGCCCGGGAGGCGATCGTCGCTGACGAGCCGGGCTGCGCCAGCCTGACAGCCCTGGCCCGGCGGTTGCGGACCTCCCCATCCCATTTGAGCCACACCTTCCGCCATCACGTGGGCATGCCGTTGAGCCGCTACCGCAACCGCGTGCGGGTGAGCCGCGCGCTGACGCGCCTGGACCAGGGCGAGACGGACCTCGCGGCGCTCGCGGCCGGCCTAGGCTTCAGCGACCAGGCCCACCTGACCAGGGTGATGCGCGACGAGCTGGGTCACACTCCCGGCCGGGTCCGTGCCCTTCTCTCCCCGGACGCCGGCCCGTGCCGGCCGTCCCCGTGACCTTTTCGATCTCGTCTTCGGAGGATCCATGTCCCGCCCCGAGCTTCCCCAGCCGGCGCCCGGCGAGGTGCTGCTGGTCTGCACGTGTTACGAGGACGGTAAGGCTCTGTTCGGCGGGTTGCTCCACGAGATCGGCGGGCGCCGGGACGGCGACGTGCTCGTTCTCGGGGACAGCGGGATGCGGCTCCGCCCTGTCGAGGATTCCGGATGGGATTACCTGCACGGAGGCAACGTCCCGGCGCTCATCCCGGACGGCGGCCCCGTGCCGCCGGTCGCCGTCCTGGTGGACATCCCGGTGGTGTACGGCGGAGACGGGCCCCTGCTGGTGGACCTGGCGGCGATCCCCGGTCGCGGGGTCCAGGTCGCGCCGGACCGGCTCGGCGAGATCCTGGCGGCCCTGCGATCCGGCACGCTCGCGTTCGACGACCTGGTACGCGACATGGACCGGTCGGGCGTCTACCTCGGTGATGGCGGCCGGCCCGCCTTCCCCGTGCCGGCGGCGCCGCCGCACCGGTCGTTCCCCGCGCTGCCCTCGACCGACCTCGCCCTGCTCGTCCGCACCTCCTTCGACGACGAGGAGGGCTGGCGCGCCCTGCTGGACGAGCTGGGCGGGGCCGACGAGGACGGCCATGTCGGCATGGACGAGGACGCGATCGACGACGACGCACCGTTGGCGGCGCTGGTCGTCGACGACCGGGCCTTCGAGGGTCTCCAGCCCGGCGAGGTCCCGGCGCTGGTGCCGCCCGAGGAGCACACCACGCTGGTCGCGCTCGCCGACGGCCGCTCCTTCGCCGAGCCCGGCCGGCCGCTGACCGTGGTCGACCTGTACGACACGCCCGGGCAATCCGCCGTTCTCCCATGCCGCATGGCCGGGTCGCTCGCGTGCAACCTGGAGATCGCCAACATGGACTTCCACGAGTTCGTCGCCGAGGAGGGCGTGCAGCCGTGGTGGGAACGCCCCTGACGCGACGCGGGCGCGTCCGGTCGGAGAGGCGGCTGGTCAGGGCGCTGAGATCATCCCAGGTTCGCTGACGGCTCTGGGAGCCGGCTCCCAGAGGGAATCCTCCGCCAGGCCGAAGACATCCGGTGCACGGCAGGCGAAGCTGTCGGCATGATCGCAGAAGCCTTGGGATCAACGCTGGTCGCGGCCCTGAGGTCATGGATCCGCGCGGGATGGGGAAGTCCTCGCCGCTGCACTGCCCGGGAGCCGGCCTCGACAAGCCCGAGTCCCTCGCCGCCTGCGCCAAGAGCGTGGGGCCGCGGAGCGTACTTCACCGCCGACCAGGCTTCGCACGATCTCGACGCGATTCGGAGGGCGCTCGGTCTGGGCAAGGTGAGTTTCTACGGCAACTCCTGCGGCACCCTGTACGCCCAGGCGTACGCCGCCCGCTATCCGGCCGGCCTGGACGCGATCTTCCTGGACAGCTCTGTGGTGGTGAACCGCGACGGGTACGCGAGCTGGAAGAACTACTGGTCCAGACTTCGCCAACTCGATCTCGTCTGCGCGCGGTCGAAGGCGTGCGACGCGCTGCCGGGCAGCGCCACCGACGCGTGGACGCGGTTGGTGGACCGGCTGCGGAAGCGGCCCGACCCCGAGGTGTCGGTGTTCCAGACCGTGGCACTCAGCAACGTGTGGGAGCCGGTGTTCGGCCGGGAGGCCACCGCGGCCGCGGACGCCTACCTGCACGGCGACCCGGCTCCGCTGCACCGCCTGGCCCGGCTGATTCCCGCGGCGCTTCCCCCGGCCAACGATGCGTACGTTGCCGGATATCTGGGCTTTCGCTGCGGCGACGGCACCTTCCCCTTCGACCGGCGCGCCTCGGCGGCCGAGCGGCAGGTCCAGGCCGAGCGCTACTACGAGCGGGCACGCCCGCTGGGGCCCTATCGGATCACCGACATCTTCCCTTCGGGAATCGGCAGCGTCGAGCCGTGCATCTACTGGCCGACTCCGCGCCACAGCCCGCCACGCCCACCTGGACTGGCGCTGCCCGCCGTGCCCGTCCTGGTGATGGCGGGGGAGATCGACCAGAACAGCCCCGCCGAAGTGGCCCGATCGTTGCGGGCCTTCCCGAACGCGACCGTCGTGCGGGTCCCCTTCGGGCCTCATGCGCTGACCTCCTTCGCGTCGCCGATGGGTGACTGCGTGCGCGGCATGCTGCGTACCTTCCTGACCACCAGGCAGGTGAGTGACTCGCAGTGCACCGGCGAGAACTATCGTGCCCTCGGCGCCTTCCCGAAGACCGTCGGGGACGTGCCGCCACAGACGGCTCGCAACCTCAGCGTCGCCCAGCGGCGGGTGCTCGCGGCCACCTTCGCCACCGCCGCGGACGCCACCGCCCGCCACAACCCCAACGGTCACGCCTACACCAGCGTGCGGGACGAGGCGGGGCTACGCGGCGGCCTGGTCACCTTCGGCCAGGACATCACACTCGACGAGGTGCGGTTCGTGCGCGACCTGCGGGTGAGCGGGCCGATCAAGCTCACTCCGGAGGGCCGCGCCACCGCCACGCTCCGCGCCGAGACCGGCGGACGCACCCACGAGGTGGCGCTGACCTGGGCGGCGTTCTCCACCCGCCCATCCCTTTCGGGCACCTTCGACGGCGTCCCCTTCGGCCAGTAGCCCCGCCACGTCTTCGCCGGCGGCGGCGGGATCAGCCCGCTGCCGACCTAGCCGATGAGGGCCTCGGTGATCTGACGGGCGGTCTGCGCGGCGATCCTCGGGTTGACGGCGGCGTAGGAGGTGTAGGCGTTCAGGCCGGTGGTGAGGGCCCAGCCGCGACCGCGGGTCCAGGTGGCGTCGTCCACGCCGAGCGCGGCGCGGAAGGCGGCCCGGCTGCCGGCCGACATCAGGGTGTAGGCGATGGTGAGGTCGCAGGCCGGATCGCCGATGCCGAGCCCGCCGAAGTCGATGACGGCGTTGAGGCGGCCGTCGACGGTCAGCAGGTTGCCGGTGTGGAAGTCGCCGTGGAACCAGACCGGCGGGCGATCCCATGCGGGGGCGTGCAGGGCTCTCTCCCACAGGCCGGTCATGGCGGTGGCGTCGAACACGTCGCCGACCTGGGCGATGGCGGCCCGCGTCGCCTGATCGCGGCTCTTCAACGACTGCCCGGTGAGGTCGTCGCGGACCTGCAGGGTCCGTACGTCATCGGCCGCGAACTGCTGGAGGGCGGCCAGGAACTCCGCCAGTCGCACGGCCGCCGCGGACGAGTGGGCCAGCGCCTCGACGGTCGCCACCTCGCCCTCCAGCCAGCGCGACACCGCCCACCGCCACGGGTAGCCGAAGTCGGGCTCGCCCACTCCCACCGGCACCGGGATGGCCAGGGGCAGGTGGGGAGCGAGCCGGGGCAGCCACTCGAGTTCTTTGGCGGCCTGCCCGATGGCGCCGGCGTGGCGGGGCAGCCGCACGGACAGCTGCTCGCCCAGCCGGTAGATCACGTGGTCGGAGCCGGCCGGGTCCAGCAGCTTCAGCGGCAGCCCGGCCCACTGCGGGAACTGCGTGTCGACGAGCCTCCTGGCCAGCGCGTCAGTGATCGTGGACCGGGAGCCGGCGGTGCCCGAGGTCGCCAAGAGCAACTCCTGAGATCGGCCCGCTCCGCGCGGCGGGCGGCCGCACCATCACAGTGCACCGCAGGCTTGCCTGTCGAACGGATTTCCGCGCCGGCGTGGCCACTGCTGTACCGCCTGTTCCGCGCTCCCGTGGCCGGGGTCGCCTACTGGGTGCTCCCGGCCGCCCGCGGCGCCGGAGCGCCGCCGTGCATGACGACGGCCGGCATGACATGCACCTGCACGCCCGTGTCCGAGGGACGTGAGCAGGTCCGGTAGGCCGCATCCTTTCGTTCGCCGACCTTGCCAAGACCGGTAATCCCTATAAGGATGAAAATCCGATGACATCGGCTAACGGGCGCCCTCGTGCCTTCCCCTTCTACATCGTGTGCGACGTGTCGCATTCGATGCACACCGCCCGCGAGGACGGACGGCCCACCCCCTTCGAGGTGCTGTCGAACTGCGTGGGGGAGTTGCTTTTCGAGCTGGAGGTGGGCGACCCGGGTGTCAGCGAGGCCGCGCACGTCGCGGTGGTGTCCTTCGCCGACAAGGTCGAGGTGGTGCTTCCGCTGACCAGGCCGTGCGACGCGATCAGGGTCCCGGCTCTGAGGCCCGGCATGCAGACGGACTACCTGGCGGCTTTCCGCGGGCTCGTGAAGATCATCGAAAAGGACCACAGGAAGCTGTCCAGGCACTTCGACGTACGGGCGCCGGTGGTCTTCTTCATCACCGACGGCGAGCCGTACGTCGGCGCGAACCATCAGGACGTCGAGATCTGGGGCCCCGCGCGCGACCGGCTGGCGAGCCTCGACCCGGCCCCGTACATCGTGGCCCTCGGCTTCGGGACGGTGCAGGAGGACACCCTGCGACGGGTCGCCACCACGCTGAGAGGTGACGTGCTGGCCTTCGCGGGCGAGGTCGCGACAGGTGCGGCCACGGTGCTGCACGGCATCGCGCAGGCCGTGTCCGACAGCATCAGCGCCTCCGTCAACAGGAACACGGCCGTTCTACGCGGGCCCGCGGGGATGCGGCAGCTGAGATGATCAAAGCGGCGCTGGCGGGATTACTCCTGGTCATCGGCATCGGTCCGGTGGGAGCGCGGCCTGCTCCGTCACCGGAGCCGACGGTGACGGTGACCGTGACGCCCAGCCCGGCGCAGGAGGGCTGGCCGCTGTGGATCCTGTCCGGCGTCGCCGGCGCCGGCGCCGTACTCCTGGGGCGGTTCGTGCTGGCGCGCAGGAACCGTACCGCTGCCGCCGTCGACGGCAGGACGCCGCTCGGCCCGCCTCCCCAGCCGCTGCCGGTCCTGCTGGCGGGCGGCGCGGATTCGCGCGCCCCGGGCGTCGCGCTCGACGGCGGCATGCTCGCGCAGACCACGATCCGCGCCGTGAGCATCCGCGGGCGGCGCCATCGCTACCGAGGCGAGCCCCTCCAGGACGCCTACGCGGTACGGCTGAGCGCGGACGGACGGTGGGTCATCGCGGCCGTGGCCGACGGGCTGGGCAGCACGCCGCACGCCGAACACGCCGCCGCGGTGGCCGTACGCGCCGCCACGAACCTCGCCCTGACTCCCGAGCCCGGCTGGCACGCGGCCTTCGCCACCATCGCCGGGGAGGTCGTGCGCGCCACCGCCCGGTTCGCCGGCCCCGTCAGCCAACCAGCCGGCAGGGGGACGGATCCGCCCGCCACGACGCTGACGATCGCGGTGGTCCCCGCGGACGGCGGGCGCGGGATCGCCGCCTGCGCGGCCATCGGCGACTCGCCGGCGTTGTGGCTCCACGACGGGACGTGGACCGAGCTGTTCCCTCCGGACGGGCGGCGACCGGACAACGTCACGTCCGCCCTGCCGGACGACCTCGGCGAGCTGCGCGAACGGCAGATCAACTGGCAGCCGGGCGATGTGCTCGTCCTGTGCAGCGACGGGTTCGGGACGGCCATGGGCGGCGGCGGCAGCGTGCTCGCCCAGCAGCTCGTCACATCGTGGAACTCGCCGCCCGCGCTGCGCAGCTTCTACCGCGATGTGGGTTTCCATCTGTCGACCTACGACGACGACCGGACCGTTCTGGCGTTGTGGGCGGGCCGCCACGACACGGCCGTCTTGTGACAGGAGTGCGGCGGCAGAACGATGAATCCCCCAGACGTGGTCGACGAAGCGGATCTGACACCCCCCACGGACGCCGATGCCTACTCCCTGCGCCCGGGAGGCCAGGCGCGCAGCCTGGCGCCGTGCGGGGTCAGCGGCGTCCCAGGCCGGTTCCTGTTCAAACGGTACGACGAGGAGACGCTGGCCGGGCTGGACGAGAAGGCCCTGCTGGCCATGGTGCGCTGGCGGCGCGAACTTCCCCGGCACGACCGCGCGACGCTCGACCAGCGTTGTGCGTGGCCGGTCGCGGCGGTCCGGCACGACCGGATCACCGGCATCCTGATCAGGCCCGCTCCCAGGCAGATGTTCGTCGAGCTGCGCGACCGGCTGGTGCCGCGGCACCTCGATGAGCTCACGCGCTCGCCCGAGCGGGTGAGTGCCCTTCGCGATCACTACGGCACGCGCTACTACGAGCCGCCCTACAAACTGGCCGTCCTCGGGCAGCTGCTCGCGACGGTCCAGTGGCTGCACGAGCAGGGCTACGTGGTGGGCGATCTGCAACTGCGCAACGCCGTCTTCACCATCGACCCCGCTCCCGCGGTGTACCTGCTGGACTGCGACTCCTGCCTGCCGGCCGGGGGCCGCGGCGCCCTGGCGGAGGCCGATCCCGAGCAGTGGAAACTCCCCCGTGAAGGCGCGTTCACCCAGGAGTCCGACTACTACAAGTTCGCCTGGGCCGTCGTACGGTGCCTCCAGGAGAGCGCCGAGGCGTGGTCGCCCGACGAGGCCGCGCTCGCCAGGGTGCTGCCCTTGCGGCACCGCCGCCTGATAAGGCAGTGTCTGGACGGTTCACCGGAATCAGTGGACACCGCGCGATGGCGGGCGGCCGGCGAGTCGTGGCAGTGGCTCGTCACTCCCGAACGCATCTACGTCGAAACCGACTCCAACCTGCGCGAGGCGTGGCGGCGGGGGAGGTCCGCGGTGGGGGACGGCTCGCGGGGCCGGCGCGGGGCGGTCGTGGTGCTGCTCGTCGTCCTGGCGGCGATCGCCGTCGTCGTAGCGGTCACGTTGGGAGCGTGAATGGACACCGGCGAGCCACGGCACATCGGGCCCTACGAGGTGCTCGGCCGTCTGGGTGCCGGCGGTCAGGGGACGGTCTACCTCGGGCAGAGCGAGGCCGGCCGGGTCGCGATCAAGGTCATCCACGCGCAGGGGGCGGCCGACCCGAGGGCGCGCAGGCGGTTCGCGGACGAGGTGTCCATCGCGTCGCGGGTGCCCAGGGCTTATACCGCGATGATCATCGACGCCGCCATCGACCGTGACCAGCCGTACATCGTGAGCGAGTACGTGGAAGGCCCGTCCCTGCAGAAGCTCGTCGACAACCACGGGCCGCTGTCGGGGCCCGCGCTCGAACGGCTGGCGACCTATACGGCCACCGCGCTGGCGGCCATCCACGGCGTGGGAGTCGTCCACCGGGACCTCAAGCCCGCCAACGTCATCGTCGGGCCGGACGGGCCACGGGTCGTGGACTTCGGGGTCGCCCGGGCCCTCGAGGCGACCGCCGTGATCACCACGCCCGTGGGAACTCCCGGCTATCTCGCGCCGGAGCAGGTGGTGGGGGCCGACGCCGAAGTGGGCTTCCCCGCCGACGTGCACGCCTGGGCGGCCACCATGTACTTCGCCGCCACCGGCAGGATGCCGTTCGCGGGCAGCAACGTGGCCGTCATCATCAACCGGGTCCTGAACGAGACCCCCGACGTGACGGTGATCTCCGAGCCGCTGCGTTCGCTGATCGCCGACTGCCTCGCCAAGGATCCGGCGCGGCGGCCGACCACCATGGAACTGCTCGGCCGCCTCGTGGGGCACCAGTCGGAGAACGCGCAGGCGACGGTGCCCCGCACCCGGATCCTGTCGGCCGTCATCGGAACGCTGAAGGAGACCACCACGCTGGGCAGCGGGCCCGCGGCCGACATCGTGATCGACGAGGAGGGGATCGCCCCGGCGCACGCCACCGTCCGCAAGGTGAGCGCCGGGTACCGGCTGCACGACCACAGCGGGGGCCTGGGGACGTACATCGACGGCAGCCCCGTGCTCTACGCGACCCTGCGACCGGGTGATCGGTTCACGATCGGCACGGCGGTGCTCCGCCTCACCGAGGCGGGGGAGCTGGAGCGCGTACGGCTCGGCCGGATGCCCGCCGCACGCTGGTGGCTGCTGCTGCTCCTCGTCGCGGCGGTGGCGCTGATGGCCGTGGTCGCCGTTACGGGATAGTCACGGGCGTGGGCGCGGTGACGTTCACGCGTTCCCCGGTCTTGGAGTCGAGGGTGAAGGCGCCGCTGGCGCCGCGGATGACGTTGGTGCCGGTGAACAGGTAGAGCTGCCCGCGCACCGCCGCGGTGGACGGCAGGCTGAGCTGGGACGGGTCGGCGCCGATGGCGGCCTTCTGCACCGCGGTGGCGGCGGCGGTCACCGCGTCGTACGCCATGATCGCCAAGCCGCTGCCGAGGTGCGCCGCGGAGAACGTCTCGCCATGGTGGGGCGCCACGAACTCGTTACGGAACTGCTGGTAGAGCTGGCGGTGCTCGTTGTCCTCGTGGTCGAGCCGCTTGGGGTCGGCGAGCGGCACGAACATCACCTTGATGGGCGCTTCCGGGTCGTGCAGCGACGGGTCCTCCGGATCCTGGTTCTGGGCGTCGTCACCGGTGACCACGGTGATCGGCGTGGACCGGCAGGGCCGGTTGCGCAGGAGCTTGAGGAACGTCGGCATGAACGTCTGGCGGCCGGCGTAGAAGATCATGTCGGTCTTCGTGCCGCAGATCGTGTCGCTGATGGTCCGGAGGAGCGAGGGGCCGCCGCGCGGGTCGAAGGGGAAGCTGAGCCCGGACTCGTCGACGTACGGCTTCAGCCCGAGCTCCGGATCGAGAAAGGCGTCCTTCAACGACAGGGCGTAAAGGTCCTTGGTGCCCTGCGGGGTCACGTCGGCCCACATCAGCGCCGCGCTGCCCTTGACCTTCTTGTCCTTGAGCTCTTTCGCGATGGCTTCGAGCTGGGCAGAGGTGCTGACCGCGGTGCGGGTGAGACCGGGAATGGGTCCGCCGCCGTCGATCTCGCCGGTGGTGTTGAATCCGGCCGCGGTGATGAAGTCGGCCACCATCGGGATTCCGGGATCCTTGGCCAGGGCCCGCGCGGCGTCGATGCTTTCCTGCTGGCTCGGGCCCATTCCGGTGACCGCGACGATCTGACCGGGACTGCCCGTCGCGCCCGTCGCGGCGTTCTTCCGCACCGCCTGCACCGCCGTACGCCACTTCGAGCCGTCGTGGCCGGTGTTGGCGAGCACGAGCCGGATCTTGGGAAACGTCTCGGACTGGTTGGCTCGGTACTGGCCGATGAACGCCCCTTCGAGCTGGTGGAGAGCACGATCTCCGACCAGCCCGCGCGGGCCCGCCCCCATTGGGGCCATGAGCGCGATCGTGCTGTAGTCGGTGCCTTCGGTGACCTTGCGGTTCTCCGCCGCGATGACCTCGAGCAGCGGCCGGTATTCCTCGCCCAGGACCATCGTCCCGTCGGCCGGGTCCATCAGCCCGACGCATTCGCCGTCGATGGCGACGACGTCCTCGCTCTGCGTTTCGCAACCGCCCCAGGGCCACCACCCCTGGGTGTAATTCACGAGTACGACTGTGGATATCAGTACGGCGACAACAACGACGATCACCACGAGTTTGCGGCGGAAAAGTGCCCCCACCTGGCGTAAGAGGTTCCAGACGCGCGCTGCGAGTGAGGGTGCCGGTGCCGGTTCGTCATACATCTGGACTCCCACCCGTCACTGATGCCTTGACCGCGCTCTCCAGAATGTCGGTCGCACGCTTCCCCTCCCTGGGTCGACGGGCGCCTAAACTCTTTGTCATTAAAACGTGATCGATGAGGCCCGACAACGGGCTTCGTCATGCGGAGCGTTTGCGGAACAGCCAGGAGAACTCCCCGCCATGCGCGACGTCCCCGCCGAAATTCCCCTGACCGGAGGGCGCATCACCCCGGGCGTCGTCCGCGTCGCCTATACGGTTCGGCGCCCCGCCACCGACTCGTCCGATTTCGTCGCCCGGCTGCTCACGCACCTTCAGCGCTGCCGGTTCCAGGGAGCGCCGCGCCATCTCGGACGCGACCTGGCCGGCCGTGACGTTCTCAGCTACCTGCCCGGCTGGGTGCCGGCCACGTTCCGGCGCTGGAGCGACTCCCAGGTCGCCGCGGCCGGCGTGCTGCTCCGTTCGTTGCACGACGCCACGCGGGGCAGCGGGCTCACCGGCGAGCACCCGGTCGTCTGCCATCACGATCCCGGGCCGAACAACACGGTGTTCCGCGCCGGGCTGCCGGTCGCCTTCATCGACTTCGACACCGCCGCCCCCGGCGATCCGCTCGAGGACATCGGCTACATGGCCTGGACGTGGTGCGTCTCGTCCAAGAGCACCGCGCCGCCTGCCGGCGAACAGGCCGCCCAGGTGCGGGTCCTCGCCGACGCCTACGGACTCGATGCCGAGCGCCGCGCCGCCGTCGTCGACGCGATCCTCGACCGCCAGTCCCGCAACATCCGGTGGTGGACCGGGCGCCTGACCGGCCCCGCTCACGGGTCGGCCGACCCGGAGGAGAGCATCGCCTGGTCCGAGCGCGAACACGCCTTTACCAGCGCCAACCGCCCTCACTTCACCGCGGCGCTGCGGTGACGCCGATGTGCGTGCGATGGTGGCGAGGGTTGTCGATCTCGTCGAGCAGGGCGACCGCCAGGTCGCCGTAGGAGATGCGACCGGTCATGTCGACGGCTGCGACGGCATAGCGGCCGGAACGTGCGCCGGCGTGGTCGAAGTCGCCGGCCGGGCTGACGATCAGCCAGTCCATCCGGTCGTCCGAGGAGCGCAGCACGGCCGCCGCGGCCGCGTGCCCCAGGCAGATGGGGCGGAATTCCTGAGGAAAGCCTGGGGTGTCCATCAACGGTGTGCCGTCGGCGGTCTCGAGCGTCGCCGCGAGGCCGACGGCGACCAGCCTGCCCACCCCGGCCCGTGTCAGTCCGTCGAGCAGGGCGCGGGCGGCGGCCGGGAAAAAGGCGTCGGGCCGTGCGCCGGCGTCGTACGCGGCCATGATCGCGGCGTCGTGCCCGGCCGCGAGGCCGGCGACCGCGCCGGCCGCGGTGACGTCGCCGGCGCGGACTGCGGCGCCCGTGAGGTGCCGGTGCCTGTCCGGGTCGCGGACGACCGCGGTGACCTGGTGGCCGCGGCGAAGGGCCTCGCCGACGGCCGCACGCCCAGCGCGCCCACCGGCACCGAACACAATGATCTTTCCCATGGTCCACCTCTTCTCCGATGTGCTGCGCCAAGGTAGCCGGGGCCGTGGTTACCGCGCGGATAGCGCGGTTACGGTGGTTCCGTGACGCAGCCGCTGGATCCGGAGATGTTCGACCCGGTCTGCCCCTCCGGCCTGATGCCGATCAGGATCGGGGACAAATGGGCGGGAATGATCATCCAGTGCCTCGAAGAGGGTCCCCGGCGGTTCTCCGAACTCCTCGTACCGCTGCGGACCATCACCCCCAAAGTGCTCACGAAGTCGCTGCGGGCGCTGGAACGCGACGGCTTCGTCGTCCGTACGGTCCACGCCGGGCCCGCCAGGCACGTCGACTACGCGCTGACCCCGCTCGGCCGGAGCCTGCTCGGGCTGCTGGACGCGGCGCGTGCCTGGGCGGAGACGCACATGGACGAGCTGATCGACGCCCGCGAGAATCAGTAGGCCCGCCCGAAGATGACCCGCTTGCCGTAGGCGGAGGCATCGCCGCAGAGCACGCACTGCCCGGTCTCGGAGGCGCCGTCGAGCGGAACGCAGCGCGGAGTCGCCGCGACCTTGCCCTTGATGTCGGCCTCGCACGCGGCTTTGCCGCAGTGCAACGCCAACGCCCATCCCGACGCGACGGCCTCCGCGAAGGAGTCCCAGGTGTCCACCGTCACGGTGTGAGCGTCGCGGAACTCGGTGGCCCGCCGGAGCAGGAAGGCCTGGAAGTCTTCGAGCACGCCGGGAAGGAGCTCCGGCGCGGACGACAGGGGGATGCTCTGCTTGCCCTCGTCGCCGAGCCGCCTGACCATCACCACGGTGCCGGACTCGAGGTCGCGCGGGCCGAGCTCGAGCCGTACGGGAGCTCCGCGCAGCTCCCAGTCGTTGAACCGGAAACCGGGCGAGAGCTGCGCGCGATCGTCGACGTGGACGCGCACCCCGGCCGCCTTGAGCCGCCCCGCGAGCTCCCGCGCCGCGGCCGCGGTCTGCGTGCCCTGCTCGCCGCGTCCGATGGGCACGATGACCACCTGGTAGGGGGCCAGCCTGGGCGGCAGGACGAGCCCCTTGTCGTCGCCGTGGGTCATGATGACCCCGCCGATCATCCGCGTCGACATGCCCCATGACGTGGTGTGACACAGCTCCAGCTGACCGGCTTCCGAGGTGTACTGGATGTCGAAGGCCTTGGCGAAGTTGGTGCCCATGTAGTGGGAGGTGCCGGCCTGGAGCGCCTTGCCGTCCCGCATCATGCCCTCGATGGTGAACGTGCGGACCGCGCCGGCGAACCGCTCACCGGCCGTCTTCTCGCCCGGCACGACCGGGATCGCCGCGACGTCCCGCGCGACCTCCGTGTAGAGATCGAGCGCCAGCATCGTCTCGCGCATCGCGTCGGCCTCGTCGGCGTGCGCCGTGTGCCCCTCCTGCCAGAGGAACTCCGTCGTGCGCAGGAACATGCGCGGCCGCAGCTCCCAGCGCACGACGTTGGCCCACTGGTTGAGCAGGAGCGGCAGGTCGCGATGGGAGGAGACCCACTTGGCCATCATCTCGCCGATGATCGTCTCCGAGGTGGGCCGGACGATCAGCGGCTCCTCGAGCTCCTTGCCGCCGGCGTGCGTGACGACGGCGAGCTCGGGCGAGAACCCCTCGACGTGATCGGCCTCGCGCCGGAGGTAGCTCTCGGGGATCAGGAGAGGGAAATAGGCGTTCTCGTGCCCGGTGTCCTTGATCCGGCGGTCGAGCTCGTCCTGGATGAGCTCCCACAGGCGGTAGCCGTACGGTCGGATGACCATGGTGCCCTTGGCCGGGCCCCTGTCGACGAGCTGCGCCTTGGCGACGAGCTCGTTGTACCAGGCCGAGAAGTCCTCATCCTGAGGAGTCACACCACGTTCGTCACGTCCCATGACCGGAGAATATCGCGCGTAGCTGCGGGCGCCCTCTATTTGATATCTGACGACCTCCACGAGAGGACTCGACGCCGTCAACTGGCCAACACAGCGCTCACCGAGATCCGCCGCCGCACCGCACATAAGCGGTGACTCCTCGCAGCTCCGTCTCTTCGCTAGTCGGCGGGGATCATCATAGCTGCGTGCCGGGCCACCGCGGCGGCGCCCGCGCCGGCCAGGACGAAGAGGGCGGCCAGGCCGACCCAGCCCGCAGTGCCGTGTTCGACGGCGGTGGTGGCGAGGATCGGGGAGAACATGGCGGCGATCGCGTAGCCGGTCTGGCTGAGGCCTTGGTAGGCGCCGGCGCTGCGCTGGTCGGCCAGTTCGAAGGCCATGCCCCAGCCACCCGCCTCACCCAGGATCTCACCCATGGTGTGGGTGAACGCGGCCAGGACGAACAGGACGCAGGCGACGATCATGTTTCCGTAGCCGGCCAGGGCGTAGAGACCGCATGCCATCGCGAGCAGCCACGAAGCACGTCTGACCGTGCGCCCGGCCTTACGCACGTCGTCGGTGCCGCGCGAGGCGCGCACCTGGAGTGCGGCCACGACCACGGTGTTGAGGACGAGTAGCACGGAGACGATGGCGGTGGGCGCTTCGGTGGTGGCCACGCAGAGCGGCATGCCGACGGTCAGCAGGCCGAACTGCGTGGCCACCACGGTGTTGCACGCCACGCTCGCGATGTACGTACGGTCCCTGAGCGGCGAAGGCCCGGTGGACGCGGTGCGCTCCCTGACGGCGGTCATCCTGGCTGCGAGCTCCGGCACTTGACGCCCGAGCCCGGCCAGCGGCACGGTGGCCGCCAGCAGCAAGACGCCGGCGACGACCACCGCCACACGGTATGCCGGCGCGGTGCCGATGAGGAGCGCCGCCGCAGCAGCCACCGTGCCCAGGCCGATGAAGACGTTCGTGACCACGCGCATCCTGGCCCGGACCTCGACCCGCTCCGGGCCGGTGTACCACCGCGCCAGCATCGCCTGCTTCGACGAGGAGCCCACCGAACGCGTGATCACGGCCAGGCAGGCGATCAGGGTGAACACGACGGCGTCGGAGACGAACGTGTAGGCGAGCAGCGCAACCCCGTTGAGCCCTGTCGCCACCGTCTGGACGTGGTGCGCGCCGACCCGGTCAGCCAGCCACCCTCCCGCGTACGAGGCCAGCACCCCGGTGCCGCCCGCGATGCCCAGCCCGAGACCCACCGTCGTCGCGCTGAGCCCGATGACGAGCGTGAAGTACAGCGTGCTGACGGTGTAGAAGACGCCGCTGGAGAGCGCGAACGCCATAGTGCTTACGGTCAGTGAGCGGGCGACGCGGTCCTTAGGGAAAAAGGTCTGGATCACGCGGGCCTTTATCCAGCAATAGGGCCTTTGTCGCCAATTGATGTAGCGTCTGGCTTCATGGCAGGGCTGATCGAGTACGGCCTCGCGGGGATGGACGTGGCCGACGTCCGCTTCGCCATCTCGCCGCTCAACGAGCTCACGCTGTCGTTGCGCACGTTCCGCGACCCTGGGCGCTATCCCGTGCACCTGCCCTGGCTGCGCCGCACGGAGCAGGCCCGATCCACCCTGGACGTGCCCCTGCTGCGGGCGCTCACCAACGACGACATGTGGACACCTGACTACCTGTCACCCCGCCCCCACGCCCCGCTTACCCGCATCGACGACGAGCTCGCCACAGTCGCCCGCGTGCCCGTGGACCGGGTGCTCGACGACCTGCGCGCCCTCCACCCCCGGCTCCCGGAGCCGCTGCGCGGCGACCCGTCGGCCCGCATCCTGGACGCGCTGCGGGACTACTGGCGCACCTGCTTCGTGCCCTGGTGGCCCAGAATGCGCGCGGTCCTGCAGGCCGACGTGGTCCACCGCGGCCAGGTCATCTCGGCCCACGGCCTGGCCGCGATGTTCGCCGACCTCAGCGAGCGCGTTCAGCTGAAGGACGGCGTCGTACGCATGCGGCTGATCAGCGACACCCGCTACCGGCGCTCCACCAGCGGCGAGGGCCTCACCCTGGTCCCGACCCTCTTCAGCCGGGCCGCCACCGTCCCCATCTCCCCGTCCGAGCCCCCTTTGATCATGTACGGCACTCGGGGCGTCGGCACGCTCTGGCAACCGGAGCCCCGCCACTCCCCAGGGGTGCTCACCGACCTTCTGGGCGCCACCCGGGCGGGGCTGCTCACCATGCTTGAGACCCCCGCCTCATCGACCGAACTCTCCGGCCGCCTGGGCGTCACCCCCTCGGCCGTCAACCAGCACCTGCGCACCCTCCGCGCTGCCGGCCTCCTCGCCAGCGCCCGCCACGGCCGCTCGGTCCTCTATCTACGCTCGGAACTCGGCGACGCCCTCGTCGCCGGATCAGGACTTCGGGCCGTCGGTGTCGACCGCGGAGCGGAGGACGCTGCCCACCCCGGTCCCGGTCGGTTCGGCCAGGAGGCCTGAGACGGTGGCCAGGCCCGGCCGGGCGCGCTCGTCGTGAGGTTCTCACCGGAGCACGCGATGACCGCGCTGGCCGCCCCTCGCCCGGCTGGGATGCGCCGCCGCGGGTGTCGTTCGGGACCCCGTGGACGTCGATCGGCCTGCTGACCGTCGCGATCCCGCTGCTCGCGGCGGTGGTGACGCTGCTCGTGAAGCCCTCGCCGGGGATGACGGCCGGCTCTTAGCGGGGAACCACCGTGTCCAGGATCAGGCGTCGGGCCATGTGCCCCTCATCTCGTCATCGACCGCCTCACGGGCCGCCGCTACATCGGCCTCGAAATCATCGTCGAGTGTCCCCGCGCTTCTGGCCAGAAACGCCTTGACCATGCGCCCTGGTACGACGGGTGCGGGGCCGATCACGGCGATGTGCTTCCCGCCGCGGGTCACCACGATCGTCTCCTCGTGCTCGGCCTGGTCAAGGACGGCGGCCAAGCTTCGGGAGGCTTCGGTGGCGGTCATCACCTTCATGAAGCAGATTGTCTGATGTCAAAGGCGTTATCCAGTCCAAGTGTGCCAAGTTCTACTTGCTTGACCTGGGACATTGCCAGTGCGCGCGCACGTGGTGACGGTGGGACGGGTGGGTTTGCCCAGGTCACAGGTTGACATCAATGTCACGTAACGCGAATCACATATTTTCTCTCTGGACAAGCGCCCCGTGCTCTGTTTGAGATCATCCCGTGACGGCCTCGAAAGCGTTTCGGCAGGATGGGGAGATCACGGTAGCGGCGACGTTCCCCCAGCTCAGGCTGGGTAGTATGCGCACGGGGCAAGAAGTTTAACCCACCAGGCGACTCGGAAAACGGATAAGCCGTTTTCCCTACCCGGTGACGCCGGGGCCTCAAACATCGCGGACCGAAGCCGGTTCGGAGGAGCACACAGGTCCGTCCGCTAGGTTCGGGGCCCATGTTGGCGAAACGCATCGCCGGTTCGACGTACGCATGGAGGCCCTGCCCGCGTGCGCGGGGCCGGGTGTCTACGAGCGGCGCCGAAGCGGCGGAGCGCATCGCGCGGCCACGGTACCTCCGGGCCTTCCCCTTTCGCAGAGGAAACCGAACGGCGGTTGATGATCCGTTCGGATGAACATAGTAACGACAACGGCACGAACGGGAGTAAAGCGTGACGGCCAACCGTTGGACGCGTCGGGATTTTTTGAGAAGCTCGGGACTCGCTGCGGCGGCCCTCGTCGGCGGCCCCGCCCTCATCGCCGGTTGCAGCCGCGTCGACGACGGCGGCACCACCAGCGCCTCACAGAGCGCTGACCCCCTCGCCCGCTTCAAGCAGACGGGCACCATCAAGGTCGGCATCGCCAACGAGCAGCCGTACGGCTACCGCGACAAGGACGGCAACCTGACCGGCGAGGCCCCAGAGGTGGCCCGCGTGATCTTCAAGGCGCTCGGCGTGGACACCATGGAAGCGCAGATCGTCGACTCCTTCGGCTCCCTGATCCCCGGGTTGCAGTCGAAGCAGTACGACTTCATCGCCGCCGGCATGTTCATCACCCCCGAGCGGTGCTCGGAGATCGCTTTCTCCAACCCCGACTACGCCGGCACGACCGCGTTCCTGGTGGCCAAGGGCAACCCGAAGAAGATCACCAGCTTCGAGGAGATCGCGAAGGGCGGCGCCAAGGTCGGCGTGCTCGAAGGCGCCGTCGAGAAGGGCTACGCGGAGGCCGGTGGCGTGAAGGGCGGCCAGATCCAGGTCTTCCCCAACCAGAACGCGGCCTTCAAGGGCATCCTCGCCGGCCGGGTGGACGCCATCGCGCTCACCGCCGTCTCGCTGCGCTGGACGCTCCAACAGCAGTACGCGGACGAGCCGCTGGAGGTGACCGAGTCGTTCGTGCCGGTCGTCGACGGCAAGGAGCAGGTCGGCGCGGGCGGGTTCGGCTTCCGCAAGGAGGACACCGGGCTCATCGATGCGTTCAACGCCGAGCTGAAGAAGCTGCAGGACTCGAACGGCGTGCTGCCGCTCATCGAGAAGTTCGGCTTCACCAAGACCGAGGTCGACAACGCCGCCAAGCTCACCGCCCAGCAGCTCTGCGCGGGTTCCTGACGCGAGCATGATGACTGTCAACCCGTGCAGCGGGGACCTGCCAGGCGTCTTCGGCGAGACGATGCCCTTCCTGTGCCAGGGGGCCGCGGTCACGTTGCAGAGCGCGGCGGGCGGCGCCGCGCTCGCCATCGTCATCGCCCTGATCGTGGGGCTGATGGCGTCCTCGCCGCTGCGGACGGTGCGGGGCGTCGCCCGCGTCTACATGGAGTTCTTCCGCGGCACGTCGGTCCTCGTCCAGCTGTTCTGGCTCTTCTACGCGATGCCCATCCTCACGGGCTACCAGCTGGACAAGGTTTTCGCCGGCGTACTGGCGCTCGGTCTCAACCTCGGCGCCTACGGCTCGGAGGTGGTGCGCGGAGCGCTGCAGGCCGTGCCGCCCAGCCAGCGTGAGGCCGCGATCGCGCTGAACTTCACGCCGTTGCAGCGGATGCGCTACGTCATCCTGCCGCAGGCGTTCGTCGAGATGATCCCGCCGATGAACAACCTGCTCATCGAGTTGCTCAAGGCGACGTCGCTGCTGTCCGTCATCACCGTGGCCGACCTGGCCTACGAGGGCCGGCTGCTCGTCAACTCCGGCAGCGACCAGCTGATCGTGTTCGCGCTGATGCTGGTGATCTATTTCCTGTTCTCGTACGCGATCACGCTGGTGATGCGGTTCGTCGAGCGGCGGGCCGCCCGCATGGTGGGCCGGGGCACGCCGCGGCGGCGGCGGGCCACGGCGGCAGTGGAGGCGGCCCGATGATCTGGGACTGGGACTGGACGCTGGAGATCCTTCCCCAGCTGCTCACGCAGGGACTGCTGGTCACCGTGCAGGCGACGCTCGGCGGCGCGGTGCTCGCGTTCGTGCTGGGGTTGTTCGTGGCGCTGCTGCGCCGCTCGCGCAGGGCGTACATCAGCCGGCCGGTGGGCGCGGTCATGGAGTTCATCCGCAGCACGCCGCTGCTGGTGCAGCTGTTCGTGCTCTACTACGTGCTGCCGGACTTCGGGTTCAAGATGACCGCGCTGACGACGGGCATCATCGGGCTTGGCGTGCACTACGCCGCCTACACCTCGGAGGTCTACCGTGCGGGCATCGACGGTGTGCCGAAGGGGCAGTGGGAGGCGGCGATCGCCCTCAACATGCCCCGCCCCTACACCTGGATCAGCATCGTCCTCCCGCAGGCCGTACGCCGGGCGCTGCCCGCCCTGGGCAACTACGTCGTGGCGATCTTCAAGGAGTCGCCGCAGCTGTCCGTGATCACTGTCGTCGACGTCGTCGGGCTCGCCCGCGGTGTCGGCTCCGAGAGTTTCCGCTACCTGGAGCCGATGACCATCGCCGGGCTGTTCTTCCTGCTCATCGCAATCCCGGCGTCGATGCTCGTCCGTCGTATGGAGCGCCGTCTTGATACCTGATACGCAGTCCGAGAAAGATCCACATGTGGGCGACGACCAGCAGTGGATGATCCAGTTCGACAAGGTCGTCAAACGGTTCGGCGACGTGACGGTGCTGCGCGAGCTCGACTTCCACGTCAAACCCGCCGAACGCGTCACCCTGATCGGGCCGAGCGGGTCGGGCAAGACGACGATCCTGCGCCTGCTGATGACCCTCGAACGGGTCACCTCCGGCACCATCGAGGTCGACGGCCAGTGCCTGTCCCACATGAAACGCGGCGACCGCGTGGTGCCCGCCGACGAGAAGCACCTGCGTCAGGTCCGCAAGAAGATCGGCATGGTGTTCCAGCAGTTCAACCTGTTCCCCAACATGAACGTGCTGCGCAACATCACCGAGGCGCCGGTGCGGGCCCTCGGCGTCCCGCGCGAGCAGGCGGAGGAGAAGGCCCGCGAGCTGCTGGAGATGGTGGAGCTGTCCGACAAGGCGCTCGCGCATCCGTCGCAGCTGTCGGGAGGCCAGCAGCAGCGGGTCGCCATCGCTCGGGCGCTCGCGATGGAGCCGGAAGTGCTGCTGCTCGACGAGGTCACCTCGGCGCTCGACCCCGAGCTCGTCTCCGGCGTGCAGTGCCTGCTGCGTGACATCGCGCGTTCGAGCAACCTGACCCTGCTGTGCGTCACCCACGAGATGAACTTCGCCAGGGACATCTCCCATCGGGTCCTCATGTTCGACCAGGGGCAGATCGTCGAGGACGGGCCTCCGGAGCAGATCTTCAACGAGCCGGAGCAGCAGCGCACGCGGGACTTCCTCCAGGCGGTGCTGGACACCTGATTTTTTTCCTCTTCAGGCGGTGCTGGACGCCTGAGGACGTCCAGGCCGGCCCGCGCCGGCCGGCCTGGACGCCGTCTGATCAGCGCAGGTCGAACCGGTCGAGGTTCATCACCTTGTCCCACGCCGCGACGAAGTCGGTCACGAACTTCTCGCTCGCGTCGTCACTCGCGTAGACCTCCGCGAGCGCGCGCAGCTCGGAGTTCGAGCCGAAGACGAGGTCGGCCCGGGTGCCGGTCCACTTGACCTCGCCCGTGGCGCTGTCGCGGCCCTCGAACGTGGTCTGGTCCTGCGACGTCGACTTCCACGTCGTGCCCAGGTCGAGCAGGTTGACGAAGAAGTCGTTGGTGAGCTTCCCTGGCGTCTCGGTGAGGACGCCGAGCGGCGACTGCCCGTGGTTCGCGCCCAGGACGCGCAGGCCGCCGACGAGCACGGTCATCTCGGGCGCGCTCAGGGTCAGCAGGTTGGCCCGGTCGAGCAGCAGGAACTCGGCGGGCAGCCGGTGGCCCTTCCCGACGTAGTTGCGGAAGCCGTCGGCGGTGAGCTCCATCGCCGCGAACGACTCCACGTCGGTCTGCTCCTGCGAGGCGTCCACGCGGCCCGGCGTGAAGGGCACCTGGACGTCGAAGCCGGCGTCCTTGGCGGCCTTCTCGACGGCCGCGCACCCGCCGAGCACGATCAGGTCGGCCAGCGAGACCTGCTTGCCGCCGGTCTGGGCGGAGTTGAAGGCCTGCTGGACCCCCTCCAGCGAGCGCAACGCCAGCGCCAGCTCGTCGGGGTCGTTGACCTCCCACCCGTTCTGCGGCTCGAGGCGGATGCGGGCGCCGTTGGCGCCGCCGCGCTTGTCGCTGCCGCGGAACGACGAGGCCGAAGCCCACGCCGCGGACACGAGCTGCGACACCGACAGGCCCGAGGCGAGGATCTTGCCCTTGAGCTCGGCGATGTCCGCCGCGTCGATCAGCTCGTACGTCCTCGCCGGCAGCGGGTCCTGCCACAGCAGCGTCTCGGACGGGACCTCCGGGCCGAGGTAGCGCTCGACCGGGCCCATGTCACGGTGGGTCAGCTTGAACCACGCCCTGGCGAACGCGTCCGCGAACGCGTCGGGGTTCTCGAGGAAGCGCCGCGAGATCGGCTCGTAGACCGGGTCGACCCGCAGCGACAGGTCGGTGGTCAGCATGGTCGGGGCGTGACGCTTCGACGGGTCGTGGGCGTCCGGCACGGTGCCGGCGCCGGCGCCGTCCTTCGGCCGCCACTGGTGGGCGCCCGCCGGGCTCTTGAACAGCTCCCACTCGTAGCCGAAGAGGATCTCGAAGAAGCTGTTGTCCCAGGCGGTCGGGGTGTTGGTCCAGATGCCTTCGAGGCCGCTGGTGATGGTGTCGCCGCCCTTGCCGGTGCCGAAGGTGTTGCGCCAGCCGAGGCCCTGCTCCTCGAAGCCGGCGGCCTCGGGGTCGGGGCCGACGTGGTCGGACGGGCCCGCGCCGTGGGTCTTGCCGAAGGTGTGACCGCCCGCGATCAGGGCGACCGTCTCCTCGTCGTTCATCGCCATGCGGCGGAACGTCTCGCGGATGTCGCGGGCCGCGGCGAGCGGGTCGGGGTTGCCGTTGGGGCCCTCCGGGTTGACGTAGATGAGGCCCATCTGCACCGCGCCGAGCGGGTTCTCCAGCTCGCGGTCGCCGGTGTAGCGCTCGTCGCCGAGCCAGGTGGACTCGGGGCCCCAGTAGACGTCCTCCTCCGGCTCCCACACGTCCTCGCGGCCGCCGGCGAAGCCGAAGGTCTTGAAGCCCATCGACTCCAGGGCGACGTTGCCGGACAGGACCAGGAGGTCGGCCCACGAGAGGTTCTTGCCGTACTTCTTCTTGACCGGCCACAGCAGGCGGCGGGCCTTGTCGAGGTTGGCGTTGTCCGGCCAGCTGTTGAGGGGGGCGAAACGCTGCTGGCCGGCGCCGGCGCCGCCGCGGCCGTCGCTGATCCGGTAGGTGCCCGCGCTGTGCCACGCCATCCGGATGATGAACGGGCCGTAGTGGCCGAAGTCGGCCGGCCACCAGTCCTGCGAGGTGGTCAGCACCTCCGCGATGTCGCGCTTCACGGCCGCGAGGTCGAGGCTCTTGAACGCCTCGGCGTAGTCGAACTCCGCGCCGAGCGGGTTGGCCACGGCCGGGTTCTTGGCGAGGATCTTCAGGTTGAGGCGCTCAGGCCACCACTGGCGGTTTCCGCCGCCCTGCGTCGGGTGCAGCGCGCGCTCGTGCGCCACCGGGCAGCCGCCCTCGCCCTCGGTTTTGGGGTCAGTGACGATTGCTTCGTGGTTCTCGGACATGGATTCCTTCCGATATCGGGCTTCCTGCAACTCAGGAACTGCGACTGGTGGAACAGCCGGGGCACAGGCCCCAGTAGATGACCTCGGCCTCGTCGATGGAGAAACCGTGGTCGTCCGACGCGGCCAGGCAGGGTGCGTGACCGACCGCGCAGTCGACGTCGGCGACGGCACCGCACGACCGGCACACGACGTGGTGGTGGTTGTCCCCGACCCGCCCCTCGAACAGGGCGGCGCTGCCGGCCGGCTCGATGCGGCGTACGAGGCCCGCGGCGGTGAGCGCGTGAAGGGCTTCGTACACGGCTTGCAGGGAGATGTGGCCGACGCGCTCGCGCACCCCGGCGGCGATCGCTTCGACGCCGAGATGGTCACCGTGCCTGACGGTCTCCAGCAGCGCGACGCGGGCCGCCGTCACCCGAAGCCCTGCCCCGCGCAGCTCGTCGGCGGTCGTCGGCGTCTTGGGTGCGGTCATGGCCGCCACCGTATCCCCATAAACACGAACGATACAAGATAATGAACCATGCAATTTAGTGGCGTGTCGCCGAGCAGGCTCAGCTCTCGTCGAGGCGGGCGAAGGTCGCCCCCGCGGCGGCGGCGCGGGCGCCGAAGACATGCCCGTCGCACATCCGCGTCTCCGTGCCGGCCCGGTCGATCACCTTCCAGGTCACCGGCTCCTCGCACGGCCGGCCGAGCCGGTCATGGTCCCAGGCGCGCCCGCACACGCGGCACGTGGTGACACCGGCCCTGGAGGACAGGGTGTTGCCGTGCTCCGGGCAGACGCCCCACGGCAGGCCGCACGGCTGGACCTGGAGCCTGGCCAGGTCGCCGGCTGCCCGGAGGAGGTCTTCCGCGCCCCGCGCCAGCCGGCTCGCGGCCTGCCGCGCGGTCGTGAGGGGCTCGGGCTCCGGCCGGGCGGCGCGATCGCAGAGCGCCAGGACCTCGGCGGTGAGCGCCTCGGCGCGGCTCGCGAGGTCGCGCAGGTGTGCGGGAGTGACGGTCATCAGGTACCTCCGGGGAACCCCCCGCCTTCAGGCGGGGAAGGAATCGGACTCCTGCGGAGCAGGGTAGGGGTAGGTGATTCGCCGCCGGGCGGACCGCCGTGTCGAACTACCGCACGATTCTTGGCCGCGCATGGACGTGCGCCTGCGGCGCGACCCACGACAGGGACGTCAACGCCGCGAAGAACGTGCTCGCCGCCGGGCTGGCGGAGAGCTGAAACGCCTGTGGAGCTGGTGTAAGACCTCAACGAGAGTCCTCTCGGGCGGGCACCCTGCGGTGAAACAGGAACCCTCACGGGCGACCGTGGGAACCCCCCTCGCGCACGAGGTGGAAAAGTCAAGTCGGCGTCCATCTCGCCGAGGCGCCGAGGGCCGGCGTGCGCACGGCGGGAATGGGTGCAGATCTGGACCCTACGTCTTATCCGGCACGACGGGTGCTCCGGCGACAAAGGTCGGGTCAAGTCCGGTGATGGAGTCATCACCAAGGGTGACCATGAGGTATGACCCGACCGCTGCCGCGCACGCCCGGCGTCGAGCTCCTGGACGTCCACCGGCTCTCCCTGGTCGAAACCGTCGCGCCCCGGCTGTCGCCGGACGAGCGGGCGGCCATGGACCGCCTGTGGGAGGAGGCGGTCCAGGCCAACCCGAGCCTCTTCGACGGTCCGGTGGTGGCGTGCGCGAGCCTCGGCTGGGAGGGGCCGCACCGCCTGGTGGTCTCGTGGGTACGCACGACGTTCCGGCATCACGTCCTGCGCCGGGTCATGGGCTGCGCCGCGTGGCTGCCGTCCCTCTTCGTCGCCGTCGTGCAGCCGGCGGACGACGGGCGCCTGCTGGTCGGGCGGATGTCGCGGGTCACGGTCGCGCCCGGCCGCTGGCAGCTGCCCGGCGGCTCCATGGAACCGCCCCAGGACGACGACCCCCTCGACCTGGCCGCGCTGGGCAGGCACGCCGCGCGCGAGCTGGTCGAGGAGACCGGCGTCGACACGGCACCTGAAGACCTGAGCCTCTGGCTCGTCACGCGCGGAGCCACCGGGAACGTCGGCGTGCTGTTCAGCGCGCCGAGCCGGCCGGCGGCGTACCTGCGCGAACGGTTCGCGGCCCTGCAGGCCGCGGAGGAGGACCCGGAGTTCGACCGGATCGCCCTCGTACGCTCCCCGGCCGAGCTGGGCGGGCCGCTGGTCGACTACCTGGAGCCGGTCGTCCGCCGCTGCCAGCGGTCGGGTCAGATCATGCACATGTCCTGAGCGGGCGTCGCGGTCTCCACGATGCGCCGGTAGTCGGGGCACCGGGTCCAGTCGTCCGCGCGGCACTCCATGAGGTGCTCGATCAGCGTCTTGGACGCCGCGATCTCCCGCGACCGGCGTTCGAGCTCCTCGTGGTGCCGCCGGAGGAGCGCCTGACGCTCGGCCTGGCCGGAGACGTTCAGGATCTCCCTGATCTGCTCCAGGCTCATTCCCGCCGACTTGGCGCGGATGATCGTCATGACGCGAATGACGTGCTCCTGCGTGTAGCGGCGGCGGCCGTTCACCCTGGCGGCGGGGGCCAGCAGGGACATCGCCTCCCAGTGGCGCAGCACGTGCGGCGCGAGCCCGAACCGCTCGGCGAGCTCCCCGATCCGCATGGATTCGCTTGACTTCATGTTGACATTAACTTGCAGACTCTCCTCCACGTCAAGACACGTGGAGGACAACATGATCGACGTCGTCATCGCCGGCGCAGGCCCTGCCGGCATGGCCGCCGCCCTGACCCTGGGAAGGACGTGCCGTACGGTCCTGCTGGTCGACGCGGGCGAGGGCCGCAACGCCAGGGCCGGGCAGGTGCACAACTTCCTGACCCGCGACGGCACGCCGCCCGCCCGGCTGCGGGAACTCGGCCGCGCCGACCTCGCCGCGTACCCGTCGGTGCGAGTCGAGGCCGGGACGGTCACCGACGCCGCGGTGCTGGACGGCGGCTTCCGCCTGGACCTGGCGGACGGCGGCACGGTGGACGCGCGCCGGCTCCTGCTGGCCACCGGGCTGGCCGACGACCTGCCAGGCCCGCGCGGGGTCGAGGCGCTGTGGGGCCGCTCCGCCTTCCACTGCCCCTACTGCCACGGCTACGAGTGCGCCGGCAAGCGGGTCGCGGTGCTCGGCGCGGCGCCGGCCCGGGTGCGGCTGGCGCTGCAGCTGAGCCGCTTCGCCGCCGACGTCGCCCTCTGCACCGGCGGCGAGCCGCTGGACGCGGCGTCGCGGACCACGCTGGAGACGAACGGCGTCACCGTACGGTGCGAGCCCGTCGCCCGCCTGGAGGGCACGGGCGACCAGCTCGGACGGGTCGTCTTCGAGGGCGGCCCGCCCCTGGCCAGGGAGGCGGTGTTCGTCGTGAACGTGCCGCGGCAGCGCTCCGAGCTTGCCGCCCGCCTCGGCTGCGCGACGTTCGCCGACGGATGCGTCGAGATCGACGAGTTCGCCCGGACGAGCGTGCCCGGCGTGTACGCGGCCGGCGACATGGCCCGGCGGGCCACCGTACCGGTGCCGCTGGCCGCCGTCGTCGCCGCCGCGGCCGGCGGCACCCTGGCCGGCGCCGTCATCGACCAGGACCTGATCGGCGCCGACTTCGGCCTGCCCGACCCCTTCGCGCGGGGAAGGGGCTGACCGCTGTGCTCCGCGCCTCATCGAGAACGAGCAACGTGCCGCTCGCCACGGCCGGCCTCCTGCTCGGCATGCTGCTGTCGGTCCTCGACCAGACGGTGGTCGCCATCGCCCTGCCCGACATCGCCGCCGACCTGGGCGGCCTGGACACGATCGGCTGGGTCGTCACGTCGTACGTGCTGGCCTCGACGGCGACCGGCGCGCTCTACGGCCGGATCAGCGACCGGTACGGCCGCCGCCCGGTCCTGCTCGTCGCCATCGCCGTCTTCGTCGCGGGCTCCGTGCTGTGTGGCCTCGCGCAGACGATGCCCCAGCTGATCGCCGCCAGGACCGTGCAGGGCGTCGGCGCCGGCGCGCTGTTCGTGTTGCCCACGACCGTGCTGTCCGAGCTCTACCCGCAGCGGCTGCGCAGCCGCGTGCAGGGCTTCACCGGCGGCGTGTTCGCCCTGGCCAGCGTGGGCGGCCCGCTCGCCGGCGGCGCGATCACCGACGCCGCGGGCTGGCGCTGGATCTTCACCGTCAACCTGCCGCTCGGCCTGCTCAGCATGGCGCTCGTCGCGTACGCGCTGCGGCTGCCCAGGGCGCGCGGGGACGGGAAGGTGGACCTGGCGGGGGCCGCGCTGATCGTGGGCGCGACGGTGAGCCTGCTGCTGGTGGCCGAGTGGGGCGGCCGCGTGCACGCGTGGGACTCCGGCGTGATCCTCGCGCTGATCGGGGCGGTGGTCGTGCTGGCGGCCCTGTTCGTGTGGCGGGAACGACGTGCCGCCGATCCGCTGCTCCCGCCGCGGTTGTTCGCCGACCGCACGCTGCGGGTCGTCCTGCCCGCCGGTGCGCTGCTCGGCGCCCTGCTCGGCGGCTCCGTCGTCTATCTGCCCACCTATCTGCAGGCGGCGCACGGCATGGGAGCCACCCAGGCGGGCCTGGCGCTCAATCCGTACGTGCTCACCTTCATGGCGGTCTCGTCGCTCGCCGGCGCCCGCATCGGCGCGAGCGGCCGGTTCAGGCCGTACCTGATCGCCGGCGCGGCGATCGCGGCGGCCGGGTTCTTCCTGCTGGGCAACCTCGGCCCCGGCGCCGGCTACGCGCTGTTCGCCGTGGAGATCGGCGTGCTGGGGCTCGCCTTCGGCCTGCTGATGCAGAACCTCGTGGTCGTCGCCCAGAACGCGGCCACCCCGGCGGACCTCGCCGCCACCACCTCCGTCACGGTGTCGGTGCGCGGCCTGGGCCTGTCGGCCGGCGTGGCCGCCGCGGGGAACCTGCTCACCCGGGAGCTCCACGACCGCGCCCCCGGCCCGGAGTCGACGGCCGCGGCGATCCCCGACGTGCTCATCTGGGGCGCGCCGGTCGCCGTCGTGCTGGTGGCGCTGATGGCCGCGCTGCCGAGGACGGTCGATCGGCCCGCGACCCCCGCATGACGGAGGCCGGCAGGCAGGCCAGGACCCGTGCCTAGCGCAGGCGTGCCAGCCAGCGGCCGTGCGCGGTCCAGCAGCCGGCGTCCGCGAAGCCGGCGGCCAGCCCGATGCGCCGGATGTCGCTGGCGGAAACGGTCGCCCAGCCGAACCACTCCCCGGCCAGCGGCCCCCGGCGCAGCCGGAGCCGGTCGACCCGGCTGCGCGTCCCGGGCGGCGCGACCTCGGCCACGATCGTGCCGCCCGGCCGGAGGAGCTGCCTGACCCTGTGCAGCAGCGCCTCGGGGTTGCCGCCGATGCCGATGTTGCCGTCGGCGAGCAACGCCGTCGCATAGCGGCCGCTGCCGGGAACGTCGTCGAAGACGTCCCGCAGCAGCGCGAAGCCTCCGGCGCGGCGGGTCAGGGCGACGGCGCGCGGTGTGATGTCGATGCCGAGCGCGCGGATCCCGCGCCGGGTCAACGCCGCCGTGAGACGCCCGGGGCCCGAGCCGACGTCCAGCGTGGGGCTGGCGCAGCGGCGGAGGAGCTCCTCGTCTCCGTCGATCGGCTCGAACCAGCGGGCGGTCTCGAGCGTGGCGCGGGTGCCGTCCACGTATTCGAGCTCGGCGCTCTCGCCCGCGAGGGCGTCGGCGTACAGTTCCCCGATCACCGGCTCAGCTCCCTCAGCGCGGCGGCGAAACAGGACGCGGGCGCTTCGGCGGCGACGGCGGCGGCGTCCGCCGCGGTGTCGACGTCGGTCAGCTCGGGCAGGTGGTGCACGGCCAGCCCGGCGCGTTCGAGCCGGTCCAGCTGGAGCTTGCCGGTCTCCGGATGCGACATGGGCACCCCGGAAAGCAGCCCGGGGTCCGGCCGCCGCAGGCCGAGCAGCCAGAAGCCGCCGTCGGCGGCCGCGCCGTACACCGCGTCGTGCCGCTCCAGCGCCTGCCCGGCCTCGCGCAGCAGGGCGGGGGTGACCTGCGGGGTGTCCATGCCGATCAGCACGACGGGGTCCGGCCGCAGCCGGTGGGCGTCGGCGAAGGCCGCCGCCAGGCGTTCGTCCAGGCCGGCGCCGCGCTGCGGGATCACCACGAACCCGGCGGGCAGCCAGCGGCCCGGCAGCCCGTCGAGGGCGAGCACGCGCTGGGTGGCCGGGACCGCGGCGACGGCGCGCACGCTGTCGCGGAGCGCGGCCGCGGCGAGGGCGGCGGCCTCGGCCGGGGTGTAGGGCGGGGTGAGGCGCGTCTTGACCCTCCCCGGCAGCGGTTCCTTGGCGATGATCACGATCTGGAACGGGTGATGGCTCAGGGTGCTCAGTCCTTCCTGGAAGCCGGCAGCAGGTGATCCCCCACAGCGAGCAGGGCGATGGCTGCGAGGACGATGACGAGGTTGACGCCGTACGACAGCGGGAGGATCGACGGGTTGTCGGCCCGACGGCCCAGCGCCAGCACGGTGGGGAGGGTGGCGAGCACCAGGGTCCCCAGGACGATCAGGGCGCCGCCGGCCGCGTAGCCGACCCGCTTCAAGTCACCTTCACTTCCTTGACCCACTTGGTCTGCAGGACGCCCGGCCGATTGGGTGCGATCAGGCGCACCGGGAACCCGTGGTCGGCGCTCAGCGTCTCCCCGTTGATCCGCAGGGCCAGCAGCGTCAGCGGATCGCTCCAGTGAGGCGGCCGGACCTCGCTGCTGCGATACCCTCCCGCCCGCTCAAGGGACTCGACGACGACGAAGGCGTCCGGGGAGGCGCCGGCGGAAAGGAGCAGGTCACGCAGCCGTACGCCGGTCCACTCGCACTCCACGCTCCAGCCCTCCACGCACGCGATCGGCAGGCGTACGGTGTGCTGCGGCAGCCGTAGCAGGTCGGCGTAGCCGAGCGACGCAGGCGTGCGGACGGCGCCCGTGACCAGCAGCCGGTAGCCGTCAGGGACGGTGGTCACGCCGGCCGCGGCGACGGTGAGCAACAGGCGTCTGCGTTCCTGGCTCTCCACGTGGGTCCACAGGTTCCGCCTGACCTTCGCCCACTCGTTGGCCACGTGGATCAGCAGCGCGCCGTAGACGACGTACGCCGTCCAGTAGTGCGCCTGCAGGAAGCCGAACGGGTACGGGTAGAGGTAGGCGATGTTCAGTGCCCCGGTGACGAGCTGGAACAACGCGCCGGCCACCAGGAGCAGCACGCACAGGCGTTCGGCGGCGTGGCCGGCGGAGCGGAACGGCGGCCACTGCCACAACTTCGGGTGGACCGCCCAGAGCTTGGCCAGCAGCAGCGGGACCGTGGCGATCCCGCCGATGACGTGCAGTCCCTGGGTGAACCGGTAGAGGTTGACCGGCCGGGAAGGCCACAGCAGCCAGGCGGGCGGGTGCTGCATGAAGTGGCTGAACAGCCCGGTGACGAACGCGACGGTGAAGCTCACGCCCAGCCAGACGCCCAGCTTGGCGGCCACCTGCTCGGAGCGCAGCCGGCTGGTGAACCTGGCGGAGATGGTGCTGGGGTTCATGGGCGTACCTCCGCGGGACGAGGCCTCCGTACGGCCCAGCCGATCAGCACGGCCAGCGCGGCGGCGGCGTAGAAGGGCGCGCCGAGGCTGTCGGGGTCGGTCGGGCCGGCGGTGTAGGCGACCGCGCCCGCCAGGGCGGCGCCCAGCCATTCCCTCCGCCCGTCCATGGCGACCAGCGCGACGACCAGCAGCGCGTACCAGGAGTATCCGGGGGTGAACAGCAGCAGGAGCGAGCCGCTGACCAGCAGCGCGCCCTGCCAGGGCCGGTCGGCGTCGCCGTACCGCAGGACGAGGAGGACGATCAGGGCGAGCAGCGCGATGGCGGCATAAGGGGCCCAGGAGTCCGGGAGGAGCAGTCGCAGGACGGCGTAGCGGTTGCCGTGGCCGGCTCCGTCGTAGCGCTCCTCCTTGAGGTAGCCCGGCAGGTATCCCAGGACGGCGGTGCCCGAGGCCAGGACATAGGGCAGGTAGGACAGCGCCACCACGAGCACGGCGGGCACCACGGTGACGAGGGCGCGCCGCCACGCCACGCCGTTCGCCAGCACGCCGGACAGGGCGCCGGGGAGTGCCGTCGCGGGCAGCAGCTTGGCCGCCACGGCCGCGCCGAGCAGCGCGCCGCGGGCGCGACCCGCGCCGACCGCGCCGAACGCCAGCACCACCAGCAGCACGCCGAGCATGTCGACGTGCGCGTTGTTCACGGCCTCGACCGGAACCGCGGGGCACCACGCCCAGCACGCCGCCCGCCGGGCGCCCGCGAGCCGGCACAGCGCCAGCAGCGCGAGCACGGCCATCACCCAGCCGCCGAGCTGGAGGACCTTGTGCCGGGAGCCCTCCGGCGACAGCCAGTGGATCAGCAGGAAGTAGCCCTGCGCCACCGGCGGGTAGATCGTGGGCTCGGCGGGGCGGTTGATCCTGGTGCAGCCGTCGCCGGGCAGGGGCCACAGGCGGGGGGCGTCGCAGGCGGGTGGGAAGAGCCAGCCGTCGCGTAAGCCGGCCAGCGCGGGGTCGGCCGGCGGGTGGTCGTAGGGGGAGATGCCCGCGGCCTGCACCCGGCCGTCCCACGCGTACCGGAAGGAGTCGGTGCTGCTGCTCGGCGGGGCCGCCAGCCCGGTCGCGGCGAGCATGATCCCGCCGGCGACGACCAGCGCGCCGAGCCGCCGCTCCGGCACCCGCCTGACCAGCCACAGTGCGACCGCGAACAGCGCCCAGGCCGCCAGGGTCCAGCCCAGGCCGGGCGGCCCGGCGACCATCCTGAGCAGGACGGCCGCCAGGCCGGCGAGGGCCCCGCAGGCGAGGAGCAGGCTTCGTCTCACAGGCCGCAGCCTCGCATTCCTGGGCCGCTCACGGACTCCGGCGGCGCCGGCTGTTCGTCCTCCGTAAGAGCCCTTACGAACCGCTTACGTCTCTTCGGCGCGGCCGGGGTCACGGGCTAGCGTCGGCGGAGTGAGAGTGATGGTCACCGGCTCGGCCGGTTTCGTCGGCGGGCACGTGGCCGAGACGCTGGAGGCGGCGGGTCACGAGGTCACCGCCCTGGACCTGCGCGACGGCGCCGACGTGCGCGACGCGGCGGTCCTGGACGCGCTGCTGCCGGGCGTCGATGTCGTCGTGCACCAGGCCGCCAAGGTGGGGCTCGGCGTGGACGTCTCCGACCTGCCCGACTACGCCTCGGTCAACGTGTACGGCACCGCCGTCCTGCTGGCCGCCATGGCCAGGCACCGGATCGGCCGCCTGGTGCTCGCCTCCTCGATGGTGATCTACGGCGAGGGCGACTACGAATGTGTCCGGCACGGCCGGGTCCGGCCGGGGCCGCGTACCGTGCAGGACCTGGAGCGGGGCCGGTTCGAGCCGACCTGCCCGCAGTGCGGCGAGCCGGTGCGCTGCGCCTCCATCGGCGAGGACGCCGCACCCGATCCGCGCAACGCCTACGCCACCAGCAAGCTCGCCCAAGAACACCTGGCCGCCAACTGGGCCAGGGAGACGGGCGGGAGCGCCGTGGCGCTCAGATACCACAACGTGTACGGCCCGCGCATGCCCCGCGACACCCCCTACGCGGGAGTGGCCGCGATCTTCCGCTCCGAGCTGGCGGCGGGCCGGGCTCCGAAGGTGTTCGAGGACGGCCGCCAGCTCCGCGACTTCGTGCACGTGCGCGACGTCGCCCGTGCGAACCTGGCGGCGGTCATGGCCCCGTCGCGGCCCGGTGCGCTGAGGGCGTACAACATCGCCAGCGGCGCCCCGCACACCGTGGGCGAGATGGCGGACGCGCTGGCCGCCGAGCAGGGCGGACCGAGCCCGGAGATCACCGGAGGCTACCGGCTGGGCGACGTCCGCCACATCGTGGCCTCTCCTGAACGGGCGGGCCTCGAGCTCGGCTTCCGTGCCGAGATCGGCTTCGACACGGGGATGAAGGAGTTCGCCCGGTCATGACGGTCGACGTGATCCTGCCCTGCCTGAACGAGGAGGCCGCGCTCGGCTGGGTCCTCGGACACATGCCCGCCGGCTATCGCCCGCTCGTGGTCGACAACGGCTCGACCGACCGCTCGGCCGAGGTCGCCCGCGAGCTCGGCGCCCACGTCGTGCACGAGCCGCGGCGCGGATTCGGCGCCGCCTGCCATGCCGGCCTGCTGGCCGCGACCGCCGACGTCGTCTGCTTCATGGACGCGGACGCCTCGCTCGACCCTCGCCAGCTCCCCTCGGTGGTGGCGCCGGTCGCCGCCGGCCACGCCGACTTGGCGCTCGGCGCCCGCCGGCCGCGCACCGTGGGGGTCTGGCCCTGGCATGCCCGGCTCGGCAACGCCGTCCTCGCCCGCATCCTGCGCCGCCGCACCGGGGCCCTGCTGCACGACCTCGGGCCGATGCGGGCCGCCGGGCGCGAGCGGCTCCTCGCGCTCGGGCTGACCGACCGCCGGTTCGGCTATCCGTGCGAGATGGTCCTGCGTGCCGCCGCCGCCGGCTGGCGGATCACCGAGACACAGGTCGACTACCTGCCCAGGTCGGGACGCTCCAAGGTGACCGGGACCGTGCGCGGCACCCTGCAGGCCGTCTCCGACATGCGGCGCGTCATGGCCGAACTCGGGTGATCGCGCGGCGCTTCAGAGCTTGCCGTCGAGGAACACGACGCGGTGGCCGGCCAACCGGGAGGTGATCCCGGCGACGAAGCCGGTGCGGAGCGGCGGCCAGCCCCAGAACCTGAAGCCCAGGTGGCCGAACGCGAAATAGTCGTCCGCCCACCTCCAGCCGGTCGGCTCCACCGCCCGGCCGCAGGACGGGCAGGGGATGACGACGTCGCGCCCCTCGTCCCAGTCGTGCACGACGTCGCGGAAGGGCTCCCACGCCTGGCGGTCGAGCGTGAAGTCGTCGTCCATGAGCTCGACCGTCGCCGAGCAGTGGGGGCAGGTCACCGCCGTCGGGTCGCCCTGCCCCGCGTCGAAGACGGTGCGGCCGACGCTGATCTCCAGGCCGCCCTGCCACGGCCCGCTCCAGCCGGAGGCGTCCACCACCTCGCCGGCGCGCGGGCCCGACGCGTGGCCGAGCTCGGCGCCGAGAACGCAGTCGGTGCGCTCGGCGGCGACCACGCCGGACGAGACCAGCCAGCTGAGAACGCCCTCCGCCAGCGCGCCCGCCTCCTCGGGCGACGCCTCGACGTCCACGATCGTCTGGAACCAATCCCCCACGTGACTTCCTTCCTGCTCGTCCTGCCAGCCGAACGACGTGAAGCCTACGGTCCTCCACCGACATCCCGCGCCCGTCAGCCGGCGACGGAAGCGCCGGAAGAGCCGGCCCGCGTGCCTTCTCCGGCGACCTCCCGGGCCTGGTGTGTGACTCCCTCGTCCGCGCGAGCGGTGAACGCGGCCTGGTGCTCGGTGACGAACTCGGCGAACGACCGGGCCCGGCGCCCGGTCACGTCGGGAACGGTGCTGGTCACGCGGTCCTCCGCGCCGTGCCGGATGTCCTCGTCGAGGGCGGCGAGCATGCCGGCGTACGCGCGGGGCAGGCCGGTGGCGGCGAACCGCTCGGCCATCTCGGCGGCCTCGACGGGCCCGTGCCGTACGGGCAGGCCCGTGACGTCGGTGATGACGGCGGCGGCGTCGGCGTAGCTCAGCGCCTGCGGGCCGGTGATCAGGTGGTCGGTGTCGTGCGGCGCGGCGTCCAGCAGCGCCCGTACGGCGACCGCGGCGATGTCGGCGGCGTCCACGAACCCCACCCGGCCGTCCCCGGTCGCGGTGACGATCTCGCCGTCCGTGCGGATGCCCTGCGCCACGGGGTGGTCGCCGGTGAAGTTCTGCATGAACCAGGAAGGACGCAGGATCGCCCACTCCGGCACCGTCGCCCGTACGACCCGGGGCAGGGCGCCGACGCCGGGCGCGTCCTCGGGCAGCGCGGACGAGCTCAGCAACACCGCCCGGCGCACCCCGGCGTCCACCGCGCCGGCCAGGAACGACCGCACCAGCGGCGCCGGGTCGAGCGAGCCGGCGGGGGCGATCAGGTAGATCCCGTCCACCCCCGCGACGGCTGGGCGGTGGGTGTCCGGATCGTTCCAGTCGAAGCGTACGTGGTCGGCGGCGGCCGGTGACCGCGTGGCGACGCGCACGTCCGCGCCCTGTTCGCCCAGCCCGGCGGCGACCCGGCGGCCGGTGGTGCCGGTGCCGCCGATGACCAGCACGTTCATGCGCCCGCGCTCCCGCCGGTGAAGGCCGCCGTCATCGCGTCGAGCCCGCCCATCGTCTCGGCCGCAGCGAGCGGGCTCCAGTAGTCGCGGCAGCGCACGATCTCGCCGTCGCGCACGGTGACGACCGTGACGTACCGCATCGTGTACGGCTTCCCGGTGGCCACCACCACCCCCGCGATCTCGAACTCCGCGACGGCGACGGCCGGATCGGCCGTCTCGTGGACCACCTGCTCGATGATCTCCTTCACGTCCAGCAGGTCGGGATATCCGCGCAGGTAGTCCTCGATGGCGGCCCTGCCGTTCAGCCGGGCGGGGTAGCCCTTCGGGGCGAACGGGAACTCGATGACGCCGTCGACGGCCCAGAGCCCGGCGTAGCCGATCATGTCTTTGGCGAGCAGGCGCCGGAGCGCTTCTGCGATGAGGTCGCGCGCGGTGGTCATGGGTCTCTCCCCGGGGTCGAACAAATGGACGGTACGGTACCGTCCCGTTCATCATAGGACGGGACGGTACCGTACCGTCCACATGTATGCTGCGGGGCATGACCGCACGTACGCGCCGCCCACCGACCGGTGCCGCCGTTCTCCAGCCGCAGATCACCACGGCGATCACCGAAGCCGTGCTGGACGAGCTGGCCGAGCGCGGTTACGGGCGGTTGTCGATGGAGGCGGTGGCCCGGCGCGCGGGCGTGGGCAAGAGCGCGCTCTACCGGCGCTGGCCGGGCAAGCAGGACATGGTGCTCGCGGTGTTGTCGGAGATGAGCGTGCCGCTGGCGGAGTTCCCGGACACCGGGTCGCTACGCGGAGATCTGATCGGGGGCCTGCACGCCATCCGCGACTGGCTGACCCACCCGCGGTTCGTCCTCATCCTGCCCGACCTGACCGCCGAGGCCGCCCGCAACCCCGACCTGGCCGAGGCGATCCAGAACGCCATCGGCACCCCGAGGCGGCTGCTCGGCGCGGCCGGTTTGCGCCGGGCCGTCGACCGCGGCGAACTCCCCGCCGACCTGGACCTCGAACTCGCTCTCGACCTGATCGCCGCCCCCATCCACTGGCGGCTCAACGTCCGCCAGGCGCCCGTGGAGCCCGGCTACCTCGAAGCCCTCGCCGACCACCTCATGCGCGCGCTGGGCGCCACCGAAAGGTGACTGCGGGCCACCCCGCCCGGCGAGCTCCCGGTGCGTACCGCCGCCGGCTGAGCTGCGGCCCACCCGGCGATCAAGGAAAGGACGTCCCTGATCGCCGGGGGAGGGGGATGGCCGCCGCGGCGTCGGGGGGATCGGCGCGCCGCACCCCGCTCGTCCCGTACGCTGCCGGTCACGCGCGGTCGGCAGGTCGGGCTCCGGCGAGGTGGCGTCGGGCGCGCGCTGAGGATCACGGCGGCCGCGGCTTCACCGGGATCCTCGGCTCTTCACGAGCGAGTCGTCAGCCCTTGCTCCAGATCGCCGCGAAGGTGTTGCCCGCGGTGTCCAGGACGACGGGCGTGTAGCCCAGGGCCTTCATCTTGGTGTTCTGCAGGGTGTAGGTCACGCGGGACAGCTGCAGGTTCTCCTTCAGGCCGGTCGTGGGGCCCTTGCTCCATACGGTGGTGTAGAGCTGGCCGGGCTCGATGGCCATGAGGACGGGGCGCAGGCCCTGCCTGGCCATCGCCAGGAGCTCCTTGCCGCGCTCCTCCACGGTCTGGCCGAGGCTCACCTTGACGGCTCCGGTGGCGGCGCCGGCGACCCAGACGGCCGCGTAGAGCGGCTTCTCGACGGTGCCGTAGACGTCGACCGAGGCGAGGCTGAGGCCGGCGCCGCTGAGCTGGGCGTTGAGCTTCTGGAAGGCGCCCTTGGTCAGGTCGACCTTGGCCTCGGCCTTGCCGGAGGGCTTCTTCTCGAAGACCGCCGCGAAAATGGCGCCAGGGCCCGAGCCGGTGCCGCTGATGATGGTGGGCACGTAGCCCAGCTTCAGCTGCTCGGTGATGCGCTTCTGCAGGTCGATGGCCGTCAGGCCCTGCAGGACGTTGACCTTGCGGGTGACGTCCTTGACCCAGAGAGACGCGTACTGGGGGTTGGCCGCGTTCGTCACGCTCAGCGCCTGCGGCACGTAGCCGCTCTTCAGCAGCTGCTTGACGCGCTTCAGCTGTGCCAGGGGGTTGAGGCCCTGGAGGGGAAGCACGTCGTCCAGCGGCAAGTTCCGCTGGACGGTCGTCGTCGCGGGCTGCGCGGCTGCAGGGGACGCAACAGCCAGCAGGGGAGCGGTGGCCGCCGCCAGAGCGGTGCTGATGGCGATGATCCTTCGGGCGCTCCGCATGATCCTCCTCGGGTAAAGGGTGTCCCTTATTTTTGGGCAGGAAGGGACCATAACAGAGGATGAGGGATATTTGACCATGTGTCATGGTGATCGTGATGCGGCTGTGTCAGATCGTTCACGACTAGAATGCGATTCGATAACGGGGTGGAAAAGCGCGGCGTCTTCGCAGGTCAGAGCATGTGTCATGAGCAAGATCATCAAGAGAATGGCACGGTCTAATTAGCAGACCTGGTGCTCCGAATTTGCCGTCTCGATCAATTCTCGATTTCTTCATAAATCGGACATTTCGGTCCCAGTGTTGTGGAGGGGCCGGCCACCTTGATCATCACCCTGTCCGAGGGGTCGCGGAATCAAGCGATCTGCTACCTGTCGCCAAGGACTCCCGGAACAATCACCACTGTGAGTCACGAACCCCAGCACATCGGCCCATACGCCATCGTTCGCCCGCTGGGGGAGGGCGGGATGGGCATCGTGTACCTCGCCCGCGATCGCGCGTCGAAGCTCGTCGCGCTCAAGACGCTCCGCCCCGGCCTGGGCGCCGACGCCGACTTCAGGCGCCGGTTCAGCAGGGAGATCGAGGCGGCGCGGAGCGTGGCACGCTTCTGTACGGCGCCGGTGCTGGACGCGGGCATCGACGGCGACGTCCCCTACCTCGTCACCGACTACGTCGAGGGCCCCGACCTGGCCGGCGAGATCAGGAAGAAGGGGCCCATGGCGGGGGCCGACCTGGAGGCGCTCGCGGTGGGCGTGGCGACCGCGCTCACCGCCATCCACCAGGCCGGCGTCGTGCACCGCGATCTCAAACCCGCCAACATCCTGCTCAGCTCCGTGGGACCGCGCGTGATCGACTTCGGCATCGCCCAGTTGGTGGAGCCGGACGCGACCCGGTCCGCGTCGATCGTGGGCACGCCCGCGTACATGTCGCCGGAGCAGGCCACCGGCGAGCAGGTCACGGCGGCCGGCGACGTGTTCGCCTGGGGCGGCGTGGTGGCGTACGCGGCCACCGGGCGGGCGCCGTTCGGCACGGGCGGTGCGCCGGAGGTGCTGTTCAGGGTGGTTCACTACGCACCCGACCTGCGCGGCATGGACGATCGGCTGCGGCCGCTGGTGGAGCAGGCGCTGGCCAAGGAGCCGGAGCGGCGGCCGACGGCCCAGCAGCTCCTCGACCGCCTGCTCGGGCGCGAGGCGATCACGGCGGCCACGGCGACGCATCTGGTGAGCGATTCCTGGTCGGCCCGCCTGCTCGACGGCCCTGACCCCTCGTCCGGGTCGCCTGGTGACCAGGATCCGTCGTCCGGGCTTTCCGGTGGCCCGGACCTTTCGTCCGGGGTGCCCGGCGTCTCGGATCCGTTGTCCGGGAGGCTCGGAGGCGCCGGCCGCTCGCCCGGCGACGCGGACCCGGCGCCGGCCCTTCGCCGGTCCGGTTCGCCATCCTCGCGCCGGTTCCGGCCCGGCTCTCCGCTGCCGTCCCTGCGGGGCTGGGACCGGTTGCCGCACAGGTGGTGGGGCCGGCCGGCGGCGGCGATCGGCGCCGTGCTGCTGGCGTCGTCGGGTACGGCAGCCGTGTTGTGGCAGACGTCGCGGACCGGCCCACCCGCGGACGACCGGGTGACCGCCACCGCCACGCCGCCGGTCACCCGCCCTCCTCGTGATCCGGACGCCCTCGCGCAACGCGACGCGTCGATGACGAACGCGTCAGGGGAGCGGGTGCCGCTCTCCCTCACGATCAGATCGCTCCACCGGTGGGGCGGCGAGATCCGCTTCGAAGGCACGCTCACGAATCTCAGCTCCACCGGCGCGAGCGCCGACTTCTCTTCCATGCTGGGCAGGCCGGCGTGGAACCTCCAGGAGATCACCCTGACGCCGTCCGGCACGACCGAGCGGCTCTCCCCTCTCATGGAAGGCGAGGTCTGCTCGTGCACGCAGTGGTGGAGCCACGCCAACGCGATCGACCCGAACGAGTCCGTCACCCTTCACGCGATCTTCCCCGACGTGCCGGGAGGGAAGGCCGAGAAGGCCGACCTCGACCTGCTGGATCTGGGCGCCTTCAAGAGCCTCCCCATCGACTAGCGCACGGCACGGCTCTGGCCTGCCTGGCCGTGCCCGGCACGGTTACCGGAGGCGGTTACCGGCGGCGCCCTCAGGCCCGGGCGTGGCCGGCGGGCTCGGGTTCGGCGGCGGCCGGGTCCTGGCGCGAGGGTGAGCGGGCGCCGAGGGTCAGCCCCACGGCCAGGCACACCAGCGGGATCGCCGGGATCACATATCGGACGTCGTAGGCGGCGAGGAAGGGCGGGGAGGCGACCAGCGCGAGCGCCGCGACCCCGGGCAGGAGCGCGTCCCACCGCCGCCGCACCACCGCCGCGACCAGGGCCCCGCCGAGGGCCAGCACGAGCAGCGGGAAGGGCACGTAACCGAACCGCTGGTACGCGCGCAGCCACCCCGCGACCGGTTCCACCACCCGGGTCGCGGCCGGCCCCGCTTCGTACGACTCGGCCACGTCGCGCACCGATTCGTTGATCGGCCGTTCCGACTCGGGGAGCTTGTAGGGGGTCTTCTCGTCCACGGCCGTGCGCTCCCAGCGCAGCAGCTGCCCGAGGTCGGTCGCCGCCGCGGCCAGATAGTCGCCGGGCTGGGCCAGGATCGCCATCCTGGCGAACTCGCCGGCGAGCTGGTTGCGGTTGGCCTTGCCCGGCACCTTGAGCAGCGGCGAGAAGTCCTCCCAGAGCCAGTGCGGCGGGTAGGGCCGCTGCTCCACCGGCATGTCGGGGCAGAGCACGGCCAGCCGCTCGGGAGGCTTGATCACGCCGCAGTCGGCGAAGCTCATGGTCCGCGACCACAGGAAGTTGCCGTCGGCCTCGGTCAGCCCGAACTTGCCCTTCTCCACCTTCATCCACGTCGCGTACGCGCCCAGCGGGATGGCGCCGGCGACCAGCAGCGCCACCAGCGGGCGCCAGCCGTACCGGCGGATCAGCAGGTAGGCGGCGACCAGGATGAGCAGCGGCAGCCCGACGGTCCTGGTGATGCCGGCCAGGCCGAGCAGCAGCCCGCCGACGGCGGCCGTGGCCGGGCTGACGCGCAGGACGATGAGCACGACCGCGGCGGTGACCAGCACGATGAAGATCGCGTCTGCCATGATCATGTGCTCGAGGAGCAGCATGAACTCGTCGTACAGCAGCGGCGTGACCAGCAGCGCGGCTCCCCAGCCGGGCAGGCCGCGCCGGCGCAGCAGCGCGTAGATCGCCACGGCGAGCCCCAGCACCAGCAGGTGCTGCAGCACCGTCACCAGGGTCAGGCTGTGCGCGGGGCGGAGCAGCGCCAGGAGCAGCGAATATCCGGACGGCCGCGTGGTGCCCGGCGCCAGCTCCTCGCTCAGGAACGCGAACGAGTCGCCGTAGAAGAGCAGTGCCGGCGGGAACCCGAGCAGGGTGAGCACGCGGAGCCCGATCGCGGGCAGCATGGCGATGACCAGTGCGCGATGAGCCAACATGAATCCGCTTCCTCGTGAGCCGGGCCCCCACAATAGTGGGTGTTCCGGTCACCGAGCGGGGGCCGGGAGCTGGTCTCCATGGTGGTCGCCCACCACTGTCAGGCAGCGCGGACTCCTGATCTCCGCGTCGGACCCGGCGTAAGCCGTCAGCCATCCTTGCCGGGGGTTTTCCCGAATGTCATTCTGGAATTGGTGTCCCGGCGTCCTGACCACTCGTCGCGGAGGATGCATGACCGACCGCCCGATCATCGACAAAGAGGCGCTTCGCCTGAAATATCGGGAGGAGCGTGACAAGCGGCTGCGTCCGGACGGCAACGACCAGTACCTCCGCCTCACCGGCCGCTTCGCACACTACCTCGACGACCCCTACACCCCGGTCACCGAACGCCCCCCGAAGACCGACCACGTGACGGTCGCCGTCATCGGCGGCGGCTTCGCCGGGCTCGTCACCGGCGCGCGGCTGAAGGAGGCAGGCGTCGAGGACGTGCGCGTCGTCGAGAAGGGCGGCGACTTCGGCGGCACGTGGTACTGGAACCGCTACCCGGGCGCGCAGTGCGACACGGCCTCGTACGTGTACATGCCGCTGCTCGAGGAGACCGGGCACATGCCGACGGAGAAGTACGCGCACGCGCCCGAGATCCTCGAACACTGCCGCCGCATCGGCAAGCACTTCGGCCTGTACGACAACGCCCTCCTCCACACCGAGGTCAAGAGCCTCGAATGGGACGCGGCCCGCTCCCGCTGGCGCATCAGCACGAACCGGGGCGACCGCTTCACCGCCCGGTTCGTCACCATGGGCATCGGCCCGCTGCACGTGCCCAAACTCCCGGGCATCCCGGGCATCCAGACGTTCCGCGGGCACGCGTTCCACACGAGCCGCTGGGACTACGCCTACACCGGCGGCGACCCGTCGGGCGCGCCCCTGGACCGGCTGGCCGGCAAGCGGGTGGCCGTCATCGGCACCGGCGCGACGGCCGTACAGTGCGTGCCGCACCTCGCGCGAGCCTGCAAGGAGCTGTACGTCTTCCAGCGCACGCCCTCGTCGGTCGACGTGCGGGACAACCGGCCGACCGACCCCGAGTGGTTCGCCCGGGTCGCGACCCCCGGATGGCAGCAGCGCTGGCTGGAGAACTTCACCGCCAACCAGACCGGCGCGCCGGCCGACGAGGACCTGGTCATGGACGGCTGGACCGATCTGGCCCGCCGCGTGCGCTCGCGCATCCAGGCGCTCCCGCCCGGGCGGCGTACGGCGGAGCACATGCTGGCCGCGTTCGAGGACTCCGACTTCGAGAAGATGGAGGAGATCCGCGCCCGCGTCGATGCCGTCGTCACCGACAGGGAGACCGCGCGGAAGCTCAAGGCGTGGTATCGCCAGCTCTGCAAGCGCCCCTGCTTCCACGACGAATACCTGCAGGCCTTCAACGTCCCCGGCACCCACCTCGTCGACACCGACGGCAAGGGCGTGGAACGCATCACCGAGAAGGGGGTCGTGGCCGCGGGCAGGGAGTACGAAGTCGACTGCGTCATCTACGCCTCCGGCTTCGAGGTGGGCACCGACTACACCCGCCGCGCGGGCTACGAGGTGACGGGACGCGACGGGGTCAGGCTGTCGGAGCGCTGGGCGGAGGGCATGCGCACGCTGCACGGCATCCACGTGCACGGCTTCCCCAACGTCTTCCTCGTCCAGCCGACGCAGGGCGCGAACCTCATCTCCAACATCCCGCACAACCTCACGGAGGCGGGCAGGACCATCGCGCTCACCATCCGGCACGCCCTCGACCACGATCACGGCGAGATCGAGGTCACCAAGGAGGCCGACGACGCCTGGATCGAGCTGCTGCTGTCGGGCGGCGGCGGGATCCTCGGCTCCCCCGACTGCACGCCGGGCTACTACAACAACGAGGGCCAGGACCTCGGCCTGCGCAGCTGGCTCAACGCCGGCTATCCGCACGGGGCCATGGCGTACTTCGGCTACATCGACCGGTGGCGCACGTCAGGCGCGTTCGAAGGGCTGGAGTTCCGGTACGGGGCCGGCCCCGAGGGCTAGTACCTTCGTCCGGCATGAGCTACGACCTCTATTTCGCCCGTCGCGCGCCCGGCCAGTCCTGGGAGGAGGCGCTGGAGGAGCCGCGATCGCCCGACCCGGCGGCCTGGGAGCGCGTCGTCGGTCGGGCCCGCGAGATCCTCGGCGAGGTGCGGATCATCGAATATCCGCCCAACTGGGAGATGGACCACGAGGGCACCGGCATCTCCGTGAACCACTGGGAGGGCGGCTGGGAGATGAGCGCCCCCTACTGGACGCACGGCGAGGACGCGCGGCGGACCGTCGACGCGCTCTACGAGATGGCGCGGGCCGTCGAGCGCGAGTCCGGCCTCGAGTGCTACGACCCGCAGGTCGGCCTGCCGCTCGCGGAGATCGCCGACACGGCGCGCGCGGTGGAGGCGTTCGACACGGTGGCCGACCGGTTCGGCCGGCGGACGGAGGCGACCTGACCGTCCGGCTCGGGTGGCAGGGCGAGGAGGCCTGACCCTCGCGAAAGGTACACCCTGGACTACTGCCCGGTCCTCCGGCCCTGGTTACCGTCATAGGGTGCTGAACAGGACCGCGCTGGAGGCGTTGACCCGGCGCCCGCTGCCCTTCCTCAGGTCGGCCTGGCCGTGGCGGAGTGTGGCGTACCTGCTCGCCAGCGCCGTCCCCGGCGCGGCCTTCGCGCTCGCCGCCATCGCCGCGACGCTCATCGAGTCGCCTCAGGGCTTCGCCGTGGGCGCGGCGGTCGTCATCGGAGCCGTACTGCCCGTCGCCTGGTTCGAGCCGCGGCGGCTGCGGCTGGTCGACGACGTGCCCGTACCCGCGACGCCGGACCGGCGCAGGCGGGAGCTGGGGCTCGCGGTCATGACGTTGCTCGCGATGTGGTGGATCGACCTGATCATGGTGCTCTTCACCGTCGTGGGTCCCGTGCTGCTCATCCTCACCCCGGCCGTGCAGCCGAACGTGGCGACGTCCGTCGGGGTCGCGGCCGGCGTGATCGGCGTGCTGCTGCTGCCCGTCGCCGCGTACACGGCCACCGCCTGGGGCGGCGCGCGAGGGGCCATGGCCCGGGCGGTGCTCGCGCCGCAGGGGTCCGAGCTGAACGAGGTGCTGAGGTCGCGGGCGCGGCTGGTGGACGCGTTCGAGATGGAGCGCCGCAGGATCGAGCGGGACCTGCACGACGGCGCTCAGCAGCGGCTGGTGTCCCTGTCGATGACGCTCGGCCTGGCCAAGCTGGACCTGCCGGAGGACTCGCCCACCGGACGGCTGATCGGGCTGGCCCACGACGAGGCCAAGCAGGCGCTGGCCGAGCTCCGCGAGCTGATCAGGGGCGTGCACTCGCAGGTGCTCACCGACCGGGGGCTGGGCGCGGCCGCGCAGGACGTCGCGGGACGCTCGCCGGTGCCGGTGGACGTCGACGTCCAGCTGCCGGGACGGCTGCCCACCGCCGTGGAGGTCACCGCCTACTATGTGATCAGCGAGACCCTGGCGAACCTCGCCAAGCACGCCCGGGCCACCAGGGGCGCCGTCACCGGCCGGCTTGAGCGCGGCACGCTGGTCGTCGAGGTGCGCGACGACGGCGTGGGCGGCGCCGACCCGGCCAGGGGAACGGGGCTGAGCGGCCTGGCCGACCGGCTGGCCGTCGTGGGCGGGAGACTGTCGGTGTCCAGCCCGGCAGGAGGGCCGACCCTGGTACGAGTGGAGATTCCGTGCGCATAGTGATCGCCGAGGACGCCGTCCTGCTCAGGGAGGGCCTGGCCGGGGTGCTCGAACGGTTCGGCCACACCGTGGCCGCCTCGGTCGGCGACGCGCCCGCCCTGCTGTCCGCCGTCGCCGAGCACCGCCCCGACGCCGTGGTGACCGACGTGCGCATGCCGCCCGGCTTCTCCGACGAGGGCCTGCGGGCCGCCCTGCACCTGCGCGGCTCCCATCCCGACGTCGCCGTGCTGGTGCTCAGCCAGTACGTCGAGCAGACGTACGCCGCCGAGCTGCTCGAGTCCGGCGGCGGCGCGGGCGTCGGTTACCTGCTGAAGGACCGCATCGGCGACGTACGCGAGTTCGTCGACGCGCTCGACCGGGTGGCCGCGGGCGGCACGGTCGTCGACCCCGAGGTGGTGCGGCAGCTGCTGCGACGGCGGCGCGACCCGCTGGGCAGGCTCACCCCGCGCGAGCAGGAGGTGCTCGGCCTGATCGCCGAAGGGCGCTCCAACGCCTCCATCGCGAAGGAGCTGGTCGTCACCGACGCGGCCGTGGCCAAGCACATCGCCAACATCTTCGCCAAGCTCGACCTGCCGCCCGCCGCAGACGGGCACCGCAGGGTGCTGGCGGTGCTGGCGTACCTGCGGGGCTGACCGGACGGTGCGGGAGCCGCGTACGTGCGGGTCAGGTGATGCAGAGCTCGTTGCCCTCGGGGTCGGCGATGGTGATCCACCAGTTGGGCCCCTGGCGGCCGCGGTGCAGCACCTTCGCCCCCTTCGCGGTCAGCCGCTCGACCACGGGCTCGATGTTGTCGGCGCCCACGCGTACGTCGAGGTGCACGCGGTTCTTGGCCGTCTTGGGCTCGGCCACGAGCTGGAACAGCACCCGTGGTGCGCGTTCGAGCCCGTCGGGGTGCCTGATGGCCGCGCCCGCCTTCCACACCAGCGCGCCGTTGTGCGTGGTGGTGTCGTCGTCGGTGGCGTGCCCCTTCTCGATCATGGCGCGGATGAACGCCTCGTTCGAGGGCTCCACCTGCCAGCCGAGCGCGTCGGCCCACCAGTCGGCGAGTGGATGGGGGTCGCCCGTGTCGATGACGACTTGGAAGTCATATGCCATGAGTCCAATGCTAAAAGTAGGGTTCGTGGGCATGAGTGAGCAGTGGCAGGAGATCGGTGACTGGGTCTACGTCCGGCGCCACCGGTCGTACGACATGAACGTGGGTCTGGTCGTGGGCGACGGGCACTGCATGGTGCTCGACACGCGCACGTCGTACCGGGAGGCGGCGGACCTGATCGCGGCGGTCAGGACGATCACCTCCGCTCCGTGGACGGTCGTCAACAGCCATTCCCACTTCGACCACTGCTTCGGCAACGCCCTCTTCCGCCCCGCCGAGATCTGGGGCCACGTCCGGTGCGCGGAGGAGCTGGAGCTGTACGGCGAGCGGCAGCGGGCCGCTGTCATCAAGAACTCGCCGGAGCTGCGCGACGAGCTGGAGGAGCTCAGCATCGTGCCGCCGGACCAGACGTTCAGCGCCGCGGCCGGCCTCGACATCGGCGGTCGCATGGTGCATCTGCGGCATTTCGGGCTCGGGCACAGCAGCAACGACGTCGTCGTGCACGTTCCCGACGCGGGGGTGGTGTTCGCCGGCGACCTGGTGGAGGAGGGCGCGCCTCCGGCGTTCAGCGACTCCTACCCGCTCGACTGGCCGGTGACCGTGGGGAAGATGCTGGAGGAGATGCCCGAGCCGGTGGTCGTGCCGGGGCACGGCGCGGTGGTGGACCGGGCGTACGCGCTGGCGCAGCGCGAGGAGCTGTCCCTGGTTGCCGAGCTGGCCGAACGGGCTCATGTGGAGGGTCTGCGTGACCTGATCAAGCTCTTCCCTTTTCCCGAGGACGTGTCCAGGCAGGCGATCGACCGGGCCTTCATGCAGCTCGACGCGGCCTGAGTGGCCGGCGGTCGACATGACCGCCATCGACGCGCTATATTGCAAAATGCAATATGGAAGGAGGCGGGATGGCGCGACGGCACGACCTGGTGGGCCTCACCGTGCTGGCCATGCTCACGGTGCGCGCCGCTCATCCGTACGAGCTGCACCGGTTCATCGTCGACACGCACAAGGACTTCATCACCGGCCTGCCACGCAGCCTCTACCACGCCGTGGAGCGGCTGGCGAAGGACGAGCTGATCGTGCCCGCCGGCACCGGCCGCGAGGGCCGCAGGCCGGAGCGCACGGTCTACGAGATCACCGACGAGGGCCGTGAGGAGCTGGCCACCCGGCTGCGCCGGCTGCTGGAGACGCCCGACCCCAACCGGCTCACGTTCGTCGCGGCCGTCTCTCTCATGGGGTGCCTCCCGCTGGCGGACGCGCAGCGCGCGCTGCGCACCCGCGGGGCCGCGATCGAGGGCGTCCTGGCCGGGCTGGACGCCCACATGCGCGCGCTCGACGCCGGCGGCCTGCCGCGCGTCCTCATGCTCGAGATCGAGTACGAGCAGGCGCTCTACACCGCCGAGCTCGGCTGGATCACCGGGCTGCTCGACCGCCTCGGCAGGGGGGAGCTCGACTGGTCCCCCACGATCGAGATGTGAAAGGCCGCCGGAGTGCGCCAACACCCCGGCGGCCGTAGACCCGAACAAGGCGCCTGCCCTGCCCGAACTCGCATTCACAGGATAGGCGCCGCGACAGAAGGAGCAGTGCCATGTCCGCAGAAGTCACCCACCTGCTGGCCCGCATGACGGAGACCTGGAACGCCGGGGACGCCACGGCGTACGCCGAGTTGTTCACGCGGGACGCCGAGTACATCACGTTCTTCGGCCTGCACCTGCGCGGCAGGCAGGCCATCGAGGACACGCACAGGAAACTGTTCGAGACCCCGATCAAGCTCGGACCCGCCGACGAGGCGCCGCTGGTCAAGGCGCTGTCCGACGACGTCGCCCTGGTGATCTCGGGCGGCGGCTCCACCGTGGACGGCGAGCCCGACCCGAGCCGCGCCTCCATCATCACCCTCACCGCCCTGCGCACCCCTGAGGGCTGGCGCTTCGCCTCGTTCCAGAACACCCGGGTGCAGCGGCCGTGAGGAAGCTGGTCACCGAGGTCGCCGGCGTGGTCTCGGCCCCCGTCGAGCAGGTGTGGCAGGCCCTGCTCGGCCAGGGGCCCGGCGGCGCGGTGAGAACCGAGCTGGGCGAGCACACCGTCGCCTACCAGGGCGGCTGGTGGTACCGCGGCGAATGGTCGGTCACCTCCCACCCCGAGGGCGCCCGCGTCGTCCACCGCGTCTACAACGTGGCCGAGTGGCTGCGGTGGGGCGTGCCGCTGGCCAACCGGCTCTTCATCGGGTTCGACCGGCGGACGCGCCAGGCGTTCGCCAAGGGACTGGCCCGCATCGGGGAGAAGTTGGGGTGCCCGACGCGGCTCACCTAGGCTTCCCGGCATGGAGTGGGGACCGCTGACACGGGAGGACGCCCGGCCCTTGGCCGAGCTCTGGGCCGCCATCGAGGCCGAGGACATGACCGGCGCCGTCTACAGCGCCGACGACGTGGCGGAGCGGCTCTCGTCCCGCCTGCTCGACATGGCCGAGGGCACGCTGGCGGCCAGAGACGGCGACCGGATCGTCGCCTTCGGCTGCCTCCCGGCCCGGCAGTCCGCCGGCGACGTGCACCTGATGCAGCTGTGGGGCGGCGTGCACCCGGCCTGCCGCAGGCGAGGGCTGGGCCGGCGGGTCATCGACTGGAGCCTTCGGGCGGCGCCCGAGGTGGGCGCGATGGTTCATCCCGGTGTGCCGGTGGAGATCTCGTTCGACGTCTTCGACGACCGGCCCGGCACGCGGGTGCTCGCGGAGGGCGCCGGGTTCACCGCCGCGCGCTTCTTCGCCCGCATGGAGCGGTCCGTGACCGGCGACCTGCCCTCGGCGCGCCCGCCCGAGGGCGTGTCGATCGCCGCCTGGTCGCCCGCGCTCGACGACGGCGCCCGCCACGTGCGCAACGAGGCGTTCCGCGATCACTGGGGCAGCGTGCCGCACACCCCCGAGAGCTGGCGCCACAGCCTGACCGGCTCCCGCAACTTCGTCCCCGAGGCCACGTTCGTCGCCATGGCCGGCGACCAGCCGGTGGGCGTGCTGGTCACCCACTTCTTCGACCACAAGTTCGCCCTGACCGGTGAGCGCCAGGCCTGGATCCAGATCGTCGGCACGCTGAAGGAGTGGCGCGGCAAGGGCGTGGCGAGCGCGCTGATCGCTCACGCCCTGTCCGCCTTCGCCGCCCAGGGCTACACCAGCACCGGGCTCGGCGTCGACGCCCACAACCCCACGGGAGCGGTCCGCGTCTACACCGGGTCGGGCTTCGCCGTCACGCGCCGCTGCACCGTCTATGTTCGCTCCGTGTCCTGACCCGCGTTCGCGGCCTGGGCCGGGGTCAAGGGAAATCTCGCGATAAATCCGGCGTCTTCGTACACCAGAGTCCCGCCGTGCAGGGCGGCGATGTCGCGGGCGATCGACAGCCCGAGCCCGGCCCCGCCCGCGTCACGGGCGCGGGCCTCGTCCAGCCGGGTGAACCGGTCGAAGACCGCCTCCCTGTGCTCCGGCGGGATCCCGGGCCCGTCGTCGGCCACTTCGAGCACCGCCTGATCACCTTCGGCGCGCACCCCCACCCGTACGGTGGAGGCGGCGTGCCGGACCGCGTTGTCGACCAGGTTGGTCACCAGGCGGTCGAGATGCGCACGCGAGCCCTTCATCACCACGTCGGGCTCGACGTCGAGCTCCACCCGCACGTCGGGCCGCCGCCTGACCCGCAGCGACTCCTCGGCCGCCACCTGCCCCAGGTCCAGCTCCGTCGTGCGCGGCGGCTCACCGGCGTCCAGCTTGGCCAGCATGAGCAGGTCGGCGGCCAGGGACTGCAGGCGTTCGACGTCGGCCAGCGCCTCCTGGGTGAGCTCGCTCCGCTCGGCCAGCTCCAGCCGGGCGCGCAGGGTGGCGATCGGGCTGCGCAGCTCGTGGGCCGCGTCGGCGACGAACCTCTTGTGGGTGCCGACCGCCGTCTCCAACCGGTCGAGCGTCGCGTTGACGGTGGTGGCCAGCGCGGCGATCTCGTCCTTGGAATCAGGTACGGGCACCCGCTGGTGCAGGTCGCGGGCCGTGATGTCGGACACCTTCGCCCTGATCGCGGCCACGGGCGCCAGCGCGCGGCCCACCGAGAACCACGTCATCCCGGCCACCACGGCCAGCACGGCGGGCATGCCGGGCAGCAGGGCGCCGTACAGCGTGTTCAGGGCTTCCTCGGCGCTCGCCAGGGAGACCCTTGACCATACCATCGCGGGGCCGGCCTCCGTGCTCACCTTGACGCCGGCGATGGCGTACTGGCCCGGCTCGGCCCACTCGACGGTCGCGGCGGGCGCGGGTTTCACCTTGGTCAGCATGACGTCGGGGTCGGCGACCCTGACCACCGCGCCGTCGTTCACGTAGATCAGCTCTCTCGTGCTCTCCGCGCCCACCGGCCGTTCGCCGCTCGGTTCCGCCTTCCGCGCGGGGCGGGACGGCCCGGCGGGTGAGTCCGCGGGGGGCTCGGTGGGAGGCCCGGTGGTCGGCCCGGTGATCGGCCCGGTGGTCGGCCCGGTGGCTTCCTGCACGGGGTGGAACCCGGTGGCCGGCGGTGTCACCTTTTGAGCGGGTACGACCGACAAGGTCTGCGCGTACGGCACCGCCTCCACGGCCTTCCTGACCGCAGCGGCGTCGGCGCTGCGTTCCAGGCTGCCCCGCAGCACCGCGACCAGCCCCAGGGCGACGACGCCGAGCGCGAGCGCCACCACGAGCGTCGCCGCAACGGTCGCCCGCAGCCGTACGGACGACAACCCCGAGGCCGGCCACTCTGAGGACGTCGAGGACGACAGCCCTGGGAAGGAAAGCTTCGGCCGTTTCACGCCGCCTCCAATCGGTAGCCGGCCCCGCGTACCGTCACGAGCGTCGTCCGGCCGAACGGCCCGTCGATCTTGCGGCGCAGGGCGCTGATGTAGACCTCGACGATGTTCGGGTCGCCGTCGTAGGAGAAGTCCCACGCCTGGGCCAGCAGCTCGCTCTTGGACACCACCTCGCCGGCCCGCCGCGCCAGCGCGTGCAGCACCGCGAACTCCTTCGGCGTCAGCGCGATCTCCGCCTCACCCCGGTGGCAGCGCAGCCCGGCCGGGTCGATCACCAGGTCGCCCACGCTGATCGACACGGGCCGCTCCCGCCCGCCCCGCCGTACCAGCGCGCGCAGCCTGGCCAGCAGCACCACGTAGGAGAACGGCTTGGCCAGGTAGTCGTCGGCGCCGTTGTCGAGCGCCTCGGCCTCGTCGTAGATGCCGTCCTTGGCGGTGAGCATCATGATCGGCGTCCAGTCGCCCTCCTCGCGCAGCTTGGAGCAGACGGCGTAGCCGTTCATTCTCGGCAACATCACGTCGAGCACGATCACGTCGTACGTGTTCTCGGTGGCCATCCAGAGCCCGTCGCGACCGTCGTGCGCCACGTCCACCGCGAAGCCCTCACCGGCCAGGCCCCCCTTCACCAGGTCGGCCAGCCGCTCCTCGTCCTCCACCAGTAGCACTCGCACACGCACAAGAGTGCCGCAGCGCACCTAAAGCCAACCTGAAGATCGTTTCGGGTCTCTTCAGGGTCGCTTCAGGTACGCGCGAGCACGATCGGGGGCGTTCGATCGACATCGAGTAAGGAGAATCATGTTCAAGCGACGTCTCGCGGTCCTCGCCGCGGTTGCCACCCTGGCCGTGACCGGGCTGGCCGGCTCGGCCCTGGCCGACGAGCCCGCCCGCCCCACCGCCGGCGCGAAGGTGATCTGCAAGACGAGCGACGGCAAGACCATCGAGCTGGCCAAGGCCCTGCCCGCGAAGGGATTCAAGGCGACCCGCCCCGACGGCGAGATCAGGAAGGCCGAGCCCGGGGAGACGGTGGTGCTCCGGGACGGTGAGCCGGCCGCGGAGGTGAAGGCCCTGCCGCGCCCCGAGGGCGAGGCGAAACGGCACACGCGGGTCGAGGACGGTTACGCGGTGGCGGCACCCGCCCTGCCTGCAGAGGGAGTGTTGATCAGGGACCACGCCGACGCCCCCAAGGGCGTGGCCAAGACCATCAAGATCTCGTGCGAGAAGGCTGAGTAACCAGGTCGCTCCGCTGACGACGGCTGCGGACCCGCGCTGGGGCCCGGCGCGGGTCCGCTGACGACGGCTGCGGACCCGCGCTGGGGCCCGGCGCGGGTCCGCAGCCCGGCGTGTGGGGCCCTTGGCCCATCACACCAGGCCGACGACGACCGGGCTCGCCATCTGGGTGACGACCAGCGCGCCGGGCGCACGCAGCAGTTCCAGGGAATAGGGCTGGGGAGAACCCCTCGGATTTCCCTTCCAGGGAAGGGCGACGGGGATCCGCACCGTGCCGGCCGTGTCCCACGGGGTGACCAGCACGGTCGCGGTCATCTTCGTGCGGCTCTCCCAGGACGGGTACGCCACGGCCAGCGAGTCGGCGAGCGGCAGGTGCTTAGTTTCAAGATCTCCGGTGCGCGATCGATTGAGTCCCTTGAGGGAGAACGACGCCCGCTTCAGTCCACCCTTGCCGAACGGCTCCCAGCGGTAGGTCCACTTCTTGTCGTAGTTCATACCGTTCACGACGTCGAGGAAGCCCTCTGTACTGAACGAGCCGGTCACCCGCTGCCGGGCGAGGACCTTTCCTGACGCCTGCTCCAGCACCACGCCCTCGCGCTCGCCCCAGACCACCGACAGGGCCTCGGCGTCTCCAGATCGGCGGATCTCGACGCTCTCCGGACTGGCCGACACCTTCCGCTCATGCCGCCACACCTCGGCGCCGGTAGCGGGATCCAGCCCGAGTACGGCGATGGTGAACGCGCTCGACCCGTACCAGTACTCAGCGTCATGTGTCTTCTGCCTGATCCGCGGAGCGCAGATGATGATCTGGGCGAACACGTCCCGGGCCATCGTCCGGAATTGGTGCTCGTCCCGGTCCTTGCCGGTCAAGCAATCTCGCGGCGGGGCGTAGTGCCAGGCGGGCTCAGAGGCGGTCGGCTGCCAACCGGTGAGCGTTCCGGGCCACAGAGTTGCGAGCGGATGTCCACGGCTGGAGGTGACCACACCAGTGGAGTTCAGCCACGGGTCTTCATCTCCCCACCCCTTCGAGTGCTCGGAGAGGACCACCCCTGTGTACGCGTCCAGAAGCACCGTCCGCCGGGTGAAGCGGATCGCAACGGTGCTCCCGTCAGGTGACGCCCGGAAACCTTTCGCGAAGCTTCCCGGCCGGCGGTAGTGCCAGCGTTCCCGGCCGGTGACGCTGTCCAGCGCCACGACGCCGTTTCTTACCCACACCACCAGGCCGACACCCGCGACGGCGACGTCATATGGGGGCGCGCCGTCCGGGGTCTGCCACCGCCATGCGATCTTGCCCACCGAAGCCGGCACCGCCGCCTGCGGGGCAGCTTTCGTCGTGGTGCCGGCGTCAACGGGCAGCACCACGACGGCGATCAGGACGATTGCGCTTGTCACCACCGCGACGGCCGATCCGCCCAGCACCCCGGTGAGCCCTCTTTTCGCCGGTCTGAACGTGAGCGCTGTCACGGCGAACCCTGCCGCCGTCGCCGTCAGGCCCGTGGTGAAGGCGGCCTCGGACGCCCCCGGCTCACCCAGCGCGAAGGCGCCCTTCAACGCAATCCACTGAAATACGGCGGCTACCACAAGTCCTGCGGCGCAGGTCAGCGTTGATACACGCCATTCGTCGGCCTGCGGCCCGCCGTACGAGTCGCGCCGGCCTGTGCCGCGGACCGTCCTGACGATGGTGACCAGCCACCAGACCAGCAGAATCCCCAGCACGAGCGCCGCCTCACTGAGGCCGGGCGGCTCCGGGGACGAGGCGGGTAACGATGGCCAGTCAGGCGGCGACCACCAGGCCACGTACGCCGAAACCGCTGTAACCGCTCCGGTGGTCGCCAGACCGACGCCGAACCACCCCCACCACGGACGGTTCACCATGTGCGTCAGCCGCAGTGGACGCCCCGCAGCCAGCGACCCGCACCGCCGACCGCCCCGTAAACGTCGATGCACTTGCTCGGAGCCTTGGCGTACACCGGTCCGGCCATGACCAGTCCGAGCCTTCTACGGATCTGCATGTGTTTCCCTTCGCCGATCGCCGGCGGCCTCAGGCCCGTTGAGCGGGTCATGCGCCGTTCCCGCGGGAACATACTGGGCTCACCTGGACATCTCATCTGAATGTCCGAATGCGAGGGATGGGCGGCCGGAGACGGGCCCCGGCACAACGGAAGCGCGCCCCCTGCCGGTAGGGGGCGCGCTTCCCAGCGGGATCAGGACATCTTGCGAGACGCCTCATCCGCCTTGTCGGACGCCTTCGTGGCCATCCGGTCCGCCGACTCCGCGGTCTTGTTCGCACTCTCGTTGACCCAGCGTGACGCATCGGAAGCGGAGTCCTTCATGTGTTCGGTCCACTGCTGGGCGTTTCGGCGGTAGAACATGTAGCCGATCGACCCCACCGTGAGGCCGGTCAGCAGCATGAGCATCGGCCATCGCCGCGACCGCTCGGGCTTGGGGTCGATCTTCCTGGCCGCCGTGGTCAGCATGTGGCTGACCTTGGGGGCGAGTTGCTCCTCGAACCCGTGTGCCGCGGACTCCAGCCGCGGCGCCGCCCAGTAGCGGGCGTCCTCGATGCGCCGGGCGGTGACCACTTTGGCCTGGTCCGCCATCGGCGCCATACGGTGGCCCGTACGGACGGCCTGGGCCCGCATTCGGCCCACCCATGTGGCGGGAATCTCCACTACCACGCGGCGTCTTTTCATTGTCAGGGACACGTCAACCTCCCCTGTCGTTGGGTGCCCGAGCCTGACCTTCCCTGGACAAGGCGGCTCAATCATTGCCGTCCGTGGGAGGATGGCCCGGAAAGGCCGTCCGGCCATAGTCCTCAGAACATGACGAATCGACCCTGTACATAGAGGGGGGCAGCTGTCTCGTGGCTGAGAAGCTGATCGCTAACCTGCAGACCAATCGCGGCACCATCAAAATAGAGCTCTTCCCCAACAAGGCCCCGAAAACGGTGCGAAACTTCGTCGAGCTCGCCGAGGGCACGCGCGAGTGGACCCACCCGGGCACCGGCGAGAAGGGCGTCGGCCCCTACTACGACGGCACGATCTTCCACCGGGTGATCTCCGGCTTCATGATCCAGGGCGGTGACCCGCTGGGCCAGGGCGTCGGCGGCCCCGGCTACGAGTTCGACGACGAGATCCACCCCGAGCTCCTCTTCGACCGCCCCTACCTGCTGGCCATGGCCAACGCGGGCATCCGCTTCGGCAAGGGCACCAACGGCTCGCAGTTCTTCGTTACGGTCCACGCGCCGTTGCGGCACCTCAACGGCAAGCACACCATCTTCGGCGAGGTCGTCGAGGGCCGGGACGTCGTCGACGCCATCTCGAAGACCCGCACCGGCGCCAACGACCGCCCCGTGGAGGACGTCGTCCTGGAGTCGGTCACCATCGACCGCGTCCCGGCCTGACCCAGCACCACGCTCCGGCGCTCCGAGGCCGCCCGATCCGCGGCGGCCTCGCCGGGGTGCGGGCCCCGCGGCCGGCTGCATGCCCGCACCGGCCTCAGCCCGGCGGCCGCACGGCACGTCCGCACCGGCCTCGGGCGGCGGTCACGCGGCATCCCCGCACAAGCCATAGGCTTCGGTCATGACCAGCCAGCCGCCGAGCCCGCCCCCGCAGCCCGAGCAGCCTGCTGAGGCGGTGCCCACCTGCTTCCGGCACCCCGACAAGGAGACCTGGGTACGCTGCCAGCGGTGCGAGCGTCCCATCTGCCCCGACTGCATGCGTGACGCGGCGGTCGGCTTCCAGTGCCCCGAGTGCGTGGCCGAGGGCAACAAGGGCATCCGCCAGGCCAAGTCCACCTTCGGCGGCGGCATCGTGCGCACGCCGATCGTGACGTACACGATCCTCGTGATCAACGTCCTGGTCTTCGGCGCCCAATATCTCACCGACACGGTCACCAGGCAGCTGGCCATGTGGCCCGCCGGCGTGGCCCTGCTGGACGAGTATCACCGCCTGCTCACGGCGGCGTTCGTGCACAGCGGCGTGTTCCACATCCTGTTCAACTGCTGGGCGCTCTATGTCATCGGCCCCTATCTGGAGCGCGCCTTCGGCCATGCCCGATTCGTCGCCCTCTACCTGATCAGTGCGCTCGGCGGCTCGGTGCTCGGCCTCTGGATCGACCCGATCGCCCAGCCCACGGTCGGCGCGTCCGGAGCCATCTTCGGCCTGTTCGGGGCGGTGTTCGTGGTGGGCCGCAAGCTCAACATGGACGTGCGCGGCATCGCCGTGCTCATCGTGATCAACCTGGTGATCACCTTCGTCTTCCCCAACATCAGCTGGACAGGACACATCGGCGGGCTGATCACGGGCTCGCTGCTGGCGGGGGCGCTGGCCTACGCCCCCAAGAACAACAGGACCCTGTGGCAAGGGCTGGCGATCGGCGGAGCGCTGATCCTGCTGGCCGTGCTCGCGCTGGTCAGGGTGTCGGCCATCCTGGCCATGAGCTGAGCTTCCCCAGGCTGTGGAAAAGGCTGTGGAAAGAACTAACGCCAGCGGGTGGAAAGCACCACACCGAAGATGATGAAAACAAACCCGATCAGCAGATTCCAGTTCTGGAGGTCGCCGATGAAGGGCGTCGTCGGTGCGACGTAATAGACGGCGATCCACAGGATGCCGATGATCCACGCCGTGACCATGGTGGGCGCCAGCCAGCGGGGGCTGACCTTGACCTGCTGGGACCTCTGCGGCGGGGTGTAAACCGCCTTCTTGCGAGCCTTCGACTTGGGCACTGGGTAACTCCTGCTGAGGGCCTGGGCTTCCGGATCGTCCACAGGCCTTTCGGTAAGCGTAGTTCAAGCACAGTAGTGCGAGCGTGCCAAGGATAGTCGCCACGCGCATGACATGGCGATCCCTGGAGCCCGCATCGTCCAGGAATACCCTGATCGCATGCGGGCCATGCTCCGGGCCGTGGGGGAGACGAGCATCACCGCGGGCCTCATCCTCATGTTGTTCTGCGCCTACCTGCTCTGGGGCACCGGCGCCTACACCCAGAGGCAGCAGCTGCTGCTCCAGCGCGAGCTGGCGGCCGACCGGGCGGCGCAGGAGCGCCTGCGCACGGTCAGTCCGGGCCAGGCCCTCGCCGTGCTGCGCATCCCCCGGCTGGGCCACGACTACGAGTACGCCATCGTCGAAGGCGTCGGCGCCACCCACCTGAAACGCGGCCCGGGCCACTACCCAGACAGCGCCATGCCCGGCCAGGTCGGCAACTTCGTGCTGTCGGGACACCGCACCACGTACGCGGCCCCGTTCAACGAGATCGACGAGCTCGAACGCGACGACGAGATCGTCGTGGAGAGCCGCGAGGCCCGCTACACCTACCGCGTCACCTCCCAGGACATCGTGCGGCCCGACGAGGTCGACGTGCTCGCCCCCGTGCCCGGCAAGCCCGGCATCCGCCCCGTGCGCGCCTTCATCACCCTGACCACCTGCCACCCCGAATACTCGGCCGCCGAGCGCCTCATCGTGTACGGCGTGCTCAAGGAGACCGAACCTAGAGAGGAGTGACATGTACGCCTGGCTCTGGCGCAAGTTGCCCGGCACCCCGCGCACCAGGGTGCTGACGGCCCTGGTGCTGGTCGCGGCGGCGGTGGCCGTACTCTGGTTCGTGGTGTTCCCGCTCTTCGAGCCCGTGGTGACGCTGGACGAGGTGACCGTCAGAAGATGACCCGTGTGCTGGTGGTGGACAACCACGACAGCTTCGTCCACACCATCGTGCAGTACCTGCGCGAGCTGGGCGCCGACTGCGACGTGCGGCCGCGCGACGACGTGGCCGTGAGCGACGCCGACGGCTTCGACGGCGTCCTCGTCAGCCCCGGCCCCGGCACACCCGAGGCGGCCGGCGTGAGCGTCCCTCTGGTCCGCCACGCGGTCGCGCGCGAGCTGCCGCTGCTCGGCGTCTGCCTCGGCCACCAGGCCATCGCCATCGCCTGCGGCGCCACCGTGGCCCGCGCGCCCGAGCTCTTCCACGGGCAGACCAGCGCCGTCGTCCACGACGGCCAGGGCGTGTTCGAGACGCTGCCCTCCCCTGTGCGGATGACCCGCTACCACTCGCTCGCCGTGCTGCCCGCCACGGTGCCCGACGTGCTCGACGTGAGCGCCCGCACCGGCGACGGCGTCATCATGGGCCTGCGCCACCGCCTGGCGCCCGTCGAAGGCATCCAGTTCCACCCCGAGTCCGTGCTGTCGGAGCACGGTCACCGCCTGCTGGGCAATTGGCTGCGCCGGATCCTGTAACAAACCTCTCGCGGCGAGCGACAGACAAGTGAGCGTCCCCGCCGTTGCCCCCGAGCGGCGGGGACGTTCTTGTGTGCGCGCGGCGAAAGCGAAAGGGCCGTCCACCCCCGAAGGGGTGGACGGCCCTGTCACGTGCGAGGCTCAGTTGAAGCCGCCGTCGCCGATCGGGTTGTCGTCGGCCGGCGGCTCGTCCTCTGTCGGGAAGTCGTCGGTCGGCGGGTCATCCGTCGGGACATCATCCGTCGGGAAGTCGTCCGTGGGCGGCGCCTCGTCGGTGACCGAGGGACCGGTGGACACCACGATCGTGATCGTCGTGCCCTGCGGCAGCTTGGTGCCCTCGCCCGGGTTCTGCTGGATGACCGTGCCCTCGGGCTGCTCGTTGGGCTGCTCGGAGACCTTGACCTTGAACCCGGCGCCCCTGATCTGCTTGGTCGCGTCCTCCTGGGTGAGCCCGATCACGCTGGGCACCTCGGCGAGGTCCTTCGGCACGTAGAGGGTGACGGTGCCGCCCTTCTCCAGCGACTCGCCGGCCTTCGGCCTGGTGTCGATGACCGTGCCCTGCTCCTTGGTGGAGTTTCGGGTCTTGACCGTGCCGCGCAGCCCCGCCGCCTCCAGGGCCGCCATGGCATCGGCCTGCTGCTGGCCGACGAGGCCGTCGGGCACCTTCACCCGCTCGGTGCCCTTGGACACGAACAGCTGGACGCTGGAGGCCTTGTCGACCTTGGTGCCGGCGGCGGGCTCCGTCCTGATCACGGTGCCCTTCTCGACGTCGGAGCTGAACTCCTGCACCGTCTGGACGGTGAGCCCCAGGCCCTTGAGCTGTTGCTCGGCGAACGTGCCCTTCTGCGTCGTGAGCTCGGGGATCGTGACCTGGGTTTCTGCCGGTGTGTCCTTGGAGCCGAACACCAGGTAGCCGGCCGTGATGAACCCGCCGATGATCAGCAGCGGAATGATGATCCACATCGCGGTCTTGACCGCGTTGCCGCCACCGCCGCTGGGAGCCCTGCGCCGGCCGCCCCGGCCGGCGCCGTCGCCGTCGTCGTACTCGTAGGGCGGGATCGCTCCGCTGCGCTGCGTGGCCGGCCCGCCGGACGTCTGGGGCGAGGCCATCATGCGCGTGCCCTGGCCGTAGTCGCCGGTCATCGCCATCGTCTGGGCGTCGACCGGCATGCCGGACATCGCCCGCTGGATGTCGGCCCGCATCTCGCCCGCGCTCTGATAGCGGTGCGCCGGGTCCTTCGCCATGGCCTTCAGCACGATCGCGTCGGCCCACGGCGGGATCTCGCGGTCGATCTGGGAAGGCGGGATCGGCTCCTCGCGCACGTGCTGGTAGGCGATCGCGACAGGCGAGTCACCGGTGAACGGCGGCTGGCCCGTCAGCAGCTCGTAGAGCACGCAGCCGGTGGAGTAGATGTCGCTGCGGGCGTCGACCCGCTCGCCCCGCGCCTGCTCGGGCGAGAGGTATTGGGCGGTGCCGATCACCTGGGCCGTCTGCGTCATGGTGGCCGCGGAGTCGGCCATGGCCCGCGCGATGCCGAAGTCCATCACCTTGACGTCGCCCGCCCTCGTGATCATCACGTTGGCCGGCTTGATGTCGCGGTGCACGATGCCGCCGCGGTGGCTGTAGTCGAGGGCCCGGAGGATGCCGTCGACCAGCTCGACCGCGCGCTCGGGGAGCAACCGCCGATCCTGGCGCAGCAGGTCGCGCAGCGTCCGGCCGTCGACGTATTCCATCACGATGTACGGCACGGGGGTGCCGTCGGTGACGTCTTCGCCGGTGTCGTAGACGGCGACCACGGCAGGGTGGTTGAGTGAGGCCGCCGACTGCGCCTCACGGCGGAATCGGGCCTGGAAGGTGTGGTCGCGAGCCAGGTCGGACCGGAGCGTCTTGATCGCGACTATGCGGTCCAGCCGGATGTCTCGGGCGCGATACACCTCGGCCATGCCGCCGCGCCCGACGACACCGTCGAGCTCGTAACGACCTCCGAGTAGCCGAGGCTGAGTCATTTCCTGCACTGTCCCTTACCGTTCATCTTGGGTACCGGCCTGCTCGGGGGGCCGCCGGTGTCCATCATCGACCCCATTGCGCGTCACGTCTGCTCCTTGGGTGGGTTTGTCTCACCCGGGTCCGGCGAGGCGGTGGGTGTCGGGGTAGTGGGTGTGGTGGTGGGCGTCGGGGTTGGCGTGGGCGTAGGGGTCCGCGTCGTCCGTGTCGGGGTCGGTTTCGGCGTCGGCTTCTTGCTGGGAGTTGCCGACTTGCTTACGGTAGCCGACCGAGAGGGTATAGGCCGCTGCGACTTCACCGGAAGCGCCGGTGGCCGCTTGGTGCGCTTTTTCTTCGTGGGCTCGGCCTGCTGCGGCGTCGGCGGCGGCGACTCGCGCGGCTCGGCCACGTCAGGCGTCGGCGCGGGCGGCGGCCGGTTGGCGAAGGTGACGGCGCTGAGCCCGACCGCGGCCGCGCAGCCCGCCGTGGCGACCAAGGCCAGCGTCCTGGCGCCCTTACGGCGCCTGCGGGCCGGCGGGGCATGGGGCTCGGTGGCCGGGGCGATGCGGTCGGTCGCCTGCTGATCCTCAGGCGCAGGCTCGCGTACGCGGAAGCCGCCCGGGTCGGTCAGCATGCTGAGGTCGGCGCCGGACTGGGCGCCGGACCGGGTGCCCGCCAGCGACTCGCGCAGCGCATGGGCCCGCTCGGCCAACTCGAGCGCCGTGGCCGGGCGCTGGCCCGGCTCCTTCGCCAGCAGCGCCATGACGAGCGCGCGCACCTGCGAGGGAACGTCCACACCGAGCGGCTGCGGTTGCTCGTTGAGGTGCTGCAGGGCGATCGCCACCTGGGTGTCGCCGCGGAACGGCGTGCGCCCCGCCAGGCACTCGTAGGCCACCACGCCGAGTGAGTAGAGATCGGTGGCGGGCGTGAGCGGGAAACCCTGCGCCTGCTCGGGGCTGACGTACTGGGCGGTGCCCACCACCGTGCCCGTCTGCGTCACCGGCGCCGCCTCCAGCGCCCGCGCGATGCCGAAGTCGGTCACCTTGATGGTGCCCTCGGGCGTGACCAGCAGGTTGCCGGGCTTGATGTCGCGGTGGATGATCCCGGAGGAGTGGGCGGCGTGCAGCGCCCTGGCGGTCTGGTGCACGACGTCGAGCGCCACCTCGGCCCCGAGCGCGCCGTTGCGCGCCAGGATGGCCGACAGCGGCTCGCCCTGCACCAGCTCCATCACCAGATAGGCGAGGTCGCTCTCCTCGCCGTAGTCGAAGATCTGGGCCACCCCGGGGTCGGCCAGCGCCGCGGTGAGCCGCGCCTCGTTGCGGAACCGCTCGCGGAAGGTGGGGTCGGCGTGGATGTGGCTGCGCAGGATCTTCACCGCGACCTCGCGCCCGAGCAGCTCGTCGCGGGCACGCCAGACCTCTCCCATACCGCCGGTGGCGATGCGGGAGATCAGGAGGTAGCGGTTACGGAGCCGCATGGTCCAGCAGGTTACCGTCTCTCACTTGTTCAGCACCGCCTCCATCACGGCCTTGCCGATCGGCGCGGCGGTGCCGCCGCCCGTGGCCTCCGCGCCGACGTTGGCCGCACCGGACTCGACGATGACCGCCAGGGCCACCTTGGGGTCCTCGGCCGGCGCGAAGGAGATGAACCAGGCGTGCGGAGGCTGGTTGTCGGACGTCTCCGCGGTGCCCGTCTTGCCCGCTACTTGGACGCCCGGCACCTGCGCCCGGTTGGCGGTGCCGTTGCTGACGACGCTCACCATCATGTCGCGCAGCTTGGCCGCCGTCTCGGTGCTGACCGCCTCGCTCAGCTCTTCCTGCTCGGCCTCTTCGATCGAGTCGCCCTGGGCGTCGGTGACCTTCTTCACGAGGTACGGCTTCATGACCGTGCCCTCGTTGGCGATGCCCGCGGAGATCATGGCCATCTGCAGCGGCGTCATCTGGTTGCTGCGCTGCCCGATAGAGGCCATCGCGACGGCCGCTTCGTCCTCACGGGGGCCGAAGTCGCTCTGGGCCACGGGCATCGGGATCGCGACCTGCTCGCCCATGCCGAACTTGACCGATTGCTCCTGCACCTTGTCGTAGCCCAGGTCGATGCCCATCTTGCCGAACGGCGTGTTGCACGACCTCTCCAGCGCGAAGACCAGCGTGACCTGGCCGCTGCCGCAGGCGGCGCCGCCGTAGTTGGGCAGGCTGATGTTCGTGTTGGGCAGCGGGAGCCGCTGCGGCGCCTCCACGGTGGTCTGCGGCCCCCGTGAGGTGTCGTCCTCGAGGTAGGCCGCCATGGTCACGACCTTGAACGTCGAGCCGGGCGGGTAGGTGCGGTCGATGGTGCGGTTGAGCAGCGGCTGGTTCTTCTGCTTGGCCAGCTCGTCGTAGCGCGGGAACACCTTGCTCTTGTCGGTCAGCGACAGCTCGGCGGGGTCGTAGGTCGGCAGCGACACCATCGCGAGGATCGCGCCCGTCTTCGGCTCGAGCGCGACGACGGCGCCGCGCTTGCCGCTCTGGCGCAGCGCGTCGTAGGCGGCCTTCTGCACCTTGGGGTCGATCGTGACCTCGACGTTGGCGCCCTTGGTCGGCTCGCCGGTGAACAGATCGATGCTCCGCCTCAGCAACAGGTCGGCGCTGGAGCCGTCGAGCAGCTTGTTCTGGGTGCCCTCGATGGCGCTCGCGCTCTCCGGCGAGAAGAAGCCGGTGACGTGCGCGTAGAGCTCGCCCTCGGGGTATTTCCTGACGAACCTGAACTGCGTGCTGTCGGTCTCGACGGACTGCGCGATCACCTTGCCGCCGGCGGTGATGCGGCCGCGCTCGACGGCGTAACGGTCGTAGAAGTTACGAGTGTTACGGGCGTCGGTGCTCAGGCCTTCTGCCCTCACGGCCTGCAGGTAGTTCACGTTGACCATCAGAAGCGCGAACATGGCCAGGCAGGCCACGGCCGTGCGCTTGATTGTGCTGTTCATCGCTGGAACACCTGCGTCATCCCTTCGTTCTGGATCGCCTGGGGCGGAGGCTTACGCGCCGCATCCGACATGCGTACCAATAGCGCGATAAGGATCCAGTTAGCCAGCAGCGCCGAGCCACCCTGCGACATGAACGGCGTCACCAGGCCGGTCAGGGGAATCAGGTTGGTCACGCCGCCCACGATGATGAACACCTGCCAGGCGAGGATGAACGACAGGCCGCCCGCGAGCAGCTTGGAGAACGGGTCACGGGCCGCCAGCGAGGTGCGCAGGCCTCGCTGCACCACCAGGGCGTAGAGCATGAGCAGGGCCATCAGGCCGGTCAGGCCCAGCTCCTCGCCCGTCGCGGCGAAGATGAAGTCGGAGAAGGCCAGCGGGATCAGCTCGGGATGTCCCTGGCCGAGCCCCGTGCCGAGGATGCCGCCCGAGCCCATGGCGAACAGCCCCTGCATGAGCTGCGCGCTGCCGCCGACGCGGTCGAAGAGCGCGGGGTCGCTCGGGTTGAGGAAGACCTCGAAACGTTGCTGGACGTGGTCGAAGACCAGGCCCGCCAGGATGGCACCGCCCGCGAAGAGCAGGATGCCGATGATCACCCAGGAGACACGCTGCGTGGCGATGTAGAGCAGGGCGATGAACGTGCCGAACAGCAGCAGCGAGGATCCCAGGTCCTTCTGCATCACCAGGACGCCGAGACTGACACCCCAGGTGATGAGGACCGGGCCCAGGTCACGTGCGCGCGGCAGGTCGATGAAGAGCAGCCGCCGCCCGGCGAGGGCGAGCACGTCGCGCTTGGCGACCAGATAGCCGGCGAAGAAGATGACCAGCGCCAGCTTGGCGAACTCGGCAGGCTGCAGCTGGCCCAGGCCGGGGATGCCGATCCAGATCCTGGCGCCGTTGATCTCCTGGCCGAGGAACGGGATCAACGGCGAGACCAGCAGTAGCAGGCCCAGAGCGCCCGCCGTGTAGGTCAGGCGCTGCAGTGCGCGGTGGTCACGCAAGAAGATCAGCGTGACGCTGAACAGCACGATGCCGACGAGTGTCCACATCAGCTGCGAGTTGGGCGAGGCCAGCCTGGCGGAGGGCAGGTTCGAGTCGGATTCGGAGAGCCGAAAGATCATCACCAGGCCGAGCCCGTTGATCAGCGTCACCAGCGGCAGGATCAGCGGGTCGGCCCACGGCGCGAACTTCGCCAGCACCGCGTAGGCGGCCAGCATCAGCCCGCCCAGGCTCAGGCCGTACGTCAGCATCCCCGACGGGATCGCGCCGTCCATCGCCAGGCCCACGTTGGCGTACGCGCCCATGACGATCAGCACCGCGAGAGCGAGCATGACCAGCTGAGCCCCGCGGCGCTTGGCCGGCATCGGGACCGGTTCGGCGGCGACTTCGCTCATCTACTGCTGCTGTTTCGTCTTGGTCGCGCTCGCGGTCGGCGTGGGCGACGTGGTGGCGGACGGGGACGTTTCGCTCTGCTGGTCCTCGGAGAACTTCAACGCGTTGATCCTCGTGATGCCTTCGTCGACGGTGGTGACGGGGAAGGTGCTCTTGATGAGCTCCTGATCCGCCTCCGACAGCTGGGAGAGCTGCCGGCCAGTGGGCCGCGAGACCTCGAAGAGCTGGAAGGGGCCCACCTCGACCTTGATCCCCTGGAACACGACCACCTCGTCGCCCCTCGCACCGACGAAGAACTGGTCCTGGGTCCACTGGTATCCAAAGTAACCGCCGACACCGACGGCGAGCGTTCCGATGCCGAGCACGGTGACCAGCACGGGCCACAGACGACGGCGGCCCGACCGCCGGGTCGCCTGCGCGACCGGCTCGTCGAAGTCACCGTCGTCCGCGATCACCGGCTGGGGTGCGGTCACCGCGCCGGCTCGCCCCGGCGGCTCCGCCTCCTGCGCGGCGCCCCGCAGGCGGTTCATGCCCGCGGCGCCCACGACGGCGGCGTCGGCCGGCACCTGCTGCCCATCGGTGATCTCGAGCACGTCGGCCAGCACACACGTGATGTTGTCGGGCCCGCCGCCTCGGTTCGCCAGGTCGATGAGCTGGCGAACGACCTCTTCAGGGTCGTCGATGTTGGTGAGCGTGGCGTGCATCGTCTCCGCGCTCACCACGCCCGACAGGCCGTCGGAACACAGGAGGTAGCGGTCGCCCACCTGCGCCTCGCGGAGCGTGAGGTCGGGATCGACCTCGCCGCTGCCGTCGAGCGCGCGCAGCAGGATCGACCGCTGCGGATGCGTGGCCGCCTCCTCCGGCGTGATGCGCCCGTCGTCGACGAGCTGCTGGACCAGGGTGTGGTCATGGGTGATCTGGTAGAGCTCCCCGCGCCTGAGCAGGTAGGCGCGCGAGTCGCCGACGTGCACCAAAGCGACCTGGGTGCCGTGCCAGAGCATGGCCGTGAGAGTCGTGCCCATGCCTTTGAGGCTGGGATCCCGCCCCACCATCTCGTGCAGCTTGCGGTTGGCGTCGCGTACGGCTGCCTCGATGGCGTTGAGCAGGTCACCCCCCTGTTGAGCCTCTTCCAGAGAGGCCATGGCGTCGATGGCGACTGAGCTCGCCACCTCGCCGTGTGCGTGCCCGCCCATGCCGTCGGCGACGGCGAGCAGGCGGCCGCTAGCGTACGCCGAGTCCTCGTTCCCTTCACGGAGGAGGCCGACGTCCGAGCGGGCGGCGTAGCGGAGTGCGATGGTCATTTGCGCAATTCAATGACTGTCTTGCCGACGCGGATCGGAACACCGAGCGGCACCGGGGTCGGGCGGGTGACTTTCGAGCGGTCGAGATACGTGCCGTTCGTCGAACCGAGATCTTCCACGATCCACTGACCGTCCTGAGGGAAGAGCCGGGCATGCCGGCTGGATGCGTAGTCGTCGCTGACTACCAGCGTGGCGTCGTTCGCCCGGCCAATGGTGATGGGCGTCTCCGTGAGGTTAATGGTGGTGCCTTGCAGGGGGCCACCGGTAACGACGAGCTGGCGTGGCTCACCCTTCTTGCTCTTGGGCTTGGCCACGGGTTTGGCGGGTTTCACGCCCTTGCGTGGGCCCGCGGGAGCCGTGCGTGAACCGAACAAGTCAGTCCGGATCACGCCGACTGCGGCAATGACGAAAAACCACAGCACCGCCAGGAAGGCGAGCCGGATCAGCAGCAGCGTGAGCTCGGACATGGACCGTCTGTCTACCTCTAATCGCGCCGGAACACCAGAGTCGTGCGCCCCAACGTCACTCGCGTGCCGTTCTGGAGCTCGATCCTGCGTACCGGCTGGCCGTTGACAAAAGTGCCGTTCGTCGACCCGAGATCGACGAGAGCCACGAGCTGGCCCTCGACACGCAGCTCCGCGTGATGACGCGAAACGCCCGGATCGACCAGACGAAGATCGCAGTCGGTGCCCCTGCCTAGCAAGGTCACCGGAGTGGTGAGCTCGTAGGAACGGTCGCCCTGCGGGTCGTCCTGGGTGGAGACGAGCAGCCTGGGCCGCCCCTGGAACGCGTGCGGCCTCGACGGAGGCAGGTCGCTCGCCGGGTGGCGAATCTCGTCCTGCTCCACCGTGGCGCCGCGGATGACGCCTGACCTGATGCGGAACAGCCCGACAGCCAGGTCGCCGGCCGTCTCGAAACGCACCCGGACCGGTCCCACGAAGGAGTAGCCCTGCTCCTTGGCGTACTCCCTGGCGAGGTTGGCCAGTTCGTGGCTGATGCTGTCGGCGTAGACCTCAAGCCGCTCGCTGTCGGTCGTGGACAGCTCAACCACGAAGTCGTTGGGCACGAGTGTGCGGCCTTGGGCGACGATCGCCGCACGCTCATCCATCTCCCGCTGAACCGCGCTGGCGACCTCGACCGGCTGAAGGTCAGATTTGAACGCCCGCGCAAAGGCTCCCTCAACCAAGCCTTCGAGCCTTCGCTCGAAGCGCTGAAGGACTCCCACCGGGTACCTCCCTTCCTCCGTGCATATGATCGCGGCCCCCAGGCGCCCGTGGCGCCCGGTCTCCGCTCGTTCCACTTCACGGCGTCCCTGGCGCTCGTCAGCTGTCGCGCCCAGCTCCTCCGCTCCCGTGTCTTATGCGATCGTATCCGGGTTCAGTACCAGTGGCTGTTCCGTGCTACTGTTCTTTCCGCACCCACAAGGGCGGGTGGCGGAACGGCAGACGCGCACGGTTCAGGTCCGTGTGTCCGAAAGGACGTGAGGGTTCAAATCCCTCCTCGCCCACTCGTTGACAGGGGATCCTTGGTCGCAAGCCTTTCAGGCGTTGCTCCCTCGGGTCCCCTCGTCGTGTCTCCCGGGGGATAACCCCCGGACCCCCAGGCAGGTCGCTGGCGCTCCCGGGGGAGACCCCCGGGCCCCCATCACAACCCCGTTGTGGCTGGTGTTCGACCAGGGCCTTTTGTGGTGGTGTCGGACCTTTCCCCTCGTGGGTGGTGTCCGGCCTTTCCTCTGTGGGTGGTCTTCGGCCGGGGCCCTCGTGGGTGTCTGGTGGTGTTCCTGGGTTCTTTTGTGCAGACCCACATTGGCGAAGCTCGTTGCGGATCGCAAGGGTCGGGGTCTTCCTTTTCGAGAATCTGTCGGTGATGGGGGCTCTCGGGACCGTACGCCTTGGTGGTTGCAAGATGCTTTCTGGTCGCTTGACCGTTGGTGTGTGTTTTAGTTCACAGTCAGGCTGCTTTGGTTCTGGTGTCCAGGAGTTCGCCCACCAGGTCCGTGAGGCTCACCATTCCGATGACCGCGTCCTGCTGGTCCGTGACCAGGGCGAGGTGGGCTCTGGCCTCCTGGAGGGCCGTCACCGCCTCGGGGATCTGGGTGGTGCTGCGGAGCCTCGGCACCTCCCTGGCCAGCTCGCGTGCCGTCTTGCCGGGGTTGAGCAGGGCGTCCCTGGCGTGCAGGGCGCCTTCCAGGGCCGACTCGTTCTCCACCAGGAGGCGCAGGTGGTTCGTGGCCACCGCTGTCTGCTTGATCTCAGAAGCGCTGGCCGTGGGGGCGACCTTGGCCGCTTGGGCGATGGGGGTCATCAGGCGTTCGATGCCTTCGTCGTCCAGGCGCAGGGCGCGGGTCAGGAGGTCGTGCTCCTCCCTGTCCAGCAGGCCCATGCGGCCCGACTCGCCCACCAGCATGGCGAGCTGGCGCGGCGTCCTGGTCGTCGCCAGCTCGTCCCTCGGCTTGACGCCGAAGAGGCGGAGTATGACGTTCGTCAGGCCGTTGAGCGCCGAGAGCAGAGGGCGCATCAGCCACGTGAAGCCGCGGAACGGCAGGGTCAGCAGGAGCGCCGCGCGCTCCGGGTGGGTCAGCGCCCAGGACTTGGGGGCCATCTCGCCGATCACCATGTGGAGGAACGTCACCAGGGCCAGGGAGAGGGTCAGGGCGATCGGGAGGCGCAGGCCCTCGGGGACGCCCGCCATGGCGAAGACGGGCTCCAGATAGTGCTCGATCGCCGGCTCGGTCACCTGACCCAGGCCCAGCGTGCACAGGGTGATGCCGAGCTGGGCGCCGGCCAGCATGAGGGAGAGCTGGCGGCCGCCGCGCACCGCCGACTTCGCGGTGAGCCTGACCAGGCGGTTGCCGCCTGAGGCCATCTCCTCGAGGCGGTGGCGGCGCGAGGAGACGAAGGCGAACTCGGCGGCCACGAACAGCGCGTTGAAGGCCAGCAGCGCCAGGCTCAGAATGATCATGCTCATCGGGCGGCCTCCGCGTGTCGCGCAGGAGCCAGCCGCACCCACTCCGGCACCCTGCGGTTGAGTGACATGACCGTGAGCTCCGCCAGGTGCTCCTCGACGTCCTCGGTGAACGGGTCGGTGTCAGGCTTGATCGGGACGGTGACCGTGTCACCCTGTTCGGGCATCCTGCCCAGCTTGGCCAGCACCAGCCCGGCGAGCGTGTCGTAGTCGTCGCTCTCCGGCAGTGCCACGCCGGTGGCCCGCTCGACCTCGTCGAGCCTGAGACTGCCCGGCACCTCCCAGACGCCGCCCGGGTGTTCGAGGGCGCCGACCGGCTCCGGGTCGTTCTCGTCGACGAGCTCGCCGACCAGCTCTTCCGCAAGGTCCTCGACGGTGATCACGCCTGCCAGGCCGCCGTACTCGTCGATGACGCAGGCGACGTCGTCCTTGGCCACCCGCATTCTCTCCAGTACGGCGGGCAGCGGCACCGAGGCCGGCACCAGCAGCGCGGGGCGGGTGATCGTGGAGATCGGGCCCTCCTCCAGGCCGGAGGTGAGCAGCTCGCGCACGCCCGTCACGCCGACGACGTCGCCGTCCTCGGCGAGGACCGGGTAGCGGGAGTGACCGCACGCGCGCATGGCGTCGAGCAAATCGGAGATGGGCTGTCCGTCGCGCAGCGCGACCACGCGGGGCCGCGGGACCATGATCTCCTCCGCGCTGCGGTCGCCGAACTCCAGCGCCCGTTCGAGCAGCTCCGACAGCTTGGGAGGCAACTCGCCCGCCTGGGTCGACTCCGCGATGATGCGCGAGAGCTCCTCGGGCGTCACGCCGTGCTCGACCTCCTCCACGGGCTCGATGCCGACCCGCCTGAGCAGCCCGGTGGCGGCCGAGTCGAAGAACCGGATCACCGGCCCCACCACCGTGAGGTAGGCCAGCGTCGAGCGGGCCAGGAACTTGGCCACCGCCTCCGGCCTGGCGATGCCGAGGTTCTTCGGGGCCAGCTCGCCGAGCACCATCTGCACCACGGTCGCCACGAACACGCCCATGGCCACGGAGACGCCGGTCATCATGCCGTCGGGAAGCCCCCAGTCGGACAGCCACGGGCGTACGATCACGGCGATCGCCGGCTCGGCCAGGAACCCGACCAGCAGCGCGGTGACCGTGATGCCGAGCTGCGCGCCTGAGAGCATGAAGGAGAGGCGGGACGTCACCTGGAGGGCCCTCTCGGCGGCGGTGTCACCGGCGGAGGCCTGCTCGCGCAGGATGCCGCGGTCGGCGGCGACGAAGGCGAACTCCTGGGCGACGAAATAGCCGGTCGCCGCCGTGAGGAGGATGAGGGACAGCAGCCCGAGATAAGCGCTCACCGCAGTGAGCCTTCAGGGGAACCCGTGCCTGAGCACGGGCAAAGACTCCACGAGTCCGGAGCGGACACGATCATCCCTTCGATAGACGTCGTCCCTAACCGTAACGATGCCGATGGCCTCTATGTTTCCCGAGCCCGCGCAAGGACCCGTCGCCGGTTTGGCGGCGGCCCGGCTCCACCGTTACGGTCGGCTGGTTCTGTGTACTTTTCCGTGGGAAATCCTTGACCGAACGCCTTCACTGCCGGGGGGTTGGACGTAGCGTCTATGTACGAAGCAAAGGGGAGAAGGCGAAGTGTCTGAGGACGACCGTACGCGGGCCATGCGCTCGCCGGGCGACGGCCGCCCGCTGCCACCGCGGCCCAACGACGTCCCGCGCTCAGGGGGCGCTCCCGCGCACCGGTTCCCGGCGGGCGGGCCGGGCGCGCCCACCCACAAGCTTCCTGCCGCCTCCCAGATCCCCGAGCCGCCGCCGGGCCCGCCCGGTTCCGAGCCGCGCCGGTCGGGCGGGCGCGTGTACGGCAGGCAGCGCTCCGGCGGCGGGGGCGGTCCCGTCAGGCCGTTGAGGTCGAGGGGCGGGCAGGAGCCGAGGGAACCTCGCAAGAGGCCCTCGGGCAGGACGATCGTGAAGATCGTCGCGGGGCTCCTGGTCGCGCTGCTGGTCGCGGCCGTCGGCATGTTCTTCTGGATCGACTCGAGGCTGGGCGGCATCGACGACGTGCTCGCCGACTACGAGGAGCGCCCCCCTGACGGCCCCGGCACCAACTGGCTGCTCGTCGGCTCCGACAGCCGCAAAGGGCTGTCGAAGGCCCAGCGCAAGAAGCTGGCCACGGGGCGCGCCGTCGGGCAGCGTACGGACTCGATGATGTTGTTGCACATCCCCGACACCGACGACCCGCCCACGCTGGTCAGCCTGCCGCGCGACCTGGCCGTCACCATCTACGGCAAGCAGCGCGACAAGCTCAACGCCGCCTACAACGGCGGGCCGCAGCTGCTGGTCCGCACCATCGAGACGGTCACGGACCTGCGCGTCGACAACTACATGGAGATCGGGTTCGCCGGGTTCGTCGACATCGTGGACGCGGTGGGCGGGGTCGAGATGAACGTGACGGCCGCCGTGAACGACCCCAAGGCGGGGCTCAAGCTGAAGAAGGGCAAGCAGGTGCTCGACGGCGCCCAGGCCCTGGGCTACGTACGCACGCGCAAGGGCGGCGCGCTGCCCGACTACGAGCGCACCAAGCGGCAGCGCCAGTTCCTCGCGGCGGTGGTGAAGAAGGCGGCCAGCCCGGGGGTGCTCATCAACCCGTTCACGTCGATCCCGCTGGCGATGAGCGCCACGGACGCGGTGACGGTCGATTCGAGCACCGGCGCCTTCGACCTGCTCTCGCTGGGGCTCGCCATGGGCGACAGCCCGGTGACGACGGTGGTGCCGTTCGGCGGCAACGAGGACCTCCCCAACGGCGGCGTGGCCGTCAAGTCCGACCGGCAGAAGGCGCTGGCGCTGTTCAACGCGCTGAAGGAGGACAAGCCGGTGCCGAAGAGCGTGCTCGACGCCCGCTGACGCCGTCAGCCGCCGCTGGCGCTGCCGGCAGCGCCAGCGGCGGTCGCGGCGCTGATGGCGGCCATCGTGGCCGCGTTGATGGCGGCGATGGTCTTGGCGACGGCGTCGGCCGTCCACGCGCCCTCGGAGATCTCCTTGATCCGCTGCTTGTCCGCGTCGGGGAAGACCTTGCGGTCCAGCCTGGCCGCGTGCGCGATCGCGATCAGCACCGCCGTGCGGGGGTCGGGGGTGGCGCCCGCGAGCACGGCCGACACCCGCTCGCGCACGTCGGCCTCGACACCGGGGTGCGCCTCCGGCCAGCGGGTGACGGGGAAGATGCCGAGGGCCCTGCCGCGCTCCTCCGCCAGCACGCCCGATTCCGCCAGCTTGGTCAGCAGGCGCGTGCGCAGCTTGCCCGTCTTCAGCCGCTGCACCCACCAGGCGGGTTTCCTGGCCTTACCTTCGGTGGCGATGCGGGTCAGCGTGGCGTCCAGCTCCGCGTCGCCGAGCGGGCTCGGGTCAGTGACCGCCACCTTCTTGTCGGACAACTCGAGCCGCCCGGCCACGGCGAGCTCGGCGAGGAGCGCGCCGGCGAGCGCGGAGTCGAGCCGCGTGGAGTCGATGAGCGGGGTGCCCTTGTCGTCCCGGTAGGACAGCAGGAGGAACTCTTCGGCGATCGTCACAGTCATCTTCCGACACTAACCTCCCAGCCATGAGCATTTCGGAGAAGTTGCACGCCATCGGCCGTCCCTTGCTGCAGGCGCAGCTCGACCATCCCACGGTGATCGGGATCGGCCGCGGCGACCTGGCGGAACCGGTGTTCAGGTCGTGGCTGGAGCAGGACTACCTGTTCCTGCTGGACTATGTGCGGGTGTTCGCGCGGCTGGCCTGGCAGGCGCCCGACCCGCATCTGGGCGACCTGGTGGACCTGGCGCACGCGACGTACCACGACGAGCTGAACCTGCACAGGTCGCTGTCGGCGGAGTTCGGGGCCGACCTGGAGGGCGCGGTGAAGGGGCCGGCGTGTGGGGCGTACACGGGGTTCCTGCTGGAGTCGGCGGCGTCGTACGGGGAGGGGTTGGCGGCGCTTTACCCGTGTATGTGGGGATATTCGACCCTCGGGCAGATATTGGCGGAGAATCCGCCTACTGAGCCGAGATATCGGGCCTGGGTGGACACGTACGCCGATCCCGGGTTCGCCGCGCTCGCCGTACGCATCGCCCAGATGATCGACGAGGCCGACCCGGACCCGGCGCGGGCGGAGGCGAAGTTCAGGGAGGGCATGGCGCACGAGCTGGCCTTCTGGAGCGTGCCGTAGCATCCACAGGCTGTGGACGGCGTGGCGCGGACCGTACCCTGGTGACATGCCGGAACTTCCCGAAGTGGAGTCACTCACCCACTTCCTGCGCGAGCGGGCGGTGGGCCGCACGATCGTGGGGGTCGACGTGGTCGGCTTCCAGGCACTCAAGACCTTCGACCCGCCCGCCACGGCGCTCGGCGGGCTGAGCATCACCGGCGTGGCGAGGCACGGCAAGTTCCTCGACCTCGACTGCGACGGCCTGCACCTGGTCATCCACCTGGCCAGGGCGGGATGGCTGCGCTGGCGCGACGACCTGTCGGGCGCCAAGCCCGTCCGCCCCGGCAAGGGGCCGCTCGCGTTGCGGGTCCGGCTCGCGCCCGACGACGAGGGGGCTGCGCCCGGCTTTGAGCTGACGGAGGCGGGCACACAGAAGCGGCTCGCCGTCTATGTCACGCGCGATCCGGGCGAGGTCCCCGGCATCGCCGCACTCGGCCCCGACCCCCTCGACCCGTCCTTCACGGTCGCCGCGCTCAAGCGCATCGTGGGCGGCAACCGCACGCAGATCAAGGGGCTGCTGCGCGACCAGAAGATCATCGCGGGCATCGGCAACGCCTATTCCGACGAGGTGCTGCACGCGGCCAGGATGTCCCCGTTCAAGATCGCGGCGACACTCACGGACGCGCAGATCGCCGACCTGCACGAGGCCATCGTCACCACGCTCGGCGAAGCGGTCGAGCGGGCGCACGGGCTGGCCGCGAAGGACCTCAAGGCGGAGAAGAAGTCGGGGCTGCGGGTGCACAACCGCGCGGGGCAGCCGTGCGACGTCTGCGGCGACACGATCCGCGAGGTGTCGTTCGCGGACTCGGCGCTGCAGTATTGCCCCACCTGCCAGACCGGCGGCAAGCCCCTCGCCGACCGGAGGTTGTCCCGTTTGTTGAAATAATCCATCTTTTACGGCACAGCCGGCGTCACCGCACGCGCCGACGCCGGCCGCCGTCTGTCATGGCCGGTCGTGAAGGCTCACGGGTTGCTCGCCGTGACGAGCGCCTCCTTGACCGTGTTCCGTGGTTCCCGCGCCTGCTTGGCCGTGTCCTGTGGGTTCTTCCGGCAGCCCGGCTACCAGGACGTCGGTTGTCCTGGGGGGCCGCCTGGTGAGCAGGGCCGTCGCCGCGACGGCGCTGGCCAGGAGCGCGGCCGCCAGCGGGACCGCCAGGGCCGTGCGGAAGGCGGTCATCCCGGCCTCCTGCGTGGTCGCGCCGCCGAGTGCGGCCACGTTGACCGCCGTGACCATCGACACGCCCAGCGCGGCGCCGAACTGGAACGACGAGTTGATCAGCCCTCCGGCCAGCCCTTGCTCGCGGGCCGCGATCCCGTCCGTGGCGGTGATCATGAGCGGGCCGTAGGCGAAGGCGAACATCAGGGCGATCAGCACCATCGACGGCACCATCGCGGCGTAGGTCCAGTCCAGCCCGGCGCCCAGGAAGAGCACGTAGGCCAGCAGGCCCGACAGCAGGCCGCCGAGGATGACCTTGGCGCTGCCGTACCGGTTGACCAGCCACGGGGTGAGCGTCGGCGCGATCACGACGTCGGCGGCGGCCGCCAGCAGGGCGAGCCCGGTCTGCATGGGTGACCAGCCGCGCAACTCCTGCAGGTAGAGCGTGACCAGGAACTGGAAGCCGAAGAAGGAGGCCGTGAGCAGGACGGCCATCACGTTGGCGCGGACCAGCGCCGCCGACCTGAAGATGCCGAGGCGGACCAGAGGGTGCGGTGAGCGGCGTTCGACGGTCACGAACGCCGCCAGCAGTCCCAAGGCCGCGGCGAAGACCGCGAGCGTCAGCGGCAGGCCCTCGGACGGGTGCTCAAGGCGTACCACTCCATAGACCAGCAACATCATCGTGCCCGTCACGCTCGCCGCGCCCGCCAGGTCGAAACCGCCGGCCGGGCGCTCCTCCGCCGGCGCCCTCTCGATCAGCAGGCTCGCGGCGATCAGGACCACCAGCGACATCAGCACCGGGGCGAAGAAGACCCAGCGCCAGCCGAACGTGGTGAGCACCCCGCCGAACACCAGGCCGAGTGCGAAGCCGGCGGCGCCGGTGCTGCCGTAGATGATCAGAGCGCGGTTGCGGTCGCGACCCTCGGGGAAGCTCGTGGTGATCAGCGACAGCCCCGCGGGCGTCATGAAGCCGGCGGCCACTCCGGTGACGAACCTCGCCAACAACAACACCCAGCCGTCGTTCGCCACTCCGCCGAGCCCGGAGAAGGCCATGAACACCCCCAGCCAGAGCAGGAACATGCGCCGCCGGCCCAGCAGGTCGGCGGCCCGGCCGCCGAGCAGCACGAAGCCGCCGTAGCCCAGGACGTAGGCGCTCACCACCCCGCTGAGCATGCTCGTGGGCACGCCGAGATCGGCCCGGATGGCGGGGAGGGCGACGTTCAGCATGGCGACGTCGATGCCTTCGAGAAAGATGGCCCCGCAAAGAACGATCAGTACGCCCCACGTACGAGCAGGGACAGGCATGACAACCCCCGGTTACGGAAAATTATGTTAGTTCCTTGTTGTAACCGTCCACATCATCGGCCATCATGAGACTTCATGGAAGAAGGCACTTCTGCGTCACTCGGTTACTCCGCAGGCACCATGGACGACGACTACGACGCGCGCCAGTGGGACACCCGTGAGGACTGCGAGGTGCGCCAGATCCTCGATCGCATCGCCGACAAGTGGTCACTCCTCGTCATCGCCCTGCTCGACTGCGAGAGCCTGCGTTTCACCCAGCTCCGCCGTGAGATCGACGGCGTCAGCCAGCGCATGCTGAGCGTCACGCTGCGCCAGCTCGAACGCGACGGCCTGGTCAGCCGCACGGTCCACCCCGTCGTCCCGCCCAGGGTCGACTACGCGCTGACGCCGCTCGGCCGTACGCTGCACGAGACCATCAAGTCCCTGGTCACCTGGACCGAGGCCCACCAGGAGGAGATCGCCCGCGCCCGCGCCGCGTACGACGCCCGCGTTCAGGGCCCGACTTCGTGAGGCGGGCTCGGTCGTCGGGCGCCGTCGCCTTCCCCCGTCGCTCCTCCTCCAGGCGACGGCACTCCCCCCCGCCGCCGGGAGATGATGGGGTCTTGACATCTCCCGGCCCTGAAGGACCGGGATTCCAGCCGTCGCCGACTGGCCTTCCTGCTTCACCGCCGGTCGCCCGCCCGGGAAAGGAACTCTCGTTGAGGTCTTACACCAGCTCCACAGGCGTTTCACCTCTCCGCAAGCCCTGCGGCGAGGGTGCTTCTGATCGTTCGTCCGGTGGCTTGGTTATCGCCACCGTCGAACACACTACCGAACCGTGCGGTGTTTTGACGCCGGTTCGCCGCCAGGCGAACCGGCTACCCCTGTCCTGCTCCGCAGGAGTCCGATTCCTCCCCCGCCTGAATGAAGGCGGGGGCTTCCTCGGAGGTATCTGATGACCGTTCCTGAGATCGAGCCGGGCGGCATCCCGGCAGACGCCTACCTTCTCGACGTCCGCGAGCAGGACGAATGGCGGGCGGGCCATGCCCGTGAGGCGGTGCACATTCCGATGACCCAGATCCAGAGCCGGGTCGAGGAGGTGCCGAGCGACCGGACGGTCTACGTCGTCTGCCGGGTGGGCGGCCGGTCGCTGCAGGTGGCGGCCTGGCTCAACCAGCTCGGGCGCGACGCGGTCAACGTCGGGGGCGGCATGCAGTCGTGGGAGGCGGCCGGGCGTCCGCTGGTCAGCGAGACCGGGGAGCAACCCTTCGTGGCCTGAGCCGGACGCCCCGCCGCCGCGCACCATAGGCGCTCGGGAGCAGACCAGAAGGGCTACCCATGGCACTCCATGTGCCGGAGCGTTCTCGGCTGATGGGCCGCATGTGCTGTGAGGCCGGGCGGTTGAGGCACCCCGGGCACACATGACAAACGCGACCCCTGGTGATCGTTGGGTTTCTACGCCAGCCGATCAGGAACAGGGGCCGCGTTCGCGTGCCATCATCCCGGTCAACGTGCTCACCCGCCACCTGGAGCACGTCACCCTCGCCGGCCCACCGACCGACCTGCCGGTCCTGACCGAGGCGCTGGACACCATCCCCCGATCCGCGCAGCCGTCGAGGAGGCCGCTGCCGACTCGGCCCGCTGCTGGCGTGATCCCTACTCGCCGTGGACGTGAGGAACGCCGCACTCTCAAGGTCGTCACGGTCACGGGGGGACTGCGTTTCCGCACGCCGGGCAGGCGATACCGGTCGAACGCCAGGTCAGGGACGGCACGACAGGAAAGTGGCGGACCGTGACCGTCTGTCCGCGACGCCACCCGCGGCCTCGCCGTTCCTTGCCTCACATGACCAAGAAACCGGACAAACATCCACTACGCCGGGGTCTGGCCCTGAAGTGGACTCTCTGCGCATAAGGCGTGGAATCCGGGCTATTTACGGCGCTGAAACGGGTCTGAAGACTGGGCTCGCCTCAAAGAGATCTCAGGGAAAGGACTTGTGATGAGAGTGGAGCGTAAGGTCGCGCTGGCTGTCACGGCGGCCACGACGGTCGCCGTTCTTTTCGCCGGGGGAACACCCGCTGCCGCAGACTCCTTCGGCAAGTGTAGTGCTGGTTGGGTTTGCTTGTACGAGAACGAGGACTTCAACCAGGATAAGGGTGCGGACGGTGATCACTGGCGCAACTTCAAGAAGAGCAAGCCCGACCTCAGGAAGTACAATTGGCTGGACTATTACGGCGATGATAGTGGTGACGGGATGGACAACGAGACCAGCTCGATCAAAGTCAGAAAAGGGTGGTGCTGGGTTGAGCTTTATCAGGACGTTGGATACGGCGGAGCGATGAGCGTGTTCGGGCGGGAGCTGGGCCAGCCTGATGATGGCAAGTTGAAAAACAATGAGATCGGCGACAATCGGGCGAGCGCGTTTAAGATTGTTAACTGCTGAATCTCGCTGCTTATGGGGATCAAGCGAGCGTCGGCACGACGAACGAGTGCGCAAGGAAAGAATTCCTCTTTCTTGGCAGGGGCGGTCGTAACGCTGGTCGGCGTCGGGGTCGCCGCCTGTGTGGGCGCTGCCCAGAAGCCAGGCACACCGCCGTTCCGGGCGGCCTTCGCGCTGCCCTTCGATGCCTACCGGCTCAATGATGAAGACCTTGTTACGGTCACCGCCGCACGGACCAGGCTCAGACGGGAATGCATGGCCAAGAAGGGCTTCGTCTGGACTGGGAAACAGTCGGCTGCGGATGCCCACCCGCTCCTCACCGAAAACGCCCGCCGCTACGGCCTTGCCGACTCAGAAGCCGCCCGGCGCTACGGTTACCACGTCCCTGACACGCCGCAAGAAGCACAGGCCCAGGCGGAGGAGGCAGCATGGGCCGCCCGTGCGAGCAAGGCCGAGCAGTCCGCCCTGCTCGGCCCGGGCGGGTGCCTGGACCAGGCGGATTCTGCCCTTTGGAGAGGCGTCCGCGACCGGAACTCCGCATGGCTTGTCGACCTGGAATACGCGGCGGTCGACCAATCCGCGGCAGATCCGGCGGTGGTCATAGCCACCCGGGCATGGAGCGATTGCATGCGCGACAACGGCTTCGACTACCAGACCCCACAAGCCGCGGTGGAGGATCGGCGGTGGAACCTCAACGTACCTAAGGTCTCACCGGCGGAACAGGCCGTGGCCGCCGCTGACGTACGCTGCAAGCAAAAGACCGATCTTGTAGCCGCTCGCGCCGCAGCGGAATGGCGAATTCAGACGAAGATGATCGAACAGCATGCCAAGCGGTTCGAGGCCCTGCGGAAGGCGAATCAGAGTTACCTCGGCAACGCACGACACACCCTTGACCGGCGAGCGGACAGCGAAGCACGGTGAAGGCGTCAATACTTCCGGCAGGAAGCCACGTACCCCGGGTCAGGTCGGGTCGCCCGAGGGGGTTCCCCCTCGGGCGCCTTCGCCAGGGGCCTGCCGACCGTCGCGGTCATGACCCTGTGGGCGAGAACCTCGGGGCGGCTGGCTCCGTACGAGTTGCGGATGACGTCGTCGTTCTGTACGGCTACGCCCGCTGGGAGTGGTGCTGCCATGGCGGGCGCAGCCGCCACCACGGAGCCGGCCACCCGGGTCATGTCCCCCGGGCTGGCCGAACTCGGAGGGATGAGGCATCATGGGGCCCGCGGAACTTGGACATTCCGGCTCCGCACGTACAAATCAATCCGCGGGAGCTTGAGGCAATCAGGCTGAGAGGGCGACTACGGCTGTCGCCGACCGCATGAACCTGTCCGGGTAATGCCGGCGTAGGGAGTGTGCGATGTCGCACGTCGCCGACGAAGTTCCGCTGACTCTCGACGGTCAGCCCCCCAAGACTCTGGGCGTGCTCGATCAGGGCGCGCTCTGGGCCAACCTCGGTGTCAGCCTCCTCGGCTTCTCAGGGGCGCTGCTCCTGCTCAACCCGACCGGCGACGCGCCGCTGAGCCTGGCCGCCGCGCTGGTGGCGACGGTGGTCGGCAGCCTGATCGGAACGGCCATGGTGGGCCTGTCCGCCATCCCCGGCACCCGCACAGGCCAGCCCGCGATGGTGCTGCTGCGCGGCCTGTTCGGGGCCAGGATCTCCTACGCGCCCACGGTGCTGAACATCGTGCAGATGCTCGGATGGGGCGCTTTCGAGCTGTGGGTGATCGCCAAGGCCGCCACCGCGATCTTCGACGGGGTGGCGTACCCCGTGTGGGTGGTTCTGGCGGGCGTGCTGACCACCGCGCTCACGATCTGGCCGCTCGGCGCGATCCGCCTGCTGCGGCGGTACGTCACCGTCGGCGTGATCGTGTCGATGATCTGGTTCACCTGGTACTTCCTGTCCGAGGCGCCCGCCCCCGCCGGCGGGTCGTGGACCGGGTTCGCTCCGGCCGTCGACTACGTGATCGCGCTGTCGGTGTCCTGGGTGCCGCTGGCCGCCGACTTCGCCCGGCACTCCCGCTCCGGGCGCGCCGCGTTCACCGGGATCGTCGGCGGCTACACGGTGGCCCAGGTGGCCTGCCTCGGGCTCGGCGTCTACGCCGTGGCCATCGCCGGCGCCGCCGCCGTGAACGCCGACAACACGGCCGTGTTCGACCCGTTCGTGGCCGCGCCGCTCGGAGCGGTGTTCTTCGGCATCCTGGTGTTGCGCGAGACCGACCAGTCGTTCGCGAACGTCTAGTCCACCACCATGTCGCTGCAGAACCTGATGCCGCGCGTCGACCGGCGGGTCATCTCGACCGCCATCGGCGTGTTCACGGTCGTGATCGCCCTGGTCGTCGACGTCACCTCGTACGGCGCGTTCCTGGGCGTGATCGGGGCGGTGTTCGTGCCGATGTTCGCGGTGCTGGCCGTCGACTATTTCGGGTTCGGCCGCTCCGACCGCTGGAACACCGACGAGGACGCCCCCTCGCGCTGGTCGATGCTGGTGCCGTGGGCGCTCGGCTTCGCCGCCTACTGGCTCACCACCTCGACGCCCACCATCGCGGCGTGGGACGGGTTCTGGGCGTCGGCCCGCGACGCCATCGGCTTCACCAGGCAACCGTGGATGAACGGCGCGCTCGGCGCGGCGGTGGTGGCGGCCCTCGTGACCGCGCTCATCGGCGTGTTGCGGAGGCGCGCTGTTCGACGTTGAGCAGGTGCTGCTTGGCGCTCGCGCCACCCGCGTAGTCTCCGAGCGCGCCGTCCTCGCGCACCACCCGGTGGCAGGGCACGATCACGCAGACGGGATTGGAGGCCAGCGCGTTGCCGATCGCGCGCAGCGCGCGCGGCCTGCCGATGCTCTGGCCGATCTCCTCCAGCGTTGTGGTCGTGCCGTAGGGGACCGCCGTGGTCTTCTGCAGCACCGACCGGGCGAACGTGGTGGCCAGCGCCCAGTCGACCGGCGTGGCGAACGCGCGCAGCCGGCCGGAGAAATAGGCATCCAGCTCTCTGCGCACCGGGTCGAGCCGCCGCGCGTCGTTGCCGATGAACGTGCCCACATGCCGGCTGACCAGCTCGAAGACGTCGTTTTCCGCCTCGAAGCTGCAGGCCGCGATGCCCTTGCCCGTCACGGCCAGCACCAGCCTGCCCACGGCGCCGTCGTAGGTGCCGAACGCGATGTCGGGCGGCGTCTCGCCGCGGTAGGTGCTGGAGGTCACCCGCAACAGGGCATCGAGATCACCGCTCGCCATTCGCCCTCACCCTCCACACCCGCCGAGATCGCCGTGACCGCAGCGTATCGGACGGATCGCCCGACGCACCTACCAAGCCACGTGCACTATGGAGGTGTGGGGGACGAATGGGCCGGTAGTGACGACGAGATCGCACGCGCGGTGCTCGCCGGTTCGCCCAACGCCGTGGTGGTGCTCGACCGTGACCAGAGCGTGCTGGTCTGGAACGAGGCCGCCGAGCGGTTGTTCGGGTGGCCGGCCGAGGACCTGCTCGGGCGGCGGGCGCCGATCGTGCCGGGCGAGCTGACCGCCGAGCTCAACGCCGTGCTGGAGCGCGTACGCACGGGCGAGTCCGTGTCGTTGCGCACCAAACGCCTGCGCAAGGACGGCGTCCCCCTCGACCTCCGGGTGGACATCAGCGCGCTGCGCCTGGGCAACGCCGTGGCCGGATACATCTGCGTGCACCATCCGGCGCGGGCCGACGAGCTGGCCAGGCACCGCATGGCGCGCAGGGAACGTCTCGTGCGCCGGTTGACGGACGTCGTCGGCGACATCAACTCCGAGCTGGAATTGTCGGCCGTGCTCGACCGGATCTCGGCCAGCCTCACGGAGCTCACCGGCGCGGACGCGGGCGGGTTCGTGCTGATCGAGGGCGACCGGTTGCGGCTGGTCAGCACCTACCAGTTGCCCGAGGCGATCAGGGGCACCACCACCGACCTGCGTACGAGCCTGGTGGACAAGCTGTTACGCACCGGCAAGACCGTCATGCTGGAGACGAACGGGCTCGAAGAGCTGGTGTGGGCGCGGCTGGACGGCCTGCACACGATCACTCTGGGCCTGGCCGCCGTCGGCGGGCGCCCGTACGGAGCCCTCTACGCGCTCTTCGCCCGGCGTGTCCCCGGGCATCTCGAACTGGAACTGCTGGAGCTGCTCGCCGGGCATGCGGGCATCGCGGTGGGCAACGCGGTCGCCTACCAGGAGGCGGTGCGGCAGCGGGCACACGAGCGGGCCGTCTTCGACGCCAGTGCCGACGGCATCGCCGTGCTCGACGGGGCGGGCCGCGTGGTCCGCTGGAACCCGGCCGCCGCCGTGCTGACCGCGTTCTCGGCCGACGACGTCATCGGCGGGCCGCCGCCGTTCCCGCTGCCCGAGCCGGGGGAGAAGGTCACGTTCCAGCTGGAGACGGGCCGCTGGCTGGACGTGGTGAGCGCGCGGATCGAGGAGACCGGCGAGGTGGTCATCGACTTCCGCGACGTGACCGCGGCCAAGGAGCTCGAGGAGGCCAAGGACCTGTTCCTGGCCACGACCAGCCATGAGCTGCGCACTCCGATCACGATCGTGCGGGGGTTCGCCAGCACGCTGGACTCGCGCTGGGACAAGCTGAGCGACCCCGAGCGCCGTTCGGCCGTGCACACGATCGCCGAGCGGTCCAGGTCGCTCGGCCAGCTCATGGACCACCTGCTGCTGGGCTCCAGGGCGGGGGCGGACGAGCTCAAGGTCCGGATCGAGGAGTTCGACCTGGCCGAGCGGATCCGGGCCGCCACGCTCGGGCTCCCCGTGCTGTCGGACAGGCACCGGGTCGAGGTGAGGCTCCCCGACGAACTGCCGAACGTGCTGGGCGACGCGCTGGCCACGGACATCGTTCTGGGGCAGTTGCTGGAGAACGCCTTCAAGTACTCGCCCAAGGGCGGGTTGATCGCCGTGGAGGCCTGGCCCGAGGCCGGCAACGTCGTCGTGGTGGTCGACGATGAGGGCGTCGGAATCGCCCCGCCTGACCGGGAGCGGATCTTTGAGCGCTTCGTCCAGGTGGACAGCGGCGACCGGAGAAGGTTTGGTGGAGTAGGGCTCGGGCTCTACATCGTCCGCAGCCTCGCGAGGGCACAAGGGGGTGACGTGAGCGCCCATCCGAGACCGGGAGGTGGCACCCGCATGCGGCTGGTTCTGCCCTATCGGATCCGACACACCGATGCGGTAACGAGGCGGTCACAGTTGCGCTGATCTATCGTCCAATGTGTACAAGCTGTGATCGAGATGCGGTTTCTGGAGTCGGCTAACGGGGCATTTCGGTCGTACCGGGGAGTGTTCCCGTGGGGGGCACAGGGAACGGGGAGGTGGGTGTGTCAAGCGTGGTGCTGCTGCCGTACGCGCCGTCCAGCGTCGCCGTCGCCCGCCAGCGTCTGAGCACTGACCTGCAGGACGGCGGGGTTTTCTCCGCGGCGATCGACGACGCCGTGCTAGTGGTGAGCGAGCTGCTGAGCAACGCGTTGCGGCACGCGCATCCGCTTCCTTCGGGCATGGTGCGGGTCGCCTGGCTGCGCAACGACGACCACATCGAGGTGGCGGTGAGCGACGGAGGAGCGGCGACGGAGCCACGCGCCGGCCGCCCGACCCTGTCCTCGCTCGGGGGCCGGGGGCTCGGCATCGTCGAATATGTGGCGGAAAGCTGGGGCGTCCGGCACGAGGGCGAGACGACGACGGTGTGGGCGATCCTGCCCGCTCCGCACGGCAACGGCTCGGTGAACGGGCAGGTGGCGACGCTCAGAGAGGCCGGCTAGCGAGCACGGCCCGCTCGCTCACGGCCCACGCCGTGGAGACGAGCAGATAGATCCCGGCCGCCAGCGGCAGCACGAGCGCGGCGAGCACGGAGCCGTACGGGAGCAGCGGCATGATCTTCTTTATCAGCTCCGGCTGCTCTTCGGTGATCTTGATCTGCCTCGCGGAGAACCACGCCACCGCTGCGACCAGTACGATGACCAAGAAGAAGACCAAAACCGGGGTGCTGACCAGACCGTAATTAGCGATCATGCCCGCCACCTGCTGCCCCAGCGGAGCCCCGAAGAGGTCATGCCCGGCCAGCGCGGTCGGATGCGTGGCCACCCGGTACATCAGCCACATGAACGGCAGCTGCGCCAGCATCGGCATGATTCCGGCGAACGGCGAGCTGCCCTCCTTGGCGTAGAGGGCGGAGACCTCCTTGGCCAGCCGCTCGGGATTGCGCTGGTGGCGCTTCTGCAGCGCGCGCAGCCTGGGCGCCAGCCTCTCCTTGATCTTGGCGGTGCGGGCCTGGCGCACGTTGAGCGGCAGCAGCAGAAGGCGTACGGCCAGCGTGAAGAGCACGACGCCGAGCGCGGCATGGCCCCCGGACACGGTGATGACGAACGTGACAAGAGAATCGATCATGAGCCCTGTTTCTGCGTGAGAGAGGAAGGGCTCACCCGGCCTGTGCCTGAGGAGCCCCGCTTGGAAGGAAGCGGGGCATGCCTAGGGCGCGCGCGGACGCGGGCGGCCGGCCGCGTCCGGGTCGCGCAGGCGCTGGAACGCCGTGCGCCGCGCGTAGGTCAGCGGGAAGCGTCGTGGCTCGCCGCCGAAGGCGGGCAGCAACGTGGCCGCCCATGTGACCAGCAGCAGGACCGCCACCAGGGTGATCCCCGCCAGCCACGGGTCGAACAGGAGCTGCGTCACCGGCTCAGTGCGACCGTGACGACTTGCCCATCACCGTGACCACGACGAAGACGAGCAGAGCGACCACGCCGATGATCAGGGCGACCTTGAGCAGCCCCAGCACCATCGGCAGGAGGAAGTTGAACAACACGAAGAGACCCAGCAGGGTCCCGAGAACGAGCATCACGACTCTACCCATGAGGCCACCGTACGTCCTCGTGGCATGATCCGCGACGCTTACGAAGTAATGACGTCCTTGCCACCTTCGCGAAGCCGGGCCGTACCGTGAAGTGGTGAACACCCGCATCCTGGTCGTGGACGACGATCCGACCGTCTCGGAGGTCGTTGCCCGCTATCTGGAGCGCGACGGGCACGAGGTCGAATGCGTGGGCGACGGCGTCGAGGCGCTGCGCAGGGCGCTGGCCCACCCGCCGGACCTGATGGTGCTCGACCTGATGTTGCCGAAGCTCGACGGGCTTCAGGTGTGCAGGAAGCTCAGGGAACGCTGGCCCGTACCCGTGATCATGCTGACCGCGCTCGGCGAGGAGATCGACCGGGTGGCCGGGCTCGAGACCGGGGCCGACGACTACGTGACCAAGCCGTTCAGCCCGCGCGAACTGGCGCTGCGCGTCCAGTCGGTGCTGCGCCGCGCCCGCGGCGCCTCCGTCACGGGCGGCACCGGCGTGCTCCGCGACGGGGGCCTGGTGGTGGACGTGGGCGCGCACGAGGTGCACCTGGAGGGTGGGGAGGTGCTGCTGACGGCGCGGGAGTTCGACCTGCTGGCCCACCTCATGCGCAACCCCCGCCAGGCGTTCAGCAGGTCCGCGCTGCTCAACCAGGTGTGGGGATGGTCGTTCGGCGACTCGTCCACCGTGACCGTGCACGTGCGGCGGCTGCGCGAGAAGATCGAGCCCGACCCCACCAGGCCGCGCAGGATCGTGACGGTGTGGGGGGTCGGCTACCGGTACGAACCTCTGGAAGACGGGCCCTGATGCCTCGGACGGCCGCTCTGACGCAGCCGGCGGTGGCCGTCGGCGACCTGGCCGTGGTCGTCGCCGTGACCGCCGGGCTCGGGCTGCTGATCGCGTTTGCGGGCGTGGCGGTGATGTGGCGGCTGCGCACCCGGTCGATCGGCGTGATGCTGGCCGTGGTCGTTGTCGTCGCCGTGGCGGCCACGCTGGCGGGCGTCGTGGCGATCATCATGAAGATGATCATCGCGGGGGCGGTCAAGGACTTCGTGCTGAGCGTGGTGACCGTGGGCGGGCTCGTGGGGCTCGGGGTCGCGTTCGTGCTGGCCAAGCGGGTGGTCGGGGAGAGCAGGCGGCTGGTGGCCGCCGTGCTCCATCCGCCCTTCGTGGCGCCCGAGGGGCTGCCCGCCGAGCTCCAGACGATCGCCAACACCCTGGAGGAGGCGCACGCGCGCGAGCGGGCACTCGAAGGGGCGCGGCGGGAGCTGGTGGCCTGGGTGAGTCACGACCTTCGCACGCCGCTGGCCGGGATGCGGGCCATGGCCGAGGCGCTGGAGGACGGCGTGGTCTCCGACCCCGAGACGGTCGCGCGCTACCACGGGCAGATCAAGCAGGAGGTGGAGCGGCTCTCCGTGATGGTGGACGACCTGTTCGAGCTGTCACGCATCCATGCGGGCGCCCTGCGGCTGTCGCGGGCCAGGATCGGGCTGGCCGACCTCGTCGCCGACACCCTGGCAGGGGCCGAGCCGCTGGCCCGCGCGAAGGGCGTGGTGCTCACCGCCGAGGCGGCGTCGGTCGTGCCCGTGGAGGCCGATGCGGGGGCGCTGGGGCGGGCCCTGGGCAACCTGGTGGTCAACGCCATCCGGCACACGCCGTCTGACCAGACCGTGGTGCTGCGGGCCCGCGTGGACGACACGGGCATGGCATGCCTGTCGGTGACCGACTGCTGTGGGGGGATCCCCGAGGAGGATCTGCCCCGGTTGTTCGAGGTGGCCTTCCGAGGGGAGGCCGCACGCACCCCTACGGCCGACGGCGGGGCGGGGCTCGGGCTGGCCATCGCGCAGGGGATCGTGGAGGCGCACGACGGAAGGATCGAGGTGGTCAACGACGGGCCGGGGTGCCGGTTCGAGATCCGGCTTCCCCTGGTCGCCGGCTGATCCCTCGGGTGCTCAGGCGCTCTCCGGAAGGTCGACGTCGGAGCGGGGCAGGCCGAATGACTCCGACATCGCCCGGAAGGTCGGGCAAGGCCAGCGCCACATGCAGCTCCTGCACCGCAGGATCGGGTGGGCCGTGTCACTCGTGATGCCCCCCGCGTCCCTCGGCTGGTGGAGGTCGAGCAGCCTGAGCCCGAGCTCGGAGAACCTGAGCAGGTCGGCGCGCGCGCCGGCGAGGAAGTCGAGGTCCTCGATCGCGAGCCGGGTGCGGATGGGGACATAGCCTTCGTGGTTCACCAGGCCGCGGAGGCGTCCTGCTTCGTCATCCCATGAGGTGGCCTTCTCTGTGCGGATGAGGATGGTCTCCAGCCGTTCGCGGAGCCCCTGACGCTGAGGATCTTCAGGATTGTCTGCGTTCATCGATCCGGGGGCCCGCCGGACGTGCCCCAGCCCCTCCTTCGCCATGACGCGGTTGCCAGTTCCGATGTCACGCTGTCAAGCTTCGCGTACTCTCCGTTTCCATGGAGCACAAACGGAGGACAAAAACCTGTGGTCGCCCTATCGGCGTGACAACGTGACCGGAAGCCTCCGCGCCGCTAGCCTGCCCATGTGGAGCTCAAGGTCTCGACTCGATCACAGGCCGGGTGCGCGCTCGTCGCCATCACCGGAGAAATCGACCTGTACACGGCGCCCCACCTGCAGTCCGAGTTCACTCGGCTCCTGCAGGAAGGGCCTAGCCGGGTGGTCATCGACATGTCCGCCGTGGATTTCTGCGACTCCACGGGGATGAACGTGCTGCTCTCGGCACTCAAGCGCATGAAAGAGCAGGGAGGGGCGCTCGACGTGGCCGCGCCGCGTCCCGCCGTACGCAAGATCCTGCAGGTCACGGGGCTCGACTCGGTGTTCACCGTGTACGACGAGGTGCCGCAGGAGTTTCTCATAGCCGAGGGATCATGACGGAAGCCGCGCGTGCGGAGGTGACGCTCGATGGGCGGTGACACGGCGGCCGTCATCCCGGCCGCCAACGAGGCGGACCGCATCGCGGCCACCGTCAGGGCGGCGGCGGCGCTGCCCGGCGTCGACCTCGTCGTGGTCGTCGACGACGGCTCGTCCGACCAGACCGGCCGGGTCGCCCGCGCGGCCGGCGCCCGGGTGGTGCGCCACAGCCGCAACAAGGGCAAGGCCGCCGCGATGGAGACGGGTGCGGAGTCCGTACGCCTCCTCGACGAGGACGCCGCTCCCCGGCATCTCCTCTTCCTCGACGCCGATCTGGGCGACACGGCCCAGGCCGCCGCTCCGCTCATCGAGCCCGTACGCGCGGGCGAGGCCGACATGACCATCGCCGTGTTCACCACCCGGGTGCGGCTCGGCGGCCACGGCTTAGTCGTCCGCCTGTCGAAAGAGGGCATCCGCCGGGCGACCGGCTTCGAGCCCGCCCAGCCGCTCAACGGCCAGCGCTGCCTCACGAGAGCCGCTTTCGAGGCGGCCAGGCCGCTGGCGCACGGGTTCGGCGTGGAGACGGCGCTGACGATCGACCTGTTGCGCAAGGGCTTCCGGGTCACCGAAGTCGAGGTCGACATGGCACACCGCGCCACCGGCACCGACTGGCGGGCGCAACTTCACCGGGCCGTGCAGTTGCGCGATGTGGCACGCGCCCTGGCCACGCGGGAGCCACTTGTCACGCAAAATCTGGACAAAGTTCGATTCAAGCGCTGACCACCTGCCGTACGGGAAACGTTCGCTCGGTGATCGGGAGAACGTCCGGCGTGAGGAGGTCTGACCTCGTCCGTCCGGAACCACCTGGCGAATGTGCTGGAATCTTCCGGTGACTTCGCAATCGTGGCGCGACAAGGCACGAGGCCGGCTCGCGTGGGCGGCCACGGCGGCGATCGGCGCCTCGATCCTGCTGACGCTCAGCATCGGCCTGCTCGGTCCTTCGCCGATGGTCCCCGCGTTGACCGGCGCTGCCTGGCAACCGCCCTACTCCTTCGAGGTCCGGCCCGACCCCCATCTCACGATCGCCATGGCCGCCGCCGCCCTCGTCCTCGGCGGCCTCGGCCTCCTGCTCGCCCTGTCCCTCATCCGCGGTCCCCGGGTCCTCCCTGAGCTCGCGCGCACGGCGGTCATGATCGGTTGCCTGGCCGCCGGCGTGCTCGCGTTCCTGCCTCCCTCGGGTTCCGGCGACCACCTCAACTACGCCGTCTACGGCCGCATGGTGACGCTGGGCGTCGACCCCTACACCCACGGCGCGGTGGATCTTCCCGGCGACCCCGTCGCCGATGCGGTCGAGGAGCCGTGGCGGGAGGAGCCGAGCGTCTACGGTCCGGTGGCGACGGCTCTGCAGGCGGTGGCGAGCTGGGTGGGCGGCGACTCGCTCCGGCTGACCATATTCGTGCTGGCCCTGTTCAATGCCGCCGCCTTCATCGTGACGGGCCTGCTCATCGACCGGTTCGCCCGTGGCGACCCGGCGAGACGCCTGCGCGCCGCGTTGTTGTGGACCGCCAACCCGCTCCTGCTCTACCAGTTGGTGGCGGGCATGCACGCCGACACCCTCGCCGTCGCCTGCATGGTCGCGGCACTGCTGTCCAGGGCCCGCCCGGCGGGTTCGGGTGTCCTGCTCGGCCTCGGCGTGGCCATCAAGATCAACGCCGGCCTCGTCGCCCTGGGCCCGGCCTGGGAGTTGCGACGGCGCCCTGCCCGGCTGGCGCTCATGGCCGGGTGCGCCCTCGCCGTCGTGGTCGCCGGTTACGCGATCGTCGGCACGGCGGCGATCGAGCCGATCACCCGCACCAGCAAGGCCATCTCGCACGCCTCGTTCTGGAAGCTCGTCCAGGGCTGGCTGCAGTCCGTCGTGGGCACCGGCAGCGCCTACCGAGGAGAGATCCAGGTGGGCTCCCTCCTCGTGCTCGCACTCGTCGCCTGGTCCCTGTTCCGCCTCGCATCCGGTACGGCGTCGCGTGCCGGTTCTGTGGCCACGGACGGAGGAGGCCCGGAGGCTCCCGTCGTGGCGGCGGTGCTGGTGGTGGCGTACGTGTTCGCGACCCCCTACATCCTGCCGTGGTACGACGGGTTGGCGCTCGGCCTGCTGGCGCTCGTGACGGCGTCGGCGCTCGACATGTTCGTGGTCGCGCACCTGCTGGTCCTGTCGCTGGCCTACCTGCCCGCCAGGGTGGAGGGCCAGCCACAGGACCTCGTGTGGCTCAGTACGGAGCTCAGGCCCCGGCTCGCGTGGGCCCTGCTGGCCCTGACCGTGGCACTACTGGTGTGGGCGTGGCGAGCTGCAGGGCGCGCACGCACGCGGCCAGCGTCAGCGGCACGGCTACCGTCAACGCCATAGAGGGGATGGCGATGCCCGAGTCGTTCATGAGGAAGGCGACGAACGCGCACGCGAGCGTACCGAAAAGGCCCGCCCTGAGCACCGGGGCCAGCGCGTAGACCTGGCCCAGCGCGGAGGCGCCCCAGCGTGACGGGCGGGCGAGCACCAGGAAGAGGAAGGCCAGCGCGACCACGGAAAGGAGGGTCAGCGACCAGTTGCCGACGGTCACGCCGACCATGGCGGTGAGCTTGCGCCCGACCACCGTCCACGCCTGGCCGTCGATGATCTGCTGCACGAAGGTGCCCAGGTGGGTGCGTTCAGGCTCCGGCCGCAGCCAGTCGAACACCGACAGCGTCCCCACGAGCAGCGCGCCCGCCAGGCCGACGAGCGCCAGTTTCAGCAGTGACACGCGCCGGCCCGACAGGAGGATGAGGAAGACGGCCAGCCCGATCACGAAGGCCGGCACGCCGCCGAAGTCGGCCCCCCACGACGGCCATCCGTCCGCGAAGACGGCCAGCCCTCCATAGGCCGCGCACGCCACGACGACCACGACCCTGGACGTCCCCTTGCCGAGCAGCCACTGGGCCACTCCGGCCAGGCCGAGCAGGGTGCCGGTGGCGTAGACGGCGAAGGCGATGTTGCTGAAACCGTAGAACCGTCCTCCGGTGACGGGCTCGTAGCCGGTCACGGCGTTCACCTGGAGCTTGGAGCCGGTCATGACGTCGAGGAGGAGCGCGAGCGAGGTGACGGCGGCGACCACGGTGAGAGGGCCGAGCACGTGGGAGCGCCACGGCCCCGCGAAGGCCGCGGCGGTGATCAGGGCGGCGATGGCGACGATCGTCACGATCACCGACGCCATCGGGTCCGGCAGCGTCCACCAGGGCACCAGCTGGGCCAGGAAGGTCGACACCGGAATGGCGCCGCTGACCACCGCGACGACCTGGACGGCGACGAGCAGCCTGGACGCGCTCGCCAGGCCCGCGGCCGAGCCGTCCGCCGGCGGCACGACCGCGGAGGTGGCCGGTGTTTCCGGCGAGGAGGGGGGCGGCGGGGTGCCGTTCTTGAAGCGGCGGCGCAGAGCCAGGGCGGCGAGGGCGTAGAAGAGGAGCTGCACCGTCACCAGGACGGTGAAGAAGGGGCCGCGTACGTCGCGTAGCACCTGGCTGGCCAGGTCGGCGTCGGCCAGGTCCGCCACCGTGCCGGCCGGGTCGGGCGGGGCGGCGTCGCCGGAGCGCCACGGGCGGCCGACGACCTCGCGGGGCGCCGGCAGGCCGAGGAGCTGGACCGTGGTGGCGGTGAGGTCGGTGATCGTGACCAGGGAGTCCTGGCGGGTGGAGGTGGCCGTGAGGCGGCCGTGCGGGAACGGCGGGCCGCCGGGAGCCGACGGGCCGGCGGCGATGGCCACGTGGAGGTGGGCGTTGGGCGTCACGTCGGAGACGCCGGCCAGCAGGACGGAGGTGCCGGCGGGCAGATTGCCGAGGAGGGCGCCGATCTGCCGGTCGGCCCGGGCCACCGCCGCCTTCCTGGCCTCGGCGGGCATCGGTGCGGGGACTCCGTACTCGTCCAGGGGGCGGGCGGCCCAGGCGGTCGCCAGGTCAGCGGCTTCGAAGACGACGAGGTCGTAGGGGGTCAGGTCGGCGGCCGAGCCCAGGTCGGGGGCGTAGGCGGCGACGTCTCCCGAGGCGTCGGCCGCTGCGAGCGCCGCTCCGGGGCCGATCGCGGCCACCTTCCCTCCGCCGTCCCCCACGGCCCGGCCCAGGGTGCCCAGCCGGGCGTCGAAGCCGGTCTCGCCCTGGTGGGCGCTCAGCGCCTCCCATCCGGGGATCGTGGCGCCCTGCCCCGACTGCCGGGGCGCGGGGGCCGGGGTGCAGCCCTTGCCCGGCGTACCCGCTCGCTGGCCCGCCGAGACGGTCAGCCAGCCCGCCGTGGGGCAGGTGATGCCCCGGTCGGGGGGCGGCACCGTACGGGTGGAGAGCGAGGCGGAGGAACCCCTGCCGACGAGGTCCCACAGGTGGGGCGTGCGTGACCGGTCGAGGTCGCTCCACTCCAGGCCGGGCACGCCGACCAGGGCCACGCGCCCCCCGACCGCCCGCTCCTGCGTCGGATCCGCGCCCGCCGCCGCGGGCGCGACGGCCGTGGCCAGGGCGATGCCCAGCAGCAACGTCAACACGCGGCGGAGGGAACGGCCTGATCGCACACGCCGTCGGCCGCGCGACTCGTGCCCGCCGTCGTACGGGTCCGGCCTGGCGTCGTTGGGCATGTGCGGGAGCTCCAGCGTTTCGGGGAAGGATGTGCGTCCGATCGTAGATGCTGAGCACGGGCGGGCCGGGTCGTCGGCACGGCGCGGGCCGGGGCCCCGGGCGCGGGCAAGGCGGCGGCCGGGACGGCGTGCCCGGCACGGTACGCTGCTCGGTCATGAGGTCCGTGAGTACGTGCCACCCCCAAGGGGCGGGAACCGTGCGGCGAGCAACACTCCGTTGACCCTTGGCCACGTCAAGCCCCGATCCCGAAGCGACTCCCGGCCCGGCAGCCTCCGGCGGGCCGGCGGCCACGCCTGCGCGATCACCGGAAAAGACCACCCGTGAGCGCCCAGCCGGCGATCCGCCCGCCCCGCGACGCGGGGGAAGCGACGGAGCAGGTCCGATGACCGGGGGCGTGGGGCGGCGGCAGTGGTGGGCGTGGGCGGTCGTCGTGCTCGTCGTCGCGGCGGCCGTGACCCCGCTGGTGCACACATGGCTCACCAATGCGGACGATCAACGCCTGGTCGACCTGGACGTCTATCGCACCGGGGGGCAGATGCTCCTCGACGGGCGGCCGGTGTACGACTACTTCACCCCCGCGCCGCAACTGCTGCCGTTCACCTACCCGCCCGTCGCGGCGATGCTGGCCGTCGGGCTGGCCGGGATGTCCTGGGGCGTCGCGCAGTGGGTGTGGACGGCCGGGATCTTCGTGGCGCTGGCCGTGACCGTGGGCTTCGCGTTCAGGGGCGCCCTCGGCACGTGGCGGAACTACGCGCCGTGGGCCTTCGCCCTGTTCATGGTGGCCTGCGCGTACATGATGCCCATCCGGGACCAGGTGCGGTTCGGCCAGGTCGACATCCTGCTGGTCGCGTTGTGCCTGGCGGACTGCGTGGCCAGGAGGCCGTGGTGGCCGCGGGGGTTCCTGATCGGGCTGGCCACGGCGGTGAAGCTGACGCCCGGAGTCTTCCTGATCTACCTGCTGGTCACCCGTCAGTGGCGGACGTTCTTCATGGCGGCGTTCGCGGCGGCGGTGCTCACGCTGCTGCCGTTCGCGGTGATCCCGCAGGACGCGGCCGACTTCTGGTTCTCGGCGCTGCTCGATCCCGAACGCCTCGGCGCCAACGCGGCCACCACCAACCAGTCGATCCGCGGCATGCTGATCCGCCTCTACCTGCCCGACCTGCTGACGTCCGCGATCTGGCTGGTGATCGTGGCGGCGGTCGGCTGGTATGGGTTCCGCGGCGCGCGGGACGCGTACCAGGCGGGCGACTCCATCACCGCGGTCGCGCTCGTCGGGCTGATGGCCGTGCTGCTCTCGCCGGTCGCCTGGATCCACCACCTGGCCTACGTCGTCGTGGTGCTCGGCGCGATCGTCGGCGACGGCCGCGATCAGGTCAGGCTGCGGGTGGCGGCCGGGGTGTGGCTCTATTACGTGGTGCCCGTCCCGTGGTGGGGTGTATCGCTGAAGGCGGCCGACATCCCGGGCGTCAGCCTGGTGCTCGGGAAGATCGTCCAGAACGGGTTCGGGTTGGGAGCGCTGGCCCTGGTGTGGTTGCTGGTGTCCTGGGTGCCGAAACGCCGGATGCTTGCTTGACCCGGCCATTACGCTATGTGTCGTGCTCGTTACCGCATGGGTCTTCGTGGGCGTTCTGGCCGGGGTCAGCGGCGTGCTCATCGGCTGTCTGGCCCTCCGCCGGGCGCAGGCCACGGTGGAGGACTGCCGGCGGCTGCTCGCCCGGCAGACGCACGAGGGCGGGCGCGATCTCAAGGCCGTCAGAGACGTGGCCGTCTGCCGGTACGACGCCCTCGCGGAGATGACCGGGCGGCTGTCGTTCTCGGTGGCGATGATCAACGGGCTGGGTGACGGCATCGTGCTGACCTCGATCAACGGGCGCAGCGAGACGCGTACGTACGTGCGGTCCGTGGTGGGAGGAAAGGGCGAGCAGCAGCTGTCGCCCGAAGAGGAGGAGGCCGTGCGCGCGGCCCGCCTGGGGCTGGGTCCGCTGATCACGGCCCGGGCTTCGTGGCAGCTGTAGCCGGTCGTCCCCCACGCGCTCGGCCGAATGGTCACCATGCGCTGTCCACCTGCGGATATTCTGGACTCATGCCCCGTCTCGCCTATCTCGGACCCGAAGGCACCTTCACCGAAGAGGCCCTGCGGCTCCTCGACCCCACCGCCGAGCGCCTGCCCTGCGCCAACGTGAGCGCCGCGCTCAACGCCGCCCGCGCGGGCGATGCCGACGGCGCCGTCGTGCCGCTGGAAAACTCCATCGAGGGCGCCATCACCACGACGCTCGACGAGTTCGCCTGGGGCGAGCCGCTGCTGATCACGGCCGAGCTGCTGCTGCCCGTGCAGTTCTCGCTGCTGGCCCGGCCCGACACCGAGATGGCCCACGTCAAGCGGGTCTACACGCATCCCGCTGCCATCACCCAGTGCCGCGCCTTCATCTCCCGCGAGCTGCCCGACGCCGTCGTGGTGGCCGCCCCGTCGACGGCGGCCGCGGCCCAGGAAGTGTCGCTGCCCGGCTCCCCCTACGACGCGGCCATCGCCGCCCGCATCGCGGGCGAGCACTACGGGCTGGTCGAGCTGGCCTCCGACATCGGCGACAGGTCCGACACGGTGACCAGGTTCGTCCGGGTCGGCCGCCCTCAGCCGCTGCCCGCGCCGACCGGTTCCGACCGCACCACGCTGGTGGTCTTCCTCGCCGACGACCACCCGGGCGCGCTGCTGGAGATGCTGACGGAGTTCTCCGTACGCGGGGTCAACCTGACGCGCATCGAGTCGCGGCCGACGGGCGACGGCATCGGCCGCTACTTCTTCCACTTCGACTTCGAGGGGCACATCGCCGACGCCCGTGTCGGCGAGGCGATCGCGGGGCTGCACCGCGTCTGCGGCGAGGTGCGGTTCCTGGGGAGCTATCCGCGGGCCGACGGGGTGACCCCGCTGATCAGGCGCGGCACGTCCGACGGCGCGTTCGGCGAGGCGGCCGAGTGGCTGGCGCGGGTCCGCTCCGGCCAGGTCTGAGTACGCCGGCACGCGTGGCGGCTCGTGACGCGGGGTGGCGGCGGGCGGCGGCGGGCGGCGGCGACTCGGCGTAATAGAGGGGCGGGCCGCGGTCCGGCGCCGGTAGCCTTTTCCTTGTGATTGACCTGCGTACCCTTCGTGAGGATCCCGACCGGCTACGGGCGTCGCAGCGTGCCCGCGGTGAGGACGACTCTGTCGTCGACACGCTGCTCGACCTGGACGGACGCCGGCGTTCCGCGCTGACCGCGTTCGAGTCCATGCGGGCCGAGCAGAAGAGCATGGGCAAGTCGGTCTCCAAGGCGCAGGGCGAGGAGAAGGCCGCTCTGCTCCAGCGGGCCAAAGACCTCGCGAGCCAGGTCAAGGCCGCGGAAGCCGAGGCGGAGAAGCTGGGGGCCGAGCTCGACGAGGTGCTCCAGACGGTGCCCAACATCGTCGATGAGGGCGCGCCCGAGGGCGGCGAGGACGACTACGTCGTGCTGGAGACCCATGGCGAGCCGCGCGCGTTCGACTTCACCCCCAAAGACCACCTGGAGCTGGGGGAGGCGCTCGGGGCCATCGACATGGAGCGGGGCGCCAAGGTGTCCGGCTCGCGGTTCTTCTTCCTCAAGGGCGTCGGCGCCCGGCTGCAGCTCGGCCTGCTCAACATGGCCATGCAGCAGGCGATCGAGGCGGGGTTCACGCCGATGATCACTCCGGTGCTGGTCAAGCCGGAGACCATGCAGGGCACCGGCTTCCACGTGGCCCACGACAAGGAGATCTACCGCCTCCCTGAGGACGACCTCTATCTGGTCGGCACCTCCGAGGTGTCGCTGGCCGGCTATCACGCGCAGGAGATCCTCGCGGCCGACGACCTGCCGCTGCGCTACGCGGGCTGGTCGTCGTGCTTCCGCCGCGAGGCGGGCTCGTACGGCAAGGACACCAGGGGCATCATCCGGGTCCACCAGTTCGACAAGGTCGAGATGTTCTCCTACGTGCGTCCCGAGGACGCCCAGGAGGAGCACCGGCGGCTGCTGGCCTGGGAGAAGGAGATGCTGGCCAGGATCGAGGTCCCCTACCGCATCATCGACACGGCGGCGGGCGACCTCGGCATGTCGGCGGCCCGGAAGTTCGACTGCGAGGCGTGGATCCCGACCCAGGGCCGCTACCGCGAGCTGACCTCGACCTCCAACTGCACCGAGTTCCAGGCGCGCAGGCTCGCCGTCCGCTATCGCGACAAGGACGGCAAGCCCCAGCACCTGGCCACGCTCAACGGCACGCTGGCCACGACCCGCTGGATCGTCGCGATCCTGGAGAACCACCAGCAGGCCGACGGCTCCGTGGTGGTCCCGCAGGCGCTGCGCCCCTACGTCGGCCTCGACGTGCTGGAGCCGGCCAAATAGCGACCGCCGTCAGCGCCCGAACCCGAAGAGCCCTCCGACCCGCCCGGCGATCCGGTCGAACTGGTAGTAGAGCGCCGGCGGGACGAACGGCTGCATGACCGAGTGCCGCTGGCCCAGCAGCGTGATCACCTGCATGGGCGAGCGGTCGATGTAGCGCGGGAGGTTCTCGAACCACCGGGCGCTGTTGCGGGCGGCCCTCTGCGGCGAGCGGAGCTTCGCCTTCGACTCGCGTTCGTAGGCGGCGAGGGCCGTTTCGAGATTTTTCTGCTGGTAGAGCTCCTTGGCCAGGACGGAGGCGTCCGCCAGGGCCAGGGCGGTGCCCGCGCCGATGGAATAGTGCGTGGTGTGCGCGGCGTCCCCCACCAGCACGACGTTGCCGTGGTGCCACGTGCGGTTGGTCAGCGTGCGGAAGTGCAGCCAGTGCGCGGTGCCGTCGGCCTGTGCCCGCCCGATCAGCGGGTGCCCGTCGAGGATGTCGGCGAAGAGCTTCTCCAGGATGGCCAGGCTGTCGGCTTCCTTCCCCTGGTCGAGCCCGAGCCCTCGCCAGGTTTCCGGGGTGCACTCGATGACGCAGGTGCTGTGCTCCTTGCTGTACTTGTAGCCGTAACACCAGATCCAGCCGTGCTCGGTCTCCACGAAGGCGAAGACGAACGCGTCGAAGACCTTGGTGGTGCCGAGCCAGATGTAGATGTTCTGGCCGGTATGGAACTCAGGGCCGAAGTGCTCGGCGTGGCGGTCGCGCAGCCCGCTGTTGACGCCGTCGCCCGCCACGACGAGGTCGGCGTCGCCGAACTCGTCCTCGTCGGTGATCTCCCGCTCCCACTCGATGCGTACGCCGAGCGACTCGGCGCGTTCCGCGAGGATGCCCAGCAACCTGCGCCGGCTGATGCCGTAGCCGGCCTCCCCTTGCTCGACCGTCACCGTGGCGCGTTCGCGGATGTCCGCGACCCAGGAGTCCCAGCGGACCGAGCTCTCGCTGATGGCCCGCGCGGAGTCGGCGTCGGCCCGGTGGAGATCGTTGAACAGTTCGTCCCAGTAGGTCACGCCCCAGCCGTATGTCGAGCCGGCCGGGTTCCGTTCGTAGATGGTGATGTCGTGGGACGGATCCACACGTTTCATCAGGATCGAGAAGTACAGGTTGGCGGGTCCACCGCCGACGCAGGCGACTTTCACCAGAGCCCCCATTGTGACGCAAAGTAATCAATCTATGCCACAGAGTAGCAGAGGGGCAGAGGGGTACCAGGTCACGGGCCGGAACGGCTCGCGTCGTTCCTGATGAGGGCGGCGCCCGCCACCAGCACGAGAACGGTGAGCGCCGCGGCGATCGCGACGGCGGCCTCGTACGCCTCGGGCGTGCCGCCGGCCCAGCCGTCGAAGGGCAGATAGACGGCCGCGTAGACGAGCGGCGCGCCCACGACTCCGACCGCGGCCGTCACGGGACGCGCCCGGCCCGCGAACGCCAGCACGAGGCAGACCAGGGTGCCGAGCACGGCCGCGACGACGCCGAGCGCCACCAGGCCGAGCGCGTCGTGACCCAGAAGGGCGGCCTCGGCGACCATGGCGAAGAAGCCCAGGCAGGCGAATATGGCGAAGCCGGTGTAGACGCGATGGAACTGGCGCATCCCCGCCCCGACGCCGCCGAAGAGCATGCAGGCGGCCAGGAAGAGCGCCACGTTCCGCTCCAGGCTCACGTCCACGGCCGGGACCTGCTCCGTGGCCGAGCCGGGCCAGCCCACCCGCCGCCACGTCCCCTGGGCGTCGCGGACCAGGATGCCGTCCCGGCCGTTCGCGACGACCACGTCGTGCCCGCCGGGCCGGGGCACCACGGCCAGGCCCATCGGGTGATGCCCGTGCCCGCCGGAGTAGGTCCTGCGCAGCCGCTCGCGGTCGTCGCCGGACGTGGGCCACGACGGCCGCCACGTCTTGCCGCCGTCGTCGGACTGCTGCACGGCCATCCGGTCCGGCACCACCCGGTAGCACCGGGTCGCCTGCCTGGGCACGCACGCGGCGCTCTGCGGCCTTCTGGGCTCGTCCGCCATCACCCGGTCGATCTCCGACCACGTGGCTCCGCCGTCGCGGGAGATCCAGTCCTGGCCGCTCGAAACGTGGACGACGATCCGGTCGCCGTCCACCTCGACGGACTCCGCGGCGGGCATGTGGTCGGCCGACGTGGCGGCCACCGCCAGCACGGTCAGCGGCATCGCCGCGACGATCCGCCATCTGGAGGAGCGGGTACGGAGGCTGCGCCCGCGTACCCACCAGGCCAGCGCGAGCGCGGGGAGGGCCAGCAGGTCCGTGGGATCGGCCAGGACGCGCGACGGGCCCGCCACGAGGCTCCAGACCTGGGAGGCGACCTCAGCGCCCGTCTCCGTCGATTTCACGAGCGTGAACAGCGCCCCGGCGAGCGCGGTGGCCGCCAGATCGGCCCGCCGCCAGAAGAGCAGGGCGAGCAGGGCGGGCGCCACCACGAGACCTGCCACGTCGCTGAGCTTGCCCGTGACGAACCCGGGCCAGGCCTGCTTGAGCAGGTGGTCGTTGACCAGTAGTACGAAGACCCCGGCGACGGTCACGGGGTGACATGACCACGCATACCTCATATAGAGGTCGATGTATGGGAGGGGCCGGCGGTTCAACGGCTGTGTGAGTCGAGTCACAGCCGTGACCTGGCCGACACATGCGAAGACCGGAGCCCGCTGGAATGCGGACCCCGGTCTCTCTCTCGCTGCTACAGGTCAGATGGCTCGGACCTGCGAGGCCTGCGGCCCCTTCTGGCCCTGCGTGATCTCGAACTCGACCCGCTGGCCGTCTTCAAGGCTGCGGTAGCCGTTGCCGACGATCTCGGAGAAGTGCACGAACACGTCCGGCGCACCGCCGTCCGGGGCGATGAAGCCGAAGCCCTTCTCGGCGTTGAACCACTTGACGGTTCCCTGAGCCATAAAAGCTCTCCCTCAGGATGTGAATCTATGGGACCCACACCTCGTGGATCCCGGTGTGTCGTACAGCAAGCACCCGGGGTGGCTCAGACAAAGTCATGCTGGTTTTCACTACGGGATCAGCTAATACAACGCCATCACATCTAACACCATTCTGGCGCGTTGGTGTTCCCGTCCCTAGGAAGATTTCTGTCAGGCGGCATCACCAGGCAAACTGGAACCTGTTATGCAGAGCCTTCCCGCACCCCGTCTAGTGGCCACCGACCTCGACGGCACCGCGTTGCGCACCGACGGAACCGTGTCTCCCCGCACGGCCGCGGCCTTCGCCAAAGTCGAGGAATCGGGGGCGGCGCTGGTGTTCGTGACAGGGCGGCCGCCGCGCTGGATGGGCGGCGTCGCGGGTGCGGTGCGTCACCACGGGCTCGCCATCTGTGCGAACGGGGCACTGATCTACGATCTCCATACCGAACGGATAGTGGAATCTCACCTGATCACGGTGGATGTACTCGAGGAAGTCGTGGCTCAGCTAAGAGCGAACGTGGCCGATCTCGCATTTTCGGTCGAGTATGAAGCCGGTTTTGCGCATGAGTCGGATTTCCTCCTCGGCGCCCTTGACAAGGCCAAGGGGAGCGCCCGCGCCGGCTCCCTCACGGCACGTCCGTGCGCCAAGCTGCTGGCCCTGCACCCGGGCATGGGCCCGGACGAACTCCAGGCCACCGTGCACGAACTGGTGGGGCACCTGGTGACCGCCACCCACTCCAGCCGCAGAGGCCTGATCGAGATGAGCGCCCAAGGCGTCACGAAGGCCAGTGCCCTGGCGGCGCTGGCCGCACAGCACGAGATCAAACCCGCGCAGGCCGTGGCGTTCGGCGACATGCCGAACGACCTGCCCATGCTGAGCTGGGCAGGCACGGCGTACGCCGTCGCCAACGCTCATCCCACCGTGCTGGCGGCGGTCGATCACGTGACCGCGAGCAACGACGACGACGGCGTCGCGCAGGTGATCGAGAAGCTCTACAGGTAGGGGCCGGAACCACCGGGCGGCCGCGGCTGCGGCTCCTCGCCGTGCGGCACGCCGGGCAGCGCCCTGCGCATCTGCTCAAGCTGGGCACGGGCGGCCATCTGCTGCGCGAACAGCGTGGTCTGGATGCCGTGGAACAAGCCTTCGAGCCAGCCGACGAGCTGGGCGTGCGCGATGCGCAGCTCGGCCTCGCTCGGCGGCGTGCCGGTCTCGTCGGTGAACGGGAGCGACAGGCGTTCCAGCTCGTCGACCAGCTCCGGCGCCAGGCCGTCCTCGAGCTCCTTGATGGACGACTCGTGGATCTCCTTCAACCTCTTACGGCTGGCCTCGTCGAGGGGAGCCGCGCGGACCTCCTCGAGAAGCTGCCTGATCATGCTGCCGATGCGCATCACCTTCGCGGGCTGCTCGACCAGGTTGGTGACCGACCGATCGTCCTCGCCGCTATCGCCCTGACCTTGGAAGTCGGGGCCCACCACCACGATGTGGGGGGTGTTGTTGTCCTCAGCATTCATAACTCTCACCGTACTAGCAGGATCTTGCCGACGTGCTCCCCGGAATCCAGCATTCGGTGAGCTTCGGCGGCGTCCGCCATGGGCACCTCCGCGTGGACCACGGGACGCACCGCACCGGCACCGACCAGCGGCCAGACGTTGTCGACGACGCTGCGGACGATGGCGCCCTTCTCCTCCACGGGACGCGAGCGCAGCCCCGTCGCGTGCACGGCCGCGCGCTTGGCGAGCAGGGCGCCCAGGTCGAGTTCGGCCTTGCGGCCGCCCTGGAGCCCGATGATCACCAGCCGGCCGCCGGTGCGCAGCGCTTTGACGTTGCCCGCGAGGTATTTCGCGCCCATGATGTCGAGGATGACGTCGGCGCGTACCTTGTCCGCGAAGTTCTCCTCGCGGTAGTTGATCACCTCGTCGGCGCCGAGCTCCTTGACCCGCTCGGCCTTCTCCGCCGTGCCGACCGTCGCGACCACGTGGGAGCCGAGCGCCTTGGCCAGCTGCACCGCGAACGTCCCGATCCCGCTCGCGCCGCCGTGCACGAGCAGCGTCTCACCCCGGCGCAGCCGCCCGACCATGAACACGTTGGACCAGACGGTGCAGGCCACCTCGGGCAGCCCGGCCGCCTCCCGCGGCGACACACCCTCGGGCAGCGGCATGACCTGTTGCCAGGGCACGGCTACGCGCTCGGCGTAACCGCCGCCCCCGAGCAGCGCGCACACCGCGTCGCCCGGCTTGAACTGCTCGACGTCGGCGCCCACCGCGGCCACCACGCCCGAGGCCTCCAGCCCCGGGTAGGGCGACGTTCCGGGAGGAGGATCGTAGAACCCCTGACGTTGCAGGACATCGGCACGGTTGACCGCGGAGGCGGTCACGTCGATGAGCACGTCTCCGCGCCCCACCTCGGGATCCGGCACCTCGTGCCACTCCAGCACCTCGGGGCCGCCCGGCTCGGTGATCTCAATGGCTCGCATGCGAACCACGGTAGTCGGGCAAAGAAGTTCCGGGTTGGCGGGCTGCGTAGGAGCAGGTGGCGTTAATCTGCAAGTTATTTGCTGCCCCTTTAGACCCACCCGAGGGGGAACACGGTGGCAAGACACGATCGAGAAGAATCTCTCGAGGAACAGCTGGCCTGGCTTGACGCGATCAAGGAGACGGAGGAGACCCCCGTCTCTGTCAGCGCCTCGACTGCGTCTGCCGACGAGCCGGTCGCCTCGCCGTACCCCCAGGACCCGTGGTCGCTCGTGCCCCAGCAGCACGAGACGCCGACGCCGCCGCTGTTCCGCGCGGCGGTCGACTCCGTGTACGGCACGGCCGCGGCCGAGGACGTACCCGAAGGGGAGAGCGAGGCCGGGGAGTGGCTCGGCGAGGCCGGAGCCGCCAAGAAGGAGGAGCCGGCCGCGCCGCCCGCGGACGACCCCTTCAACACCCCGCTGAAGCCGCTGCCGCGCCCCGACGACACCGAGACCTTCACGCTGTCGTTCGCGCCTCCGGAGACGGCCGACAAGGACAAGACGGCGGAGCCGGCGGACGATCCGTGGTCCACGCCGCCCGAGTGGCCGCCGCCCGCGGAGCCGTCCGCGTCATCCGCGTCCCAGCCCTCGTCCCAGCCCTCGTCCCAGCCCTCGGCCCCGTCCATCCAGCCGGCCGAGGGATCGGCTGTGGAGGATCCGCTGACGGCCCGGCAGCCGGCCGTGGCCGAGGAGACCGCACGCCCGGAGGAGCAGACGGAGAAGCAGGCGGAGGAGAAGCCGGCCGACGAGGAGAAGCCCACCTGGGAGAGCACGCCCCCCAAGAGCGAGCCCTCGCAGTGGCCCTCCGGATCCGACCAGACCCTTCCCGGGACCGAGACCCCGCGGTGGACCGGTTCCGACGAGACCCTGCCGCGGAACGAGCGCCCGCGGTGGGCCGATTCCGGTCCTCAGTGGGCGGGCCCTGAGCAGCGGGCTGATTCCGTGCCGCAGTGGGCGGGCCCCGAGCGGCGGGCCGAGCCCGAGCAGCAGCCGGAGGAGCGTCCGCAGCCCGATGAGCGCTCTCCGTGGTCCGAGCCGGTCCAGGAGGACCGGCACCAGGACCGTCCCCTGCGGCTGGAGCGCTCCCAGCGCCAGGACCGCCCGCCCCACGACGACCCGCCGCGTGAGCGTCCCGCCGGGCAGGAGGGTTCTCCGTGGGCCGACCAGCCCGAGTGGCGCCCCGCGGACCGGGACATCCCTCCGGCGCCGCCGCGCCGCCGACCCGCCCCGGCGCCCGTCTTCAGCGCCCCGCCCAGACCCCCGGTCACCGGGAGGCCGACGGCCGAGAGCCTCGACCCGGAGTCCCTGCTCCGCGGACGGCGTAACGCTCCCTCCAAGGGGTGGCGCCGCGTGGTCTACAAGGCGTCGGGCGGCTGGATCAAGCCGGGCGAACCCCCGGAGGTGCGCCGCCGCCGCGAGCTCGTGACCAGGGCGCGCACTCCGGTGACCGCCGGGCACCACCGCGTGGCCGTGCTGAGCCTCAAGGGCGGAGTGGGCAAGACCACGACCACGGTCGGCCTGGGCGCCACCCTCGCCCAGATCCGCGGCGACCGCGTGATCGCCGTGGACGCCAACCCCGACAGGGGCACGCTCTCCGACAAGCTCGTCCTGGAGACCTCGGCGACCGTGCGTGACCTGCTCAACGAGCGTGACCAGGTCAAGCGTTACGTCGACATCAGGGCGTTCACCTCGCAGGCGCCGTCGCGGCTGGAGGTGCTCGCCTCCGACCGTGATCCGTCGGTCTCCGAGGCGTTCAGCGGCGACGACTACCAGGACGTCTCCCAGGTGCTGGAGAACTTCTACTCCATCTGCATCACCGACTGCGGCACCGGCCTGCTCCACTCCGCCATGGGCGGCGTGCTCGGGCTCGCCGACCAGATCGTGCTGGTCAGCTCCCCGTCCGTCGACGGCGCCAGGGCGGCTTCGGCGACGCTCGACTGGCTGGAGGCGCACCAGTACGGCGACCTGGTCAAGAACGCGACCGTGGTGCTGTGCAGCGTCAGGCCGCGCTCGAAGTCGGCGGTCGACATCAAGAAGCTGGAGGCCCATTTCGCCGCCAGATGCCGAGCGGTGATCCGGGTGCCGTACGACCCGCACCTGGAGGAGGGCGCGGAGATCGATCTGGACCGGCTCCAGGAGCCCACCAGGGACGCCTACCTGCAGCTCGCCGCCAGCGTGGGCGACGGCTTCGCGGGCGTCCCCGAGTGAGGCCGCGGGCGCGGGCCTAGCGGCAGGCGTCATCAGTCCCGCGAGACGCAATAAGCTCAGGCGACAGGTCGGGCGAAGTGGGATCGGGGGACGGGTGAGCAAGTCGTTCGTGCACCTGCACGTGCATACCGAATACAGCATGCTGGACGGAGCGGCCAAGATCAAACCGCTGTTCAAAGAGGCAGCGCGGCTTGATATGCCGGCCATCGCCATGTCGGATCACGGCAACATGTTCGGTGCGTACGAGTTCCAGAAGGTGGCGAAGGACAGCCCGGTCAAGCCGATCATCGGGATCGAAGCGTACGTGGCGCCAGGATCCCGGTTGTTCAAGAAACCGGTCTTCTGGGGTTCTCGCGCGGAGACCGGTGTCGCGGACGGCGAGGGCGGCAAGGACGTCTCCGGCGGCGGCCGGTTCACCCACATGACCATGTGGGCGAAGGACGCGGACGGGCTGCGTAACCTGTTCCGGCTGTCGTCGCTGGCCTCGGTCGAGGGCTACTACGGCAAGCCCCGCATGGACCAGGAACTGGTCTCGCAGCACGCGGCCGGGATCATCGCCACCACCGGCTGCCCGTCCGGCGCGGTGCAGACGCGCCTGCGGCTCGGCCAGTACGACGAGGCCGTCAAGGTCGCCGGCGAATACCAGGAGATCTTCGGCAAGCAGAACTACTTCCTGGAGTTGATGGACCACGGCATCGACATCGAGCGGGAGGTGCGGGCCGACCTGCTGCGGCTGGCCAGGCAGCTCGACATCCCGCTGCTGGTCACCAACGACTCCCACTACGTCACCGAGGACCAGGCCGACGCCCACGACAGCCTCCTGTGCGTCGGCGTCGGCAAGAACAAGGACGACCCCAACCGGTTCCGGTTCAACGGCTCCGGCTACTACCTCAAGCCGGCCGACGAGATGTACGCGCTGTTCTCCGAACTGCCGGAGGCGTGCGACAACACGCTGCTGGTCGCCGAGATGGTCGGCGACTACAGCGACGTGTTCGCACAGGTGGACCGGATGCCCGACTACCCCGACGTGCCCGAGGGCGAGACGCAGGAGTCGTGGCTTCGCCAGGAGGTGGAGCGCGGCCTGGAGATGAGGTACGGCGCCCCGGTCCCCGCCGAGGTGATGGAGCGGTACGAGACCGAGATGAAGGTCATCGGGCCGATGGGCTTCTCCTCCTACTTCCTCGTGGTGGCCGACATCTGCCGCTACGCGCGGGACAACGGCATCCCGGTCGGTCCCGGCCGCGGCAGCGCCACCGGATCGATCGTCGCCTACGCCACGCGGATCACGGAGCTCGATCCGCTGGAGCACGGCCTGCTGTTCGAGCGGTTCCTGAATCCGGAGCGGATCAACCCGCCGGACGTCGACCTCGACTTCGACGACCGCCACCGGGACCGGATGGTCAACTACGTCACCGACAAGTACGGCAGCGCCATGACCGCGCAGGTCAACACGTTCGGCACGATCAAGGCCAAGGCCGCCGTCAAGGACGCGTCGCGCATTCTCGGCTACCCGTTCGCCGTCGGCGACAAGATCACCAAGGCGATGCCGCCGGACGTCATGGGCAAGGGCGTCCCCCTGGCGGACATGTTCAACGAGGATCACCCGCGCTACAACGAGGGCGGCGAGATCCGCGCGCTGTACGAGAGCGACCCGGACGTGAAGAAGGTGATCGACACCGGCCGCGGCATCGAGGGACTGATCCGCGGCACCGGTGTGCACGCGGCCGCGGTCATCCTGTCCTCGGCGCCGCTGATGGATCTGATCCCCCTGCACCGGCGGGACAAGGACGGCGTGATCATCACCGGGTTCGACTACCCTTCGTGTGAAGACATGGGCCTGGTCAAGATGGACTTCCTGGGGCTGAGGAACCTGGGCATCATCGACCACGCCATCAAGATCATCGAGCAGAACCGGGGCATCACGCTCGACACCCTGACGATCCCGCTCGACGACGCGAAGACGTACCAGCTCATGGCGCGCGGTGACACCCTGGGCGTGTTCCAGCTCGACGGCGGGCCGATGCGCCAGCTGCTGAAACTGATGGAGCCGACCCGGTTCGAGGACATCGCCGCCGTACTCGCCCTGTACCGGCCGGGCCCGATGGCGGCCAACGCGCACACCAACTACGCGCACAGGAAGAACGCCCGGCAGGACATCGAGCCCATCCACCCGGAGCTGAAGGAGGCCCTGGAGCCGATCCTCGGCCCGACGTTCCACCTGCTCGTCTACCAGGAGCAGATCATGGCCGTCGCCCGCGAGCTGGCCGGCTACACCCTGGGCGGCGCCGACCTGCTGCGCCGCGCCATGGGCAAGAAGAAGAAGGAGATCCTGGACGCGGAGTTCGCCAACTTCCAGAAGGGCATGCGCGGCAACGGCTACAGCGACGACGCCATCCAGGCCCTGTGGGACGTCATGCTGCCGTTCTCCGGCTACGCCTTCAACAAGTCCCACACCGCCGGATACGGCCTGGTCGCCTACTGGACCGCGTACCTGAAGGCCAACTACCCGGCCGAGTACATGGCCGCGCTGCTGACCTCCGTGGGAGACGACAAGGACAAGGCGGCCGTCTACCTCGCGGAGTGCCGCAAGATGGGCATCCAGGTCCTGCCCCCTGACGTCAACGACAGCCAGCTCGACTTCGTCGCGGTCGGCGACACCCAGGTGCGGTTCGGCATGGGCGCGGTCCGCAACGTAGGCGAGAACGTCGTCGAAGCGATCGTGAAGGCCCGCAAGGAGAAGGGCCTCTACCAGGACTTCAACGACTTCCTGGGCAAGATCCCGCTCACCGCCTGCAACAAGCGGGTCATCGAATCGTTGATCAAGGCAGGGGCGTACGACTCGCTCGACCACCCGCGCAAGGGCCTGCTCATGGTTCACGAACAGGCCGTCGACCAGGTCAGCGGCATCAAGAAGCAGGAAGCGCACGGCCAGGACTCGCTGTTCGGCGGGCTGGCCGACGCGGGCGCCGACGATGCCTTCACCGTCACGGTCCCCGACACGGAGTGGGACAAGAAGACCAAGCTCGACTTCGAGCGGGAGATGCTCGGCCTGTACGTCTCCGATCATCCCCTGGCCGGCACGGAACGGCTCCTGGCCAGGAACCGCGACACCACGATCGCCGACCTGCTCGAATCCGGCCGCGACGACCGCGGCGACGTGAGCGTGTGCGGCCTCGTCACCAAGGTGGACAAGAGGGTCAACAAGGCCGGCAACCTCTGGGCGATCGCCACGGTCGAGGACATGGACGCCGCCGTCGAGTGCCTGTTCTTCCCCAAGAGCTACGTGCTGTACGCCGACTCGCTGCGTGAGGACAGCGTGGTGGCCGTCCGCGGCCAGATCAACAACCGGGACGGCGCCATCAGCATCTTCGCGACGGACCTCACCGTGGTCGACGTGTCCGGCGTCAACAGCGACGGCGCCCCGATCACCCTCCTGCTCAGGGAGGAACGCGTCACCCCGCAGTTGCTGGAGGAGCTCCGGCAGGTGCTGAAGCTGCACGAGGGCAAGGTTCCGCTGCACATCAACCTGAAGCGCCCGGCAGGGAAGACCATGGTGCTGGCGGTGCCGGACTTCCCCGTCAACGCGGAGCCCAGCTTCGCCGCCGATGTGAAGGCGCTGCTGGGGCCGGAGGCGATCACGCTGTGAACCAGCCGGTCGTCACCTGGCGGAGGGTGTGGGATTCGAACCCACGAGGCCATCGCTGACCTGGCCGCTTTCAAGGCGGCTGCACTCGTCCACTATGCGAACCCTCCTGTGCGGAACCCACGATAGCGGCTGTGGTGGCAGGGGTGTACGTTCAGGAGGTGGCGGATCTAGACGTCGAGGTGGAGCGGGGGCCGTGTCGCGCGCTGGTGCGGCTCGACGGCGACCTCGACAAGCTCACGGCGCCGCTGCTCAAGGAGTGGTTGGTCAAGCTCTACACCGAGGGCTTCGTGCAGGTCGTCATCGACACCTCCAGGCTCGAGTTCTGTGACTCCAGCGGGCTGTGGGCGCTGGTGGAGCACCGGCGCCGGGTGGCCGAGCACGCGGGGTCGTTACGGCTCGTCGGGGTGCACGGCGTGCTGCAGCGGGTGCTCGACGTGACGCGGCTCAAGGCCGCCTTCGACAGCGTCGCGTCCGCCGACGGCTGACACGGCTCAGGGCCGGCGTCCACAGTGCGCGGACGGCTGATGCGCCTCAGGGCCGCCGTCCGCGGTGTCGCGTGCGCGGACGGCCGGCGTGCCGGGCCACTGGCGGGGTCTACGCGCCGAGCTGGGCCAGCAGCCACTTCGGGCCCATGGTCTCGGCGCCCAGCGCGCCGACCCGCTCCTTCAGCCCTCGGTCGGCGGTGACGACGACCACGCGCTCCCACGGCCTGGCCCTGCGCACGACGTCGACGATCGCGTCGTCGCCGCTGCCGGTGGCCGCGACCACCTGGATGCCCGGCACGTCCGGCGCGTTCCTCGCCGCGCCCTCGACGACCGCCACCATCCTGGGGAACCACTGGGCCAGCACCGGATGCGCCAGCCGGTGCCGGGAGACGTCCTGGAGCAGGCGGGTCGCGGCGCCGAGCCGGTCGTTCCACCAGCCGTGCTCGGCCCGCGCGCCGACGATGTTGGCCACGTCGAGGACGATGATCTCGGGCTTGATCGCCGCCTGCACCTCACCCCAGGTCGCGGCGAAGCCCGGATGGAGGTTCCTGCCGGTGATCTCGGGCAACGGCAGCCAGCGCAGTTCGTCGCTCTCGGCGTTGGCGGGCGCCGCGGCCAGCAGCTCGGCCGACTCGGCGATCACCGTCTCGAACGCCCACCCGCCGTGGTCGTCGAGGTAGACGCCCTGCACGCGGAGCGCGTCGCCGGCGAGTGCGGCCTCCTCGTGGGCCTCGCGCAGCGCGCTGGTGACGGCGTCCTCGTGGCTGTCCCGGGCTCCGCCCGGCAGGCCCCATGTGCCGCCGTGGTGGCTCCACACGGCGCGTTTCTGCATGAGCACGTGCGGGACGCCGCGGTCGTCATGGTGGACGACGAGAAGTCCCGACGCGCCGTGGATGCCCCAGTGGCGGTGCCCCAGGCCGCATTCGGTCCAGCCGTCGCCGTCTCTGGCCGTCATGGCGTGATGCTCAGCCTCCGCCCTTGGAGAAATGCTGGTAGTCCTTGGTGCCCGACCAGTAGCCGCCCCACTCCCAGCCCACCCGGGCGAACGCCTTGACGACCTTGTCACCAGGATTTATCACACCTTTACCCTTAGTTGGGCGCTGGGTGAACTTTTTCGCATTCTGGTGTGCGGTGTTGCCACTGGCGGTGACATATGGGTTCTCGCGGGGATTGATGTCTATCGCTGCGCCGTAGGCGTGATTGGACCAATTGCTCGATCCGGTGGCCCGGCGGCAGTTGAAGGCCGAGGTGTTGTCGGCGTCGATCGAGTCGTAGTCGTCCGCCTTGTACGCGTCGACCAGCTCCATCTTCCGGATCGGCCAGCGCTCGTCGTACAGCTTCTCGAAGACCGTCACGATGTCGTCGGTGACCGTCTTGCGCACCACCAGCTCCCCGGTGTGCGGCTTGTCGTCGAACCCCCAGTACGTCAGCGTGACCAGCCGCAGGTCGCGGTAGGAGACCGGGCAGCCGGCCCTCCAGGAGTACGGCACGCGGTCGCGGGTGACCCGCGAGACCTTGGCGCTGAACGGCGGCGGGCCCGTCGGCTCGGGCGTGACGGCCACGGGCCTGGACGTCTCGTGTGGCGGATCGGACGCAGGGGGGACGGGAACGGAGGTCGCGGGCGAGGCGCCCCGCTCCTGAGCCCCACAGGAAACGGACGCGAGCACCACGAACGCCATGGCGGCAGTACGTTTCATCTGGCCACCATATGCGACGTCGGAGCAGGTCAGGGGACGATCAGCACCGTACGGCGAGCCCGTTTGGCCAGCTTGGCCGCCACCGAGCCGCCAAGGCGGAAGCGCGAGCGGCCCACCACGATGGCGTCGGCCCTGTAGGCGCCGGCCAGCGTCTCCAGCTCCCGCGCCGCGTCACCGCGGACGCTGACGAACCGCCAGGGGACGCCAGCGCCCTTCAGCTCGTCCCTGAGGTCCTCGGTCAGGTCGGCCGCCGCGTCGGGGATGACGGGCGACCCGTAGAAGAACCACAGTGACGGGCTGTAGAGCGACTCCACGAAGGCGACGAGCAGCGCGGCGTCGTCTCTCCTGGCGAGCCCGGCCGCGTACGCGAGCGCGTTGCGGCTCGGGTCGGATCCGTCGTATCCCACGACGAGAAGGCCGGCGCCGTCCTTGCCGATCTCGAACCGCCCTGCGGGGAGCCGGCCTTCCAACGGCTCCCCGTGAGGGTCCGTGCCACTGCCGAACACGGCTGGTCTCTCGTCAGGTGTCGGCGTGCTTGCCGCGGCGGGTTAGCTCGCGCAGCGCGTCGGCCGCGTAGATCACGAGGGACACGAACGCGAGCGCGGCGATCGAGCCGCCGAGCCACAGGTCGTTGACGGTCGCGTCCGCGTAGGCCGCGCCGCGGGGCTGGTAGCCGACGACGAACGGGGCCGCGACGAGCCACAGGCCGCCGAGGAACAGCAGGACGAGGGCGGATACGCCCAGCTTGGCCTTCACCGGTTCTCCTCCACTCCGACCAGGGAGCCCTTGCCGTTCGGGCGAGGGGTGTTGTTCAGGTCCTCGCGCAGCGCCTCGACGAGCGGGGCGAGCAGGGTGGCCAGCTCCGCGGACGACGCCTGCGGCGCGGGGGCCGGCACCGGCTCGGGCGCCGGCTCGGGGGCGCGCTGCTTCACCTCCACCAGGCCGCGCGCCACCAGGTCCGCGTGGATGGCCAGCACGAACGCGATCGCGCCCGCCAGGCCCACGACGGCCACGCCGAGGCCGGTGAAGAACTCGGAACGGGTGGCGTCCGTCCAGTCGCCGGCCTCCGGCTGGGTGCCGAGGGCGAAAGGCGCGATCATCAGCCACAACCCGGCCAGGGTGGCCAGGGCGGCCGTGACGGCGCCGACAAACTTGCGAATCATTGCGAGATTCCTCCCGTGACAAGGTCCTTCTCCGGTGGCGCGGCCTGCGCGATCAGGGCGCGCGAGGTGGGTCGCAACACGTCCTGGGCGACCGACCTGGCCCGCTCCCGTTCGGAGCGGCCGTCCGGCGGCGCCATCCTCGCGACCGCGGTGAGCAGCGCGGAGCGCTCGCCGTTCGTCCGCTCGATGCGCTGGGCCACGAGCTCCAGCAGCAGCCCGGCCAGCACCAGGTCGTCCTTGCCGAGCGGCTTGGGCTCGGGCGGCGCCGCCATGGTCGACCCGCGCAGCGGCAGCTCCTTGAGGAAGATCGTGGCCACGAACCCGATCAGGGCGATGGGCACGCCCACCATGAACACGGTCTCCAGGCCGCTGGTGAACGACTCCAGCACGATGTGCTTGATCGGCTCGGGCAGCCGCTGGATGGCGTCTGGGCTGCCGAGCTTGACGTCGGAGCCGCCGGGCAGCGCGATGTTCGCGGCCCTGAGCATCTCGGCCATCTCGTCCTTGAGCCGGTTGGTCAGGATCGCGCCGAACGCGGCCACGCCGACGGCGCCGCCCAGCGAGCGGAAGAACGACACGCCGGACGTGGTGGAGGCCATGTCGCGCGGCTCCGAACCGTTCTGGGCGGCCAGGATGAGCATCTGCATGGACATGCCGAGCCCGGTGCCCAGCACCGCGACGTCGAACCCGATGAGCCACTCGCTGGAGTCGACGTGCAGCCTGGACAGCAGGAGCAGCCCGGCGGCCACCACCAGCAGGCCCGCGACCGGAAAGAGCTTCCACCGGCCGGTCTTGGTGACGATCTTCCCGGAGATCACGCCGGAGACGAACAGCGCCGCCACCATGGGCAGCGTCATCAGACCCGAGTCGGTCGGGCTGAGCCCCTTGACGATCTGCAGGTACTGCGGCAGGTAGATCATCGCGCCGAACATCGCCATGCCGACGAACAGCGAGGCGAGGCTGGTGAGCACGAACGTACGGTTGCGGAACAACCGCGGCGGAAGGATGGGGTCGCGGGCGGTCCGCTCGGACAACACGGCGAGCGCCAGCATGAGCAGGGCGATCGCGGTGAGGAAGTAGGTCCAGACCGAGTTCCACTCGAACTCGTTGCCGCCGAGCGTCAGCAGCAGCATGAGGGCGCTCGCGCTGGCGGTGATGGTCGTCGCGCCCCAGATGTCGATCGAGGTCTCCCGCTTGACGACCGGAAGTTTCAGCACCTTCTGGATCACCAGGAAGGACACGATGGCGAACGGCACGACGACGTAGAAGCACCAGCGCCAGCCCAGCCAGTCGGCGTCCACGATGAACCCGCCGAGCAGCGGGCCCGCGACCGTGGAGATGCCGAAGACCGCCCCCATGTAGCCGGAGTAACGGCCGCGCTCGCGGGGCGAGACGATGTCACCGAGGATCACCTGAGAAAGGGCCGACAGGCCGCCGACGCCCAGGCCCTGCACGGCGCGCGCCGCGATGAGCTGCCCCATGTCCTGCGACATCCCGGCGACGACCGACGCGGCGACGAACAACCCCAGAGCGGTCTGGAAGAGCAGCTTGCGCCCGAACAGGTCGGACAGTTTGCCCCACAACGGCGTGGAGACCGTCATCGTCAGCATGGTCGCGCTCGCGACCCACGAGTACTGATCCTGCCCGCCGAGTTCCCCCACGATCGTCGGCAGCGCGGTGCCCACCACGGATGTCGAGATCATCGACGTGAGCATCGCGAGCATCAGCCCGGACATGATCTCGAGGATTTCGCGGTGGGTGTACTGCCGCTTCGTGGGGGTCGCGGTATGTGCCTGGGCTACCAAGACACCACATCCCCCCTGAAACAGTCGTGACTCAGTGGAGTATACGCCCGTTTACTAGCCGCGCGGCAAGTGGGTCGGCGGTCGCGCGCCGCCGACTAGAGTCCTGGTATGGACGGCCAGGCAACGGAGGCGGGAGCCAGGCCGCGCGACCGGGAGGCCACGCGCGAGCGCATCCTGCAGGCGGCCCGCACCCTGTTCGGCGAGCAGGGCTACGAGACGGTGACCGTACGCATGATCGCTGCGGCGGCCGAGGCCAACGTCGCCCTGGTGGGCCGCTATTTCGGCTCCAAAGCGGGGCTCTTCCACGCTGTCCTGCAGGGCGAGCCGACGCTCAACACGTTGTTCGAGGGGGACGCGGAGGCCCTGCCGCGCAGGCTGGCCGAATACGCCGCCGAGCGCATGCGGCGACCGCCGGACAGCCCGATCCTGCGGGCGCTCGAACGTTCCGCGGCACACCCCGAGGTGCGGGCCGTGGCCCGTGAGCGCCTCATCACCGCCGTGCTCAATCCCATCGCCGAGCGACTCGACGGCCCCGACGCGCAGGTCAGGGCCCGCATGGCCACCGCGGTCTTCCTCGGCATCGGCGCCACCCGGCGCCGCCTCGGCCCGCAGGAGCCCACGCCGGCCGACGTCGACCGCCTCACCGCGGTCTTCGAGGCGTGCCTGGCCGGCTGAAAGTTTCAGCTCCCGAGGCGGCTCTGGCCTGGGGCGATGATGTGATGACCGATCCGATGTCTTGGTGCGGGCGGTGATGGCTCCCTACATTCGGGGTGCCGGTGGGAGCGCTCCCACATGACGGACGGAGTAAAACCCATGTCTCGCAGGAAGCCCCTCCTGGGGGTGCTCCTCCCCGCGGCCGCCACGGTCGCCGCGGGGGCGGTCGTCCTCTCCTCGTCCACAGCCAGGGCCGCCGACTCCGCTTTCTACGTGGACCCCCAGACGAACGCCGCCGAATGGGTGGCCGAGAACCCGGGCGACAGCCGTACCCCCGTGATCAGGGACCGGATCGCCGCCGTGCCGCAGGGCAGGTGGTTCGCCACGTACAACCCCTCGACCGTGCGCGGCCAGGTCGACGCGTACGTCGGCGCGGCAGCGGCGGCGGGCAAGAACCCCATCATGGTCGTCTACGCCATGCCGAACCGCGACTGCGGCGGCCCCAGCGCGGGCGGCGCCCCCGACCACTCCGCCTACCGGGGCTGGATCGACCAGATCGCCGCCGGGATCGGCGGCCGGGCGGCCACCATCGTGCTGGAGCCCGACGCGCTGGCCATCATGTCCAACTGCATGAACAACTCCGAGCAGGCCCAGGTCCAGGCCTCCATGGCGTACGCGGGCAAGAAGTTCAAGGCCGCGTCGTCGCAGGCCAAGGTCTACTTTGACATCGGGCACGACGCCTGGCTGTCCGCCTCGGAGGCCGCGACCAGGCTGAACGGCGCCGACGTGGCCGGCAGCGCCGACGGCATCGCGGTCAACACCTCCAACTACCGCTCCACGCCCGGCCTGGTGTCGTACGCGAAGAACGTGCTCGCGGCGACCGGCGTGTCCGGGCTGAAGGCGGTCATCGACACCAGCCGCAACGGCAACGGCCCTTCCGGCAGCGAGTGGTGCGACCCGCCCGGACGCGCGACGGGCATCTGGAGCACCACGGACACGGGTGACTCGGCGATCGCCGCCTACCTGTGGGTCAAGCCGCCCGGCGAGGCCGACGGGTGCATCGCGGCCGCCGGGCAGTTCGTGCCGCAGCGGGCGTACGACCTGGCCATGGCCGCGCCCTCGCCCACGGTCACGCCGACCGTGACACCCACCGTGACACCTACTGTGACACCCACTGGGGGCCCCGGCGGGTGCACCGCGACGTACAAGGTGACGAACGAGTGGCAGGGCGGCTTCCAGGGCGAGGTCACCGTCACCAACACCGGCTCGTCCCCGATCGGCGGCTGGCAGGTCGGCTGGACGTTCCCCAACGGGCAGACGATCTCGCAACTCTGGAACGGCACCCTGTCCGGCGGCGGCGGCTCCGTCTCCGTCACCAACCTCGGCTGGAACGGCACCGTGTCGGCGGGCGGCAGCACCACGTTCGGCTTCCTCGCCGCTCACAGCGGCCAGAACGGCACGCCCTCCACCCTCACCTGCACCGCCTCCTGATCATTCGCCGGGCCCACCGGGCCCGGCGAAATATCCGCGCCCCGCACGATGTTGCACAGAGCCATCCGCACTCCTCGAAAGGCGCGTACCCATGGCTCTGCCGCTGTCCATTCTTGATCTTGCGCACATCGGCGAGGGCGAGACGGCGCGCGACAGCTTCACCGCGAGCGTGGCGCTCGCCCAGCGCGCGGAAGAGCTCGGCTACCAGCGCATCTGGTACGCCGAGCACCACAACATGCCGAGCATCGCCTCCTCGGCGACCAGCGTGCTGATCGCCCACGTCGCCGCGCACACCAGCACCATCCGCCTCGGCGCGGGCGGCGTCATGCTCCCCAACCACGCGCCGCTGACCATCGCCGAGCAGTTCGGCACCCTGGAGACCCTGCACCCCGGGCGCATCGACCTCGGCCTCGGGCGGGCGCCGGGCAGCGACCAGCAGACCTTTCGGGCCCTGCGCCGCAGCCCGGCCTCCGCCGACTCGTTCCCGCAGGACGTGCTCGAACTCCAGGGCTACCTGACGGGCGAGTCCCGCATCCCCGGCGTCGAGGCCACGCCCGGCAAGGGCACCGACGTGCCGCTCTACATCCTCGGCTCCTCCCTGTTCGGCGCCCAGCTCGCGGCGGCGCTCGGCCTGCCGTACGCGTTCGCCTCGCACTTCGCGCCCAACGCGCTGGAGGAGGCCGTGGCCGTCTACCGGCGCGACTTCAAGCCATCGGCGCAGCTCGACCGGCCGCACGTCATCGCGGCGCTCAACGTGATCGCCGCCGAGACGACGGAGGAGGCCGAGGAGCAGTTCCTGGCCTCCAAGCGGCTCAGGGTCACCCGGTTCCTCGGCCGGGGGCGCACGTTCACGCAGGAGGAGGCCGACATGATCCTGGAGTCGCCGGCCGGGCAGCAGATCGTGCAGATGGCCAAATACTCCGCCGTCGGCAACCCGGCCGAGGTCGAGGCGTACGTCGCCCGCTTCGCCGAGCACGCCCAGGCCGACGAGCTGATCGTCGCGTTCTCCGCGGTCGACAGGAAGGCCTGGATGCGCTCGGCCGAGCTCCTCGCGGAGGTTCACGGGCTGCGCGCCTGAGGTCGGAGTCAGTCGGCGATGAGGCGCATCCTGGGGCCTTCGCGCTCGCGCTGCCGCCGCACCACGTACGTGCCCGGCGCGCACCCCGTGCCTCCATGCTCGGGGTGCAGCAGGTAGACGGTGGCGTGCGCCTGGAACATGCCGATCGCCAGCCGGTCGGAGTCCGTCACCTGATTCGTCCAGAGGCACGTGCCGGGGTCGGCGACGAGCGTGTGCGGGTTGCCGCCGGCCTCGCCGCGCAGCAGCTCGACGCCCGCCGACGGCACGGGCTCCCACTCGGCCTGGTGCCGGGCCCTGACGGAGCCGGCGACCATCGCGAGCGGGATGACGATGAGGTCGCCCTGAGCCTGGAGGCCGTCGACGACGGGGATGCGGACCGACTGCTCGAGGTGGTCGAGCACGGTGAAACCGGTCCGCCGGGTCAGGGAAGCAAGAGTCACGTTCATGGTCATCACCTCAGGTTCTGCGCTGGAGCAGGGAGTAGTGCTCGGCGGACAGCCCGTAGGTCCAGCCGGCGGCGGCGATCGGGTCGTCGAAGGCCGGCACGGTGAGCCCGTAGCGGCGCCGGTGGCCGTCGCGTTCGACGGATCCGTTGACGGCGAGGAGCACCCTCGTTCCCCCTCGCATGTCGTAGAGCCGCAGCTCGCAGCCCGGATTGCCGGGGTCGGGCGCGGTGGCGACGAGCCGTAGCCCGGCCTGGCCGACGTACGCGGCCCAGCCCATGTGCTCGATCGCGCACCGCCTGACCTCCACGTTCGGCTCGTCCGCGATCCGCCGCACGTTCGGATCCGTGATCACCCAGGCGGGCACCGGCATGCCGTGCCAGGCGTGCAGGTCCCAGCCGTCCGCGTACCGCACGGCCGGGCCGTCCGCGTGGTGCGGCCGGACCTCGCCGTTCTCGCCGCACACCTCGGTGTGCAGGGCGGCGGGACGCTCGGAGACCACGCACGTGTCCTGCCTGGGCCACCACCAGCCGCACGACGTGGTCGCGGCGGTCCACAGGTCGAGGTGGCGCCGCTGCTCGCCGGTGAAGACCGCGCCGGCGGCACGGCGCAGCGCGTCGTACTCGGCGATCCAGGAGACGTACAGCGTGTCGTACCAGACGCGCCGGAGCGCCCGCGACTCGTGCGCCGCGTTCAGCGCCGGGACGAGGGTGCTGGTGACGGACCGCTGTAGGGGAAAGAACGTCGTACGGCGGACGATCTGGTCGAGCGGCTGCCGACGCGGTCTGACCCGTGCGTCGAGCTCGTGGCGCAGCGTGCTCGCCAGCGTGGACAGCCGTCCGGGCACGGGCCACTCGGCCAGGCGGTCGATGCTCTCGCAGGCGCGGGTCCCCGGCGGCACGGTCGCCAGGCCCTTGGCGGGCGACGAGACCCAGTGGAAACGGGGTGGGGGCAGGCCGATCAGTTGGTAGAGCCCCGAGATGGCGGCCTCTGCGGCCGGACGGTCGGCGGGCCGCGTCGACAACGCCCGGCCCAGCCATGCTTCGCGGATTGCGGCAGCTTCCCGCTGCACGTGGACGCTCACCGGATGCGGGTGGCGTCGTCCTTTCTCACGATCATGGATGAATGGTGACAGATCGGCGTCGCCCGTGTCCAGCGGCTAGCGGGCCTGGCCCTGCTCCTTGAGGGAGGGCGTGCCGCCATCGGGGAGATCGCGGTGGGTGAAGATGTCGATCAGCACCTGAACGGGCATGTCGGCCTCCGTGTGGTGGCGGAAGCTCAGGCCGGGCTCGATGTGGTAGTGGTTGCGGCGGCCGACCCTGTTGCGCTGGATGTAGCCGGACTCCTCCAGGTCGGAGACGATGCTCTGGGCCGCGCGCTCGGTGATGCCGATCGATGCGGCGATGTCACGGACCCTCACCTGCGGGTCGACGGCGATCGCCAGGAGCACCCGCGCATGGTTGGTCAGGAACGTCCACGCTGCGCGGCGTGCGCCTTCCTTTTCCATCCCTGTACGGCTCCTCCCGGTGTCGAGCTGACCAGCAGCATACGATGATCCGCACCTCGTTGCACGAAGTTTGATTGCAGAAAAGATATTCCAGTATTCTGCTTACTAGTTTACGCGTAGAGGTGTCCGCCCGCCCAGGCTCGACGCCCATGATGATCAGAGGGGATGCGATGTCGCACGCGAGGCACAGCGTCAAGCCGCGACCGGCTTACGGATCGCGTCGCCCTGCGAACGCGGCTCGGCACGTGCGCCGAGACCGCCACACGACTCTCGAGACCTCGTGCGCCGACGAGGGCGACATGGTCTTGTCAGCGCCTCCGCCCACGCCGGAGCACCTGTTGTACGTGGACCACATCCTGCAGGTCACCTGCACCGTCAACGCCGGGCCTTCCGTGATCCGTCTCATCGGTGAGATCGACTCCAGCAACAGCGGAGAGGTCCTGCGCACGCTGACCGAGGCCCGCTACATCGACGATCACCTGATCATCGACGTCAGCGACCTCTCCTTCGCCGACGTGTCGGCCGTACGGATTCTGCAGTCCTTCGCCTCCGGCGGCTCAGCCGTCATCCGCAACGCTCAGCCGCAGCTGAGCCGCCTGGCGGGCCTGCTCGGCCTGACCCTTCTCGACTGACGTGCCGCCCCCGTTACCGCGGGGGCGGTCAGTCCAGACAGAACTCGTTGCCCTCGGGGTCGGTCATCACGATGAATCCGGCGCTCATCTGCTGGTCGGGTTCGTGGCGGCGGACACGCGTCGCGCCCAACGCGACGAGCCGGTCGCACTCGGACTCCAGCGCCGCCATCCGCTCGTCTCCCTCCAGTCCGGGAGCCGCGCGGACGTCGAGGTGGACACGGTTCTTGGCCACCTTGTCCTCCGGCACCCGCTGGAAGAACAGGCGTGGGCCCCGCCCGTCCGGGTCCTCGACGGCCGACGCCACGTTGCGCTGGTCCTCGGGCACGCCGGCGCGCTCCAGGAAGTCCTCCCACGCGGCCAGCGGGTCGGCGCCCTCGGGCAGGTCCACCCCGGGCGGTCCGGGGTGGACGTAACCGAGCGCGTCACGCCAGAAGGTGGACAGGGCCTTCGGGTCGTGGGCGTCGAAGGTGACCTGGATCTCGCGGCTCATCGGGCTGCTCCGTTCGCGGCTTTCGTGTGCAGGTAGAGGTCGCGCAGCAGGCACACCTCGGACATGTGGTGGATCAGCTCACGGTGGATGTGCAACACCAGATCCGCCATGGGCGCGTCCGGGTAGGGCTCCTTCTCGCCGACCGGGACCAGGAGCCCGTCCTCGCCGAGGCCGCGCACCCCGGCCAGCCAGACGTCGAGCTGGGTCTCGAGCTGGTCGAGCGCGGTGGCCGCGTCGCCCGCGTACTCCCAGGTCTCGTACGACGCGGGCGGCGCGCCGAAGTGCGCCGCGTTGCGCATGGCGAGCACGCCGACGATGACGTGGCCGAGCCGCCAGGCGATCGTGGTGAAAGGCGAGGGGGACGGCTCGGGAAAGGCGTAGTCGATCGTGAGATCCCCGGCGCCGGCCTGCACGGGCGCCGTCGAAGTCCCGCGCGGCCGCACGCTCCAGGCGTCGGGCACCGGTGACCAGAGATATTCCTCGTCGGTGAGGCCGTCGAGCCTCGGCCTGAGGTGGTGATTCCAGTGCCACTCCGCCTGCTCGCGCAGGGAGCGGTTCCAGTCGGGTGTTCGTGTGTCCATGGAGTCACTGTCGCTGCGCTAGCGGACAGTATCGGTCCGCTATCTGGCAGGCTGGACGTCATGGACGTGGCGAACGGTGACGAGCGGGGGACGACCGAGCGGGTGCTCACCCTGCTCGGGCTGCTGCAACAGCGCCAGCTCTGGACCGGTCCCGAGCTCGCCGGCCGGCTGGGGGTCACGCCGCGCACGGTACGCCGCGACGTCGAGCGGCTTCGCACCCTCGGCTATCCGGTGCACGCCACCCAGGGCGTCGGTGGCGGCTACCGCCTCGGCCGCGGGCAGGACCTGCCGCCGCTCCTTCTCGACGACCAGGAGGCCATCGCCATCGCGGTCTCGCTGCTGGCCGGCGCGGGCGGCGCTGTCGCCGGAGCCGGCGACGCCGCACTGGGGGCGCTGAGCAAGCTCGACCGGGTGCTTCCCGCCCGGCTGCGGCACGAGGTCCGCGCCCTTTCCGGCTCGGTCGAGTCGTTCGGCGGGGGTCGCACGCCGGTCGACCCCGAGATGCTCATGACGCTGGCCCGAGCTTGCCGCGACGAGGTCGAGGCCGGCTTCGACTACCCGTCAGGCGGCGAGGTGCGTCGGCGGCGGGTCGAGCCCTACCGCCTCGTCGCCTCCGACCGGCGCTGGTACCTCCTCGCCTACGACCTCGACCGCGACGGCTGGCGCAGCTTCCGCGTCGACCGGATGGCCGGCGTGACGGCCAGGACCTGGCGCTTCAGCCCCCGCGCGGCGCCCGACGCGGCGGCGTACGTGCAGGAGAGCGTGGCGAGCCGGGTCTACCCGCACCAGGCACGCTTTCTCGTGCACGCCCCGGCCGACACGGTGCGCGCGCAGGTCCCGCCGTCGGCGGCCGTGGTGCGACCCTGCGGAGCCGGGCGGTGTGAGGTGCTCAGCGGCGGCGGCAACCTCGACTTCGTGCTCATGCACGTGCTCCTGCTCGGGCACGCCTTCGAGGTGCTCGACCCTCCGGAGCTCGTCGGGCGCTGCCGCGAGCTGGCGCAGAGGCTGCTCGCGGCAGGCGCGGCCGACGCCGGACCGGTGTGATCATCCCCAGCACCGAGGTCTCCCCGCGCGTCGCGGCGACCTTTCCACCGGTAAATTTTGTGTAGCCGGCTTTCACGGAAACTCCGGCAGGGTGCCCACGCCGTTGTTCGCGTTTTGCGGGTGACTCTACGCTCGGCGGCGACGGGAAGTTCCTGGCCCGAAACCGGAGGCGTTTGTGAGATCTTTCGCGAGAAATGCGTTGCGGCTGGCGGCGGTCGTGGTGGCCGGTTGCGGCGTGGTGCTGGCCGGCGCCGTCAGTTCGGTGGCAGAACCGCGGCCTCCTTCCCAGCTGGCCCAGCTGGCCGGCGCCGACCTGGGCACGGTCATCACCATGGTCCCCAGCTTCTTCTGCGGAAACCGGCTGGTCGCCTACAACTCTCCTTCGTCCAACTCGCCCACGAAGTGCATCAACGGCGCTGAAAACAGCGGCAACTCCACCAACAGCGGGAATTACCACAACGAAGGCGATCCCATCAACAGCGGCAACTTCGCGAACGGGAACGGATCCACGGACAGCAACAACGCGACCAGCAGCGGCAACGCGGCCAACGGAGCCCAGACCCACTCGGTGCGCCGATGACGCACCACGCGCGGACCTTCGGGAGGACGAACGATATGAGCAGGGCCGGACTGTTGATCGCCGGTTGCGGGCTGGCGGTGCTCGCGGCCGGCACACCGGCTTCTCCAGGGCAACAGGTGCTCGTGGCGGATTCCTCGGCCTTCGCGGCGGAGACCGGAAATATCCGGCCCCGGGGAAATGCCAAGAAGGCGGGAAATTACTGGAGCAAGGGCCGGTCGGTAAACAGCGGCAACTTCTCCAACGTGATCGATTCCTACCGGTCCAACAATTCGACACGCGGCAGCGCCAACAACGTCAACGGTCCGCAACGGCTCGTCGTGAAATCTGGCAGGAGCAAGTGAGATCGCCGCGTCATCGCGGTCCGGCCCGGAACGCCCGGCGATAGGCGCCGGGCGTCGTGCCCAGGGCGTTGAGGAAACGCCTGCGGAGGTTGGTGGCCGAAGAGAGACCGACGCGGCGGGCGACGGCGTCCAGCGGGAGGTCGGACGACTCCAGCAGGCCCCGGGCGGTGGCGATCCGCTGGGCGAGCAGCCACTGCCCCGGGCTGGTGCCGAGCTGATCGACGAACCGCCGGGTGAGCGTGCGCGTCGACAGGCCCGCGTGCGCGGCCATGCTCTCGATGGTGACCTCTTCGCCGAGCCTTCCGGCGACCCACTCCAGCAACGGCGCGAGCGTGCCGTCGATCTGGACGGGGTGCGGCGGCGCCGCGTACTGCAACTGCCCGCCCTCGCGGTGCGGCGGCATGACCATGGTCCGTGCGATGTGGGCGGCGTACCAGGCGCCCTGGTCGTTGCGGACCAGGTGCATGCACAGGTCGATGCCGGCCCCGGCGCCTGCGCTGGTCGCCACGTCGCCATGGTCGACGTACAGCACATCCGGGTCGACCCGCACCTCGGGGAAACGCGTGGCGAGCTTGTCCGCCAGCGCCCAGTGCGTGGTCGCCCGCCGCCCGTCCAGCAGGCCGGCGTGCGCCAGCGCGAAGGCGCCGGAGCAGATGCTGACCACCCGCGTTCCGCGGGAGTGCGCCCGGCGCAGTGCATGAACGACCGCGGGCGCGGGCGGGACATCGGCGGGCAGCCAGCCCGGGACGATCACGGTGTCGGCACGGTCGAGCGCGTCCAGCCCGTCGGTCACGAGCATGTCGTAGCCGGCATGGGTCGCGACCGGGCCAGGACGCTCGGTGCACACGCTGAAGGTGTAGCGCTTCGGGAGCCCTGGCCGCTCGATGCCGAACACCTGGGCCGCGCAGCCGAGCTCGAAAGTGGACTGCGGCGGGCGGATCAGCGCCGTTACCCGATGCATGGCCTAAAAGTACCGCATGATGTCTTTCCTGACACTCGGCGAGGGCCATGACCGGCCGCCAGGCTGGCCCTATGACGACAGAACAGAGCACCTCCGCCTACGCGTGGGCAGCCGTCCAGGACGCTCCGGTTCGCGAGCTTTTCCCGGGCATCCGGGCGCGGATGTTGTGGACCGGGGACAACGGCGCGAAGGCCTGCGTGCTGGAGATGGACGCGAACACCTGCTGGCAGGGGATCGACGTCCACGAACCCGGCCCCGAAGAGGTCTTCGTGGTCTCCGGCGTCTTCAACGACGGCGACCGGGACTACCCGGCCGGCTCCTTCATCCACGCCCCTGCGGGGTCCTCGCACGTTCCGCAGACGGTGACGGGCTGCACGTTGTTCCTCTTCTATCCGGAAGGCTGAAAGAGCCACCCGGCGATCCCGGGTGGCTCCGGTGACGGATGTACCGGTCAGAACACCTGTTCGACGTTCGTGGTCCGTACGGTCCACGGCGGCCCGCACGTTCCGCGCCCGGTGAACCGGTAGCCGGCGAAGATGATCGGGCTGGCGAACTGGTAACCGTCGGAGCAGATCACCACGACCCTGATCGCCCCGCTGAACACCGAGCAGTCGATGTCGACGTAGTACGCGGGGATGGGGACGCTGCGGGAGCACGAGTAGGTGGCGGCCAGCCCGGCGCCGCCCTTGCCCCGAGCGTCAGAAAGCTCGGTCGACTGGTCGGTGAACCCGCGTTCGGGCGCCGCGGCGGCCGAACCCGTGTGCAGCGCGACAGAGAACAGCAGCGCCGCGATCGCGGCCAGCACGCCGATGAGCGTTCTTCTCGCATGTACAGCCATGTGATCGAACCTCTCGCTGGGTTTCCTGGCGGCCGGCCGAGCCTTGTCAGTGCTACTTTCGCCAAGCCAGGAGCGCCGGTCATCGTCACTTCTCGTAAATCTCCGCCGCGGCCGCCGGGGGACGGTTGTCACTGATGTCAAAGGGCTCGGGCGCGGTCAGGCCAGGCCGTGCTCGGTCCACGCGCCCGCCAGCATCCGCGTGACGGTGGTGCTCAGCACCCGTACGCCGTGCGTGGAGCCCGGCTCGATCCCCACCAGCTCCCGCACCCGCCGCAGCCGGTAGTCGAGGGTGCGGGGATGGATGTGCAGGGATTCGGCGGTACGCAGGCGGTTCATGTCGTTGCGGTAGTAGGCGTCCAGCGTGGGCACCAGTTCCGGCCCGTCGCCGAGCCGCTGCGCGGTCTCCCGTAACCACTGGTCCACCTGCGGCGTCTCCACCGCGCCGAGCTCCGCGAACACGTCGGCCACCCCGTACGACCGGCGCGGCACCCGCTCGATCGGCGCCACCCGGCTGACCTTCCGCGCCAGCGCGGCCGCCTGGACGAGCGCGCGGCGGCGCCCGTGGGCGATGCCGACGGAGCACGGCCGTCCCACGCCCTCCGCGACCGCCCGCGCCAGCGCCAGTCCTGAGCTCTCCGCGGCCGCCCGGTGCTCCGGCCGCGTCCCGTGGTACGGCACGAGCGCCACGAACTCGTCCGGCTCCTGCCACCCGAACGGCACACGATGCCGCTGCAGCAGGGTGCACACGACCTCCTCCCTGCACTCCTTCGGCGACGCCGTGGCCACCCGGACCACCGTGACCAGGTAGTGCTCGGCCAGCGGCACTCCGAGGCTGCCGGCCAGCCCGCCGGCCATGGGGTCGTCGTGCAGCACCATGGTGGCCAGCAGGTTGACGCGCGAGGCGGTCGGCAGGAAGCGCTCATATCCCCGGAAGTAGCCGCGGGTGTAGACCGCCTGCGCCGCCGCGCCCTGCTGGGCCAGCCAGTCGAGCATGCGCATCGTGTCGGTCAGGTCGCCGGGCCCGGCCGCCTCGGAGATCTCTCGCATGGTGAAGGCCGCGTGCAGCGCGAGCGCGCCGCGCTGGCATCCCGGAGCCACGCCCTGCATGCCGCGCTGCTCGCCGACCGACTCGATGAAGGCCAGGTCGCTGTCCAGCAGCGGCTCGCCGGAGGCGGCCAGGTCGGCCGTCCGCTGCCGTACGACGACCGCGAACTCCATCATCGACGCCCGCGCTCTCGGCTCGATCGCCTGGAAACCGGCGAGCTCGCCGACGCAGGCGTCCACCACCCTCCTCGCGTTGTCGTCGACCCGGTTTTTGAGCATGCCGAAGAGGTCGCCCATGAATTCTCCCCGTGACGTCGCCATTGGTCGTGTCACCCTGAAACGCGCGTCCGGTATTCGTCGGCCGGACGCTTTCGTATCAGTGGATTTTTGGAAATCGGCGCGCGACCTGGTGGGGAAGGTGGAAAGCGCCATTATGGCCGTGGGGTGCGGTGAAAGTTTCATGCGGCCGGTGATTCGTGGTGACCGAAATTGTGACGCACGATCACGAGGTGATTGCATTCCGCCTCGGTGCGCTCGGGCGGGCCCGGCAACAATGGCCCGACTAAGGATTTTCCATGGGTCTGACCCCCTGTGAGGAGAAGGAATAGCGCTGTTTCCTCCGCGCTGTGGCCCGGATTGGCTGAAGGACCCGGAAGAGTACGAACCCGACCTGGGTCCGAGGGGCCCCGGCTCGGACAGCCGGCCGGGACCCGCGCGTGGACGGATGCCGGTCAAATGCCTCGTCCCGTCAGACGAAGGCCGCCCCGGCGAAGTCCACCTGGCACAATCGCACCTCACCTGCTTTGACCCCATAGACCCGATCTGCACGGCTGTGACCAGTCGCCCGCGTACGCGTCTCATCGGAGCTCACGATGCCCTCGAGTTACCAGGCGTTCGTCGAACGCGCAGCAGCCGACCCCGCCGTCGTCGGCCTCGTACTCAAGGGCTCCCACGCCCACGACGGCATGACTACCGAGCACTCCGACCACGACCTGTACGTCGTCCTCGCCGACGGCGCCACCACGGATCTCACCCGGTTCGCGGGCCACCGCAGCCCCGAACTCGACCTCGTCATCGTCTCCCTCGCCGAGTTCCGTACGGTCGGCATGCCCGGCTTCGAGCGCTACGCCCTCGCCCGCGCCAGAATCGTGCTCGACCGCCTCGACGGAGGCATCGCCCGGATCGTGGCGGCCAAGGCGCGGCTCGGAGCCGCCGAAGCGTTCCGCGACTGCGGCGAATGGCTCGACGCGTACGCCAACTCCCTTTACCGATCCGTCAAGAACGACCGCGACGGACACGCGCTGGCCGCCCGGCTCGACGCCGCCGACAGCGTCAGGTTCCTGCTGGAACTGCTCTTCGCCATGGACCGCCGCCCCCGTCCTTACAACAAGTACCTGGCATGGGAACTCGCCCGGCACCCGCTGCCGGACTGGGACACCGGCAGGTTGCTGGACGCCGTCGACCGCATCTCGGCAACGGGTGATGTGCTCGTGCAGCGCCGCCTCTTCGCCCAGGTCGAGGCGGCGGCCCGGCACGCCGGGCACGGCGCGGTGCTGGACGCATGGGGCGAGGACCTCGACCTGATGCGCCCGCAGTAATCTCCCGCGGCTGCCGGAGAAAAAGTCGAGGTGATCCATCTTAAAATCTCGTGCTATTTCGCGCGTTTTCTTGATTGGCGGTTTGCTCGCGGTGGGAGGGTTTTCGTAGACTGCTTACATCCCATAGCTCTCCGGTGACGGATCCAGAAACGCCGGACAGGCTAGGTGGAAGGGGCGAGGGCCAATGGATGATTATCCGTTGCTCAATATCTTCCTCACGATGATGTGGTTCTTCCTCTGGGTCCTGTGGCTGATGCTGCTCTTCCAGATCATCATCGACATCTTCCGCGACGACAGGCTGAGTGGCTGGGGCAAGGCGGGCTGGTCGATCTTCGTCATCGTGCTGCCGTTGCTGGGCGCCCTTGTGTACCTGATCGCTCGCGGCAAGGGGATGGGCGAGAGAGAACTCGCGGTGAGGGCCGGACGCGAGTCCCGCTACTACGAAGCCGTCGAACGCCGCCTGGGGCGGACGACCGGCCAGGCCGACGAACTCACTCGTCTGGCCGATCTCAAGAACCATGGTGAACTCACCGCGGAGGAGTACGAGCACGCCAAGGCCAAAGTCCTGGCGATGTGAAGGGTCTCGTGCCGGTCGGGTGGACCGGGTGGTGTGCTCTCTCATGCCGGGGCAGCCACGTTGGAATCGCCGGCGCCGTTCGTCACCCCGCTCCCGCCTGACCGTCGCCGGGAATCCACGCCAGGCCAGCCGTAACCTTACCTTTACCTAAATGCATCACGCCTGTAACCCATGACGGACGTCTGTCAGATTTGACTGATGTACCAACGCGGCAAAGAGGTACAAAACGGGACGTAACGGACAGTGGGCTCGTGGGTGGTCCGCCGGTGGGAGTGGTGTGGTGAAGGTGGAGGAACGCTCGGCTGACGCCATCCTCGAGGTGCTCGCCGGAGCGCCGGAACCGCTGGGCGCGCGGCAGGTGCTGCAGGCGCTGAAGCTGGACACCGACCTGGAGATCAGCGAGGCCACGGTCGCCCGGCGCCTGCGACTGCTGGACCGGCGCGGGCTCACCGTGGCCGCGGGGACCAAGGGCCGGATGCTCACCTCGTCCGGCCGCCAGCACGTCGCCGCGGTGCTGCGCGGGCGCACCACCGCGACCCGGTTCCTGGAAGGCACGCAGGTACGTACCTCTGAAGGGCTGATCAACCTGCTGCGTGCGCGGCGGACGGTGGAGCCCGAGGCGGCCAGGGAAGCGGCGCTCGCCCAGGACAACGGCTCCTCGGCGGAGGCGCTCACCCGGCTGGTCGAGCGGCACGGCAGGCATTTCGCCGACGTTCACGAAGTGCCGCGGGACATCGCGCTGACCTTTCATCGCCGGGTGGCCAGGTGTACCCGCAATCCGATCGTGAAGGCCATGCTCGACGTCGTCCTCGATCCGGCGCTCGACCGCCTGGAGGCGGCCCTGGACGTCGTGCTCGACTCGCACCGTTCCGGCGAGGTCACGGTGATCGAGCACCAGCGGATCGCCGACGCGATCGCCGCGGGGCGGGCGGACGCGGCGGAGGAGGCGATGCGCGCCCACATGGATCGATTGCTGGACGAGGCCGGCCGCTTCCTCACCGAAGAGACCGCCTCCATCGTCGAGCGGCTGCTCACCTGGGGCATGCCCGGACCTACCGGACACGACACGCGCGGAGGGCCTGAGCCGGATGCCGATCATTGAGTTCACCGGCGTACAGAAGTCGTACGGCGACCTTGAGGTGCTGAACGGCATCGACCTGTCGGTCGCCGAGGGCGAGGTGGTGGTTCTGCTCGGCCCGTCGGGCTCGGGCAAGAGCACGCTGCTGCGCTGCATCAACGCCCTGGAGGACGTCTCCGGCGGCACGATCGTGGTCAACGGCCGCGATCCGCACAACAAGGCCACGAACCTGAACGAGCTGCGGAGCGGAGTGGGCTTCGTCTTCCAGCACTTCAACCTCTACCCGCACATGACGGTGGCGCAGAACATCATGCTCGCCCCCGTCAGGGTGAAGAAGGTCTCCAAGGACGTGGCCCGCCGCCGGGCGATGGACCTGCTGGAACGGGTGGGGATGCCGGAGAAGGCGGACAGCCTGCCCACGCAGCTCTCCGGCGGGCAACAGCAGCGGGTGGCCATCGCCCGCGCGCTGGCCATGGACCCGGCGATCATGCTGTTCGACGAGCCGACCAGCGCCCTGGACCCGGAGATGATCCAGGAGGTCCTGGAGGTCATGGTCGACCTTGCCGGCAGCGGGATGACCATGGTCGTGGTCACGCACGAGATGGGTTTCGCGCGCAAGGTGGCCGACCGGGTCGTGTTCATGGACGGCGGTCGAGTCGTGGAGTGCGCAGCGCCCGAGGACTTCTTCGCCAGCCCGTCGACCGAGAGGGCCCAGGAGTTTCTGCGCCGGGTCTCACATATCTGACAGAGAGGTGCCTGTACGGATGAAAGGGGTCGTGTGCCTGGCGCTCGCGCTGCTCCTGCTCACCGCCTGCGGTGACCGCCCGAGGGCGGGGCTGTCCCCGGTGGCGGAGACCAAGGGCGGGACCGGAGTCAACTCGATGGAGAAGATCAGGAAACGCGGGGAGATCGTGTTCGGAGTCAAGTTCGACACCCCGCCGTTCGGGTCGATCGGGCAGGGCGAAACCGAGCCGGAAGGCTTCGAGATCGACCTCGTCACGGAGGTCGCCAAGCGGCTGAAGGTCAGGCCGAAGTTCGTCGAGGTCAACCCGAAGAACCGGGTGGCCAACCTGGACAGCGGGAAGATCGACGTGATCACCGCGACCATGATCGCGACTCGGGCGCGTGACAGGGCGGTCGACTTCTCCGAGCCGTACTTCGAGGACGACCAGCGCCTGATGGTGCGCGGCGACTCCAAGATCTCCAGCGTCGACCAGCTCGACGGCAAGACGGTGGCGCTGGTCCAGGGCTCGACGGAAGAGAGCGTGTTGAGGGAGAAGGCGCCGGGCGCGAAGATCCTCAGCTTCCAGTCCTGGCCCACGGCGCTGCAGTCACTGCTGCGCGGCGACGCCGACGCCGTCAGCACCACCGTCGGCATCCTCACCGGCCTGAAGTCGGCCGCCGATAAGGCGGGCGAGCAGGTCAAGATCGTCAGCCCGGGAATCGCGCAGGGACCGCTCGCCATGGGGTTCCGCCAGGGCGACGCCGCCCTCCGCGACGAGGTCAACACCGCGCTGATGGGCATGGCCGAGGACGGCACCTACGACCGCATCTACGCCAAGTGGTGGGGCAAGGTGCTGCCCGAGCCGTACGAGATCCGTGTCCTTCCCGCGGGGTCCTGAACCATGTTCAACGACCTCAGCTGGTCCGTGGTGCTCGAGGATCCGGGCAGGAGCTTCCTGCTGCACGGCGCGTGGGTGAGCCTCCAGCTCGCCGTGCTCGCCATCATCGGCTCCACGGTGGTGGGCACGCTGGTGGCGCTCGGCCGCGTGTCGACGGTGCCCGCGCTGGCGCCGCTGCGCTGGCTGCTCTCCGCCTACGTCGAGTTCTTCCGCAACGTGCCGCTGCTCGTGCAGCTGGTCTTCTGGAGCTTCGGCATGTTCAGCCTGGACCTCGTCAGGGCCGCTGCCGCGCCGCTGAACCCGGTCTACAGCAACCAGTTCCTCGCCGGGCTGCTCGGCCTGACGATCTACACCTCGGCGTACGTGGCGGAGGCGCTGCGCAGCGGGATCCAGTCGGTGCCCAGAGGGCAGCTGGAGGCGGCCAGGGCCGGCGGCCTCGGCTACTGGACGGCGATGCGCGCGGTGGTGTTGCCGCAGGCGTTCGCGCTGGCCTTCCCCGCGATCGGCAACCAGTACATCAGCGCCACCAAGAACACCTCCGTGGTCATGGCCATCGGCGTCACCGACCTGGTCTTCCAGGCGCAGCAGATCGAGTCGGCCACCTTCGCCGCATTCGAGGCCTACACCGCTGCGCTCGTCATCTTCATCGTGATCTGCCTGGCCGAGTCCGCGCTGCTGGCTCTGATCGTCCGGGGAATGCTGACCAAGATGCGGCCGGGCGCCAGGACCGCCACCCCAACGCCGGCGTTGGAGGCGTGACCATGGGCGCGATCATCGACAACCTGCCGTTCATGCTGGCCGGGCTCTGGGAGACGGCGAAGCTGGCGGTGCTGGCCATCGTGCTCAGCTCCGTGCTCGGCGTGCTGGCGGGCGCGATGCGCTCGGCCCGCTCGCGGCTCGTCCGGTGGCCGGCGATCGGCTACATCCAGCTCATCCGCAGCGCGCCACTGATCGTTTTCATCCTCTACTGCTATTTCGTCCTGGCGGACCTCGGGTTCGACCTGACCCCCTTCTGGGCGGGTGTGGTCGCGCTGGGCGTGTTCACCAGCGCCTATCTGGCGGAGATCGTCCACGCCGGCATCGCCTCCGTGCCGCCCGGGCAGTGGGAGGCCGCGCGCGCCTCCGGCCTGTCCCAGGCGAGCACGATGCGTGACGTGGTGCTGCCCCAGGCGCTGCGCCGCATGGCCCCGGCACTGGTGTCGGAGTTCATCAAGCTGATCAAGGACACCTCGCTGGTCTCGATCATCGGGGTCTTCGAGTTCTTCCACCGGGTCGAGGTCACCAACTCCCGGCTGCTGACCGAGCCGTTCGCGGTGCTCGGCTTCGCCGCCGTCTGCTACTTCCTGCTCAACTATGGCCTCAGCCGCGTCGCTCGCCGTCTTGAGCTGCGGCTGGATGCCTGACGCATCACCTACAAGAAGGAAAATCACGCACTATGTCGGATCTACGGCTCAACCTTCCGTTCGTTGGCATCCCGAGCTTCCAGCGGTCGCCCATCGTGAGCGACCTCTCCCAGCTGGATGCCGACCTGGCCATCCTGGGGGTGCCCAACGACGAGGGCTCTCCCTGGTACCCGGGCGCGCGGATGGCACCGCGGGCGATCCGGGAGCAGTCGGTACGGTACGCCGGCTACGGCCGCATGCAGGCCAGGTCCGGATATTTCGACATTGAGGAGGACAGGCGCTTCCTCGAGTACGAAACCGCGAACCAGCGCATCGTGGACTGCGGCGACGTCGACATCATCTACTCCAACCCCGAGCAGACCTTCAAGAACATCACCCGCAACACCGCCCAGATCCTGGAGGCCGGAGCCGTCCCCATCGTCCTCGGCGGCGAGCACTCGGTCACCTACGGCGTGGTGCGGGCCTACGAGGAGCCGATCTGCGTCGTCCACTTCGACGCGCACCTCGACTACCGGCCCTTCATCCACGGCGCCGAATACGGCAACGGCAGCCCCATGCTCAAGATCGGGAAGCTGCCGAACGTCGAGAAGATCGTCCAGATCGGCAGCCGCGGCATGCGGGCCGCCCAGGACGACCTCGCCGAGAGCCGCGCCAACGGCAACGACGTGTTCACCATGAAGGGCTTCAGGAAGGCCGGCATCGACGACGTGCTCGCGACCCTGCCCAAGGGCAGGAAGGTGTACGTCAGCGTCGACATCGACGTGCTCGACATGCCGCTCGTGCCCGGATGCGCCTCCGCCGAGGCGGACGGCATGTCGTACGAGGAACTCCGCCAGACGATCTTCGCGATCGTCCGCGAGCACGAGCTCGTCGGCTTCGACGTCGTGGAGATCAACCCGATGCTGGACGTGGCCTCCAACGTCACCTCCCAGCTCGGCGCCCAGCTGGCCATCGAGACGATGGCCCGCGCCGTCGAGAACCCCGAATACCTGCGCCGCAAGGGCCGCCTGTCCTGACACCCGGTCCCGCGCGGGGACCTGACCGGCGCCCCGCGCGGCGACCACGTGGAGGATGATGTCCTCACGAGTCCAGCGCCGAAGAAGGCACCCGCCATGAGCCCCACCGGCGCATCGGTCGAGGAGTTCCTGGCCGCGGTGCCGGTCGAGACCCGGCGAGCGGACGCCGAGCAGGTGTCCTCGCTCATGGCGGAGATCACCGGGGAGCCGCCGGCGATGTGGGGCACGAGCATCGTCGGGTTCGGCGCCTATCACTACCGCTACGCCAGCGGCCACGAGGGAGACGCGCCCCTGACCGGCTTCTCCCCGCGCAAGGCGCACCTGGTCGTCTACCTGGTCGCCGGGTACGAGGACCGCTGTCCCGCGGCGCTCGCCCGCCTCGGGCCGTACAAGGCGGGCAAGGGATGCCTCTACCTGAAGCGGTTGTCCGACGTCGACCTCGGCGCGCTGCGCGAGCTCTTCGACCACTCCGTCCGCGTACACCGAGGGGCGTAGCCTGACGTCCATGCAGAAGGTGCAGCTGAGTGGCGAGAAGGCGACGATGCTCGCCACTCTGTACGGCCGGGCCGTGGACGCCGAATCCCCCACCCCCATCCTGGGCGACACGATGGCGCTCGAAGCGATGCGCGCCATCGACACCGACTTCACGAAAGTCGGACTGAGGCGCGGCGACGCCGTGACCGTCGCCATGCGCGCCAGACACCTGGACGACTGGACGCGCGACTTCCTCGCCGAGCATCCGGAGGCGATCGTGCTGCACCTGGGGTGCGGCATGGACACCCGGGTCCACCGCGTCGACCCCGGGCCGGGCGTGCACTGGTACGACGTGGACTTCCCGGAGGTCATCGACCTGCGCGAGCGCCTCTACCCGGCACGCGACCACCACACCGTGATCCCCTCGTCGGTCACCGACCTGGCCTGGCTCGACCGGGTGGAGGGCGACCTTCCCGTACTGGTCGTCGCCGAGGGCCTGACCATGTACCTCGAAGAGGGAGAAGGCCACGCGCTGTTCCGCGCGATCATCGACCGGTTCCCCTCCGGCCGGTTCGTGTTCGACGCGTTCAGCAGGCGCGGCATCAAGTGGCAGAAGATCAACCGGGTGGTCCGGCTCGCCGGCGCGACCCTGCACTGGGGAGTGGACAACCGTGCCGACCTCGAGGCCATCGACCCCCGGTTACGCGTCGTCACCGAACTGAGCGCGTTCGACCTGCCGGGATACGAAAGGCTCAAGCCCAGCTACCGCGCGCTGGTCGCGGTGGCGAGAGCGCTGCCGTTCATGCGCAGGATGGCCGTCTTCTACCGCCTGGACTTCCCCGCGTGACCGCCGCCGGACTGTTCAGTTGCCCACGCCGAGGTCGGCCATGAACGCGGACGGGTACCGGTCGCCGCGGGCCGCGTTCGGCGGCACCGCCTTCTCGATCTCCGCGAGGTCGTCCGCGGTGAGGCGCAGGTCCATCGCGGGCAGCGCCTCGGCCAGCCGCTCCCGCGTACGGGCGCCGACCAGCGGCACGATGTCCTCGCCCCGCGCGGCCACCCAGGCGATGGCCAGCTGGGCGACGGTGCAGCCCTTCGCCTCGGCGACCTGGCGCAGGGCCTCCACGAGGGCGAGGTTGTGCTCCACGTTCTCGCCGGAGAAGCGCGGGCTGAAGCCGCGCACGTCGCCGGGGCCGGCGGCGCGGTCGGCGGACCAGTGCCCCGAGATGAGGCCGCGGCTGAGCACGCCGTAGGCGGTCAGGCCGATGCCGAGCTCCCGCAGCGTGGGCAGGACGTCCGCCTCCACCGCGCGGGAGATCAGTGAGTACTCGATCTGCAGGTCGGCGATCGGGTGCACGGCGTGCGCCCGGCGGATCGTCGCCGCATCGACCTCCGACAGGCCGATGTGCCGTACGTATCCCGCGTCGACCATGTCCTTGATCGCGCCCACCGTCTCCTCGATCGGCACCGCCGGGTCCAGGCGGGCGGGGCGGTAGACGTCGATGTGGTCGGTGCCCAGCCGGGTCAGCGAGTAGGCCAGGAAGTTCTTGACCGCCTCGGGACGGTTGTCCTGCCCGCCGAACTCGCGGCCTGGCCCCCGCAGGGCGCCGAACTTGACGCTCAGCTGGTAGCTGTCGCGGTCCCGGCCGCGCAGCGCCTCGGCGAGCAGCATCTCGTTGTGGCCCATGGCGTAGAAGTCGCCGGTGTCGATCAGCGTGACGCCGCTGTCCAGCGCGGCGTGCACCGTCGCGATGCTCTCGGCCCGGTCGGTTGCGCCGTAAGCGTCCGACATCCCCATCGCACCCAGGCCCAGCGCGGAAACGGCCGGACCTGTGCGGCCCAGGGTTCGTCGCTGCATCACATTCACCCCTCGTTGTCGATGTCGCCACCATGCTGTGCCCGGGCAGGCAGGCGCGAAAGCGGAGCGTTCATCATGGGAGAGCCGCTCCCTGGCTCGGCCGATGCCCCGCGAGGCAGGATGAAGGCATGCAACGTGACCAGCTCGCCGACTTCCTCCGCCGCCGCCGCGAGGCGATCCGGCCGGCGGAGGTGGGTCTGGCCGACAGCCCTCGCCGCCGCACCGCCGGCCTGCGCCGGGAAGAGGTGGCGATGCTCGCCGGCATGTCGGTGGACTATGTCGTACGCCTCGAGCAGGGCCGCAGCAGCCAGCCGTCGACCCAGCTGCTCGGCGCGCTGGCCCGGGCGTTGCGCCTGTCCGACGACGAGCGCGACCATCTGTTCCACCTGGCCGGCCACCGGCCACCGCCCGCCGACGGGGTGGCCCGCCTGGCCCGCGCCGGCCTGATGCGCATGCTCAACCTGCTCGGTGACACCCCGGCCATGGTGCTGTCCGACCTGAGCGAGGTTCTCGCCCAGAACCGGGCGGCCCTCCTGCTGACAGGCGACCACACCGGCTTCTCCGGCGACCGGCGCTACGTCGTGTACCGCTGGTTCACCGAGCCCGCCTCTCGAGCCACTTACCCGTCCGAGGAGCACGACCACCAGACCCGCCAGCTGGTGGCCGATCTGCGTGCGGTCGCCGGCCGCCGGTCCGGCGACCCGGTGGTCGAGGGGCTCGTCGACCGTTTGCAGGCCGCGAGCGCCGACTTCCGCCGGCTCTGGGCCGAGCACGAGGTGGCGGTCCGGCGCGCCGACCGCAAGACCGTGCTGCACGCGAGAGTCGGCCGGCTGACCATGGACTGCGAGACCCTGGTCACTCCCGATCAGGGTCAGCAGCTGCTGGTGCTCACCCCCGCGGACGCCGAGACGCGCGAGCGGCTTGAGCTGCTGCTGGTGCTCGGCATCGAGGAGTTCCCCTCGGGGTCAACGGTGAAATGATTCAATGTACGTTCGCATCCCGCCGATCAAGGAGTGACCGTGATCACCGACCCCACGCTCACCAGGATCGGCCAGGGGGTGGAGCTGCACCACCACCAAGGCCAGCGTGAGGCCGCCCGCGACCTGTTCGCACAGATCTGGGATGACATCGGCGGCGAGCAGGGCGACCCGCTGCACATCTGCGTCCTCGCCCACTCGATGGCCGACGTGCAGGACGACGTGCAGCAGGAGCTGCTGTGGGACCTGCGAGCGCTCGCCGCCGCCGATTCGATCACCGATGAGCGGGTGGCGCACGCCGGGGTGGCGTTTCCGGTGGCCGGCCTCTACCCGTCGTTGCACCTCAACCTGGGCGAGTGCTACCGCAAGCTGGGCGATCTCGACCGCGCCCGCGAGCACCTCGAGCACGCACAGGCCACGATCGGCGCGCTCGGCGACGACGAATATGCGCAGCTCATCAAGGGTGGCCTGGAACGGCTGACCGAACAACTCGGCTGATTCCACCGACATGCCGCATTCTGGAGCGGCAACAAGCGTGAAGGTCACGTCGCCAAGTCCCAGACGCTCCATCCGGGCCCGCATGCCACGCTCCGATACGACGACTTGGCCGCATCCGAGAACATGAGGGTGTAGGCGAAGCATTTCCGCAGGTGGGCGAGCCGGCCATGCTGTGTATCGGCGTACGCGTGGATTCTGATCACCACATCGGTGCGATCGGTCCGAGCGCTGTAGGCCGTGAGGTCGACCCCGCGTCCGGCCAGGACATCGTGGAAGTTCCCCTTCGAGGCCGACGCCGGTAGCGCTGAGAATTCCCGGAAAACCTCGGCCGCCGTTTCCTGCACGCGGCCCTCAGCCTCACGGCGTTGCATCTGCTCCCATTGCGAGTTGCGGTGCACTATCCAGCCGAACCCGCCGACAACAAGCGCGACAAGAACGACCATGAAGACGAGCGCACCGATCGAGCCTTTGTCCCCGTCGGACTTTGCCCTGGCCGATGACTCCATGACGGCTCCGCTCGCGCCGTGACATCCATCACAGGACTTGCCTCTGACATGGATGTGAGGTTCTAGCGTATCCGCATGCAGATCAACGGAGCACATGTGCTGGTCACCGGGGCCAACCGGGGCCTGGGCCGGCAATTCGTCCTGTCCCTCCTCGACCGCGGCGCCGGCAAGGTGTACGCCACGGCCCGCCGGCCCGACCTCGTCGACGTACCGGGGGTCGTCCCGCTGCGCCTGGACATCACCGATCCGGAATCGATCGCCGCTGCGGCGGCAGCGGCACCTGACGTCAAGATCGTCATCAACAACGCGGGCATCTCGAGCGGAGCAAATCTGGTCGCCGGGGACCTGGACACGATTCGCCGCGAGATGGACACCCACTTCTACGGCACCCTGAACATGATCCGCGCCTTCGCGCGCTGCCGACACCGACATGATGGCCTGGTACGAGGGCGACAAGAGCGCCCCCGAGGTGATCGTCGCGGCGGCCCTCGACGGGATCGAGGCGCACCGGCCCGAGGTCCTCGCCGACGACTGGAGCCGCCAGGTGAAGGCTTGGCTGTCCGAGGACCCGGACGTCATCTACCGGGAAGCTGCGGCCGCCCTCACGACCTGACGTGCCGCTCCTGCCGGCCACGGCGTCCGCGGCCGTGAGCTCGAAGAGGTCGCCTTCGCGCCGCAGCGGGATGCCGCCGCCGACCGATTCGGCCACGCCGACCCTCGATCGCGCCTTCGGGTTCACGTGATCGCACCGCGGAAGCCCCAGCGGCGGGTGCCTTCGCTCAGCCGCACAACGATCAGGAGCCGGGCGTTGGCAAGACCTCGAGATCGTCCTGACAAACACGAGAAGGCCCGCTCCAGGATGTCCTGGTGGCGGGCCTTTCAGCTGCGCGCGGCCGACAAGGCCGAACCCGTGTACGTTACTGCCGCACACCACTTCACGAGATGCGACCCACTTCACCGGGTGAGCTGCACGGCAAATACCGGGAAGGTGTGCTCGGTCTGCTCGTCCGGGCCGGCGTCCTCCTCGGCGGTGACCTCCCGCAGATCAGTCCACGGCACCACACCCGGCAGTGTGTCCGCGGCCATCAGTGCGAGCACCGGTGCGGGACTGTCCACAGGCCGAAACCTGCCCCGGAACGGCAGACCACTCGGCTCGACAGAGGCCGCCGAACACCGTAGCTGGCCGGCCTGCTCGTCGTACCAGGCATAGAACGTCACCGGGCCGGCGACATCAGCGAACCGGGCACCGAGCCGCGACGAGAGCCCGCTCCACGGACCCGGCGTCGAAGCCCTCCGGGGCGAAGCCGAACGCCATCAGATTGCCCCGAGCCTCCGCATTCGCATTTCCCCGGTCGAGAACCAGCTCCTGATCCAGGAACGACAGCACAAGCCGCGCGAGACTTGCCGGCACTCACCATCTCCGATCGTCGACTGATCTCCGTAGATCACGCACAGCGAGCCCAGGTCAGACGGTGGTCGACGGAGCCGGGGAATGCCTCTGGTGCCTGACGTAAAAAGCGTACTGCCGCGCTTTCCTTAGAAGCCGACAGGGGGCATGGCGTGCGTTTCGAATACGTGACAAACGCGTGACTCGCGCCGATCCCCCAAGGTGTCACTATCCGAGAACACACGCCAAGGCTGGGCGCTTATCGCTTCAGTCAGGTCTTTCCCCCGTGCTCCGTGTGGCAGACCTTTGTCGACGAGCTGGAGGTGCACACTTTTACGGAGACCGCCTTGCCTTCGTCGTAGCTCAGGTCCCGGTCGCCCGCGCCCTCGAACCTCGCTGTTCCCGAGCCTGCCACGGTCAGGTAGGCCACCACGCTGTTGGGGTCGCTGCCGTGGTGGTCTTCGAGCTCCAACCTCTCGTCGTATGCCCGGAAATACGCCCGCACCCACTCGCTGCCCTTGTGGCACTCGGCCCATACATCTCGGCCGCCCTTGTCATCGGTCGATTCGCCGGAACCGCTGAGGCTGGTGCAGTTCCATGCGCTCACCGACTGCGCCGCCGCCGGCGAGGCCGTCGACAGGAGCGGCCCGATCATCGCGACAGCTGCCAGCGCGACAGCCGTTGATCTCGGCAGATTCATGAGCTGAATTCCCCCTGTGATGCCGTTGTGTTTTCATGGCTACGGTAGTGTGCGTCGATTTATCTTTGCTTTCGATCCGGTTGAGCGCATTACACGGGCCGGCGGCTCCCCGGTTCAGGAGAAGAAGGGTTTGATCAGAGCGGCCGCGCGGACCACCGCGGCGAGGGCATCGGGATCGTTGGTGCGGTGGTAGACGTCCAGGGCCGTGTCGGCGAGCTTGATCACGTGCTCATCCCCGTGCCGGACGGCGAGTTCGAACACCTCCTCCGCCGATCCGGGGACAACAGGCAGATCCCGGCGGGGCGCGGGTTCGCCCGGGGCGTAGGCGGCGGTCACCGCGGCGCCTGCCGCCCACGCCGCGTTGAGGCTGGCGCCCCATACACCGGCAGGCAACGCGGGTAGAGCCCGTAGCACGGCTGTCGGCGCCGTCGCGGTGTGGACCAGCATGATGGGATTGCCGTGCGCGTGAGCGGCGTAACGCAGGGTCGCCGCGTCCGCGAGCCCGGTGAGGTGCGCACGAGCTTGCTCGGCGTCGGCGGCCGGTTTGAGCGCGGCGAGCGAAGAGCCCCACTCGGTGATGTCAGCCAGCTGTTCGAGGCGATGGTTGATGCCCTTGCTCTGGTCCGGCACGCGGTGGATCCCGGCGAAGGCGCGCTCCGGCCCGGCGGTGCCGGACGGCGCGTCGACGCCCGCGATGGCCTGCCAGCGCGCTGCCCAGTAACCGAGTGCCTGGCCCAGTTCGGCAAGACGCCTCTCGTCCTGCTGCCGCAACAACGCATGGATCGCATGCCCCGTGCGAATCACCCCGTGGGTGGCTCCGGCCGCGATACCGGGCAGCAATCGCGGCCACCAGGTTTCCAGTACGGCACGCCACGGCTGCCCCCTCAGCTCCCTGTCGAAGTACGTCAGCCAGTCGCCGAGACGGTTCGGGTCGCCGAGCGCGTCGCGCCAATCCTCGGCGCCGATCGGCGAGATGCCGCGTGGAAGCTCGTCCAGGCGGCCGACGTATGTGTCGAGCCAACGGTGCACTTCACGGCTGTATCCGTGTCTGACCATGGATTCGACCGCCATCGGACCGTGGTTGGACAGCCATCCGTCGAACTCGGGGCCCGTCCTGTGCAGCCGCCCGTACGCTTCTTCCAACGTCCCGGTGTCATTCATGACAGTGGACGCTAGTGGCGATCGCCGACACGCACCTCGGTCCCGCGAACGAGAGACCCTACAGCCTTGGACCTAGGCATGTGTCCTCTGACCTTTTCGCGTGCCGGAGCCAGAGCACGCTCAGCTCTGCTGGGTCATTCCGCAACGGGCGCCCCGCATGACCTGACCGCGGCCCGCGTCGCCGGCCTGATCGAAGCGCTGACCGCCACAGGGGTGAAGACCTGGAAGATCCTGGCCCGGTTGCGTCGCTGCCCGCTCCGCCATGACCGTGCAGGTGTTCTTCGTCCTGCCTAATCAGCGGCGAAGTGATCCACCGTCCGCGACCAAATCGGGCTGGCTCTGTAGGTGAAACGGGGAGCCAGATGTCAGTCAGTGGCTCTGTGCCGCCCGAGAGGGCCGGGGTCGTGTTGGTGAATTCGGGAGCCACCTGAGGAATAACGGTGGGAGCATCGATGCGTTACTCCGCGTGAGGAGACGCTGGTGATGCACCCGAAGTCCAAGGCTGAGGTTTTCGGGGCGATTCGCCGGGATTCTCGGGATGGCCTCTCGGGTCGTCAGATCGCGATCAAGTACCGGGTGAGCCGGAACACGGTGGCTGCGGCCTTGCGGCAGCCGTGGCCGGAACCGAGGAAGCAGATGGCACCGCGAGGCGAGTCGGCTGGATGCGTTTAAGCCGTTGATCGACGACATGCTGCGGGCGGATTTGGACGCTCCGCGCAAGCAGCGGCACACGGCCAAACGGATCTTCACGCGCCTGGTGGATGAGCACCAGGCGGCCGAGGTGTCGTATCAGATGGTTCGCGCCTATGTCGCCCAGCGGCGGGCCGCGATCCGCCGGAGGCGTTCATCCCGCAGTCACATCTGCCGGGAGTGGAAGCAGAGGTCGACTTCGGGGACGTGACGGTCCGGATCGGGGACGGTACGGTTTTCGGCTCTGGCCCACTTTCGGTGGTGACGGACCGTGATACTTCGTGTCGGTTCATGGTTATCGCGGCGTGCTGTGTCAGCGTGACGCCGGTGTGACGTAAAGGATCTTGCAGGTTCGGTGTTTCCACAGCTGGCCGACCTGGTCATTGGCAGCGTTCAAGCCGAGGTCGGAGCTGGGGCCGGGGTGATCGTGGTGAAGGTCGCCTCTAGGTCCTGTATCGAAATCGGTCAGAGCCATTCGTTGATGGCAGCGATGAGGATCGTGGCTGGGGGCGGAGACGTCGGTCGCATCGCCGGACCGCCGTACGGTGAAGGAGTGACCATCGTGCCTGTTCATCAGAGGTCGGCGGCTCTAGCGCCGTTCGTGGCGACACTGAGCGCCTACGAGCTCGGCCCGGGTTCGGTCGGCGTTCATCGCGGGCTGCCCTCGTCCACGATGTCGATCACGATTCCGGAGACGGACTCGTTGGAGATCGCGTGGCTCGCGCGGCCCGGCTCACGGAAACGGTTCCGGGCCGTCGTCGCCGGGCTTCACCTGGACGCGGCCGAGTTGAGGCAGGAGGGCGGCACGCGCGGTGTGTGGCTGACACTCAGCCCGCTGGGTGCCGGTGCGCTGCTGGGGATCCCGGCGTCGGCGCTGTCCGGGCACGTCGCTGAGCTCGCCGACGTGGCCCCGCCGATGGCGTACCTGCCGGAGCAACTGGCGGCCTGCCGGTCATGGCCGCAACGTCGGGCCCTCGTCGAAGGCGCCTTGATCGCCGGACTGGCCCGGCACGAGGTGAACACCGGCGGCCAGGAACTGCGGGCCACGTTGGCGGCACTGTCCGGGACCTCCCGGGTGCAGGAGGCGGCTCGGTTTCTGGGGTGCTCCCGGCGTCACTTGAGCGGTACGGTTCGCACCGCGTTGGGGGTGACGCCGAAGGAGTACCAGCGGCTCCTTAGGTTCGAGGCCGCACGTGGCAGGCTCGTGGCCGCCGCCCGTACCGGGACGGTCAGCCTGGCGGCAGTGGCAGCTGCGTCGGGATTCGCCGACCAGGCGCACTTCACCCGGGAATGGCGGGCCATGGCCGACTGTACGCCGACGGAGTGGCTATATGCCGAGGGACTGGCCGCGTAGGGTCCATCGCGAGGCCACCAGGCCAAGGGGTGCGTCCAGATGACGGCGGACGTATGGGGCGTTCCCAAATCTTCAAGACCCCTGGCTCCGTCCGACCCGACGATGGGCCCATGACGCCTGATATTCATCTTTCTCCCCGTCTCGTCGTGCCCGACCCGGAGCGTGCGTCGGCGTTCTACCAGGTCACCCTTGGCGCTGAGCTGGTGTTCAGTGCTCCCCGGAATGAAGACGGCCGACCCAGCGTCGTTGATCATCGCCTCGGCGGGTCGTCCTTCCGGGTCTCGCCGGCCGTCTCATCGTGGGGATGGCTGTCACCCGACGATCTCGGGGGATCCGCGGTTCTCCTCGAGGCCGAGGTCGACGATCCGGACACGGTCGGCGAACGCATGATCGCCCACGGCGCCGAGGTGGTCGTGCCGATCGAGAACCGGCCATACGGTAAGCGCTCGGGCCGCATCCGTGACCCGTTCGGCCATTTGTGGATCATCACGGGTGAGCTACGTTGAGCTGGCAGTCCGTTGCGGGTGGTGGGACAGGCCCTGATGGGCTCCGGGACGTCCTAGATCGACAAATGAGTGTGGTCTCCGGTAGGTGGTTGGTCGACCAAGACAAACCTGAATACCGGAGACCTCGTGGCCACCCTAGCGGTGACGAGACGGTTCGACCCGACCCGATGAGCAGTGGGCGGTGCTGGAGCCGTTGCTACCTGCGCCCAAGCGGCCGGGACGGCCATCGCTGTTCGGCAAGCGGCAGTTGATCGACGGGATCCGCTGGCAGGTGCGAGTCGGCGCCCCGTGGCGCTACGTGCCCGCCTGCCACGGATCCTGGTCGGCGGTCTATGCGCTGTTTCGACGGTTGCAGCGCAACGGGACCTGGCAGCGGATCTTGACCGCGTTGCAGGCGATGGCCGATGCGGCCGGGCACATCACCGGAACGTCAGCGTGGATTCCACCATCACCCGCGCGCACCAGCACGCCGCCGGTGCGCGTAAAAGAGGGATCTGCAGGCCGAGCCGCCCGGCGGCGAGCGTCTAGAACCGGCCGATCATGCGCTGGGCCGTTCCCGCGGCGGCTGGACCACCAAGCTGCATCTGGCCTGCGAGCAGGGTCAAAAGCGACCCGGCCCGGCCGCCGGGTGTCGCAATCGGACGCGCTCGCGCTGCCGGGGGCCACCTGACCTCTGCTTGAGAGATGGCCCTGTGAGGTTGGCCGGGGCGTGCGCCGCGCTGTCAGAGGCCCAGCGTCGCGAGGCGGCGGGACGGGCGGTGCCGTCGCCAGGCGGCGACCAGGAAGGCGATCAGCCCGAGCACGGGCAGCGTGCACAACGTCCAGCTCAGTGCCAGCGGCGGGCCGGGCTGCTCCAGCACGGTGACATCGGCGAGCGTGGCCGTGCCCTGGCCTTGCGGGCCGTTCACAGTGAAGGTGAAGCTCCACGGCCCGGCCGTGGGCAGGGCGTGGATGTCCAGGCCCCAGACGTCCCGTTTGCGTGGGTGGCGGGACAGCGGGCTCGTCCTGCGCATCCCTTGCTTCATGCCGGGGCCGGTCATGCTGAGGGTGCCGGACTTGCCGGTCAGCCCTCCGTCGGGGACGAAGGTGAAGTCCAGCGACTGCATGGCGCGCAGCGGCCAGGTGGAGAAGCCAACGGTCAGGTGGTAGGGGCCGGCCTGCACCCGCTCGGTGTGGACGACCCCGACCGGCGCGTACGCCTGCTCCGGCTCGGGCTCGGCTTGAGCGGCCGGGGAGGCGAGGAGCACGACCGCGCCGACGACGCAGGGCGCGAGGAGCGTTCTGAGACGCATCGGTTCAGCGTCCTTCCTGGTCGAGGGCCGGGGCGGGAGCGTTGAGGTGCAGCAGGACCGCGAAGCGGGCGGCGAGGAACCCGGCCAGCGCGCCAAGTGCCAGCCCGAGGAGCACGTTGGCCACCACCGAGGTCACGGAGGTGGCGGGCCGGCCCATCGGCCCTCCCGCGCGCAGCAGCGACGTCTGCACGAGCATCGACAGGCTCACCACCAGGCCGCCGGCCGCGCCGGTGAGCTGGGGCAGCCAGCGGGCCGGCCAGCCGCGCCCGCGTCCGAGCCGGAGCAGCCCTTCGATCACCAGGGCCGCGGCGAGCAGGAACATCGGGATGCCCGAGGGCAACTGCGGCGGGACGTCCAGGAGGTTGTCGCGCAGCGGCAAGCGCACGTAGTCCGCGTAAACCCGCGCCGCCCACGGCGCGAACCACCAGAGGAACAGCTGCATGAGGCCGAGGACGACCGCGATGGACACGGCCACCCGCGAGCGGCGCAGCGTCATCGCGCCCATCAGGACGAAACAAACGGCGAAGAAGACGCTGCTCGCGAGCTGAGGGCTGACGGGCAGACCCAGCCTGTTGAAGGCGCTCGTGGTGAGGGGAGTGAACATGATCAGCACAGGGATGCTGGTGATGAGCCCGATCTGCCCCCACCGTCGTGCGCGGGCGGCGGCGAAGACGATGACGCTGCCGAGCATGGTCAGGCTGATGGAGATGAACAGGGCGACGTGGGGCGGGGAGTCCAGGACGGCGTCGAAGCCGTACAGGGAGTGCCACCACAGGTCGAGCAGGCCGTACAGCAGGAACAACGCGCCGCCGATCCCGGCGACGAGGTAACCCAGGGGCGCGGTGAACGTGCCGCCGAGAACCCGGACCGGGCTGCCGCCGACCGTGGGATCGGGCGGGTGCCCGGCCCGCTGCGCGGAGGTGGCGCGCAGCACCATCACCAGGCTGGCGACGCCGGCGACGGCGCTTCCTGAGTACAGCAGGAGGTGGGGCAGGGTGAAGAAGGTGTCCGGGCCGACGTCGACGTGCCATTGCACGTCCCAGTTGATGCCGACCAGCGACAACAGGGTGCCGGCCAGCACGGTGTACGCGCCGGCCGGGGCCGCCTGCCGGGACGTGGATGCGGGGACAGGGGCCATCAGGCTCATGCCTTTCGGGGGGATCAACGGGGGACGGTGAGCGGGAAGACGAGCCGGTCGTGGCGGCCGTCGCCGTCGACGGCGACGACGACCTGCCAGCGGCCCGGCATCATCAGCGGAAGGTCCGCCACGTGGTAACGGCCGTCCACGGTCCGCGCAGCGGGGTGGTCCGGTACCGCGTGACCTGCGGTGGGCAGCACCGCAGAGACCGTGACCACCGGTGGGGCCCCGCCGGTCGCCGCCGCGTCGCGCGGCACGAGCCGGACGTCGACAGCCGTGGTGCCGGTGACCGGCGTGGAGACCGTCAGTGTCACCGTCTCGCGGGCGGTGCCGCCGGTGAGCGTCGCCGCACCGGGCGGGGCATCCGAGGCGGGCTGCGCCGTGCCGGACCACGGCGCCCACAGGGCACGCACCGACAACGCGGTGAGCAGGGTTCCCGCCAGGAGCACCGCGGCGACCAGGAACCGCCGGCTCATGGCGTCTTATCCGCGGCGCCGGTGACGTGGAGCAGATACGGGACGGTCAGGATGGTGTTGCCGCGTTCGGCCTGGATCCAGACCCGGTAGTGGCCGGCCGCCGGGAAGGTGTAGACGAAGGAGACGTCGGGGCCGTAGGCGGCCACGGTCTCGTCGGCGGTGCTGTCGCCGTTGACGGAGGTCAGTCCGCTCATCCCGGGCATGCCCGCGTCCATGTCATGGGCGGATGAATGCGTCGCGTGCCCCGTGCCCGCCGGATCGCTCATCTCGTGAGGGCCGTCCGGCAACGCGCCCATGGAGTGGGAGTGGGCCCAGACCTGGGCACCCTGCGTCCCCGTCCCCGCCGCCGCCGTAGGAGAGAGCGGGCCGACGACGATCAGGTGCCCGATCATGCCGAGCCAGGGCTGCAGGGTCGCGGTGTCGCCCACGCGGGCGGTCAGCACGGCCGTCTCGCCCGCCACCAGCGAGGACGCCGTGAGCCGCACCTTTACGCCGGCCACCGTCCGCGGATCGGTGCCCACCTGGAGACCGCCCGGTTCCGTCCGCGCGGGGGCGGCCGATACCGCGTCGATGCCGGTGGCGGAGCGCAGCTGCTGGACGCCGCCGCCCCGGCGGGCGAACTCGGCGGAGAGCGCGTAATGGCCGGCCTCGGGCAGCGACAACGGGACCTCGTACACGCCGGTCCCGGTCCGCACCGGGTGCAGATGCCGCAACCGGCCCGAAGGGCTGACGACCAGCAGATGCAGCAGCGCCCCGTCGTGCACGACGATGTCGTCCAGGGGCAGGCCGGTGGCGGCGTCGGAGAGGGCGAGCCGCAGATCGGCCACCTGTCCCGCTCGGTTGGTGGACGACGACAACAGCAGCGTGCCCGGCGGGCGGGAATAGTTGCTCACCTGCTGCTCCACGTGCGCATAGGGATCGGTGACGCCGTCGATGGTGGCGTCGACCTGCCCGCCCTGGGACGGCGGCAGCGGCAGCCGGGACGACAGCAGCGCGCCGGTGACCGCCACGGCCAGGCAGGCGACCAGGGCGCCGCCCGGCACCAGCGTCCACCAGCCGCGGCGCGCGCGCACGGCGACCAGGACGGCGACCAGGACCAGCAGCCCGGCACCGCTGAACCCCAGGTACACCGCGGTCTCGGGCGGCGAGGTCACCTGCTTCGGCACGACGAAGGGGATCGTCGCGGTCCTCTTCTCGTCGCGCAGCGACAACTCCCACGGCCCGGCCCGGGTGACGTCCAGCACCGCGGAGTAGGTGCCGGGCCGGCTGCCCAAGGTGACCACGGCGGTGTCGACGGTCGTGCCCGACGCCGAGCCGGCGGACGCGGAGGCGGAGACGCCGGTGGGGACCACCGCCAGGTCGAGCCGGCCGGCGGCCGTGCCCGTGTGGGTGATCACGTCCACGTGCAGCGGCCCGGGCACATCGGTGACGCGGCGCAGGATGACGGTCAGCTCCCGATCGCCGAGCGTCTGGGCGACGTGCAGGTCCGCGCCGTCGGCGGAGTCCGCTTCGGCCACCGGGCCCAGGACGAGCAGCAGCGTCACGCCGCTCAGCAGGACGGCGAGCACGGCGCGGAGGCGGCGTGGCGGAGGAGCCGTGCTGTCGTGCCCCGTCATCGTGCGCGCTGCGGTGTCGTTCATCGTGCGGGCAGCCTAGGGATGCCCGCCTGCCGCTGTCGTCACGGTGTCAGGGGATGCGGGTCCCCCGGACGGGGGACTCACCTATGCTGCATGACCAGGCATTATGGGTGATCATGGTGGCCCGCCCACGTAGCCGCGGGCCGTTGCGGCGCAGGACGGAGGGGTGCCGGTGTCCGGCAGCGAAGGGCGTGGCGGGCGCGGGGCAGGGCCGGTCCGCATCCGCGACGTCAGCGGGTCGCTGACCCGCCAGGCGATCATGATCGCCGCGGTCACCCTCGGGGTGGACGTCCTGGCCTTCGCCCTGTTCATGGAATACGATCCCGCTCCGGCGGTGTGGAGTTGGGCCGTGCTGGCGGCGATCGTCGTGGTGGACGCGGCCCTGGCCGGCGCGCCGCGCCTGTCGGGCGTGGTGGCCGTCGCCCAGGCGGCCGTCATGGTGGCGGGCGCGGTCCTGTTCGCCCATGCCGGTCAGGCAGGGCCCGCCGAGCCCAGCCCGGTGCCCCTGCTGAACAGGGCGGGCATGCTCATCTCCGCCTACCGGGTCGGCGCCTGGCTGAACCGGGCGCCGGCGGTGGTGTCCCTGCTCTGCCTGACCGCGGGCGCGGTCATGCGGCCGATCCTCGGCGGGGCGCCCTTCGAGCAGGGACGGTTCCTGCTCAACGTCCTGGGCGATGCCCTGCTGCCCTGGCTCGTCGGGCGTTACACCACCGCGCGCCGCGCCTACATCGCCGAATTGGAGCAGCGCTCCGAGCGGGAACAGGCCGAAGCCCGGCAGGCGATGGCCGCGGCCATCGCCGAAGAGCGCAGCAACATCGCCCGCGACCTGCACGACGTGATCTCGCACCACGTCAGCGCGATCGGCATGCACGCGGGGGTGGCCCGGATGCGGGCCACCACGACGGCCGGCGCTCAGGACCTGACGGCATCGCTGACCGCCGTGGAGACCTCCAGCCGGGCCGCCATGCTCGACCTGCGACGCCTGCTGGATGTCCTGCACGGCAACCCGGCCGAGGAGGACAGCCAGCCCGGGCTGGACAACCTGCCCGAACTGCTCGACACCCTGTGCGCCGTGGGCCTGCGGGCGCGGGTGAGCGTCCACGGCGTTCCGTCCCGGCTGCCGGAGTCACTGGACATCGCCGCCTATCGGGTGGTGCAGGAGACGCTGGCCAACGCCCTGCGGCACGGCGCCGGCGGCGTCGCGGAGGTCGAACTGCGCTACGACCGCGCGGGGCTCACCGTGGCCACCTCCAACCCCCTCGGCGCGAACGCCCCCGCCATCCGCGCCCGGCCGGACTCGCCTCACCGTGGCCTGCAGGGCATCCGCAACCGTGTCACCATGTTCGCGGGGTCGACCAGTTACGGGCCCGCCCCCGACGGCAACACCTGGATCACCACCGTGACCTTCCCCTTGGACCCCTCGTGACCCTGCGCGTCCTGATCGCCGACGACCACGCCATGTTCCGCTCCGGCCTGCGCGCCGTCCTGGACACCCAGGCCGACCTGGTATGCGTGGGGGAGGCTGCCGACGGGCGGAGCGCGGTCAACGAAGTGTCGCGGCTGCGTCCCGACGTGGCGATCATCGACATCCGCATGCCGCGCCTGGACGGCCTGCGCGCCACGGAGGCGATACTCGCCGACCCCGCCAACACCACCAAGGTGATCCTGCTGACCACCTACGACCAGGACACCTACGTCCATCGTGCACTGCGGGCCGGAGCCGGCGGGTTTCTGCTCAAGAGCCTGCCGCCGGAGGAACTGATCGCAGCCATCCGGGTGGCCGCCCGCGGCGACACCCTCATCGACCCGTCGGTCACCCGGCGCCTCAGCGCCCGCCTCGCCGACGGCATCGCCCCGCCCCCCACCCCGACCGGCCTGGATCTTCTCACCACCCGGGAACGTGAGGTGTTGTTGCTGCTGGCCGAGGCCCGCAGCAACGCCGAGATCGCCGACCGCCTCGGCATCGGCGACGAGACCGTCAAGACGCACGTGTCGCGCATCCTCGGCAAACTGCACCTGCGCGACCGGATCCACGCGGTCGCCTACGCCCACCTGCACGGCCTCGTCGGCCAGGCCTCCGCGCGGCCTCCGTCCGCCGGACGCCCGTGCGGCCCAGGCGGGTGAGCAGGTCCGCGCGGGTGGCGGGCAGCAGGTGGTAGCCCGCCAGGTCCAGCTCGTCGACGGCGGCGGCGCGAGTGCCGGCCCGTGCACCTCGGCGACGGCGCGGTGGAGCGCGTGCGCCACCTGCGTGACTAGCGGGTCCAGCCGAGCCATGCCCCGCCTGCTGGGGCATGGCTCTCGTTTTCACCGACACTCCAGGCCCAGTTGGTCACCAAATGGCTCTCAAACTGACTGACATCTGGCTCTCGGATTCACCTACATAGCCATCGGGCGCCGCGGACGGTGTTTTTGCCGCTATGCAAAGGCTGATACACCTACCGAATAGAGCAAATCCCTTGCCCTGTTCCGAGCACATTTTTTGGATGCGCGTTTCAGGGGCAGCGCTCCTTAACGGTGATGGTGACGGGGTCGGACAGAGTCTGCGTCCCGTCCGAAGCCGTCAACTGCGCCGTGTAGACGCCGATCGGCAGCGGCTCGAACTCTGCGGTGACCCAGCCGTTGAGCGTTGTCGAACCGTTGGGCCTGGTGTAGTTCGAGCCGGGGGGAATCGCGTCGGCATGGGTGACGACCGCACCGGGGGGCAGGTCCTCCAGCGTGACGTGAACGGTCGACGACCAGCTGCCGACGATGGCGGCTACGAAGTATGTCCAGTGGGAGTGGGGGTGTTGGATGCAGATTTGATTTTCCCCCCAGAGGTCCCATGTGGCCGCCGACGCGGGTGGGCTGCCGGCCAAGGTGATGGCCAGTCCTGCCGTCAGGCCGAGCGCTGCCCTGGCGGCGCGGTGACTCTTTTTCACGGCTGCCTCCCTTGGTGCTTATGCCTTAAGTTCCCTTACTCGGCAATCATTGATCATTAAAGGACCCTTGACAAGAAAGTTTCTGCATTCTTATGAAATTTTCATAGTGAGAGCGAAAGGGCTCGTTGCGATCTCGGCCAAGAGGGCTGTTGGAGACTGGCAGGGAGCGACTTGAGCAGGCCTTTTCCGCGGCTCGGGTCCACAGCCTTCGAGGGGCCTCGCCGGCACCTCAGTGGCGGGCGTCCCGTCGGCACGGGCTGTTCGCGGGGGATCAGCTGTGCCCCGGCTGCGTTGCCGTACGCCAAAGGCCCTCCGGAATCATCCCGGAGGGCCTTTGACCAGATGCGCGGCCGACAGGAGTCGAACCCGTAACCTTCTGATCCGTAGCAAGGTCGACAACGTCCACGTCCGTACACGAGCAGTCAAAGGTCCAGCTCATCGAGCGAACGGGCGAACGGGAAGCCCATAGTTGTCCAGGGCAGTCCAAGGTCGGTGTTAGCAGCCGCGTTAGCAAGATCATGACGGAGGGTGGTAATACCGGAACGCGATAGCCCATGACGGGCGGCACGTGTGCGTGATCCACTGGTCAGATGGAGAGCGTGGTAACGAGTCTTGTAGCGATCTTGGGGACGCTGTTGGGAGCCACCGCCACATATGTTTTCCAGATAAGGACTGCCAAGCAGGCCCGCCAGTCCGCGCGGGAAGAAGCGACTGTGGCAAGAACGTCTGGCGGCGTACAGCACCTTCGCTGGCGCGCTTACGGACTTCCGGAAGAGCCAGAACGACCGATGGCATAGGCAACAGGAAGACTCCCAGAGCGCGGCGTACGCTACTGCACGAGATGAGTCCTACCGCCAGCGCGCCAACGCGACGGCCGCTCTCTTCAGGCTGCGGCTGGTCACAGCGAACCATGAACTCGATGGGTTGGCATCGTTGGCATTGCGGTTAACCGAGGACATCCACGGCGCTACAGATGAACAAGATCGAACTGACCGAGGTCGGAAGGCCCGCCGAGCCCTTCTCGACTTTGCTCCGGCGGCAGTTGATGTCCAGCAGCTCGACGTGTAGCAATCTCGAACTGCTAGCGGAACCGTTGCCGCCATGAGAGCCTGCTTGCAAACGGGAGCCAGCCGGGAGCTGTGAAGGCATCCTCCCTGATCAAACGTGTGATGGCGGGCGTCAGCACGAGGCTCTGTGCGGCCCTGTTGCTGTAATTCTCTGCTGTACAGCAGTCCGCCTCGTCAGCCGTCCTCCTCATCCGCCCGATGCCAGCGATCCAGTCGAGCCCTGACCGTCCGCTTCAGGCCGAACAATCACCCTGCTCGGCTGGGTCAGGTGCGTGTGGACGATGGCGCGGGTTCGTCACCGTGCGGGGACGTTGCGGTCAGTACTGCTGTCATCTCTGCCATGGCCACCCCGGTGCCGGGGCCCGACGAAGGAGGGCCTCGGCGTCGATCGCCCTACCCCGCATGGCGGGCACCGAAGTCAGCGATCGTCACGGCGTCAGGCGCCAAGCCGCCTTCTTATCCGCAGTCATGGCAAGGCTGTCCATCAACGTGCGTACGCGTCCGGGCCGTGCTCATTGCGCATGTCGGCCTCCCAATCCCTGTCCACTCCCCTCTTGAAGTCGTCCAGGCCCCGGGTTAAATCCGTGTCAGCAAGGTCGACCGATAGCGACCACCTCGCCCGTCGTGGGCAGTTCAGCACCTCAGCCATGGTCACCTGGTGACGTGACTCAACGACCCACGGCGGAGAGGCACGGCGACGATCGGCCCCGCCGCAGAACTGGGGTACCGAAGTCCGCAGTCGCAATGCCGGCACTCCGACTGCAGCCGACGCTGCAGCTGTATCGAACGGATTACAAGCCCGAAGCCTCTGCCGTGGGAGAGGCCCGCCACCTACGCTGATCTCATGATGCAGCGTGGAGACAGCGTTGACCCGCGGATACTCTATAAGATGGCCCCTAAAACCCTTGGTCGAGGCGGATACGCAGAGGTTAGAGGTGCCATCCGCCGAGAAGATGGATTGCGGGTGGCGTTGAAGAGATGTAATTCGACACCCGACGCGCTGGCTCGACTCTATAGAGAGATAAACGCGCAGCGAGATCTAGCTCATCCAAACATCATGCCGGTGTGGGACTTTGACCCTGGCTATCAGTGGTACACAATGCCTCAGGCGGAAGGAACCCTCACCGCGCGCCGCTCACAACTAAGTGAGGACGATTTTGCAAGCCTGCTGGTAGATGTGTCGAGAGCGCTTGATGTAGCACATAATCAGGAGCATATCCATAGAGATTTGTCGCCGAACAACATCCTATTGATAAGTGTCCCTGAGTCACAAAGCCCCAGATGGGTGATATCCGACTGGGGCCTAGTCCTGCGGCCCCCTACCAGCTCATCGCCACCCTTGACCGTAACCGGTCAAGGAGTAGGTACGCCTGGCTTCAGTGCACCCGAGCTGATGGTGGACGCTAAATATCAATCAAGCAAAAAGGTAGATATTTATAGCATCGGGCGGCTAGCCGAGTGGTTTCTCAGCGGCAAGTGGCCTGTCCATGGCATCTACCATCTACCCGATGGAAAGAATCAACACTGGCGCCAGTTCATACGGGCATGCGCAGCGCCACAACCGGAAGATCGGCCGGCCTCATTGAGCGACGTTCGCACGCTTCTGCAGCAAGTCTTCGAAAGTAAGGATCAACCCCCTTCCGACCGAGCCAGGACACTTCTCGCAGGCATCCTGTCGGGGAGCAGAGAGGATTTAAGCGCCCTGGTAACTTTCGCTCTCGGGCACACAGACGATGCCGACATATATCTCGACAGCCTTGCGCTAGTTCCGTCAGCTAAGTTGCACAACTGGACAGTATCGGAGCCTCGACAAGCGTCCATCTTGGCACAGCAGATGGCTTGGCATATCGTCAACAGTTGGGGAGATCGCGACAGCTCCTATGTTGACGCCCCCCTTGGATGCGTTCACGCTATCCTTCAAACGCTGGTCGAGGGGAATGAACTAGGCCATGCTGAAGACGTCGCCCTCCAGTACTTCCTTGCGGATATGCATACCCAGAGCGGGCGGCAACGGGACCGGACACTTGAGTGGCTTGCTGACCTGGATGGAGCGGCAGCTAGGGTCATGCACCGAGTCCTCACACCACGACGCGACCTCGTCACCTACTATAAGCAAGCGCGGACTTGGCAACCACGCAGTGACCTTCTCAGCGCGCTTCTAGTGCAGTGAACGAAAAAATCGACGCGCTCCGTGGCGATGATGACCGCCGCCGTGGTGCAATAGCCTAGTGACGCTACCCAAGATCCACTCTTCCGAGCATGGACCCGCCCTGGACGCTCACCCAGACCCCGTACGGGTCTTGGAGACTCCGTCAGGCCGCGGGCGTAGCCATGGCACCAGCTCTAAGGCCTCATTTGATCGCTGGTTTCGGTATCCTGCCGGGTTTGCCTCTGACTATGCAGCACATCTACTTTCGGCCTTGAACCTGTCCCCCGACTCACTGATCCTTGATCCTTTCGCGGGATCAGGCGTTATAGGCACGGGATGCCAGAGCGCCCATCTCCGCTTTTTTGGAATAGAAGCCCATCCTCTCGTCGCCGAACTCGCCAACCTCAAGCTCAGGCCAGCGCCGGGGCCTCCGACAGAGTTAAGGAACGAGGCCACTCGTATCGCCGACATTGTTCGAACGAAAGCTGTGGCCACAAAAAGGCGAATAGAGAGACTCCAAAGTACAGAAACAGACCTGGTAGTAAGGTCGTTTACAGGGCCAGTCCTGGCCGAGTTGACGGCACTGCGTGACGAAATAAAACAGGGTAGTCGAGTCAAGTGGGAGCCGTATCTCAGATGGGCCCTACTCGCTACTCTTCGAGACGTCGCTGCTGTAAAGGTGGGCTGGCCATATCAACGTCCTGCAGCCGCGAGAAAGCCTATACATTCCGACCCTATCTCGAGGTTTTTGGTAAGAGTTCACTGGATCAGCGAAGATATCGCGATTAGGTCCGATGCGGACGCAGGCCTATCCCGAGTCGTTGCCGGCGACTCGCGAAATCCTGACACGTGGTCACTCGAAGAGCAACTCGGTCAGGGGTGCATCTCGTCACCGCCATACCTGAATAACTTCGATTACGCAGACGCAACACGGTTGGAACTGTACTTCTGGGGTTATGCGTCGAGTTGGGCGGAGATGTGTGCCACTGTTCGAGTTGATATGGTAACCGCAACGACCCAACAGAGCAGCGCTCCTGCTGCACAAGCGGCGGTCCAGCAGCTCCTCCAGGTAGGAACCTTCGGCGACCACCTTACATCGCTAATCGCTGCGCTGAAGGACGAAAGAGCTGCTAGGCCGAGAGGAAAGGAATACGACCAAGTTCTACCAGACTATTTCGCAGCGATGGCTCAGGTGCTGAAGAATTTGGCAGCAGCTCTTGAACCGGACGCTCTAAGCATATGGCTCATCGGAGACAGCGCACCCTATGGTGTCTACGTCGACACGCCCGCGCTCATCGGTAAACTTGCTGAAGAGTACGGCTTCACAGTAGAGAAAGACGTGACCATGCGAAAGCGTGGAGCGCGTTGGGCGCAGAATCAGACTCGTCACAACATCGAGCTGACCGAGCGTGCGATGCTCTTCCGCCGAACCTAGACAAACATTATTGGGCTCTTTCCTGTTCCACATGGGCATCCGCGTACGCGGATACGATGCGGTCGGTGACTTTGATCGTGTCCGCAGGACGTTCATGGACCATGGATTGATACGCAAGTTCTTCGGCGATCGCACGGAAGGATCTAACGAGCTCAGCGATGCCATCTCTGAGCTTCGCCTCAGTCAATTGCGGCCGGCGAGCAAGGTCTTTGCCGATGAATCGGATTACCTCATCTTGGTATTGTGCGGGCACATAAAGCAACCTGCCAGACCCCTCTTGTTGAGGGACAGTAACTAGCCGATGGGCTAGCCGACGACGAGCTTCGCTGAGAATATAACCACCTGTTAGTTTATGTTCTGAAGAAGACTTCTTTCTGCCCGATGCGATCGTCTCTGCGAAACGTATAGCCGCATGGTGGATTGCTCGATCGATAAGTGCGCCTTCAGAGGACTCGCCGTAGTCAATGATGGCAGTTTCAGGTGTTGTGGATCGATTGATAAGGAGAGCTATCACTAGGCCTACTGACGGAGCTTGTAGAACCTCCTTCCCCGTGCCAGCGCTCAGGCCAACAGTCTGGATCAGCTTTCCCATGCACCAGGTGCGATAAAGCTGAAGCGCCCTACCTTCTGCCTCCATGACCTCTTGCTTAGCAATCACCACGTGGTCTTCATTTGGGTTCTTGCTGCGCAGTATGCCAAGTGCAAGGCGAGCCTCAACACCAACGATAAGCCGATTCTCGCCCACATCAACTACAAGAGACACTCCCTTTTTATGCATACGCTGGTACACGCTGGTCGGCGTTGTTTCTATATCCGACAGACGTTGCCGGAGTGTAAATCCTCGCAGAGACGGATCGAAAAACTTCCTGCACGTGGAGAGGTCCGCTTCCAGGTCGCCTGGGAGTTCAGAGTAAGTCAGCTGCCAGAGATGCGTAAGATCCTCGATGAGAAGTGCCGCCTCCAAATCAGCAAGCACTGTAGGTAGACCAAAAAGTGTAATGTTATTCATGGACTATCGAGCCTGTTCTAGAAGCAGAGGTTCGGCGAAATATCCCCGGAGCTCTAGACTTTTGACACGCTCTGGAGCTTCTTTACGGCTGTGATCCAGTGTGCCTTCACGAAGCGGCAGGATAACCACAACTTGCTCGCTAGGCTTCCCAACGCTCCGTTCAGTAAGATATTTCGCCAGGTACGCCATTGCGTCCCTGTCGATGACTGATCCGAATTCATCTAGGGCGATTAGCCTATTGGAAGCCCGGGGAGGCTCTCGATCTAGCTGCGCCATTCGTGCACGTGTGAAGGCGAGTGCTTGCTGGCCACTAGAGAATGCGGCTAGGGGTCGCCGCTGATCCGCACCGTCTCCATTTTTCCACGATACGATCATCGTCAGCGGGTCCAGGAAGATGCTGCTGCCAGATTCAAAGAGTGCCTGTTTAACGTTGTCGTTGTCGAACCACCTACGTACTTCTTCACCCAGCCATAGGCGTACTGAGTCATTCCATGTTCCGGTTGTTCCCTCCTGTTTCTCCAAAAGGTCAACCGTCCTGTTCAGTGCTCCTGCTATACCCTGCACCGAACTGATGGCGAGTTCAAGTCTATTACGCGCCGACTCTGTCGCAGAAAGAATGTTCTGCAGTTCCTGCACCTGTACTTGTGGAGTAGCCCTCTCAAGTCCATCAATGCCAGGTGAAATCCGGCGGATCCATGAGTTCTCCGCCTGAGAAAGTTCTTTGATAACGCTGTGAATTTGGATCAGACGTTCAGAAGCCACTCTGGTTGCACGGGTTGCCGCTTGTTCGGCAAGGGCATGCCGTTTGGTGACGCGATCTAGATCTTCAGCTTTTTCCTGCAGGCGGCGGCGTACACGGGATGCCTCCACTTCCGCCGATGCGCAAAGGCGCAGGAGTTCTGCTAGTAGTGCATCTTCTGATTGGCCGCCGCCGAGGAGCTCCCTCGCCTGCTGCAAACGTGCATGCTGCCCTTGTAGTGTGGTGGCCCTATCATCTATGTTATTACGCTGGGTGAGCAGGTCATTTAGAGCCCGTGCGGTGGTCGGAGGTAGGTTTGCCGCTGCGGTGCTGAGACGCTCGGATGCTCGCTTCTTTGTGTCACGTGCGGTGTCGACTTTCTGCACTAGAGCATCAAGATCGACGAGTTTTGTGAGTTTGGCTCTCGCCATATCGATGCTGACTGCAAGCTCCTCAGCACTTGAGGTAGGCCGCTGCTGTTCAAAGGCTTCGAGCTGGCGCGCCACCGCCTCGCGCAGCGTTGTCACAGTAATGTGGGTTTGGGCCCCCAGTTCCTCAAGCAGAGTCTGCTCTCCAAGGTCGCCCTGCTCAGCCTGATGAAGTGGTGACAACAAGTCTCGGAGAAGATTTATAAGGAGGGGTGTAGCGTTCACTTGGGGCTGCAACGCCACCAAATCCTTGAGGCGCTTGGCCGCGGCCTTTCGAGCCTGTTCAATTGATGGCTTCGATGCCGCAATGCCGGCGCCTTCGCACGCGATACGCAGCTCGGTTTCTGCTTCTACAACCTTAGTCTCCTGGCGCGCGAAATGCTTCTGAGCTAGGCTAAACTCCTTCTCTGCCTCGGTATCTCTTTGCTGACGCTCGCTGGCATGCTTAATTTCCTCGTCGAGGCGTGCCTTTTGCTCTATAAGTTCACGTCGCGCTCGATCGAGCTCTGCCAACTTCTCATCAAGTTCTGGTCCGCGCCCGCGGACTTGGTCGAGCTTCTCAGAGACAGCCACAGCCTTCTTTAGTAGTTCCACCTGTTCGGTTAGCGCTACTAGTTGCTGGTTCACTGCTGCCGCTTCCGCACGGGCAGCGTCTGCCTTATGAATCTCCAGAGGAAGTTGTGCAGGAGACGCAGCTGTAATCAGGTCCTGTATGTAGGTGAGAGCATTGTCGAGTTCTACTTGCCTCGGCGTGCCATGCGTATCAAGCCAGCCCCTCAGGTGGTCGCGTGACTTCTCAGCATACTTGGCAAGTATGTTAGAGATGGTTTCGTCCGCTCGGATGTGGTGTATTTCGAGCAGTTCGCGGACGTGCATTATATCTCTAGAACTACCGTCAATCGATATCCGCCCCACAGAGTTTCCTAGGGGTTCCGGCGTGACGGGCCATTGAGACGGGTTAATCTCCCACTCTACAGAGCTGGCGCCCTTCAAGTCTGTAATTCTGATGCTTGTATCAGATAGCTGATCTCTGAAAGTCTGCCATGCCGCTTCTTGCCCGGCAAACGGCTGATCTCCAACACATAGTTGCAACAACTTTATCGCGCTTGTTTTTCCCATGCCGTTGTAGCCTTCAATGCGGCAAAGTGGGATGTTCGGTATCTCCTGAATAACCCTGAGCCCTCTTCGCGGCTTTGCGTCAATCGTTATCCGCATGCTGCATCAGCCTCCCAAGGGTGTCCTGCTTGTCGAACGGCTCCGTCATCAATGCCTCAATCAAAGGCATGTCTAGCAGGTAGGCGCTGGTCGGGGCTAGGCGCTTTCTTGCGGCGTTATCTACCTCCCGCAATACCGCGACTACATGGTTGCTCTCGGGAGTCATGTGCTGCTGATTCTCCTCGAAGTGTGGGGCTGTAATCCTACTAAGCCACAAGCCTTATGGACAGACCGTCGGCGACGGCGTCGGACTGTAAGGTCCTTTTTTGGCCTGGATGTCCACTCTGTGGCGACTGCGCTACTGGTTGCGTCGGTGGCTCTGGCCGCGACCGGCCGAAGAGCCGCAGCGCGGCCAGATGCCACACGACGCAGGGCAGGTCGCCGCAGGCGGACTGCCCTTGATGACGTGGAGAGAAGTTGCTTTCTGGCCGGACCGTAGCTGTGTCGCTTGAGGTATGAACTACTTGCCGTGAGGCTGGGCGCCGTTCCAGATGTGGTTGAAGCTGGTGATGTAGGTGGTTGCGGGCCCTGAGTCGTCGGTGCGGGTGAGGTGCATGACCGGGGCGTTGGCTGCTGGTGTGCCGTAGGCGTGGGCGTTGACGAGCAGTTCGTTGTCGGTGCGGTAGATGGAGTTGTAGAGGACTGTGCGATGTAGCCGGATCTCCACGCCGTCGACGTTCACAAGTGGCTGGTACAGCATCAGGGCGTTCTTGATCCGGGCTGTCATCACTTCGGCCCCGATGCCCTCGTCGTTTCCTCGTGCGGCGACTTCTGGCCCGTCGGGGTCGCCCAGGAGGATGCGCACTTTGACGCCGGCCTCGGCTCGCTTGATGAGGGTGTTGAGGACGGCTGAGTCTTCGGCGAGGAACAGGGCGCTGTAGGCGAGGATGTCGATCTCCTCGCGCGCCTGGTCGAAGTGGTTGCGCCACACGGTCTGGGGGACGGCCCAGCGGTGGGGGTAGATCGCTTGGATGCCGTTGGCGAGTGCTTGGGGGCGTGGTGCTGTTTCGGGCCAGAGGTCGGCTTCGTCGACGTGGAGGAGGTCGGCGATGGCCCAGCGGTGGCGGGGGTAGGGGGTGCGGCCGTTGAGCCATCGGGTGACGGTTTTGGGGTCGACGGCGAGGGCGGCGGCGACGTCGGTGGTGTTGAGCCGGGCGGCGGCCAGTGCGTAGCGGAGGTTGTTGTTCATGACCGGTCTGCTCCTCTCGCAGAACGACCCTGCTCTGCGACGTTAGCATCAGACGTCCCTAGACGTCCCTAAGTTGTGGTGTTCCTGCCCCCGGCTGCGGGGCGAACCTCGACGCACACGAGGAACCACACAGGACGTCAGGGAGGCACAGGGTGCAGACGAGCAAGTCCATCAGGGAGCAGCAACGCATCTACGCGGAGCGGCTGCTGGTCGCGTTGGGCGAGCAGTTGGCCGTGCGGGGTGTCACGCATGTGCTGGTGATCACGCAGGATGGGCGGCCGGCCTTGGACGTGACCGACAGTCGGTGCCGGATGCGGCGGGTGTTCGTGCATCTGCCGTTCTGCTGGTTCTACTGGGGCGATCAGCAAGACGAGCGGGTCTCGTTCTTGCAGATGGCCCCTGCGGTGGATCGGATCGAGCAGGCCGCGCGCAAGGGGTGGCGTGAGGGCGAGCAGGGTGACCTGAGCGTCGACTTGAACAAGATGCTTGATGCCTACCGCGGCTGACCTGGTGGCGACGGGGCGGTGGCTGACCGGCGGGCGGGTCTATACCCAGGTCGCTGATCGGCTGCGGGAGCGGATCCGGGCGGGTGAGTTCGCGCCGGGTGAGGTGCTGCCGTCGGAGGCGGAGCTGTGCCGGGTGTTCGGGGTGGCGCGGAACACGGTACGGCGTGGCCTGGCCCTCCTGGAGGAGGAGGGCTTGCTGACCACGGTCCCGTCCAAAGGGCGGATAGTGCTCGGGGACGGCCCGGCCGCCTCATACCGGTATCAGGTGATCGCCGCGCGGTTGCGTACGCAGATCGAGCGCGGGGATCTCGCGCCCGGTGCGGCGCTGCCCAGTGAGACGGAGTTGCAGCGGCAGTTCGGGGTGTCGCGGACTACTGTGCGGCAGGCGCTGGCCGTGCTGGAGGTCGAAGGGCTTGTGGTGGTGGAGCATGGCCGGGGGCGGTTCGTCCGGTAGGGAACGCCAGTGAAGAAGGACGTCCCAGGACGTCCAGCCTTGCCCTCTGCTCCGCTTATGTCCCGGATGCCTATCGTGAGCCCCGTGGGACATAGCGAATGGGCATATGGCCTGGCCAAGGACCTGCTGGCTACGACGTTGCCCCGGCGGTGGGCGCACACGCAGGGGGTTGCCGAGCAGGCCGACTCCCTGGCCTCGATTCTCGGTGCGGACGCTGACACGTTGCTGGCGGCTTGTCTGTTGCATGACATCGGGTACGCGCCGGACCTGGTCGACACTGGCATGCATCAGCTCGACGGCGCCCGTTACCTGCGTGACGTGGCCGGGGCGGATGAGCGGTTGTGCCGCCTGGTCGCGTACCACTCGTGTGCGGACAACGAGGCTCGGCAGCGGGACCTGTTCGACGTGCTGGCCCAGGAGTTCGACCAGGAACGGCCGGACCTGGCGCGGGCGCTGACGTACTGCGACATGACCACCGATCCGGATGGCCGGCACCTGGATGTGCTCGACCGGCTGGCCGAGATCCACGCCCGGTACGGGCCTGAGCATGTGGTGAGCCGGTCGATCACCGACGCGACGCCGTGCATCGTGTCGTCGGTGCGGTCGGTGGAGGCCGCGCTATCCGATGTGCGGCAGGCCGACGCCGGCTAGGTAGTGCTCGATCCGCATCCGCATCGACCGGTCCATCGGCAGCGACGTGACCTCGGCGCGGGGCACCCAGTGGACTTCTCGGGACTCCTCGCTCGGGGTCGGCTGGCCGCCGGTGGCGCGGGCGGTCAGGACGATGGAGAACTCTTGGCGGGCCTCGCCGTTGCTGGTGTAGAGGATGACGTGGCGGGGGTCGCTGTAGGTGCCGACCAGGCCGGTGATCTCACACGTGATCCCGGTCTCCTCCAACGTCTCGCGGACGGCCGCCTCCGGGATGGACTCTCCCAGGTCGATCGCTCCTCCGGGCACGGCCCAGTTGTCGTTGTCGGTCCGGCGGATCATCAGCACGTCTCCGGCCGGGTTGGTGACGATGACGTTGACGGACGGGACCAGGCTGTTCGGCTCGGGTGCGTCGGGGTCGTCGTAGAAGTCGATGCGTTTGGCCACGTTCACGCCTCCACGGGGACGGCTCCGGCCCAGATCTTTTCGAAGCTGTCGGCGTAGGTGGTGACCATCTCGCCGCCGGCCACTCTGCGCAGATGTAGGACGGGGGCGTTGCCGGCGCGGGTGCCGTACACGTGCATGTTGACCAGGTAGTCGTCGTCGGCTTGGTAGATCGAGTTGTAGAGGATCGTTTGGTGCAGCCGGATCTCGAAGTTGTCCAGGCCGAGCAATGGCCGGTAGAAGACCAGGACGCTGCGGATCTGTGCGGCCATGCTGTCTCCGACGCCCTCGTCTGCTCCGCGCTGGGCGACTTGGGCGCAGTCGGGGTCGCCGAGCAGGATCCGCACCCGCACCCCCGCCCGTGCTTTCTCTCCGAGCAGGCGGACCATGGCGGCGTCGTCGGCGAGGAACAAGCCGCTGTAGACCAGGACGCCGATGTCGTCGGACGCGGCGGTGAACAGACGTCCCCACGCGTCCCGGGGCACGGCCCAGCGGTGCGGGTAGATCGCCAGGACTTCGCTTTCGGAGGCGGCGACGACCTGTTCACGGGAGAGGGCTTGCGGCCACAGGTAGGTCTCGTCCACACCCAGGTAGGAAGCGGTGGCGAAGCGGTGTTTACGGTACGGCTCGCGTCCCTTGGTGATCCACCGTTCGACGGTCTTGGGGTCGACCTCGATCGCCTCGGCCAGGTCCGCGACGCTCACGCCCTTTTGCAGCAGGGCCGCGCGTAGCCGTTCGTTCGCCATCTCACCTGCTCCCAAGGACGTCCGGGGACCTGGCCATCGTAGGCCGGACGTCTTGAACATGTCCCGTCGTGTAGTGATCTCGTCCTGACGTTGCGTCGCATCCTCGGTTGCACAACGCCACAACGGCACCAACCGAAGGAGGGGATGCAGCCATGAACAACGAGATCACCATCCCGGGCGAGACGCCCTCGTGCGAGTGCGGCAACGCCCTGGGACACGGCCAGGTCCGATGCTCCAAGTGCCTGGCCCGCAACCGGTGGGCGCGCAAGGAACGGGCCCGCAACCGGCGCAACCGGCGTCGCAACGACAACCGGCGTCCTCCGCGTGCCCCTCGCGGGCTGGCGCAGGCGGGGGTGACCTGGTCATGACCGCGATTCCGCTGATCGTCGCCGGAGTGCTCGGCGTCGCGCTGCTCGCAGGGTACGTGACGGTGCTGGTCGGCATCCGCCGGGAGGACAAGCGCCTCAGCCTGCGTCAGGCACCGGACGGGGCGGCGGCGTCGCTGGCCCGCAAGGTCACCGGCTGCTACGCCCGGGGCGGCGTGTCGTGGACGTAGCCAACTGCTCCTCCACCTTGGCCAGCCGCAGCGACAGGTCCTGGACGGCGGCGCGCAGCTCGGCCACCTCGCCGGCGGTGTCGCCGCCGCCGGCCGGCGGGGGTTGCTCGGTGGTGTCGCGGACGAACACGCCCTTGCCCTGCTGGCCGATCACCAGGCCCTCGGTGCGCAGGACGCCGACCGCGAGCTTCACCACCGACAAAGAGGCGTCGTACTGCTCGGCGAGCTTGGCCGTGGACGGCAGCGGAGCGCCGGGCGCAAGAGACCCGCCGCGGATCTGCGCGCGCAGGTCGTCGGCGATCTGAAGGTAGCCGGGGCGTCCGGTGTTTTTGACCATCGCCCTTCTATCTCACCACGGATGTTCGACCTGGCCAACCGAGGGAACATTGACAACCGAGCCAACTAGGTTAACTATGTTGCTCACGACGAAAGAGGAGGTCTCCGCCCATGCGTTCCGTCCCGATCCCCGTGGATGTCAGCAAACTCGCCATCACCTGCGTCAAAGCCCCACGCCCGCGCGTGCTCAACCGCGACACCGGCGAGATCAAGACCGACAAGAACGGCAACACCGTCTACGAAGTCACCGTCTCCGTCGAGGACGAGTTCGGCCGCATCGAACTCGTCAAGATCGGCATCACCGGCGAACCACCCATCACCGTCGGCGACCAGATCAACGCCGTCGGCCTGCTCGGCTACGTCTGGGAGATCGCCGGCCGATGGGGCATCGCCTACCGCGCCAACGCCCTGCTCCCCCTGCGGGAGGCCGCCGATGCGTGACGCGCTCGAAGTGCTCGAAGTGCTCGCAGTCCCCGCAGTCCTGGTCGCTGTCGCGGCCGGGCTGTGGGCCTGGCGCCGCTACCACTACCGCTCGTTCTGGCTGGCGGTCGGCTTCCCGCTCATCGCCCTGTCCGTACGAGTGTCCTGGCGGCGGGTAGCGCTCGGCTGTGGGCTGACCAAGAAGCGCCAGTGCTGGTGGTTCACCACCGTCCCCGGCGCGATCGCCTCCACCGGCCTGGTCAAGGTACGCCGCCGCTTCCAACGGGTCGCCGTCGACACCAAACCGTTCATGTGGCTACCGCTGCCGACCCGGCACGGCTGGCGCGTCACCCTGCACACCCTCGAAGGCCAGACCCCCGGCGACTACGCCGACGCCGCCGAACGCCTCGCCCACTCCTGGGGCGTGCACGCCGTACGCGTCTCCTCACCCCGGCCCGGCCGCGTCGTCCTCATGGCCACCATGCGCGACCCGCTCGTCACCGTCGACCACCTCCCACCCTCCACTGACCTGCTCAAGGTCACCGTGGGACGGCTAGAGACCGGACAGCCGTGGGTGATCGACTTCCGTACGGTGCCGCACTGGATCAACGCGGGAGCGACCCAGTCCGGCAAGTCGAACCTGGCCAACGCCTTGATTGTCGGTCTCGCGCCGCAACCGGTGGCGCTGGTCGGCTTCGACCTCAAAGGCGGCGTCGAGTTCACCCCGTACGCGCCTCGGCTGTCGGCTCTGGCCACCTCGCGGACGGAGTCGGTCGACCTGCTGTGCGACCTGGTCGGCCTAATGATCGACCGCATGGGGCTGTGCCGCCAGGCCAGTGCCCGCAACATCTGGCAACTCCCGCCCGCCATCCGCCCCGTCCCGGTCGTCGTCCTGGTCGACGAGCTCGCCGAGCTGTACCTGATGGCCGACAAGTCCGAGAAAGAAGAGATCGCCAAAACCTCAACCGCGCTCCTGCGGGTCGCCCAGCTCGGGCGGGCATTCGGCATCTACCTGTTCTGCTGCGGCCAGCGCATCGGCTCCGACCTCGGCCCCGGCGTCACCGCCCTGCGCGCACAGTGCTCGGGCCGGATCTGCCACCGCGTCAATGACCCCGAAACCGCGACCATGACGCTCGGCGACCTCGACCCCGCCGCGCTCATCTCCGCACGGGCTATCGCCGCTGAGACGCCCGGCGTCGCGATCGTCGCCGGACAGGACGGCCAGTGGTACCGCGCCCGATCCTTCTACGTCACCGAAGCCACCGCCGAACACGCCGCCCGCACCCACGCCCACCTCACCCCCGCCTGGGACGAGATCACCACCCACCTACCTCAGCCCGTCACCGCCTGAACCATGAAGGGAGGAACGATGCGACGCTTCGCCTGCCGACTGCTCGACACCGGCCCGGTCCTCGTCCTGGCCGCCATCGCGGGTGCCGGATCGTTCACCCACATCCGCGACACCGCCACCCAGCACGGCCAGACCGGCTGGATGTCCTGGGCCGTCGCCGTCTGCATCGACCTGACCTGCGTCATGGCCGCCCGTGAACGCCAACGCGACAAGCGAACTGGCAAGGGCCGGCGGGGCCCCGTCTCCTGGCCCGTCCTCGTCCTGAGCGGCGGCATCGCTTTGTCCCTGGCCGCCAACCTCGCCCAAGCCACACCGACCGTCTGGGGCTGGATCACCGCCGCCACCCCGGCCGCCGCATTCCTCATCGCCATCTCGATGCTCGAACGCCGCACTACCCAAGCCCGACCCGAAGCTCCGGCCGCGTCGTCCTCGACCGTCCTGACCCCGTCCCCGGACCCGCGACTCGTCCCGCACCCCGCCCAGGACGAGGACGACGACCAAGACGGGCGGGACGGCGACCTCGCCCCCGCCCTCGTCGATTACGCCCGCCGCGTCGCCGACGACCACCACGCCAAACACGGCCGACCCATCACCCGCGACGCCCTACGCGCCCACCTCGGCGTGTCCAACCAACTCGCCTCCGACCTGCTGCGCACCCTGCGCACCGTCTGAGAAGGGAGAACCCGACCAATGACCCATGACCACCGCACCGCCCTCATCAACGGCCTGCTTGACCTGGCCGCCTTCCTCGAAACCCACCCCGACCTACCCGTCCCGCCCAGCGTCACCGTCCACCACTTCCCCCGCCAGGACGGCGACGCCGCCCAGCGCGCCGAGATCGACCGGCTCGCCGCCCTCCTCGGCACGGACACCAACCACGAGGACGCCTTGCACGGTCACTACGCCACCTCGCGCATGTTCGGCCCGATCGAATACCGCGCCGTCGCCATCCTGGCCGCCGCCCGCGCCCGCTACGACGCCGAAATCAGCTACCGCGGCTGCATCCAGCCCGACCCGATGCCCGCCACCTGACCAGGAGAACGACGCATGCGCATCCGCCTTGACGGCACCCGAGCCGAAATCATCGACGCCCTGTTCCGCCTACGCCTGCACTTCACCGTCCAGGCCGTCTCACGCGCCTACCCCGACCGCGCCCACCCGCACCACTGGCGCGTCTACCTGACCACCCGCCCACGCGAAAGGAGCTAGGCCCGTGCCCGAAACCCTGCCGGTGATCCACTACCGCTGTTGCACCTGTAACGGCACCGGCATCGACCCGGACGACGCCCGGTGCTCCGACTGCGACGGCACCGGCATCGACAACCACGGCGCGTAACGCGCAGCGCCCCCGGCCTGGCCCGCACATCCGCCAAGACGACTGCCAGGTCGGGGGCCATCCCCATCACCCGAACGAGTGAGAGGAGGTCTCCATCTTGCCTGCAACCCACGCCAACGCGCACGCCATCACCGGCATGATCAAGCGCCTCAACCGGCCCGACTACGACCGCTGGGCGAACCAGGTCCGCCACACCGGCGGCTGCCGCCAGCCCATCCACCTCCGCGGCAAGGTCGACCACTACGACCAAGCCACCGGCAGACTCCTGCACCGCTACACCACCCGCAGCGAACCCGACGGCGTCCTACGCGTCCCGTGCAAGACCCGCCGCGCCACCCGCTGCCCCGCCTGCGCCCAGACCTACCGCGCCGACACCTACCACCTCATCCGCGCCGGCCTCATCGGCGGCAAAGGCGTCCCCGACACCGTCACCAGCCACCCGACCCTGTTCGTCACCCTGACCGCCCCGTCCTTCGGCCCGGTCCACACCCGCCGCGAGCATGGCGGCAAGGTGCACCCCTGCCACGCCCGCCGCAACGCCACCACCTGCCCGCACGGCCGCGTCATGTCCTGCACCACCCGGCACAGCAAAGACGACCCACGCCTGGGCGAACCGCTCTGCCCGGACTGCTACGACTACACCGGCAGCGTCCTGTTCAACGCCCTGGCCCCGCTGCTGTGGAAGCGCTTCGCCGACTCCCTACGCCGCGCCCTCGCCAAGGCCGGCGGCCTGGCCCTCAAGGAGCTGCGCCACCACCTGACCCTCTCCTTCGCCAAGGTCGCCGAATACCAGCGGCGCGGCGTCGTCCACTTCCACGCCGTCATCCGCCTCGACGGCCCCGGCGGACCCACCGCACCACCACCGACCTGGGCCACCACAGACACCCTGACCCAAGCCATCCACCACGCCGCCCAAGCTGTCTCCGCCACCGCACCCGCCCACGCCGACCAGCCAGAGCGGGCCCTGCGCTGGGGCGACCAGCTCGACATCCGCCCCATCACCCTGAACGGCGCCCTCACCGAACAAGCCGTCGCTGGCTACATCGCCAAGTACGCCACCAAAGCCGCCGAATGCGTCGGCACCCTCGACCACCGCATCAACCCCCTCGACGACCTGACCGCCTACAACCTGCGCGACCACGCCCGCCGCCTCATCACCACCTGCCTACACCTCGGCACCCAACCCGAACTGGCCGAACTCCGCCTCACCGACTGGGCCCACATGCTCGGCTTCCGCGGCCACTTCTCCACCCGATCCCGCCACTACTCCACCACCCTCAGCGACATCCGCGCCGACCGAGAACACCACGCCCGCAACACCAACATCACCACCGGCCGCCTCCCCCTCTTCGACGAAGACACCGTCCTCGTCATCAGCGAATGGCAGTACGCAGGCAAGGGCCACTCCCCCGGCGACCACCTCCTCGCCGCCGCCCTCACCGAGACACCGCTGCCGACGTCCCAACACGACCTTGGGAGCCGCCCATGACCCGGCTGCTCCTCACGGTCCCTGAGGCCGCCGAAGCCCTGTCCATCTCGCGCAGCAAGCTCTACCAACTACTCGCCACCGGCGCCGTCACCTCCATCCGCATCGACGGCTCCCGCCGCATCCCCGTCTCCGCGCTCACCGACTACATCACCCGCCTGACCAGGAAGGAGGCCGCCATATGACCAAGACCCTCGCCGGCACACCAGACGAGCAACCCCGCAAGAAGAAGGCACCCAAACTGCGCGACGGCGTCATGAAGCGCGGCACCACCTGGTCATACGTGATCAGAGTCCGAGACCCCGAGACGGGAGAGAGCAAGCCGAAGTGGGTGAGCGGGTTCGCCACCGAGGACGACGCCAAGGCTGCCCGCGATGAAGCGCGGGTCAAAGCCCGGCGCGGCGAGTATGTCGACCGCAACACGATCACCGTCCGCGAGTACCTCGACGAGTGGATTGAGGCCCACGCAGTCGAGATCAAGCCCAAGACGCTCGCCGACTACCGGCACATGATCAACCGGTACATCAAGCCCAACATCGGCCCCCTGCGCTTGCAGGCCGTCAGGGCGTCCACGATTACCAAGCTGTACCGGGACCTCATGGCCGGCGGTGGGAAGAACGGCCGGCCCCTCTCCTCACGGACGGTCGACTACGTCCACGCCATTCTCCGGAAGGCCTTCCGCGACGCGGTGAACGTTGACGAGTTGCTGTCGTCCAGCCCGGTCGAGAAAGCCAAGCGTCCCCGCCGCGAGATCAGGGAACCGGGCACCGTCTGGACCACGGACCAGCTCAAGGCATTCCTCCGTTACGCTCGTGATCATCGCCTCTGGCCCTTCTTCCACCTGGCGGCCTACACCGGTGCACGGCGTGGCGAGCTCCTCCACCTCCGGTGGTCGGACGTGGACCTCGACGCCAAGGAGCTGGTCATCAGAGGCTCGGCGTCCTTCATCGACGGCGCGCGTGTCGAGGGGACCACCAAGAGCGGCAGGAAGCGCATTGTCAGTCTCGACGACGGCACCATCACCGTCCTGCGCAACCAGCACAAGATGCAGGCCGCCGACAAGCTCAAAGTCGGCCCTGAGTGGCGAGGCGGTGGCGACTACGTGTTCACGACCGGCTGGGGTGAACCCGTCCACCCGGACACGCTCAGCTCGCTGTTCCCGATCCTGATCAAGCGCTACAACGAGACCTACCCGGACCACCCGCTACCGCATGCCCGGCTCCACGATCTGAGGCACATCCACGCGACCACGCTTCTCCTGGCCGGTGTGCCGGTCCACGTCGTTGCCGCCCGCCTCGGCCACGCTGACCCGTCGATCACCCTGAGGGTCTACGCCCACGTGATCCGCGCGGCGGAAGCGTCGGCCGCGGAGGTCTTCGCCAAAGCGATCAACGACCAGAGAGCGTGGTGTTAGCAACCCTGTTAGCAAGATCGCGAGGTTGTCCTGACAAACACGAAGGCCCGCTCCAGGATGTCCCTGGTGGCGGGCCTTTCAACTGTGCGCGGCCGACAGGAGTCGAACCCGTAACCTTCTGATCCGTAGTCAGATGCTCTATCCATTGAGCTACGGCCGCTTGTTGCTAGACCAGCATAGCGGGTCCTTGGGAGTGCCTCGAACCACATGCCGCAATCATGAGCTCGCCGACTCCACCTTGCGGGGCCACAGCGTGTAGCTGAGCGGCCAGAGTACGGCGATCAGCGGTATCTTGAACAGCCCTTCCATGAAAGCGACCAGGCCCTCCGTACGCGCCGGGTCGTCGACGAGCCACACCAGGCCGAGCAGCACGACGCAGGCGATCCCGTACGCCAGGACGATGCGCAGCCACAGCGCCCATTCGTACCGGGCTCTCGCCATACCCCCGGCGGGCGGTTTCCAGGGTGGGGGGCCGCCGGCGAAGCGGTGGTGGAAGGTGGCGTCGGCCCAGCGGATGGTGCGGTGGCCGAAGACGATGGAATAGGCGAGGTACGCCGCCGCCAGCCCGTGGCGGACGTCGCCCGTGGCGCCGCCGCGCATGTCGATGACGGCCGCCGCCAGGAGGATCACGTCCAGGAGGGGGACGGCGAGCAGGAGGGCGGTGCTCAGCGTGCGGCGGTGCCAGAGGTAGCGGGAGGCCAGCCCGAGGGCCAGCAAAATCCAGAAGCCGATCTCGCAGCCGATGATGATGGCGACAATCACGTGTTCCAGTCTCCGGCCGGGGGCGGGCCGGCACATCGTCAGTGAAAACGAGACTGTGGATACATCGAAGGGTGTATCCACAGGCGGTCGCGCAGCAGGAGGGAACCGGGTCCGGAGGGTGGTGGGATGAGGACATGAAACGGGTGGCGTTGGGTGCCGGGCTCGCGTTCGCGACGGGCCTGGTGCTGATCGCGGGCGGGGCGCACTTCCAGCGTGGCCTGCCCGAATGGTGGCTCGCCGGGCCGCTGGCGTTGACCTGTGCCGCGGTTCTGGTGCGGCGGCGGGCGCCGCTGCTGTGCCTGGGGCTGGGGACGGTGGGGATCGCCCTCGACGTGGCGGTGGGTCCGTCGCTGGGCACCATTCTCGTCTTCACCGACAACCTGTACGCCGCGGCGCTCTACGGGCCGGTCAGGCTGGCCCGGTGGCTGCTCGGCGTCAGCTCGGTGCTGGCGGTGGTCGTGGGGGCGGTGACGGGGTTCGTCGAGGGTGACTGGCTCGTGCCGGCCGTCATGGGCATCCAGGCGGGGCTCGTGCTGGTGACTCCGGTCCTCACGGCGATGGTGCTGCGCGAGCAGCGGGATCGGGCGGCGGCCGAGCGGGAACGGGCCGAGCAGGTGGCGCGTCTGGCCGAGCTCGATCGGCAGGCGGCGGTGGCGGCCGAGCGCACCCGGATGGCTCGCGAGCTGCACGACATGATCGCCAACCATTTCAGCGCCATCGCCATCCAGTCCACGGCCGCGCTCTCGCGCAAGGACCTCGATCGGGCGACGGTGCAGAAGATCATGGAGTCCGTACGCGAGAACAGCCTGAAGGGCATGGCCGAGATGCGGGCGATGATCGGGCTGCTGCGACAGGAGGGCGATGAGGCGGAAGAGGCGACCCGGCCGCGGCTGGCCGACGCGGAGAGCCTGGTCGACAGGGCCAGGCGGGCGGGCATGGAGGCGGAGTTCCGGGTCGAGGGCGAGCCGCGCGAGATCCCTGCGGCCGTCGATCTGGCCGGCTACCGCATCCTGCAGGAGGCGCTGACCAACGCGCTCAAGCACGGCGACCCGCTGGTGGAGGTCGTCGTGTCCTACGGTCCCGAGCAGGTGTCGTTGACGGTCGTCAACGCGGTCCAGGGGAGCGACGCGCGGCTGCCGGGGGCCGGGGCGGGGCTGATCGGGATGCGGGAGCGGGCATCCCTGGTCGAGGGCTCCTTCGAGGCGGGTCCTCGGGGAGACGGATGGCGGGTGGCCGCGGTGCTTCCCGCGGCTCCTGGTGAAAAGTCGTGAGAAGGGGTGACGTGGTGGAGGTGCGCGGGTGAGCATCAGGGTGCTGGTGGCCGACGATCACGCGGCGGTCAGGGCCGGGATCGTGCTGATCCTCGACGGTGTGGACGACATCGAGGTGGTCGGTGAGGCGGCCGACGGGGAGCAGGCCGTGGCGATGGCCCGGGAGTTGCGGCCGCATGTGGTGTTGATGGACGTGCGCATGCCGAGGCTCGACGGCATCTCCGCCGCCAGGGAACTGTCGGGGGTGTGTGATGTGCTGATCCTGACGACGTTCGATGTGGACGACTACGTTTTCGGGGCGCTGCGGGCCGGGGCCGCCGGCTTCCTGTTGAAGAACACCGACGCCGACGCGCTGGTCGAGGCGGTCCGGCTGGTGGCGCGGGGCGACGGGCTCATCTCGCCCGGTGTCACGCGGAGGCTGATCGCCGCTTTCGCGGATCAGGCGCCGCGCAGGGAGCCGCGCCCCGGCCCGGAGATTCTGACGCCGCGGGAGCGGGAGGTGCTGGCCTGCGTCGGGCGGGGCCTGTCCAACGCCGAGATCGCCAGAGAGCTCGACATGGCGGAGGCCACGACGAAGACGCACGTCAGCCGGGTGCTCAACAAACTGGGCCTCAAGAGTCGCGTGCAGGCGGCGATCTACTACTCGGAAGGGGCATAAGGCTGGCTGACCGGAAAGCCTCGTCGGGGAGGGACGATCGGGCGGGCGCCGGCGTCGCTTGTGCACGGAGCTGTATGCCTAGCCGGGGCCTGTTGGCCAATGTCAACCGGTTCCTCCTAGTCTGATCCCGACTAGGAGGTGAGCGTCAGTGAGCACGCCGGGTGATGAAGGGCCGGAGCAGCGGTGGGTGCCACCGCAGGGGCCTCCGTCCCAAGGACCTCCCTCTCAAGGGCCGCCGCACGAGGGTCGGCCCCAAGGCCCGCAAGGTCCGCACCAGGGACAACCGCCCTACCAGCACCTCCCGTACGGCCCGCCGCCCCCGTCGGGCGGCGCCTCCACCGGTGTGCTGGTCGCGTTCGTGTTCGTCGGCCTGACCGTCTACAGCCTCATCAACGCGGTGCTCGGGTTCGCCGTCTTCGTCGCCGCCATGGAAGCCGAGGGCAGCTCCACCCCTTACGTGATCGTCGGCGCGGCCGTGCTCGCCCTGGTCGGCCTGGGCGCGGGCATCGGGTTGTGCCTGGTCCGCGGCAAGGTCTGGGCGAGGGGCACCGGGCTCGGGTTGATGATCGGGTGGGCGCTCTGGTCGATCCTGACCGCCGGTCTCTGCACGGGGCTCAACCCCAGCTTGTACGGCTGAAGCATGCCCTACCACGAGATCTTCGTCGGCCTGGGCGTCCTGGTGGCCTCCGTGGTCTTCGTGCGGGAGGCGAGAAGGCGTGGGGCGCTCAGCGAGCAGTCGTTGATCGCTGTCGCCGGGGCTCTGGTGGGCGGCGCCATCGGGATGCGCCTGGCGGGCTGGCTGGAGACGCTCGACGCCAAGGACCTCTGGCTGTACGGCTCCCGCAGCATTCTCGGCGGCCTGACGGGCGCGTACGCGGGCGTCCTGGTGGCCAAGAAGCTCATCGGCTACAAGGAGCGCACCGGTGACCTGTTCGCCCCGGCCGTGGCGCTGGGGATGGCGGTCGGCCGGATCGGCTGCCATCTGACGGAGGCGCCGGGCAGGCCCACCGACCTGCCGTGGGGCGTGCACGCCCCGGCGACCACCCCCGAATGCCCCGGCTGCCTCACCGGCCAGGCGATGCATCCGTCGTTCGTCTACGAGATCGTCTTCCAGCTCGCCGCGTTCGCCGCGCTGCTCTGGGCCCGCGAACGGCTCACCCAGCCGGGGGAGTTGTTCACCCTCTACGTCGCCGCGTACGCCGTCTTCCGTTTCCTCGTCGAGTTCACCAGGGCCAACGAGACGGTCTGGCTGGATCTGACCAGGCCGCAGTGGTTCCTGATCCCGGGCGTGCTGCTGCTCGCCCTCAGGCTCGGGTACGGCTGGCGGCGCGGCTACTACGTTTCCCTCTTCAACCGGAAGGTCCTGTCGTGAGCACAGGGATGGGGCTGCGGGGCGACCGCATTCTCAGGTACGTCAACGCGTTCTGCCCGAGGTGCCATGGCCGGGACCTCGACCGGGTGGAGCGGCTGAGCGGCTATCTGGCCGAGCGTGACGGCAAGGTCTGGCTGGAACGCGGATGCCGAGAACACGGATATATCCGGACTTTGTACGACGAAGACCCAGAAATCATGGCGTACCTGGAGGAATGGACCGCCCCTACCAAGCAGCACATGCCGGATATATCGGGGAACTTCCTCCCGATCCCCGAGGCCTACCTCCACGGACTCCCCGAGATGCAGACCCAGCACACCTGCATCCTCCTCGAGGACATCGCCGAAGCCTGCAACCTGCGCTGCCCCACCTGCTTCGCCGACAGCTCGCCCGACCGGACCGGCATCGTCCCCGTCTCCGACATCCTCGCGAACGTCGACCAGCGCCTCCAGCGCGAGAACGGCAAGCTCGACGTCCTCATGCTGAGCGGCGGCGAGCCGACCCTCCACCCCGAGCTCGGCACCCTCCTGGCCGAGCTGGCGGACCGCCCGGTCACCCGCATCCTGATCAACACCAACGGCGTCCTCATCGCCAGGGACGACGCCCTGCTCGACCTGCTCACCGAGCACAGGGAGCGGGTCGAGGTCTACCTCCAGTACGACGGCTCCGCCGAGGCCTCGAAACACCACAGGGGCGGCGACCTCACCCGCATCAAGGCCCAGGCCGTGCAGCGCCTGTCCGGACGCGAGATCTTCACCACCCTCGTCATGACCGCCGCGCTCGGCGTCAACGACGGTGAGATCGGCGACGTCGTACGCCTCGCCCTCGACACCCCGTACGTCGGAGGCGTGTCACTCCAGCCCCAGTTCGGCTCCGGCAGGTCGGGCACCATCGACCCGGAGGACCGCCTCACGCACACGGGCGTGCTCAGCCGCCTGGGCCCGCAGACCGGCGGCCTGGTCACCTGGCGCGACCTGACCGCGCTGCCCTGTTCCCACCCGCACTGCTGCTCGGTCGGCTACCTCATCCGCGACGACGCCCGCGAGTGGCGCTCGCTGACGGCGCTGATCGGCCACGACCGGCTCAAGGAGAACCTCGGCCTGGTCTCCAACCGCATCGCCGACTCGGAGATCCCGCGCGAGCTGCGGCTGGCCGTACAGGAGTCCCTGCTCGGGCTGCTGTCGGAGCAGTCGTCGCTCTCGCACCCCCAGATCGGCGACCTGTGGCGCAACATCTGCGAGAACTGCGACCTCGGCGTCTCCACCCTCCTCACCCTGGCGTCGTCGGCCCTGCCGGGCCGGCGGAAGAAGCTGCGCAGGATGATGGGGGAGCGGATCGTGCGCATCACCGTCAAACCGTTCATGGACATCTCGACCATGATCGAGGAGCGGCTCACACAGTGCTGCGTGCACGTGGGGACGCGCGCCGAGCAGGACCAGTGCGCGCCGTTCTGCGCCGTGCAGGCCTGGCCGCAGCTCTCCCGGCAGCGGTTGTCCGCGGTGGCCGCGCGGCCACGCGCCCCGTTCGAGGTGGTGTTGTGAACAAGGAGCCGTACGATCCGCTCCGGTTGTGCGTGTACGCGACCGTCGCGCTGCTGGCCTGGCTGCTCGGGCCGTGGGCGGTGCTGGCGTTCGCGGTGCTGGGGTTCGCCGGTTACTGGAGGGCGCGGCGAGCCGGGCTGACCCGGAGCAAGTGCCTGCTCAGGGACACCCGGCTCGTGCTGGCCTACCTCGCCCTCATCGGCCTGGCGGCGATCGCGGCGATCGTCCTCTGACGCTATTGGGCGGGCACGTAGAGGCTGAGGGTCTCGGCGACGCAGGCCGGGCGCTTCTCGCCCTCGATCTCGATCGTCATCTTCAGGTTGGACAGGTAGCCGGCCGGCGTGCCCTTGACGTCGGTGAGCTCGCCGGTGGCCCTGATGCGTGCGCCGACGAGCACCGGCCGGGGGAAGCGGACCTTGTTGAGGCCGTAGTTGACGCCCATGGCGATGCCCTCGACCTTGACCATCTCGAACATGAACGACGGCAGCAGCGACAGGCTCAGATAGCCGTGCGCGATCGTGCCGCCGAACGGGCCCTCCTTGGCGCGCTCCACGTCCACGTGGATCCACTGGTGGTCATGGGTGGCGTCGGCGAAGAGGTTGACCTGGTCCTGGGTCACCGTCTGCCACTCGGTCGGGCCGAAGGTCTCGCCGACGGCCGCCTTGAGCTCCTGAACGTTCGCGAAGGTCCGCATGGTCCCGAACGCTATTGCCCGGGTGGCGCGGCTGCCAAGTTCGCCGCCTTAAGCAGGACGCGTCGAGCTGTTGCGAAGATCTTTACTCGAAACCATCGCATAGATGTTCGAGTCCGCGCTACAGTCTTCAGTACCGCAATCGAACAAGGGTTCGGCCTGGTGGGAGGGGGTGTGTCCGATGACGGTGCTCGCACTGGCCCCTGTCCGGACACGCCGTAGCACTTTCTTCCCAAATCTAAGACGGCCGCTATATCCGGCAATAGAGTCCGAGAGCGTGGATCCTGTGCGCAACCCCTATGCCCCCGGCGCCGGGCAGCGTCCGCCGGAGCTCGCCGGGCGCGATCGAGAGCTGCAGCAGTTCGAGGTCGTGCTGGAGCGAGTGGCCCGTGGGCGGCCCGAGCGCAGCATGGTCGTCACCGGCCTGCGGGGGGTCGGCAAGACCGTCCTGCTCAACACGTTCAAGTCCATGGCCATGCAGCGGTTGTGGGGCACGGGCAAGATCGAGGCCCGGCCCGACCAGTCGATCAGGCGGCCGGTCGCGGCCGCCCTGCACATGGCGATCCGCGAGCTGGCCCCGCGTCACCGCGCGCCCGAGCGCATCGAGGAGTTCCTCGGGGTGCTCAAGGCGTTCGCCATGCGCGATCCGTCCGCGGCCAAGGGCACCTCGCACTGGTCGCCCGGCATCGAGGTGCCCGCCAGCCGCGGGCGCGCCGACTCCGGCGACCTGGAGATCGACCTCACCGAGCTGTTCGTCGACGCCGCCGGCGTCGCCACCGACCTGGCGGTGGGCATCGCGCTGTTCATCGACGAGATGCAGGACGTGCAGCCCGCCGACGTCTCCGCGCTCTGCGCCGCCTGCCACGAGCTGTCGCAGTCGGGCGGGCCGCTGATCGTGGTGGGCGCCGGGCTGCCGCACCTGCCGAGCGTGCTGTCGGCCAGCAAGAGCTATTCCGAGCGGCTCTTCCGCTACGCGCGCATCGACAAGCTCGACCGCGACGCCGCCGACATGGCGCTGATCCTGCCGGCGCGCGAGGAGGAGGTGGAGTTCACCCAGGAGGCGCTCGACGCCCTCTACGAAGCCGCCGACGGTTATCCCTACTTCGTCCAGGCCTACGGCAAGGTCGCGTGGGATCTCGCGCCGCGCAGCCCGATCACCATCGACGACGTCAAGGTCTCCGCCCCGGAGGCCGAGGAAGAGCTCGCCGTCGGGTTCTTCGGCAGCCGCTACGAGCGGGCCACCCCCGCCGAGCGCGACTACATGCACGCCATGGCGCAGATCGGCGACGAGCCGGTCGCGACCGCCGAGGTGGCCGACGCCCTCGGGCGCAAGCCGTCCAGCCTCTCGCCCGCCCGCGACAGCCTCATCAAGAAAGGGCTCATCTACAGCGCCGAGCGCGGCCTGATCGCGTTCACGGTGCCGCACTTCGGCAAGTTCCTGCGCGCTCAACCCGTTTGAGCGACGCCCCTAGACCTCTATTGGGCTGTCTAGTGGGGAAGCTAGACAGCCCAATAGAGCTATATCAGCCTGCCTGTAGAGCGAAATCTAACGCTCTCTAGCTTCAGGCCGATACTGGCGTATATTCCGTCAGAGATTCGCTGCCCTCCGAACCGACCACGGCCATCCGCACCGCCGGGCGCCGGCCGCTGAGATAGACGGCGAAGACGACGTCGTCGTGGTCGTGGTTCTGGAAGGCGAAAAACCGCCAGCACAACTCGCGCCAGCTGTCGTACGGCTCCGGCGACGCCAGCCCGTCCCGGTGGGTGCGCCAGGCGCCACTCGACCTGAGCCGGGCCAGCGTCGCCGACTCCGACGGGCCGCGCCGCCGCTCGCACGGCGCACGGAAGCGGGCGCGTTCGATCAGCTCGTCGATCTCCGGCGACAACCCGAGCAGCAGGGCCACCCCCGCGGCCGTGAGCCACGACGGGTGCGACACGGCCACCCACCCGGGCACCGGTGCCAGCACCGACACCCCGGCCATCCCGGTCAACACCACGGTCCGGCCGATCGAACGCAGCCCGACCGGCGCCGAGCTCACCTCGCCGAAGCAGCCGCACCCCGCGTCCGGCCGCCGCCTGCGCAGCTCCAGCAGCACGTACGTGGACATCGCGAAGAAGGCGACCGTCGCCCACCTGAAGATCGCGTGGTCGGTCACCAGCAGGCCCGTGGCCAGCACCAGCTCGCCAGCCGCGCACGCCAGCAGCGCCGGAACCCGCAGGCGCCCCGGCACCAGGACCGCCGGCCCCAGATTGGACAGCGCGCCCGGCTCACCCCCCGAGCGCACCGTAGCCACCTTGGCCATGGTGCCCAGAACGAGCAGCACGACCAGCAGCGGGAGCTGCGATTCCCACACGTGCGTCACCCCAATCCGATCTGAGCGTTGAAGCACCCCTTGACCAGGTCACCGCCGAGCTCCACGTAGGAGAACGGCGACAGCTCGACGATCCGCCCGCGCGGCGAGGTGTCGCACTCGACGCACCGGTCACAGAACCGCCCGGCCAGACATCCGCACGCCACCACCGGCACGTCGGCGGCGCGCTCGGAGCACACGTTCGTGACCCGGAGCAGCGACCCGACCGACAGGTACGGCAGCCCGGCGCACGACACCCCCGCCTGGGCGCAGCCGGTGTCGGCCCGCTCCAGCATCGGGTAGGCCGCGCCCCGCTCCTCCTCGTCGAACGTGTCGGACCAGGTGGCGGTGCCCGAGATGCCGCCCGCCATCCCCGCGTGCACGTGCGGTGGCGAGGGCACGGCCCGCGCCGGGTAAGGAGGTTGGGAGGTCGCGGGGAGCAGCGCAAGGCTCCTGCCGTCCTGCCTGATCCCGATCGCGTCGAACAGGTAACCGGGCTCGAACTTGGGATGCCGTACCTGGATCCGTCCTGAAGCCCGGTAGGGGATGGTGATCGTCCGGTGGCCACGGTGCGGGCCGCAGTCGAGCTCGACCGTCAGGTCCCTGCGTCCCTGGATGGACAGGATCGTTCCCGTGACGCGCGTGGCGTCGGCCCAGATCCGCTCCACCACCCGCCCGTCGCGTAAGGCGCGCATCATGACCATGGCCCCTACGGGAAGGTCGGTGGGAGCCGCGTCCCGCCCGTGCCACGCGGTGGCCCACGGCGCGATCACGAGCCGTTCCTCGGCGCCGCCGGGGGTTTCGATGATGATCAGGTGCGGGCTGACGTCCAGAATCTCGCCGGCGACGGCGCGTAAAGGGTCCGCGTTGTCCGGAGCGGGATCCGAATCGCGACCCAGTACGGCGGCGGCGAGCACCCGGCGGCGCTCAACGCTCGGATACCCCATGCGCCCCTCCCTCGTCGGGTACTAGATTCACACGACTTGGGGGTGGCTTACACCGTACCGGGGCAGACAAGAGCAAAATACGCAACCCCGGGGAAGTGACTAGACACCCGGCGGCGTACAAACCGCCACCGACCTTGACGGACCTTTGTCGTGGGTGGGCCGAAACCTGAATTCCGGTTCAGGCCCAATAGGGCATCGGGCTGCGATTCTGGCCACGATGCAGACCACCGGCTGGGAAGACGAGTTCCGCGAGTACGTGCAGGCCCGCGGGCCCGCACTGCTGCGCGCGGCCAACCAGCTCACCGGGCATCCGCTGGACGCCGAGGACCTGCTGCAGAACGCGCTGACCAAGACGTACCTGGCCTGGGATCGCATCGAGGACAGGGGCGCACTCGACGGCTACGTGCGGCGGGCCATGGTGAACATCAACATCTCGCAGTGGCGGCGCCGCAAGCTGGAGGAATATCCGTCGGCCGACCTGCCCGAGGCGACCACGTCCGAGCCGGTGGGCGGCGGCGAGGTGCACGAGCAGCTCGAACAGGCGCTGGAGGAACTGCCCGAGCGGATGCGGGCGGCGATCGTGCTGCGCTACTACGAGGACATGACCGAGCCGGAGATCGCCAGGACGCTGGGGATCAGCGTCGGCACGGTCAAGAGCACGGTGTCGCGGGCGATGGCCAAGCTGAGAAGCGCCCTGCTGCCGTCACGCTGAGGCCCGACGCCTCTCTCCGCGTTCGTCATGAGGAAGCCGGCGACGGCCCTCTCCTCACGAGGAGGCCGGCGCCTCGGCCTCCGCTTCGACCGCGCCGGCGGTGGCGCAGGGGCGTACGACGGCTCTGATCTTGCGCAGGCTGCCCAGGAACGCCTCCAGCTCGGACCTGCTCAGCAGCCCGGTGAAGCAGTCGTCGATGTCTTGCACATGTTGCGGCACCACGGTCTCCAGCCGCTCGCGCCCGGCGTCGGTCAGCACCGCGTAGGAGGCCCTGCGGTCGGTGGGGCACGCCTCGCGGCGCACCAGCCCTTCGCGTTCGAGCCGGTCGACGACCCTGGTCACGCCGCTGGTGGACAGCCCGGTCTGGGCGGCGAGATCACTCATCCGCAGCCGCTGCCGGGGCGAGCGGGCCAGCCGGATGAGGGTCTCGAAGTCGATCTCGGACAACCCCGCCGCAGTCAGCACGGGCTGGAAGCGGGCCATCAGACCGGCGTACGCCTCGCTCAGGAGTCCGATGGCCGTCAGCCGGGGGTCGTCGAAGTTCAGCACACTCACAGCCTAACCGACGATAGTTGACGAGTGGAATATTCCTCGTGTACATAATTGTTGTTGCAGATAACTGCACCTGAACCCCTTCTGAGGAGAACCTCGATGACCACTCGTACCTGGGAGTCTCTGACCATCCCGGCCGCCGGCACCTACAACCTCGACGTGGCCCACACCCGCGTCGGTTTCGTGGTGAAGCACATGATGGTCAGCAAGGTCCGCGGCTCGTTCGACACCTTCAGCGGCTCGGTCACGATCGCCGAGAACCCGATCGAGTCGTCCGCCGAGCTCACGATCAAGGCCGACAGCATCACCACGGGCGTCGCCGACCGCGACGGCCACCTGCGCGGCGACGACTTCCTGTCCGCCGAGAAATACCCGGAGATCACCTTCAGGAGCACGCGCGTGGTCGGGCACAAGGGCGACGAGTTCACCGTCGCCGGCGACCTGACCATCCGTGACGTCACCAAGGAGGTCGAGCTCACGGTCGAGTACGGCGGCGCCGGCACCAACCCGTGGGGCCAGGCCGTGTGGGGCTACACGATCACCACGGAGATCGACCGCGAGGAGTTCGGCCTGACCTGGAACCAGACCCTGGAGACGGGCGGCGTGCTCGTGGGCAAGAAGGTCAAGATCGAGATCGAGGGCGAAGCCAACCCCGCCTGACGCCCGTTGGGGTCGCAGCCGTCCGCGGGTAGGGTTATCCACAGCCCTGAAGCCCGTCCACGCTGTGGGCGGGCTTCGTCCACAGGCAGTTACCCACAGCCTGTTGATAACTCTTGGCGAAGCCGGGCGGGGAATCGCTTTGCCGCCTCGCCTGAAGGCCGGTACGCTGTGCTGAGCCGCGGTGGCTTCCGGGAGGATTCGCCTAGTCAGGTCTATGGCGCCGCACTGCTAATGCGGTTTGGTGGCAACACCATCCGGGGTTCAAATCCCCGATCCTCCGCAGGCAGAAGGCCCTCACCCTGAGAGCGGGTGAGGGCCTTCTCCTTGCCTGTGGACATCAGGGTTGCTGGTGCCCGTCAGGGCCGGTCCCCCAAGGGCTTCGTCCACACGCTGGCCGGCGTCCTTCATCTGGAGTGTGGCGACATGGTGTAGCGCTCTGTCGTGGTGACACGGGTGTGGCGGAGGACCCCCTGGACGACTCGAAGGTTGACGCCCTCCTCGATCAGGAGGTCGCGGCGTTGTGGCGTGTCGTGCACCCGGAGGCGAGTTCTCCCGAGTCACCCATCTCCGCGAGGGCCGGTCAGCCTACCCATGCGGAGCACGCGCCGTCGGGCGTCCCATCGTTCTCGCAGACCCGGATTCCGCGTACAGGGCCAGGGGCGTTGCCCGTGACGCTTTCACCGTCCGCTTTGCGGTCCCATACGTTGTGCACGCGTATCTGCGCGTACCGAGAATCCCACCATTTGACCTGCCCGACGACATCACGTCCATCCTTCTCGCCGTCGTTCACATAGATCGTTTCGGAGGCGATCCAGACAGTCGCAGTGTCAGACCCGTGCTTAGCTTTGTAGGTGTCGCGTGCTGATGCCGAAGCCGGCCCTTGTACGGCCGCTGTCGCCAATAGTGCAGACAGCACGCCGACGGAAGCCGGAATGGCGCGGAGTAGCATTTTACTCACCGTGTTCCCTCCACAGGGGCAGGCGGCTCTCTTCCACGTGGTCTCGTGGGCCGCAAGGGCTTTTCCGATTTCCAGTCTGCAGACATCAAGTTAAGTTGTCATTGACGCTGGGCATTCAGATACTTCGCTATCCGTCTACTCCGCTGGGTTCGCGGGGGCCGATCATGCAAACCGGATCAGGTTGCAGTCTTCCGTGGTGTCGTCCCGTTCCGCGAAGATGGCATGCCGGGCGGGAATGCCGCCGGTCGGACATACCTTGGTGATATACGGCCTCCGCATCGTCGAAACGGCTCTGCAAACGGAGGCGATGCCGGGTGCCGTGGCTGTCGTTTCGGAATGAGATTCGCCGAGCACTCGACCTCGATGAATCACGCGGTGGTCGTCCCTCCTGATCAGTTTGGACTGATGGAGATCTCCGCCTGATCGCCCCATGCGCCTCCGAGTCGGGTGGTGAAGATCAAAGTGTGATCGGTCCACTCATCCCCAGCCTTCAGCCTCTCTCCCATCCGGAGCCCACGTATTCCAGCGGCGCCGTCTCGCCGAGTCCGGCCTCGCCATCGCAAGCGCGCGCCGCGGCCGCGTCCAGCCCTGCTGCTCATGGCCGATCCATGAGATACGGGTTATATGTCGGTCGACGAGCACCCGTGTGGGACAACACCGTGCGGAGGCGTGTCGTATATGACAGGTGACTGGGTTTTGATGATGTACCTATTCTCCGGGCGGCACGACAGTTAGGTTTGCGGTCGATACGGGCATGATCGATCGCCCTTCTGCACACGAGGGTGATGCACGCCCATCGGCTGCAGGCGTCGTGATGACGTCGGCTTGAATGAAGGAACCCCCCATGCTCCGTTCCATCAATCACCTGGCCGACCGGCTCCTTGACCGAGTACTGCCCAGCACGACGGCCAACGCCGAGACGTGCTGGTATGAGTACCCCTCCCCCTTCTACCGCCTCCGGTGCTGCATCGTCGCCGGCAGGACGTACTGCAACCCTGCCTGATCGACGAGCCGTCTCAGTCGAACATGCAGTATGTGGCCCTGGGCTTGCGTTGCGCGATCAGCCTGGTCTTTCTGGTGGCGGTGCTCGGCAAGCTCAGAAGCAAGAACGCGTTCGGCCGGTTCGCCGGGTCGGTGCCTGATGTGCTTCCCGGTCTACCTTCCAGGGTGACGGTCGCCGTCGGCGCCGCTGTCGTTGCCGCTGAGGCGAGCGTCGTCGTACTGCTGGTGGCCGAAGGGACGGCGCCGGCCGGTCTCGTGCTGGCCGGTGCCGTGCTCCTGACCTTCTGCGCGGCGATCGGGCGGGTGATCCGCACCGGCGCCCGGACCCCTTGCCGATGTTTCGGCGCCACGGCGTCGCCGCTGGGCGGCCGGCATCTGATCCGCAACCTGCTCCTCGTTCTCGCCGCTGCGGCGGGTGTGGCGGCTCATCGGGAAGCCCCGCCCGACAGCCTGCATCCCGCCGGCGCCGTGATCGCCTTGGTGGCTGGCGCGGCTGCCGCGCTGGCGGTCGTCCTCCTCGACGACCTCGCGGACCTGTTCGCCGGCCGGCCGGCCGGTCAAACGCAGGGGTCACGCCCTCCGCGAACGCCCTCAGCCCTCATCCAAGGACCGCCTCATGCCGTACCTGGTCGCCGCCGTGATCCTCCTCGGCTGCCTGACCGCTGTCAACCTGCTGCTGGTGCTCGGCGTCACGCGCCGCCTGCGTGAGCACGGCAGCCGCCTGGACGACCTGTTCACGCCGCCGCCATTTGCCCTGCCGGGCACGGAACTGCCGGACTTCACCGCGGTGAGTCTCGACGGGAGCGTCATTTCGCGTGGGTTCTTCACCGGCGCGGAGACTGCCGGCGGGGCGTCGGCGCCCTATTGTCTCGTCGGGGTGTTCTCGACCGACTGCTCGGTCTGCAGGGTGTACCTACCGGGGTTCGTCGAGCGCGCCAAGGCGGCCGGGCAGACGCTGGCGATCATCGCGGCCGACGACGGCGACGCCGCGATCTACGCCGACGACCTGGCACAAGCGGCCACCATCGTGGTCGAGCCGCATGAAGGGCCGGTGGGCAAGGCGTTCCAGGTGACCTCGTACCCTACCTTTTTCCTGGTCGACGCCGGCGCAGTGATCGTTGCGGTTGCGGGCGACCCCGCCGAGCTGTCCGGGCCGGCACTGGCGTGAGCGTCCCCGGTTCCCGGCCGGGCGCGGGCTCGCTGCCCGAGCGTGCCCGTACGGCTGCCGCGCTCAGCTGGCGGGCGCACCCGCTCGCGACGGTGGGCTCGGTGGTGATCGCGCTGGTCTCCGGCGTTGCCCCGGTCCTGACGGCATGGCTGACCAAGCTGGTCATCGACGGCCTGGCGACCCGGCAGGACCTCGGCCGGCTGTTGCCGGTGACGGCCGCCCTGGCGGTGGCGGGGCTGGTGCTCATCGCCGCGCCCTCCCTGTCGACGTATGTGCAGGGGCAGCTGCGCCGCACGCTCAGGACACTCATCTATGACCGCCTGTTCGCAGCCGTCAACATCCATCCAGGACTGAGCAGGTTCGAGGATCCCGGATTCCATGATGATCTGCGGCTGGGTACCGAGGCGGGCGAGACCGCTCCCGACCGCCTGGTGACCTCCTCGCTGGCGGCCGGCCAGGCCCTGGTGACCATGGCGGGTTTCGTCGCGACGCTTGCGGCGATCAACCCGCCATTGGTGGCGATCATCATCGTGGCCGCGCTTCCGTCGGTGGGGGTGCAACTCTCGCTGAGCCGCCGCCGGGCGGCCGTGCAGGCGCGGATCACGCCCAACATGCGGCGGCAGATCTTCTTCGGCTCCCTGCTCACCACGCCGGAGGCGGCAAAGGAGGTCCGCCTGTTCGGGTTGGGGGATTACCTGCGCGGACTGATGCTCGCCGAGTTGCGCACGGTCAACACCGCTGAACGTGACCTGGACAGGAGTGCCCTGCGCCATCATGGGCTGCTGTCGCTGCTGGGGACGGCCGTAGCCGGGGCCGGGATCTTGTGGGCGGTCGTGAGCGCCGCCGGGGGCGGCATCAGCGTCGGCGATGTGACCGTCTTCATCGCCGCGACCGCAGGCGTGCAGGCGGCGCTCGGCTCCCTGGTGGGGCAGTGGGCCGAGGCGCACCACGCTCTGTTGCTGTTCGGGCACTATCTCGCCGTGGTGCGGGACCGGCCGGACCTGCCGATTCCAGCCGCACCTGCCCCGCTGCCCGCGCTGCGCGCCGGCATCGAGCTACGGGACGTCTGGTTCCGCTACTCCAGCGATCATGCCTGGATCCTTCGCGGCATCGACCTGTTCATCCCGTACGGCCGGTCCGTGGCACTGGTGGGACTCAACGGCGCAGGCAAGAGCACCCTGGTCAAGCTGCTGTGCCGGATGTACGACCCGGACCGCGGAGTCATTCGCTGGGACGGGACGGACCTGCGCGAGGTCAGTCCCGTCGACCTGCGTGAACGAATCGGCGCGGTCTTCCAGGACTACATGTCCTACGATCTGACGGCCGGGCAGAACATCATGTTGGGCGACCTGGCCTCCGCCGGAGACAACGGCGGGGACCGCATCGAGGCCGCCGCCGCCGAAGCCGGCGTCCATGGGACTGTCAGCGCGTTGCCGCGCGGCTACGACACCCTGCTCAGCAGGACCTTCTTCGGGGAGCACGATCAGGAGTCCGGGGTCGTGCTCTCGGGCGGTCAATGGCAGCGGGTCGCCCTCGCTCGGGCCCTCATGAGACGCCATCGTGACCTGCTGATCCTGGACGAGCCCAGCTCCGGCCTCGACGCCGAGGCCGAGCATGCCGTGCATATGAGCCTGCGCCGGCTCAGGCAGGGCCGGACCAGCGTGCTCATCTCCCACCGGCTCGGCGCCATCAGGCACGCGGACCTCATCGCGGTGCTGGATGACGGGCGGATCGTCGAACGGGGAAGTCACGACGATCTCATCGCCGCGGGCGGCGTCTATGCGCGGCTGTTCGACCTGCAGGCCTCGGGTTATGAGCCCGCCCCGGCCACTCCGGGAGGCGACAGCGTGCGCACCACCACCCCCAGGACGCGGTCGTCCGGTAGGTAGCCCCAGATCCGGGAGTCGGCACTGTCCACGCCGTCCCCGACCACGACCAGATTCCCCGGCGGCACCGTCGCGCCTTCGGAGGCGCCGACGGCGGTGATGACCTGCGGCGGCACTGCATCGCCAGGCAAGGCGACCAGGCGTTTGATGACCCACTCGGCGGCTTCTGGCCGTGGCAGCGGGCCCCTGCTCCAGCCCTGGGGGCCGCACGGCTCGAACACCAGCACGTGGTCGCGCCGCAGTCGCCGGAGGGCGATCTTCCGCACCAGCACCCTGTCTCCCGGGCGGTAGGTGGGCAGCATGCTGCTCCCCGCCACCGTCACGATCGTCAGGCGGCGGCGGGCGAGGACCAGCGCTGTTACGGCAGCCACGCACACCGCGAAAGCTGCCATGAGGTAGGACATCGGCCGATGCTAGCTCAAGCCGGAGTGCCGCGGCCCGCCGCACCGGCTGAACCACGCGTGCCCTGCCGGAACGGATCCGCCAGGTCGCCGCCCCGGCGCATACCGCGAAACCCAGTCAGGAGACTGATTCGCGGGGTCGCCTGGGTCCTTACCGTCTACGTCGTGCCCAGTCGGTGTAAGCACCAGGGAGGCTCCATGCGTCACGCCCGCCTGCCGGCCGCGATCATCTCGCTGATTCTGGCCCTGGTGCTGGTCACCCCGCTGCCCGCTGTCGCGTCGGCGCTCCTCCCGCCGGGGTCCGCCCAGGCCGCCGCGGCCCAGAGCTCCGCCAACCCCGACGCGTCCGAGCTGCGGGCCATGTTCGGCAACTACGGCAACAGCGGCGGCCACTGGACGGGCGGCGACTCCACCGTCTCGGTGCCGCTGCCCGACGGCCGCACGGCGTGGTTGTTCTCCGACACCTTCCTCGGCACGGTCAACAGCGACTTCTCCAGGCCGGAAAGCGCACCCTTCATCAACAACTCGATCGTCGTGCAGCAGGGTTCAGCTCTCGGCCCCACGATCCACGGCGGGAGCAGTGCTCAGCCCAAGTCCCTGGTGATCGCCTCAGCCGCCGACGAGTTCTACTGGGTCGGCGACGCGACCGTGGCGGACGGGCAGTTACAGGCTGTCTATGGGAAGTTCCGAAAGACGGGGGAGGAGGGCCCGTTCGCCTTCGAACGCGTCGGGACCTCGCTCGTGACGTTCGCCCTGCCGGGCCTGACCGTCTCGTCGGTCCGCGACCTGTCGTTGACAGGGCCGGTGGGCTGGGGCTCGGCCATCATGGAGGACAGCGCGTACACCTATGTCTACGGCAGCGAGCCGGCCGGAGGACTGAAGTTCGGCCACGTCGCCAGGGTCGCGTCCGGTGATCTCGGCGGGGCGTGGGAGTTCTGGACCGGGAGCGGCTGGTCGGCGCAGGAGTCGGCGTCGGCCCGGTTCATGAGCGGCGTCCCTGAGGGCATTTCGGTCCACAAGAGCGGCAACCAGTACGTTCTGGTGACGCAGGAGAGCCACGAGCCGTTCAGTCACTGGCTCGTCGCGTACGTCTCCAACGCCGCGACCGGCCCGTTCACCGGGCCCATCTATCTGGAGAGCGCGCCGGAGCCGGAGCTGAGCGCGTACCGCCAGTTCATCTACCACGGCCGGGCCCACCCGCAGCTCTCTGATCCCGGCGAGCTGCTGCTGTCCTACGACGTCAACACCATCGAGAACGCCGATCATTACAAGGACGTCCGCATCTACCGGCCCAGATTCCTGGAGGTGCCCTGGCCGCCCCCGTCGACCGGCGGCCCCGCGGCGCCGACCGGCGTGCAGGTGAAGGTGTCCAGCGAAGGGGTCGCCACGATCGGCTGGACGCCACCGCCAGGCGACTCGCTGGACTACTGGGTCTACCGCAAGAACCTCGACAACGGTCAGACACACTTCGCCCGTACCGGATATCCCACCCAGGAGCGAAGCCTGCAGGACGGCGGGTTGTCTCCCGGCGTGAACTACGCCTACTACGTGCGCGCAGTCGCCGCCAACGGGGTGGAGGGGACGCCGAGCGCCGTGGTCACCACGCGCGGCCGCAGTTCCGTGCCGCCCGCGCCGACGAACCTGCGCGTCACCGCCGGGACCGTGGGCGATGCCACGCTGACGTGGACCGCGGCCGAGGAGGAGGTGGCCTACCTGGTGCACCAGCGGGATGTCACCGCAGGCGAAACCCTCTTCACGCAGGTGCCGGTGGAGGAGGCGGAGGCCACCACGCAGAAGATCGAAGGGCTCGAGAGCGGCCACACGTACGAGTTCAAGGTGACGGCAGCCAACTCCGTGGGTGAGAGCCTCCCCAGCAACGTCGTCACCATGACGGCGCGGTTCGCCACGCCCAGCGCGCCCACAGGCCTGACGGCGACCGCCGAGGTGGACGCGACGGTCACCCTGCGCTGGACCGGGTCGGCCACCGGCGACCCGGAGACGTACCAGGTCTACCACCGTCCCACCGGCACGACCGAGTTCACGCCGCTCGACCTGCCCAGCGACACGACCACCATGCGGTCCACGCAGCTCATCTCGGGAACCACCTACGACTTCAGGGTCGCCGGCGTCAACGCGGGCGGCGAAGGGCCGGCGAGCAACGTCGTGAGCGCCACGGCCACCATGCGTCCACCCGGCGCTCCGACGGGCCTGACCGCGACCGCCGGGACCGACGGCACGATCAAGCTCACCTGGAACGCGGTCGCGCGGGCCGGCGCGTACTGGGTCCACCGGCGCGACGTCACCTCGGGGCAGACGGACTTCGCCAGGTCGGACGCCCCGGTGGAGACCACGACGGCGACAGTGGACCGGCTGATCAGCGGTAACACCTACGAGTTCAAGGTGACAGCGGTCGGCGACGGCGGCGAGGGCCCTGCCGGCGACGTGGCGAGGGCGGTGGCCGACGTGCCGCCACCCGCCGCGCCCACCGGCGTGGCCGCGACTGCCGGCGACGGGAAGGTCACGCTCACCTGGCAAGCCGTGGAGACCGCCGGTACGTACTGGGTCTATCAGCGCGACGTCACCGCCGGGGAGAGCACGTTCGTCAAGCTGGCCTATCCCGCGTTCGAACCCCGTGCTGAGCTGGGCCTGCTGACCAACGCGCACGCCTACGAGTTCAAGGTGACCGCCGAGAACGCGGGCGGCGAGGGGAAGGCGAGCGCGGTGGTGTCCGCCAGGCCGATGCCGCCGCTGCCGGGGCAGATCACCGGGCTGACCGCGACCCCGCAGGCCGGCGGGAAGGTCGATCTCACCTGGACCGCCATCGACGGCGCCTTCTACTGGGTTCACTACCGCGACGTCACGGCCGGGGAGACGGAGCTGCGCAAGCTCGAGTATCCCGCGACCACGGCCCAGGCCCAAGTGGGGCCCTTCACGGGCGGGCACGTGTACGAGTTCGCCGTCGCTGGGACCAACGCGGCCGGTGACGGGCCGCTGTCGGACCGGGTACGCGTGACCGTCACCTCTTCCGCCTCCTCCGCCACCGCCACGCTGTCCAGCCCGGCTCAGTCGAGCCGGGCCGCGCGACCGGCCGCACGGCGTGAAGCCGCCGGGGCCACGGCTGCGGCCACGTCCCTCCCCAAACCGCCGACCGGCCTGCAGGTCGCCGGCACCGGTGACGGATATGTCCAGCTCGAATGGAATGCGACCCCGTCCTTCCCCGTCTACTACCAGATCCACTTCAAACCACACGACCGCAGCGCCTGGTACGTCCTGCAGGACACGACGCCCGCGACCGTGACCAAGAAGATGGTGACCGCACCCCTGTGGAACCACTTCTGGTACGACTTCCGGGTCGTCGCGGTCAACGGCGTCGGCGCGAGCAGCCCGACCAACACGGTCACAGCCATGCCAGGCCCCGGCCTCCCCAAGCCTCCGTCCGATCTGGTGTTCCTCGGCACGGGCAACGGCTATGTGGATCTGGCCTGGAGCCCGAGCCCGACCGCTCGCGTCTATTACTGGCTGTTCTTCAAGTCGGCGGGCTCCAGCACCTGGTACTACTTCCAGCTCCCGACCCTGAAGACACGGACGCGGGTCGGCTACCCCCTGTGGAACGACCAGCCCTACGACTTCAAGGTCGTCGCGGCCAATTCCTTCGGTCAGAGTTCGGCGACCAACGTGGTGCGCGGCGGGCCGAAGCTGTCCCCGCCGCAATCGCCCACCGCCTTACGCGCCGAAGGCCACCAGGGATACGTCACCCTCAACTGGAACCCCAGCTCGACCCGCGACGTCTACTACTGGCTCCACTACCGCAGGGCCGGCGGCACCTCCTGGAAGCGGGCGCGCTATCCGATCGCGAAGACGTCGATCACCTTCAAGTACGTTCCGTGGGGCGACTACGACTTCAAGGTGACGGCGGTGAACAGGGCGGGGAGCGCGGACAGCAACGTGGCCTTCGCCACGCTGTGGACCAGCAAGCGCGGCCTCATGTACCTCATGACCCTGAACACCAAGGCCAGCCGCGACATGTTCTGGGCGGCGCGGCACAACGTCCGTTACGAAAGTTACAACTTCAACTGGGACACGAACGAATGCACTCACTCGCCCACCCGCCCGTTGGTGCCGCCGAAGGGCGCCGGGTGGCCCAAACAGGTGGATTTCACCAGGGCCTGCACCCGGCATGACTTCGGTTACCGGAACTACAAGCACGTCGGCTGGGACGGCTACGCCAAGCGCCTGTACCTGGACCGGCTCCTCGTCGCGGACATGTACCTCGCGTGCGACAACCAGTTGCCGCCGAACTACAACGAGAACTGCAGAGGGATTGTCTGGATATATTACGGATTTGTCCGGCAGTTCGCTCATTTCTGATGAATGGGTGACATGGAGCACGGCACTCACACGTACGTATACGGCCGCGAACAGGCCCGCTACCGCCTCCCACCGTCATCCGTCCGGGTCGAGGTCCATGCGGGCCAGGTCGTTGCGCGAGCCGATGCCAAGTTTGGGATAGGCCTTGTACAGGTGATAACTGACGGTACGCGGGCTGAGATACAGGCGGGCCGCGATGCCGGCGTTGCTGAGCCCGGTTGCGGCCAGCCTGACCACCTGCAGCTCTTGAGAGGTGAGCCGGTCCAGCAGCCCAGACGTCTGCTCCTTGGGCTGGGAGGTCTCGCCGGTGGCGCGCAGCTCGCTGCGGACACGGTCGATCCAGGGGACTGCGCCGAGTTGCTCGAAGGTGTCGAGCGCGGACCGCAGAAGCGGGCGAGCCCTGTTGCGCTTCCGCCTGCGGCGCAGGAACTCACCGTAGAGCAGATGGGTGCGGGCCGCTTCGAAGGGGTACGCATCGTCTTGCCGGTGTAGGCGTATGGCCTGCTCGTAGTGCCGTTCGGCCTCCTCGCCGCTGGCAAGCTGGGCCTGGCATCGTGCCGCGATGGCCACGGTCCACGGCTGGCCCGTAGCGTGTGCCCATCGCCGCAGCCGGGCGAGTGGGACCACGGCGAGGGTGGGGTGGCCCTGACGGACCGCGGCCTCCACGAGGGTGGCGGTGCCAAGGCTGTGATCGATGGCGGGATGGTGGCGCATCAGAGCCTCGGGAACTCGCGCGAGGCGGCGCAGCACCGCCTCGTGCTGTCCGTTTCCCAGGTCCAGCAGCGCGCGTGCATACACGCATTCGATGCCGCGCTCGCTCACACCATCGGCGAGGATGTCCTCGGTCAACTCGGTGCACCGCGCCTGGTCGCCCTCGATCGCCGCCACGCAGGCCAGCAGTCCGGCGTGGTGGCCGACGAAGTGGGGCTGTTCGGTGCGCGCTGCGACGCGCAGGCCCTCCTCGCTGGTGGACAGCACGTCTCGGTGCCGGCCGAGGAGCAACTGGCTGCGCGCCAGATGCAGCAGGGCGCGGGGCAGCATACCGATGTTGCCCTGGGCCTGGCATCGGTCGGCCAGGACCATCGCGCCCTCCTGGCCCGCATGGATGTCGGCGAGCCACAGGAACCACCACTGTACGGTTATGCGCTGCCACGTAGCCAGGTTCGCGGTGTTGGAGATTTCCTGGACGAGCGATCTGATGTGGGGGACGGCCTGCGCCCATCGCTCGTCGGCGAGGTGAGCGATCGCTGCGGTGACATCGGCCAGCATGGGTGAAGAGCGGGGCACGATGGCCGTACTGGCGGCGAGCTGGGGCAGCTGGTACGGCTCGCCATCGCTCCAGACGCTGATCAGTGCGAAGAGGAGCATGGTGGCGGCGGTGTCAGGAGCCTGCTTCGCGAGCCCGGCGGCGGCCTCGACCGTCTCCTCCGGCCGAGCCCGCAAGTCCTGCTCCTGGGCGATGGCCGCGCGGACCATCGCCAGGCCGGCGCGGACCGTCGGGTCGCGCGCGATCGGCCAGGCGCGATCGGCCAGGTGGGTCGCGAAAGAGGTCATCCCGGCATGGAGTGCGGCCTGTGCCGCCGCGTCCAGGCGGCGGGCGCGCTGCCCCAGGTCGGATGTGAGCTGAGCGGCTCGATGATAGGCGGTGGCAACCGCTGCGTGACCGCCCCTGGCGCGAGCGTTCTCGGCGGTGCGTTCCATCTCCGCGGCCACGCTCTCGTCGGTGCCGTGTACGGTGGCGGCGCGATGCCACGCGCTTCGGTCTGCCATGCCGCCCTCCCTGAACGCCTCCGACAGCGCGGCATGAGCGGCCAGGCGGGCCGGCAGCGACGACGAACGGTAGGCGGCGGCGCGGAAGAGCGGGTGGGTGAATCTCAACCGGTCACCGCAGATGTGGATCATCCGGTCGTCCTCGGCCGGCTCCAGGTCGGCGACGTCGGCGCCCAACTGCCGGCCCGCCGTGAGCAAGAGGTGCAGATCGCCGCTGTCGTCGGCCGCCGCGGCGAGGAGCAGCGATCGGGTTCGCTCGGGCAGCGCTCTGACTCGCTGGGCGAAGGCCGATTCCAGCTGTCCGGACATCGGGCCGTGATGGAGGTGGAACGTGGCGCCGGGCAGTTCACCGGCACGCTGCTCGGGCGTGAGGGCGGCCGACAGTTCCAGCAGGGCGAGCGGGTTGCCCTGGGCCTCGGCCAGAAGATGGTCTTTGACGTGACCGGCCAGGTCGCCCAGCAGCATGGCACTGGAGTCCCGGTCCAGGGCCGTCAGCCGCAGGTCCCGTACGTCCGGTACGCCCTGCGCGGGCGTCGGGTACCCGTCTCGCACGGCGAAAAGCAGCGCGACGCCCTGGGCACGCAACCGGCGCGCCACCGACGACAACACCGCAGCCGAGCACCGGTCCATCCATTGCGTGTCATCGACCAGCACGAGCAGGGGATCCGCCGCCGCCACCTCGCCCAGCAGCGACAAGGTGGCCAGCCCGAGCAGGAACCGGTCACTCCTGGCCTGGTCGACCAGGCCGAACGCCGCACCCAACGCCTCGGACTGCGGCCTTGGCAGCTTGTTCCGGAGGTGCAGCAGGGGAGCGAGCACCAGATGCAGCCCTGAGAACGGCAGCTCCGTCTCCGATTCGATGCCCGCGGCACGCAGCACCCGCATGTCCGTGGCGGCGTTGGTCGCGGCGTACTCCAGCAGCGCCGTCTTACCGATTCCCGCCTCACCACGCACCACCACGACCCCGCTGTCGCCGGCGCGCGCGCTGGCAAGCACCTCGTCGATGACAGCCCTCTCCGCACTTCTTCCGTAGATTTCAGCCACAGGGAGTCCCAAAGGGTCGTCGCGCTCGCTCAGTCGAAACAGCTCCGGCACGGTCGCGAAACGGCCACCGCTGCCCGCTCTCCCATGGGCGGCGCGTTACAGCTCTGGCCACACCGCGCCGTGCGACGCGTGCGCCACGGCCCTGTCTGGCCATGCTGCGCGTGCCCGCTCCACGTGAAGTGTGCTCATATCCGGTTGACGAACGAGCATCCACCGAAGGGACGGGCCCGTGCAGAGAGGATCGGAGGGGACGATGTCCTGGCCGAGATCACCCGTCACCCGGTCTCCGCGCTGGGCAGCCCACGCATCCAGGACGAGCACTACCCGACCATCCCCGGCGGGCGCAGCGTCCACGCCTCCCAGACCGCGGTCCCGCACCGAGGTGGAGGTTGCCCACTTCTGCTCGGTCATCTGTCACATTTCTCCGTTTCGCCGGTCATATCACTGGACGCCGCCTGACCGAGAAATGTGACACCCGGGCGCGGCCGCACGTCGCACCTGCCGGTTCAGACGGCACATCAACAAGGAGCCAAAGGATGAAAGCGCACGTCAGCTCGCTTCTGCTCGGCGCCCGAGCCTTGGCTACAGCGCCCAGGGGCTCAAAAGCCGGCACTCAGGACCATGTCCAGTCATGCGACGGATGCGCAGCCGGAACGGGGCCGCCAGTCTTGGATCATGCTCGCCAACCTGGAACCGGTCGCGACCCGGCCATGACCAAGGTCACTGCCCCACGGCGGACAAGTATCCGGGTGGGTTTGTCCAGGGCCCTGCCGCCTGGCCACCGTGTGGTGTTGATCGCAAGGAAAACCGAATGTCGTTCCGACAAAGGAGGATTCCCATGGACGCTACACACGCCGAGAGTCACAACACGCGGATCGTGGTTGCGCTGGCAGCCGCGGCGTCGCTCGCGCTCGCACCGCAGGCCCCGCTGATCGCGCAGGCCGTGACCGAGACCGCGGCCGAGGCCGTCTCGACCGCCTCCTCCGTCCTGGACAACGCGCTGGCCATCCGCGCGGGCGCCGAGCCCGAGGCCAAGATCCTCGCTGGCAGGCACAACCGGTAGGTCCAGAAGAGAGCGGGCGCGGCTGACCACCGCGCCCGTCCAGCGTCGAAGGGACCCTGATGATGTGGCCCACCGAGGAGTGGAGCGCGGCTGCCCGCGACAGCGGGGCCTGGCGACCGGCGCCGTTCCAGCAGTTCTCGCTCAAGCTGCACGGCTGGTGCAACCTGGCCTGCGACTACTGCTACGTCTACGAGATGGCCGACCAGTCGTGGCGGGACCGTCCGCGAAAAATGGACCCAGCCACGGTGGAGCGCGCCGCATTCCGCATCGCGGAGCACGTGGTCGCGCATGGCGTCGAGTACGTCAACGTCGTCTTCCACGGCGGTGAGCCGCTGCTGGCTGGACGCGAAGCCGTCGCCCATGCCGCACGCAGCGTCCGCGCCGCGCTCCCGTCCGGAACCGAGCTCAGCTTCCGGCTGCAGACGAACGGCACGCTGCTGACCGACGAGGTGCTGGACGTGCTGCTGGCCGAGGGTATCGCGGTCGGCGTCAGCCTCGATGGGGACGCGCGGGCGCAAGACAGGCACCGCCGCTACACCGGCGGCCGTGGAAGCCACGCCGAGGTGACCGCTGGGCTGCGGCGGCTGCGGGCCGAGCCGTACCGGGAGTTGTTCTCGCACCTGTACTGCGTGGTCGATGTGGCGAACGATCCGGTGCAGGTGTACGAGTCGCTGCTGGAGTTCGGGCCGCCCGTCGTCGACTTTCTGCTGCCGGACGGCACCTGGTCCACGCCGCCGCCACTGCGCGCGGCCGGGGTGGAGGCGACGCCGTACGCGGACTGGCTGATCGCCGTGTTCGAGCGCTGGTACGGCGCGCCCCAGCAGGAGACGGGTGTGCGGTTGTTCGAGTCGATCATCCAGCTGGTGCTCGGTGGGCAAAGCAGGGTGGACTCCGTGGGGCTGGCGCCGAACGTGCTGGTCGTGGTGGAGACCGACGGGACCATCGAGCAGGTGGACACGCTGAAGTCGGGGTACGAGGGTGCTGCCGGGACTGGGCTGAATGTCTTCGACCATCCCTTCGACCGGGCGCTGGAGCACCCAGGCATGGCGGCACGTCAGGCGGGGGCGGCCGCGCTGTGCGAGACCTGCGTGAGCTGTCCGGTGGCGAGGGTGTGCGGCGGAGGTTACTACGCCCACCGCTACCGCGAGGGCACCGGGTACCTCAATCCGTCGGTGTACTGCCCGGACCTGTTCAAGCTGATAACGCACATCCATGAGCGGGTCCAGGCAGATCTGCGGCTACGCGCTTCCTGAACTTTGAAGAGCGAACCCGGACGAGTCGTGGAAACACGTCCTCATGGCCCGCCGCGTGTACGGCTCCCAGGTGTGCGTGTCCGTTCTCTTTCGGTGGTGCGGCGGCGGGACCTGCCGAATGGGAGCACCGCCGCGCCTGCTCAGGGGGTGTAACGGTCACACCGCCGGCGCCCCGGCTTCCGTCGCTGTCGCGCGCCATACTCCGTGGGTGCATCAGTCAGGGGTGATACCGGCGAAGTCGCGAAATGGTACCAGCAGCTCACCGAGGTTCAGAGGTCCGCAGACTCCTTCGAAGTGGATCCCGTCGCTGCAGGCGTGTACCCAGTCGTCCTCGGTGCGTTCCGCTACCTGGCGGTCCAGCGAGGCTCCGGCGAGAGGCGTGTCGACCAGGTCGATCTTTCAGCCGGTTAGGAGCCCTGTCCTTGGAACTTCTTGGCCCTGAGCCGTCAGCCATCGGACTGGTGACGGCGCTCCCAGGTGCCGGCCTTCCTGCCTTTCACCCAGACGGGTGGCACCCACATGCACGGTTCATCCTCCTCTCCGCTGGGGCTCACCGCGCTCCCTGTGTTGTCTTGCGACGAGTTCTCGAAGTAACCGTCATAGAAGGGCTCGGGGAAGTCGCGGCCGATCGACTCCGCGAGCCACGAAGCGAAGGTGATGTCCTGAGGAAAAAGCGCATGATCCAAGCAGCACGCGTTGGGATCCCATCCCCACATCGCGCCCTCAGGATCACGGCAATCCACCAGTGACGCGATCGCACACCCTCAGTCCAACAACTGGATCATGCCTGCCCGTCGTCCGTGGGACGCGGTGCGAAACGCCTCAGCCGATTCGGTGATGTCCGCGAAGATGTCGCTGCTCCAGAAGTCGTGACCCCGTACGCCGATGATGCCACCTCGAGGTCCGAAACCTCCGTTTCCCACCTCCAGATACAACCGCCGTAGCAGCGAAGGGAGCGGGTATCCAATGGCCGCTTCAGCCTCAGCGACCGCCTCGGACGAGGCCACCGGCAGGACATCTGGCCCAGCGCCGGACCGTATCGCTTCGAAGATCTCACCCTCGGTCATGATCTGCACTCCGCCTGCGGGGATCGTTGGAGGACGAGCCTGAAGTACGTTCATGTCCATAAGGCTGCATCCTGCCGGCTTCGGCCGACACTGACCTTGCCCGGAACGCGCCAACTCGGAGCCGGTGGGAGCCGAGCGTAGTTGGACAGCTACCCCGGAGAGCTGGCACGGTGTCCTGATGAATTTTGTCAGGGGATTTGTCGCGAGTTTGTTAGTTCTGGTCGGGTGTCTCGTGGCGATCACCGCCGTACCTGTGCGGTGGGCCGATGGTCAGCTGCAGACCGATGCGTACGGAACCACGGTGGCTCCGCTCCTGCAGGATCGGGAGCTGCAACGCCTGTTGGCCAACGCCGCGTTCGACGCGGCCGACGAGAAGGGTTACGCGGTTCCGCCCCGGTGGAAGGACCGCGTGCACACCCAGATGGCCACCATTCTCGCGACCCCGGAGGCGCGGCAGATCTGGCTGGACGCGAACCTGGCGGCGCGTGACCTCGTGGTGGACGGCACCGGCACCAAGATCGTGGTGGACACCGGCGACCTGATCGATTACGTGCGCAAGCGACTCAGGGCCCACGGCATCACCCTGCCGCGGGCGCCGGCTGAGGCGGACACCCGGCTCACGCTGGTCGACTCGCCGCAGATCGCTCAGGCCCGGGAGTCCGTCAACCAGCTCGGGACGCTGGCCGGCGTGCTGCCGGTTGCCGCGCTCGGCGTACTGGGGCTCGCCATCCTGAGCGCGCGGCGGCGGTTCGTGACGTTGGCTGCGGCCGGCTGCGCGGTCGCGCTCGGCATGGGTGGTGCGATGGTCGCGCTGGACGTCGGCAAGGATCAGCTGCTCGGCAACAGCGCGGTCGCGGCCGACGAGGTGACCGGCACACTGGTCGCGGCGGTCTACGAGGCGTTCGGGAATTCGTTGCGCGCGGATCTGTTCGGCGTTCTCATCGCGGCGGTCGTCCTCGGCGTGGCGGGCGTGGCGGGGGCGATCGTGGTCCCGCTGCTTCGCCGGCGTTCCGGCGCGGCGCAGCGGCCAGACGGACCATGGGAGGACGGCGCCCCCATGCAGCCGGGGTACGAGCAGCCGTACGCGCAACAGCGGCACCAGCAGGCACCCTATGAGTCGCAACGGCCGTACTCGGAGCCGGGCCGGGGACGGCCGTAGTCCTGACGCGCGATGCCGCGCCCGCTCGATCCTCCGGCGAATAGCGATCTTCGCGGTTGGGAGCCCCTCGTTGGTGTCCCGCTCAGCCGGAGCGGGGGCCGGCGGCCGGGCGGCGGGCGCGGTGGTTGGCGACGTTGACGCGGTTGCCGCAGAGGTCGGGCGTGCAGTAGCGGCGGCGTCCCGCGCGGCTGGTGTCGACGAACATGCCGTCGCACGTAGGGGAGGCGCAGTGGCGGAAGCGGTCGTGGCTCAGGGTCCGCAGGACGGCGAGCAGGCCCACGCCTATGAGTACGGCCAGCTCGTCGGCGACGGAGGCCTGCGGGGTGGTCGCGACGTACCACTGCCATCTGCCGTCGGCGTCACGGTTGAGGCCCGGAGCGGTGCCCGCTCTTCTGGCGAGCGTGGTGGCCAGGAGCGCGGCGTGCTCCTCGGCGGTGGCCTCGAGGACGGCGCGGACCTCATGGCGGAGAGCGAGCACCTGGTCGAGGTCGTCGCGGGACGGGGTGCGGCCGGCGGCCAGGGCGTCGGGGTGGAGGTCGTGCTCGGCCAGGAACCGGGAGAGCGCGGCCGGATCGGGCAGCAGCTCGCCCGCGCTCTGGACTGCCGGTGAGGTGTTGACCAGGTCTGTCGCCACCCCGGCCGCCCACGCGTAACCGGTAAAAGTTGCCTTCAAGCCTTACATCTCCTACTGTAACCGGAATAAGCCAATTATACCCCTTACAGGAGGAGTGGCATGAGCGCGCACACCGAGTCCGGCACATGGCAGCTTCGTCACCGGGTCCGCGTGTCCGGCGGTGAGGTCGCCACCGACGTCTTCGGCCAGGGATCACCCGTGATCCTCATCCACGGCACCCCCGCCTCCTCCTTCCTGTGGCGCGAGGTCGCTCCCATCCTGGCCCGCGAGCACGCCGTACACGTGTGGGACCTGCTCGGATACGGCGACTCCCAGCCGGGTCCGGGTGTCGTCCCGTCCATCGACCTGCAGGCCCGCACGCTCGCCGAGCTCGTCGGGCACTGGGACCTCGACGCCCCCGCCCTGGTCGGGCACGACATCGGCGGGGCCACCGCCCTCCGCGCCCACCTGGTGCACGGGATGCCCGTCCGCCGCCTCGCGCTCCTGGACGCCGCCGTCCTCGGAGCGTGGCTGACGCCGTTCACCCACCACATGCGGACCCACGCCGACGTCTACCGCACGATGCCCGCGCACGTCTTCGCCGACATCATCCGCCCGCGCCTGCACACCGCCACCCACCGGCCCATGTCCGAGGCCGTCGCGAGCTCCTACCTGGCCCCCTGGGACGGAGCCGCCGGGCAGCAGCGCTGGATCGATCAGGTCGCGGCGGTGAGCGACGACGACACCAGGGACATCGAGGACCGGCTGCCCGAGATCACCGTTCCGACCCAGGTCCTGTGGGGGGAGAACGACCAGTGGCTTCCCCCTGCCACCGCCGCCCGCCTCGCCGCCGCGATCCCCGGCGCCGGCCTGACCATGATCCCGGACGCGGGCCACTTCCTTCCCGAGGACAGCCCGTACGACACCGCGCAGGCGCTCCTGCGGTTCCTCGGCTGACGGCCGAAGAGCAGACAGGCGCGCACGTCAGCCGGCGCGCGGGTCAGCTGGCGAACCGCTGCGCCCGGTCGCGGGCCCAGCGCGCGGCCTGGGTGGCCTGGTCACCGGTGATGGGGGAGCCGGGCATACCGCCCAGCCGCTCCGTCAGGTCGGCGAAGCGTACATATGCCTGCTGGGCGTGTTCGCGGCAGGCGAGGCAGGTGACGCTTTCCGGATGCAGCGAGGTCATCGCGCTGGACACCTGGATGCCGCAGCCGGTGGTGACGACCCCAGGCGCGTCAGGTGCGCGGCCCAGCGTCGATGCGATCACGTTGCGGAAGTCGGCGCCGGCCTCCAGCACCTTCCGGTCGACATGGATGTGCGGATCGGTCTCGCTCATTCGCGCCCGCGCCTCCGTCCGGGTCGTCCCCGAACCAGACTAGTGCGCTGCCCCTTCATCGGTCGCCTTGGTGTCCGGTGCGCCGTCCCGGGCGGTGTCCGTAGGCCCGGACGTTCGGCGCTCCTGAGGCAGGCGATGCTCGAGGCGCAGCATCAGCGCCGCGCCCAGCGCGGCGAGAAGGCCCACGGCGAGCCAGGGGAGCAGCCGATTCTGGCCGAAGAGCAGGCCGAAGAGGCCGGGGGCGAGGATGTTGGCGGCAGCGAAGGAGTACTGGAACGCCGCCAGGTAGGTCCCCCTGGACCCTGGCGGTGCGGCCTCGGCGGCGAGCGCGTTCGACGCGGGTCCGTACACCATCTCGGCGGCCGTGTAGCACAACACCACCGCCACCAGGTAAGGCACCAGCGCCTCGGACGGCAGCAGCACGGCGGCCGCGGACGCGGCGCACCACAGCGTCCACAGCACCCCGGCCCACGCCATGGCGCGGGGACGGGTGCAGCGGCGACGGACGAACCGGGTGAGGGCGGTTGTACAGGTGGCCAGCAGCAGGGTGTTCAGGGCCAGCAGCGGCCCGGACACCCAGCTCGGTCCTGACAGGCCCTGGACGACGTAGACGGGCAACGACAGGGCGAGGAACGAGCTGCACAACGCGAAGATCGTGGACGTCGCGATCAGAGCGAGGTAGGGGCGGTCCCGCAGCAGCGCCCGGTGGCCGGAGGGGCCCTGGACCGGGGCCTGGACGTGTGGTGTGGACGGCACCGCGAACACGACCAGCAGCGCGGCGGCCAGGAACGCCAGCGCGCTGCCGAGAACCAGCCCGTCGTGGACGCGCGCGGAGTCGACGGCGAGCACCGCGCCCGCGAGCAGCGCTCCACCGCCGGCCCCCGCCTCCCGGATCATCCCCGTCCTCGCGAACCAGTGGTCCGTGGCCTCGCTCCCCTCGGCGTCCGCCTGGTCGGCGACGAGCGTGAAGACGGAGGACCAGTAGACCCGCAGGCCGACCCCCGTCATCAGGACGGCGACCACCAGGGAGGCCGCTCCGGAGACCGTCAGGTAGAGCAGGAAGCCGAACCCTTGCAGCGCCTGACCGCCGGCGACCACCATCCGCGGCCCGAACCGGTCGACCAGCCAGCCGACGACTATCGGCACCGGCAGGGTCAGGGCGGTGGTCACGCTGACGAGGACACCGATCGTCGCCAGGTCCAGGTCGGTGACTTCGAGGAAGTACAGCAGCGACAGCGGGAGATACAGGCCCGTGCCCAGCGCGTCGATCGCCACCGCCAGCAGGAGCGGCCAGCGCCTCCGTCCGTTCCGTGTCGTGCCGTCGTCGGCTGCTGCCTGTGCCACGCCCTGCACCGCCCTGTGTACCGCTCCCGCTTGAAGCCGTGGTCATCCAACACGGCCGCTGACGGTTCCTCAACTCCTTTTGTGTGGTTTGCGGCGGGCATGGTCCGTGCGGCGACCTCGTGTTCCGGCGCCCGCTCACCTCACCGACCGGCGGCCGCGTCAGATCAGTTCGCGGAGCACGTCGTCGACCGGTGTGGTACTCACTCCCAGGACCTTCTCAGTCTCGGAGTGGTCGACGACGAACGGGTGGCCCGGCTTGATCAGCACCTCGTGCAATTCCGCCCAGAACGGATCGTTCAGCGCGAGCAGGGTCAGGTCGCGTTCGGTCAGCTCTTCCAGGCGCGGCCGCGGCGCCCCGGCGAGTTCGGCGAGCCGGCCGGCCAGGTCCCGCACCGACAGGGTGGAGGTGGGCGCGTGCCACGCCCGCCCGTACGCCTGCTCGTCGCGGGCGGCGGCGACCAGCGTACGCGCGGTGTCGCCGATCGCCGAGTAGCTGTGCGGCACGTCGGGTTCCTGCGGCACGAGGGCGAGCCGGCCTTCGAGCACCGGGCGCTGCACCATGAGGCTGAACACCGAGAAGGCGCCGGCGCCGTAGAACTGGCCGGCCCGCACCTCGGTGACCCTCACCCCCGAGGCGGCGGCCTCCTCCCACACCCGCGCCCTGGCCCGTCCCTTGGGTCCGGTGGCGGCCAGCGGGAAGTCGGGTCTGATCGGCTGGTCCACCGGCCCGTAGCCGTACAGGTTGCCGAGCATGACGTAGGCGGGTCCGGTCCGCTTGACCGCGGTGAGCAGCGACGCCGACAGGATGGGGAACTGCTCCGGCCACGTGTGGTACGGCGGCGCGGCGGTGGTGAACAGGGTGTCCGCCCCTTCCGCCAGCCGGGTGAGCCGGTCAGTGTCGGTGGCGTCCGCGGCGACCCTCTCGACGAGGCGGTGCTCGGGCCCTCCGCCGGTGCGGCTGATCATTCGTACGCGCTCGCCGTCGCCGGCCAGGTGCAGGGCGGTCCTGGTCGCGGTGGCCCCGCGACCCACGATCACATGAAAGGTCATGCGGACCACGATGCCGATCGGCGACTTCATGGCATAGTGGCCGGAATGCCGATATTCCGGAGGATCTGGCCATGCACCGCATCGCCGCAGTCGTCGTGCCCCCCGTGCTGAGTTTCGACGTCTCGATCCCGCTCATGGTGTTCAACAGCGTTCCGCACTATGACGTGCGTATCTGTACGGCAAACCCCGGCCCGCTGGCGACCGTCGGAGGCCCGGACATCGTGGTGCCGTACGGGCTGGACGCGGTGGAGGGCGCCGACACGGTGATCGCCGTCGGCAGCGGCGGCGAACAGGCTCCCTCCGAGACGCTCGACGCCCTGCGGAAAGCCGCGGCCGGCGGCACGCGCATCGCCTCCCTGTGCACGGGCGCGTTCGTCCTGGCCCAGGCCGGCCTGCTGGACGGGCGCCGCGCCACCACCCACTGGAACCTGGCCGGCGACCTCGCCGCCCGTTTCCCGTCGGTCGAGGTGCAACCCGACCTGCTCTTCGTCGAGGACGGCGGCATCTACACCTCGGCGGGCGCGGCCGCCGCCATCGACCTGTGCCTCCATCTGGTCAGGGCCGACTACGGCGCCGCGGTGGCCAACACGGCCGCCCGGCTCGCCGTCGTCCCTCCCGTGCGGCCAGGCGGCCAGTCCCAGTACATCGAGACGCCGATGCCCGCCGAGCACGGCACCTCGCTCGCCGCCACCCGAGCCTGGGCGCTCGAGCGCCTCGACCGCCCGCTCTCCCTGGCCGACCTGGCCGGTCACGCGAGGATGAGCGTGCGGACCCTGACCAGGCGGTTCCACACGGAGACCGGGATGAGCCCGCTCCAGTGGCTGCTGCACCGGCGCATCGACCGTGCCAGGGAACTCCTGGAGACCACCCGGCTGCACATGGATCAGGTGGCCGCGCGGAGCGGGCTGGGCAGCGCCGATTCCCTCCGCAAGCACATGGTCGGCCGGGTCGGGCTCACCCCCACGGCCTACCGCGCGAGCTTCACCCAGGTGCCCGCGGGTACGTAGGCAAGGCATGGACCCCGATCGTGCCCGTGCTCTGTTCGCCGGCGAGCGGGTCGCCCGCCTGGCCACGGTGGGTGGCGACGGTGTCCCCCATCTGGTGCCCGTCACGTTCGCCGTGTCGGGCGACGTCGTCGCGACCGCCGTCGATCACAAACCGAAGTCGGCCACCCGCCTGCGGCGGCTGCGCAACATCGAGGAGAACCCCTCCACCTGCCTCCTGGCCGACCGCTACGACGACGAGGAGTGGGCGCGGTTGTGGTGGGTGCGCGCCGACGGCCGGGCCCGTGTCGTGTCCGGCGGACCGGATCACGACCGGGCGATCGACGACCTCGTCACCAAGTACGCGCAGTATCGCGAGCGACGCCCGCGCGGGCCGGTGATCCTCGTGTACGTGAGCCGATGGTCCGGCTGGGCTTCTGCAGAATAGCCGGGGCGGATGCACTCGGTCCCTTACCGCCCGAGGTCGGCGAGGAACTTGTCCCGGGCGGCCGCCGCGGCCTCCTCGGCCGTGGTGATCGCTGCGAAGATGGCGTCGGCCAGGTTCGCCGCGTCCAGCTTTCTCCTGCTCCGTGGTGAGATCTCCAGCCGGGTGAGGACGCCGAGCGCGTCGGTGACGGCCACGATGCCGCCACGGTCGGCGCGGCCCGTGAACTCGGCGGCCGTCCACTCCTCCACCCTGGCCTCCGCCCGTTCGGCGGCGGCGATCAGCGCATCGAGCCGTGCCTGCGCCTCCTCCATCGATCACTCTCCCCGAAGGACGTCGCGGATGTGGCCAGCGAGCGGGTCTGCGGGCACCGCGGTGTCCGAGGGACTGCCCGCGAGGGTCTGGACGACCTCGGTCAGCCGCTCGTCCATCGCGAGGTGGGCGGCGACGATCGCCTCGCGGACGGCCTGGGCGAGCTGCTCGTGGTCGAGGGCGCGCAGACAGCGCGGGTCGATGGACAACTTGCGCAGGCGGCCGGTGCCGGACACTTCGACGCGGACGGTGGCGGACGGGTCGGCGCCCGCCAGGCGCTCCTCTTCCAGCTCGCCCAGCGCCCCGGTCACGGCGCGGGCCCAGCCCTCGGTCTCGCGCAGCAGCCCGGCGACGTCGTCCTGCCAGCCTGAGGAGAACGCGTCTGCGTGCCTCATGAGGCCTCCCCGCCGACGGGGATCCAGTAGTCGTCCACCATGGACGGATCCTCGATGTTGGGCGTGAGGTGAAGGTCGCGTGCACCCATGTCCGGGTTCCCGGAGCGGTAGAAGGCGCCCCTCACATCGTTGAGCTTGAGTTCCAGCTTGTTGAGCTCGCCCTCGTAGGAGTTGTACACGTCGGCGAACTGCTTGACCAGGTTGCCGGCCGCGCTCATGAACAGGCCGACCTGGGCCATCAGGGCGACCTTCCCCACGGGGTGCGCGCTCATGGCGGCCACGCTGCGCAGGATGGGAGCCGAGGTGGCGTAGAGCCCGAACACCGACAGGTCGTACCCCAGCACCTGCTTGTACTGGCCGTGCATGGTGCCGCTCATCGCTTCGGAGACCTTGGCCAGCTGGCCGTACAGGCCGTTGATGTTGAACCGCACGTATTGCTGGAGAGTTTCCACCGCCGCGCCCTTCCAGTTGGGCGAGATGTCGTCGAAGTAGGAGCGCCACAGGTCGGACCGGCTGGCCTCCAGCAGCCCGGCCATCTCCTTCCACTGCTCGCGGCGGTCGTAGAAGAGGAACGGGTTGCCCAGGTTGAGGGTGGCCGCCACGTCCAGGGCGAGCGCGGCGACGCCGATCCCCGACATCGCCATCGCCGCCCTGGTGGACTGGCGCAGCGGGTTCAGCTGCGTGATCAGCCGCTTGTAGAAGCCGGGGTCGGTGCGCCCCGGAGCGACCGTGACGGTCCGTTGCACCGTTCCGCGGGCGTTGGCGACGTGGAGTTGCTGGTTGGCCGTCGGCGTGCTCTGGCCGGGCAGGATCAGCTTCGGCGGTTCGCCGGTCGACATCGTGCCCCTCTCACTTGATGGTGCCGGCCCGCTCGGCGGCGACGTAGTTGTCAGCGGCCCTGGAGACCTTGCCGCTGTCGGTGTGCAGCACTTCGGAGAGGATGCCGGCGCTGTCCTTCCAGGTGTCGGTGATCGTGTTGAACCGGCTGACGAACCTCAGCCCGACGATGGGCATGCCGGCCAGAGGGATGAGGCTCGAGCCCTCGAAGCGGGGGGTCGCCTCCTTGACCGTGTCGACCCCGGTGGCTGACATGTCCATGATGCCGGCGAACTTGCGTACGTGGCTCACGCCGGTCTCGTAGCCGTCCTGGGATCCGCCCGAGGTGTCCGGGGCCTGCGTGGGCTCGGGGGTGGCGGCCGGCGTCGGCGTGGTGCGCAGGCTCGACGGGAGGCAGACGGGCGGAGGGCACGCGGGAGCGTGCGGGCACGGGCTCACCAGAGACTCCGAAGGGCTGGGTGTTCCGGGTGTGGCCGCCGGAGGCGTCGTAGCCGGTTGGTCCGTTGCCGTCGGCGGCGTGGTGGGCGGCGTGGTGGGCGGCTGCGTCGAGGGCTGAGTCGGGGGCTGAGTCGGCGTGGTGGTCGCTGACGGCGTGGGGGCCGGGTCGGACGCCGACGGGCTCGGAGAGGCGGTCGGCGAACCGCTCGCGGATGGCGTACTGGCCGTGAAAGACGATTCATCGGTCGACACGGGGTCTTTCTATCATCACCGGGTGTCGCCAGACCGCCTGCCCCCATTCTTTTGGCAGCATGTCAAAGACGTTCAGCCGGAATTCACTCCCGCGAGGCCTTGACGACAGCAGATACTCAGGTTCTCTCGGAGTTACCCGACGGGAAATAGCCAGGTCAGTGGTTGATCAGCCTTTTCTTCGTACGGCCGCTCGTGCATTTCGGAGCGGGCAGGGAAACGCCCCGGGTAAGGGCGCGGTCACGAGGGTGGTGGCCTGGCGATCGCGCCCGGTCCGGGGCGTGGATCCGGTGGTGACGGTCACTCGGGCATGAGGACCTTGTCGATGACGTAGATGGTCGCGTTCTTCGTCTGCACGCCGCCGCAGACCAGCTTCGCGTCGTTGATCATGAGGTTCTCGCCCGAGCCCTCGATCTTGAGCTCACCGCCCTCCAGCGACGTCAGGGTGCCTTCCTCCTCGAGGTCGGCGGGCGTCTTCTTGCCCTCCACGACGTGGTAGGTCAGAACCCTGGTGAGCTCTTCGTTGTCGCCCATGAGCTGGTCGCGGGCATCCTGCGGGATGGCCTCGAACGCCTTGTTGTCGGGCGCGAAGATCGTGAGCTCTTCGGCCTGGTCGAGCCGGTCGGCCAGACCCGCCTCCTGTACGGCCTCGTCCAGCGAGGACAGGTCGGGCACCTCGGACAGCGCGGTCGCGGCCGTCTGGTCGGCGAGGCCCGGCAGGCTGCTCTCGAGCGCGGAGCATCCGGGGCCGATCGGGGCGCCTCCCGGCCCTGGCGACGTGCCGGGCGACGTGCCGGGCGACGAATCCGGCGAGGGGACCGGCGAGGAGAGGGCTGGCGAGTGCGCGGATGCGCCGGTCATACCGGCAGTGGAGGCGGTCAGCGCCAAGGCCGCCGCGAGAAGCATTCGTTTCACTGTGTACCCCCGTGTTCTGTGGCGCCGTGCGGGGCGGGGCCCCGGCACGGCGTCGAGGTGCCCGGGTTCGCGACCCGGGTCTCCACTACCAGTGTCGGAGGTCATTGAGCATGTCGGAGTTGCATTTACCCCAAAAGGCACAAAAGGCATAGAACTAAACTTTTGCCATATAAGGGATTTAAACCTCATAAGTAGTTATTCAACGCGACTGTGCCCCGGGCGGGCCGGTGACGTAGAGGCCCATGCCGGTGAAGTCGAACGTGACGGCGAAACGCTTGAGGAACTCGTGGCCGAAGGTCGCGATCGTGTCGAATCCCAGACGGTCGTCGAACAACGGCCCCACGACCCCCGGAATCCCGCGGCCCGTCGCGGCGCCGAGCGCCACCTGGTCCGCGACGATCGGATAGCACGGGCCGCCGCCGCTCCCCGTACGAGGGGTCTCGAACTTCAGGCCACAGAGCGTGGCGAACTTCTCCGAGGTGGTCACCCCGACGCCGGGCTCGCCCGTGGACAGGCAGACCAGGCGCGGGCCGTGGCCGTTGACGCTGCCCACCGTGCACGGGAAACGCCCGCCCGCCAGCCACAGCGGCAGGATCTCCGCGTCATGCCGCGCCGACTCCGCCCTGAACGCCCGCAGCTGCGACCTGCGGCGCAGGACGAGGGCCTGGCGGACGTAGTCGATCGTGGTGAGGAAACGGGAGAAGACGCTCATCCCGATGGTGCCGGACGCGGACACGTCGGCATCGCGCCAGACGACGGGTACGTTGCGCACCTCGATCGATCCCAGCCGGAAGGATCTCGCGACGCCGAGATGCGTCTCCGTGCCGTCCCTGGCACGGGTGGAGGCCACCGCGCGCAGGCGCGCCCGCTCGGCCGCCTCCATAGTGAGGAGCGGCTCCGCCACCGTGTCCAGCAGGAACCTCATCGGCTCCGACCCGTTGACCGACGCCTCCACGGTGGGCAGCGGGTCCAGTTGCTGGAAGACCAGCTTGGTGCTGCGCGGGCCGTACAGGTCGAACGGGGTGTCGCCGGCGGCGGCGTACTGCGCGGCGACCGCGTCCCTCCCGGCGGCCCTGAGCATCGGGACGGCTCGGGCAAGCTTGTACTGGCGTGCGTAGCAGTCCGCCAGCAGCTCCTTGAGCACGTCGTCGCCGGGGGCCAGCTCCACGGCTCTGGCCAGATACTTCTCGGCGGTGATGAACGCGTTCGACAGCAGGGCGATGCGGCCGATCTGCGCGTTGGCGTGGGCATCACCCGGGTCGGTGCGCAGGATGTCCGCGTAGCCGCGGCGAGCCTGCGCGAAATGGCCGGCGCGGAACAGGCTGTCAAGCAAGGTCGGCATGGTCAGACCAGGAGACCAGGCGGCGTGTTTCCAGGGCGTTTCCGGCGGCGGGGGCACCCTTGGGGCGCCCCCGCGCGAGGCCTAGACCTGAATGACCGACAGGACGTTGCCCGCCGGATCCCTGAACCACGCGATCGGCGGGCCCTCCGCGCGGAAAACCCCCTTCTCGTCCATCGGCATGCCCTCGTAACGCTCGAAACGCACTCCCCGCGCCGCGAGCTCCTCCACCGCCTTGTCGATGTCCTCGACCGGGAAGTTGAGAACCGTGAACGAGGCCGGCGTGTGGGCGTCGCCCTTCGGATATACCAGGACGCCGTTGCCGCCCTCGATGTGCAGCGTCAGCATTCCGTGCTCCTCCGAAACCCGGAGCCCGAGCGTGCCGCCGTAGAAACTTCTCGCTGCCGCGACGTCATTCACGGAGAAACCGCTGAACGCCTTCGTCGTGCCGAACACGATAACCGCCCCCTCTCGTCACATCGCCGCGCGGTGCGCCTCGCTGAGCTGGATGATCTGGACGTAGTTGCCGTCGGGATCGATCGCGGTGGCGAACAGGCTGCCGTCGCGGTCCTCCAGCTCGGCCAGCCACGAAACTCCCAGACTCTCCATCCGGGCGACCACGGCGCGGGCATCGGCCACGTCGAAGTTCAGTATCACCCTGCCGGGCTCGGCATTCTTGTCCGCGATGTCCGCCCGCGTGTCGATCAGCAGATGGAAGCCGCCGTACTTCAGCACCCGGATCACGCCGACGTCGGTCTTCTCCTCCGGCTCCAGCGCCGCGGCGTACCAGTCGCGCAGCCGGTCGGGATCGGTGCTCGCGAGCAGCATGCTGTCGAGAACGGGTCGCCTCATGGCCCACTCCTCTGTCGTCGATGTGCCTTACACCACGACAGACCGGCCCGCCGCCAGAAACTCATCGCCGCCGCCGCGACGGTCCTGCGCACGGACCAGAAAGGCGCAGCGCGCCCGCGGCGGCGGGCGCGCTGCGCGTGTTCGCGGGAAGGTCAGCCGGTGCGGAGCGTGAGCCCGTACACGCTGAGGATCTCATTGACCGGCTGGTGGTACGTCGTGCCACCGAAACTGCAGTTGCCCGAGCCGCCGGACGTCACGCCCTGGGCCTGGTTGCCGGAGATGAACGAGCCGCCGGAGTCGCCGGGCTCGGCACAGGCGGACGTGCGGGTGAGGCCGCGTACCGTGCCCTGCGGGTAGGTGACGCTGGCGTTGTGCTGCTGGATGGTGCCGCAGCGCCAGCCGGTGGTGGAGCCGGAGCGGCAGATGGAGGAGCCGACGGAGGCCTGCGAGGAGCCGCGTACGGTCACGGTCGAGCCGCCGGAGCCGCGCACCAACGGCTGCGGGGTGTTGCCGGGCGCGGCGACCCAGGCGTAGTCGTTGCCAGGGAAGGACGAGCCCTGGAAGGTGCCGGTCGGGTTGGTGGTCCTGGAGCCGGCCCGGCCGCAGTGCCCGGCGGTGACGAAGCCGGGGGTGCTGCCTCGCGTGACCGAGAAGCCGACACTGCAGCGGCTCGAGCCGATGTAGTAGGCCGACCCGCCGATGATGTTGATGAACGGCTTCGGCTGCTCAGTCGTCGCCGACACGGTCAGCGCCTCCTTGTCGACGCCCGCGGCGTCGGCGAGGGCCTGCGCGGCCTCCACCGTGGAGGCCTGGACGGAGACGTTGTTGGCGGTCACGTCCACGTACCAGAGGGCGGCACCGGACCTGGCGGTCTCCGGAGCCTGGTCGATCTTCTGAACGATCCCCTCGAGCTCGGCCAGCGTGCGCTTGACGACGACGGGCTGCGCGCCCTGCTCCTCGATGGCGGCGGTCTCGGCGGCGTCGGTGGTGGCGACCATGAGCTTGGAGGCGTCCTTGTTGAGCCAGGCGCCGCCGAACGAGTCGGCACCCAGCTTGCCGCTGAGCGAGGCCTCGGTGGCCGCGGCGCGCTGCTCGTTGGCGAGCCGGGTGATGACCTGCTCCTCGGAAAGGCCGAGGTCGCGTTCGAGTGCGTCGATCACGGGGGGAGGCGCGGAGGGGGGAGCTGATTGCGGTGCCGGCTCAGCGAACGCTGGGCTGAGGGGGGTGGCCAGGCAGGCGGCGAGGATGATGGATCCTGCCACCGCACCGCGTTTACTCAACATGAGCACTCCTCGGTTGGGGGTGCTGTCAAGTTAACGGAGGTTAACGCTTCTCGTCAGATGTCAAACAGGCCCTATTTCGGTGTTATATCCGCGGTTTCGGCCGTGGGCCCGAACCGGCGGCCCTCCGCCCATAAGGCCGTCCCCGGCGGCGAGCAGGGCCGCCGCCGGGGAACGGCCCCGGTCACCGGCGCGCCGGGGCGAGCGCCGTCGAGCGCGCCGTCACCAGGGCGATGAACGCGTACGGCACCACCATGAGGGCGAACGTCAGGCCGTTCGACACGTACGACGACGTCGCCCCGTACGCGGCGTACACGGCGAGCGTGACCACGTTCATGCCCAGACCGGCGACCGACGTCACGGTGGCCCTGGCCGTGCCGGTGATCTGCTCCTGCATCCGCGCGTCCGCCACCACCCCGGCCAGCTGGAACGCCCCGAAGGCCAGGGCGATCAGCACGAACCCGGCCGGGTGCCCGCTCACCGCCCCCGCCGCCATGGCCAGCGCCGCGAGGGCGAGGGTCAGGGCGTACGCGCGGGGCGGCATGTGCCGGGCGCGTCCGGCCAGCAGGCCGCCCGCCGTGGCGCCGACCCAGGTCAGGAGGATGAGCATCGGGATCACGGCCTTGGTCACGCCCGCCTCGATCGCGAGGTAGGGGACGTACTCCTCCAGCGCTCCCCAGATCGCCGTCACGAAGGCGACCAGCAGCACAGCGCGCAGGACCCGGCGATCCGTGCGGACCTCCGTCAGGCCGGCCTTCAGGATCGCCAGGTAACCCTCCTCAGCGCCGTCGCCGCGCGTGCGGTGCTCGGGCAGGGTGAGCGCCGTGGCCGCGCACAGGACGCAGGCCAGCACGCTGGCGACGCCCACGGCCGGATAGCCGCCGGACGCGAGAACGGGCGTGGCCAGGCCGATCGCCGCCGCGGCGGCGACGGTGCCCACGGCGGTGGCCCGGCCCATGACGGCGGTGTAACGGTGCGCCTGGCCGCGGCGCTCCAGCTCCTCGTAGGAGAGGGCCTCGAACGCGCCGGAAACCAGCGCCCCCTCGGCGCCCCACAACACGAAGCCGAGCGCGAACGCCCAGTAGGAAGGGAAGACCAACCACAGGGTGAAACCCAGCCCGGCCAGCAGCGGCCCGAGGAACAGGGTGACGCGCCTGGACAGCCGGTCGGCCCAGGCACCGGACGGGATCTCGAGCACCATGCCCGTCGCCGACCAGATGACGAACAGGGACGAGGTCTCGGCCACGGACAACCCGGTGTCGATGAACAGCAGCGTGTAGACCGGGTAGATCAGCAGGAATTCGCCGAGGAACGCGTAGACGTAGAGTGATGCGACAAGCATGAGGCCTTCCAGGGGGACGAGTAGGGACTCCGAGTGCTTGTCGCCTCGGAGGCCCGCGCGCCCCGCGCCGGCCCCTGGTTATGGATCAATGTCGCCAGATCATGCGAGCCAGTCTAGTGCACCCTCTGTCACCGTCCACCCCTCCGCGACCCCAGGCCGAGCGGACGGGCCCGCCGGTGGAGGGGGTCGCGTCAGCGGTCGTCGTCGTCGAACGACTGCAGGACCCGTTCGAACGCGTCGCCGACGGGCCGCAGCACCTCCGTGAACGCGTTGACCAGCGGGCCGAAGATCTCGGTCACCTCGGTCATGAGGTCGGGACTCTTGCTCTCGGGAGGCGCCCAGCGCATGGCGTCGGCGCTCAGCGTCTCCCACTCGTCGACTACGCCGTCGATCGCGTCGAGCACATGGTCAGGATCGCTTGGCATGGCCGTTTCCCCTGGAAGTCACCCGGTGGAATCGCTCCGTGGCGAAGGAGCCGTCATCACCACGGTACTTCAGGCCGGGACGGACACGCCCACGCCGCCTCGGGTCCGTGCGCCGTACCGCTCCTTGTCGGCGCTCAGGTCGAGCGGGCGGATGCTGGAGCGGGCGGCGAGCACCTCGTCGGTCAGCAACGCCGCGGGCACCAGCCACGACACCTCGAACTCCAGCCCGTCGGGGTCCTTCGCGTAGAGCGCCTTGGTGGTGCCGTGGTCGGAGGCGCCGACCAGCGCGCCGAGCTCGCGCAGCCTGGCGGCGATGCGATCGAGCTCGTCGAGGGTGTCGACCTCCCAGGCCAGGTGGTAGAGGCCGACCGAGGTGCGGCCCGCCGGTGAGGGGGCCGCGTCGCCGCCGATCTCGAACAGGCCCAGGTCGTGGTCGTTCGTCGAGCCGGGGGCCTGCAGGAAGGCGGCGCCCGGCAGGCTCATGACGACCTCGAAACCGAGGGCTTCACGGTAGAAGGCGACGCTGCGCTCCATGTCGCGCACGTAGAGGACCGCGTGGTTGAGCCGCTGAACCGGCATGGTGTACCCCTTTCGATGGAGCCACCTCAAATGTATGAGAATTCAACCACTTGGAGAGCCCCGCTGCCGCCGAGCGACGGCCGGTGGGGCCTGCCGGGGCCCATCGGCGGCGGGGAACACGCGGGCGGGGTGTGGCGCGCAACTGTCGGACAGAGGCCGTACCGTTCTCCGGGTACCCGAACCGAGGAGATTGCCGATGCACGACACCGAAGAGGCGCTGTTCAGGGCGGTCCACGGCATCGCGGGCAGGCTCGCAGGCCAGCCCGTGCCCGTGGTGATGGACGCGCTGCTGCGCGACCTGCCCAAGGCTCCCGGCCTCGAGGTGACGGAGATCCGCAGGATCGCCGAGGAGATCAGCGTGGGCCGCGACCCGTCGGGCTTGTGAACACCTGATCGCGGGGGGAGCATCGAGACATGGGCGAGCCGACCGCGCCGACGGGCGCATCTCCCGGACGGCCGCGGACGCCCTGGTCACCCGCGTCCCCGCCGGGCGCGGGTAGCATTCCCCCCATCTCAACCAGTTTGGCGCTGGAACACGTGTTAGGAGTACGCGGGTGACGCTGGTCGCAGGGGTCGATTCCTCCACGCAGAGTTGCAAGGTCGTCATCCGCGACGCCGAGACGGGCGCGCTGGTCCGGCAGGGCCGGGCCCCGCACCCCGACGGCACCGAGGTCCACCCGTCACACTGGTGGGCCGCATTACTGCAGGCCATCGAGGAGGCCGGCGGGCTCGACGACGTGGCCGCCATCAGCGTGGCCGGCCAGCAGCACGGCATGGTCTGCCTCGACGCCTCGGGCGACGTCGTCCGCGACGCCCTCCTGTGGAACGACACCCGCTCCGCCCGGGCCGCCGCCGACCTGGTCACCGAGCTGGGCGGCCCTCAGGCATGGGCCGACGCGGTGGGTTCGGTGCCCGTGGCGTCGTTCACCGTGACCAAGCTGCGCTGGCTGGCCGAGCACGAGCCGGCCGGCGTCCAGCGCACGGCGGCGGTGTGCCTGCCGCACGACTGGCTCACCTGGCGCCTGGCCGGCGCCCTCGCCTCCGGCCCCTTCGACGCGCGGGCCTGGCGCGAGGCCCCCACGCCGCCCCTCGACCAGCTCGCCACCGACCGCGGCGACGCCTCCGGCACCGGCTACTGGTCCCCCGCGACCGGCGCCTACCGCACCGACCTGCTGAAGACCGCACTCGGCACCGTCCCGCACCTGCCCAAGGTGCTCGGGCCGCAGGAGGCGGCGCCGGGTTCCGGGCGCGTGCTGATCGCGCCGGGCACCGGCGACAACATGGCGGCTGCGCTCGGCGTCGGCGCCCGGCCCGGCGACGTCGTGGTGTCGCTCGGCACGTCCGGCACCGTGTTCGCGGTCGCCGAGACACCCAGCGCCGACCCCACCGGCGCGGTCGCCGGGTTCGCCGACGCGACGGGGCGCTTCCTGCCGCTGGTGTGCACGCTCAACGCCGCCCGCGTCATGGACGCCGCCGCCCGCATCGCCGGCGTCTCGCTCGACGAGCTGAGCGACCTCGCCCTCCAGGCGCCGCCGGGGGCCGAAGGGCTCACGCTGGTCCCCTACCTCGAAGGCGAGCGCACCCCCAACCGGCCCACCGCGACGGGGTCGATCCACGGGCTTACCCTGTCCACCGCCACCCCCGCCCACCTGGCCAGGGCCGCCGTCGAAGGCATGTTGTGCGGGCTGGCCGACGCGCACGACGCGCTCGGCCTGCGGCCGGAACGGGTGCTGCTGATCGGGGGCGCGGCCCGCTCGGAGGCGGTCCGCCGCATCGCCCCCACGATCTTCGGCGTGCCGATCGCGGTGCCGCCACCCGCCGAATACGTCGCCGACGGCGCCGCCCACCAGGCCGCCACCCTGGTCACCACCCCCGACTGGCGCTCGGGGGACACCCAGACGTACGAAGGTCAGGCGGTGCAGGAGATCCGCCACCGCTACGCCCGCGCGACCGCGCACATCCTCGACTGACGCCGGCCCCGCCGCGCCGGCTCCGCGCCGCGTGGCGGCACGGGCGCGCGCCCTGCCCACAGATGAGGACTCAGGGACGGGTCAGGGTCGGGTCGGGGGCGGGGCCTGATGCGGGGGAGCGGTCGCCAGGGGCAGGGTAGGGCCTATGACCGCAGCAAAGAGGCTCTACCCCCTGATCGCCTGCGCCTCGATCCTGTTCTCGGTGGTCGCCGTGGTGGCCGGCCAGTTCGGTTCGGCCCCCTACCTCGACCCCATGAACGTGACCGTGAGCGAGTTCGCCGTGTCCGACCGCGGGGGCGTGACGGAGATGGCGATGGCGGTTCTCGGGGTCGGGTCTCTGGTGTTGCTGGCGGGGCTGCGGTCCGCGGGGGCGCCCGTGCGGGGGATGCCCGGGCGGTTGCTGATGGTGTGGTCGGGAGCGCTGATCGTGGCGGCGATCGTCCCGACCACACCCATCGGCCAGGATCCGGATCTCGCGGCGCAGATCCACAGGTACGCGTCGGTCGCGGCGTTCGTGAGCCTGCCGGCCGCGGGCGCGCTGCTGGTGCCCCGGCTGACCGCGCACGCGGCGTGGAAGCCCGTCGCGCGGGCTGTGGAGTGGGTGGCGCTGGCGGGCGGGTTCGGGCTGCTGGCGATCACCTACGTGGCGCTGCCGGGCGAGCGGGTGATGATCGGGTTGGTGGAGCGGTTGCTGCTGGCCGCGGAGGTGTCGTTGCTGGCGGTGCTCGCGGGGTGGCTGGCGTGGCTGGCCTGGCGTCCGGCCGCCGCAAAGGCCGTCAATTTCCCGACATATCACAGATTTATCGCTAGTCGATCTTAAAAGCGTCTGTTTCGGTGCTATTCTCTCCCGCGATCTTCTATCCGGGAGCAGGTGTCATGGCATCGGGCAGATCCATCAGATTCAAGATCTCGACGCTGCTCGTCATCCCCTTGGTCTCCCTGATCGCGCTCTGGGGCTTCGCCGCGAGCACAACGTCGGGAGAGGCGCTCAGCCTGCTCAAGGTCGAGACCATCTGGACCGGTGTCATCAACAGGGCCGACGCCCTGGTGTCCGGCCTGCAGGCCGAGCGACTGGCCTCGGCCGAGCGGCTCGCGGGCGCGGTGCAGGATCCGAAGGCGCTGGCGCAGGCTCGGGAGAAGGTCGACGTGGCCAGGAAGGAGCTGCGCGACGGAGCGATGGCGCAGGACACCCAGGACGTCCTCACCCCGGACATGCGGACTCAGCTCCAGACCGTGCTCGCGGAGGCCGACCGGCTGCCCGACATCAGGAAGAAGGTCGACGACCGTAGGTTCGTCGCCGGCAACCTCGTCACGGAGTACTCGAAGGTCTCCGACGAGATCCACCTGCTGTACTCCAGGCTGGTGGTCAGCACCGACCTGGAGCTGTCCCTGCAGGGGCAGGGCCTGATCACCGCCGACCAGGCGCGCGAGCTGCTGAGCCGTGAGCACGCGCTGATCGTGGCCACGAACGGCCGCGCCACCATGCACGAGACGCACATGCTGGCCGGAATCGACGGGGCCAGGACGTACCTGTATCCCCAGGCCCTGGCCAACCTCGACACCGAGCTGCGGGCGCCGTTCGAGAAGCTGTACTACTCGCCCCGATACGTCACGATGGAGAACCTCCTGGAGGGCTACATCGGCGGCCAGCGGGTGGACATGCAGCTCTGGCGGGGCATCGCCGAGCAGGTGCAGGCCGAATATCGGGAGGCCATCGGCACCACCGGCGACAAGCTGCTCGCCAGGATGGAGCCCGCTGGCGTGTCCGTCCTGGTGCAGGCCGGCGTCGCCGGCGCGCTCGGCCTGATCGCGGTCGTGTTCTCCGTCGTCGTCTCGATCAGGGTCGGCCGCCGCATCACCCGCGAGCTGGCCGCGCTGCGCCGCACGGCGCTCGACCTGGCGGAGATCAGGCTGCCCGAGGTCGTGTCGAAGCTGAGCAAGGGCGAGAGCGTCGACATCGCGACCGAGGCCCCGCCGATCAGCGTGAGCGAGAACTCGACCAGCGAGGTCAGCGACCTCGCGGCGGCGTTCGACAGCGTCCAGAGCACGGCCGTGGACGCCGCCGTCGAGCAGGCCAGGCTGCGCGAGGGCGTGTCGGAGGCGCTGCGCAACCTGGCCAGGCGCAGCCAGTCGTTGCTCCAGCGCCAGCTCCGGCTGCTGGACGAGATGCAGCGGCAGACGGAGGAGCCCGAGGCCCTGGAACGGCTGTTCAGGCTCGACCATCTCACCACCCGCATGCGCCGCCACGCCGAGGGCCTCGTGCTGCTGTCCGGCGGCTCGGCGGGCCGCAGGTGGCGCGGCGTCATCCCGATGGAGGACGTGCTGAGCGGCGCGGCCGCCCAGGTCGAGGAGTACACCCGCGTCCGCGTCTACCCGATGGCCGAGTGCGGCGTCTCCGGCGCCGCGGTGGCCGACCTGATGCACCTGTTCGCCGAGCTGATCGAGAACGGCACCTCGTTCTCCTCCCCCGGCAACGAGGTCTCCGTGCGCGGCGAGATGGTCGGCAAGGGCTTCGCGGTCGAGATCGAGGACCGCGGCCTGGGCATGGACGAGCACACCCGCAGGGCCATCAACGAGCGCCTGGCCAGCGCGCCGGAGTTCGACCCCGCGCAGACCGAACGGCTCGGGTTCGCGGTGGTCGCGATGCTCGCCGCCAGGCACGGCGTCAAGGTCACGGTCAAACCCTCACCGTACGGCGGCACCACCGCCATCGTGCTGGTGCCCGGTTCGCTGGTCGAGCCCATCCCCACGCCCGTGCAGCCGATGGACTTCGAGCCCGTCTCCGTGTCGGTCGTCAGGGAGGAGCCGACCGGGCCGGGCGATCTGCCGCGCCGGATTCGTACCAGCAGACGGGCGGTGGGGAGCGGCCCCGCGGCGGTGCCGCAGCAGGGTCAGGGGAACGCTCGCACGGTGGTGCCGCAACAATCCCAGGGGAACGGTCGTACGGCCGTGCCGCGGCAACTCCAGGGCGGCCCGACGGCGTTGCCACAGCGGCAGGACCCCGAGCCGGCCGAGCCGCCGCAGCGCGAGCGGGAGACAGGGCTGCCGCAGCGGGAAAGGGAGACGGGGCTGCCGCAGCGGGAAAGGGAGACGGGGCTGCCGCAGCGCGAAAGGGAGACGGGGCTGCCGCAGCGCGAGCGGGACGCGGGGCTTCCGAGGCGCGAGCGGACGACGGGCCTGCCCCAGCGGGAACGGGAGACGGGGTTGCCGCGGCGCGAGCGGCAGGCGAACCTGCCGCAGCGGCTCAAGGAGGCGCCGCCCGCCGAGCAGCCGGTCGCGGAGCGCTCACCTGAGGAGGCCAGAGCGCTGCTCTCCTCGCTCCAGTCCGGCTGGCAGCGCGGGCGGCAGGACAGCGAGCAGGATGGGGGATCTGGATCGTGAGTCGCGAGCACGAGTGGGTCGACGAGGAGGCGGGGCCGGTCGTCCGGCCGTACGCGGTCACCCGCGGGCGCACCAGGCCCACGTCGTCGTCGGCGCTCGACCTGCTGGCGACCGTCGCCTCGACGGGCCTGCCCGCGCCCGCCAAGGCGGAACTCGGCTCCCAGCACCGCCGGCTGCTGACCTGCGTGGCTGGGCAGTCGAAGCCCGTCGCCGAGGTCGCCTCGACCCTCGGCCTGCCGGTCGCCGTGGTGCGGGTGCTGCTGGGAGACCTGCTCGACCACGGCCTGGTGACCGTACGCCCGCCGCGCGACAAGGCCGCCGCCCCCTCGGAGTCGTTGCTCCGAGAGGTGATCAACGGCCTGCGTGCCCTGTAGCCGGGGCCCGCGCGTCAGTTCGCCGAGGCGAGGGTCCGCAAGGAGTGCTCGACCAGGGTGATCATGACCTCCTTGGCGGAGGTGCGCCGCCGCACGTCGCAGAGCATCACCGGTACGTCGTCCTCGAGGTCGAGCGCGATGCGCACGTCGTCGACGCTGTGCCGGGCGGCGCCGTCGAAGCAGTTGACGGCCACCACGAACGGCGTGCCGCGCTGCTCGAAGTAGTCGACGGACGGGAAGCAGTCGGTCAGCCGCCTGGTGTCGGCGATCACGACCGCGCCCAGCGCGCCGTGGGACAGCTCGTCCCACATGAACCAGAACCGCTCCTGGCCCGGCGTTCCGAACAGGTACACCACGAGCCCGTCGCGGATCGTGATGCGACCGAAGTCCATCGCGACGGTGGTGGTGGACTTGGCCTCCACCCCGTCGAGGTCGTCGACGCCGATCCCGCGGTCGGAGAGCACCTCCTCCGTGCGCAGCGGCTTGATCTCGCTGATCGACCCGACCAGTGTGGTCTTGCCGACGCCGAACCCCCCCGCGACAAGAATCTTGAGCGCGACGGGGTCCTCAGAGAGCACGGAGTCCATTGATCACTTCCTTGAGAATGCGCTCGTTCGAGCGCGCCCCTCCAGCCGAGGGCGACGTCACCGAGATGAGGCCGTTGTCACGCAGGTCGCCGAGCATGACCCGGACGACGCCGACGGGCAGGTCGATCTCGACGGCCAGGTCTGCCACCGAGATCGGGTTTCGCGCTGCCCGCAGGATCAGTTGCTGTTCTGGGCCGAGCTCGTCAGGCGGGTCGCCGATGACGCGCACGGTGGCCACGAGGTCGAACGTGTCTCCGGAGGAGTGCGTGCGACCGCGGATGAGAGCATAGGGCCGGACGATCGGCCCCGCCTCCTCATCGAACCACTGCGGGCTATCGCTCATGACGCTCCAGCGCGTGGGTTGGTGCTGATGTGCTGACCCACCCGCTTGACCAGCATCGCCATCTCGTAGGCGATGTGGCCGACGTCCACGCTGGCATCGGCGATGACGGCCAGGCAGGTGCCCTGTCCGGCCGCGGTGACGAACATGAACGCGCTCTCCATCTCCACGATGGTCTGGCGCACGTCGCCGCCGCCGAAATGCCGCCCGGTGCCGCGGGCCAGGCTCTGGAACCCGGCCGCGACCGCTGACAGGTGCTCGGCGTCGTCACGGGTCAGCGCGCTGGAATAACCCACCGCCAGCCCGTCCGTCGACAGGATGACCGCCTGGCGGACCGCGGCGACCCTTGTCGCGAGGTCGTCCAGCAGCCAGTTCAGTTCACCGGTGTTGGTGGCCGGCACACTCATGCATCCCCCTTACTCATGGGCCCCTCCTCAGAGGCTTCTTCTCGGGCGCGTTGCGTTCCCCGCTGGAACGCGGAGAACAGGTCGCGTACCTCTTCGGGAGAGCGTTCGGCCTGCGGCTCCGGCTCAGGCGGTTGTTGCTTGAGCTGCGGCGCCAGCTTGGCCTGACGCACTCGCCTGGGCAGCCCGGCGTGGGTGCCCGAGGTCACGACCGCGAGCGCCTTCTTTCTCGTACGGCTCGGCAGGGCGGCCTTGCCGTCGCCGCTGCCCGCCTCCAGTGTCGCCTGGTCGGACACCAGCGTCCGCGGCACGAGCACGATGGCCGTCGTGCCGCCGAAGGGCGAGCGTCGCAGCAGTACCTGGATCCCGTGCCGTTCGGCCAGCCTGGCCACCACGAACAGGCCGAGCCTGTCGCTGTCGGCCAGGTCGAACTCGGGTGGCGCGGCCAGCAGCGCGTTGAACTGGGCGTATTCGCCGGCCGACAGCCCGAGGCCTTTGTCCTCCACCTCGATGGCGTAGCCGTTGCTCACCATGTCGCCGCTCACCCGGACCGTGGTGTCGGGCGGCGAGTAGATGGTGGCGTTCTCGACCAGCTCGGCCACCAGGTGGGTGATGTCGGCCGCTGTGGTGCCGTCGACCGCGCCGACCGGCATCGCCTCCACGGCGACCCTGGTGTAGTCCTCGACCTCGGCGACCGCGGCCCTGACGATGTCGATCACGGACACCGGCTTGCGCCAGGCCCTTCCTGGCTCGGCGCCCGACAGCACCATCAGGCTCTCCGCGTGGCGGCGCATGCGGGTGGTCAGGTGGTCGAGCCGGAAGAGCTCTTCCAGCCGGTCGGGGTCGTGCGTGCGGCGCTGCATGCCGTCGAGGAGCGCGAGCTGGCGGTGCAGCAGGCCCTGCTTGCGGCGGGCGAGGTTGAGGAAGACCTGGCCGACGCCGCGCCGCAGCGAGGCCTGGCCGACCGCTGCGTTGACGGCGGTGCGCTGCACGGAGCCGAAGGCCCTGGCCACGTCGGTGATCTCAGCGGAACCGCTCACCTTGATCGCCTTCGTTTCCTTCCGTACGTCGACGTCCTCGCCCCTGCGCAGCCTCGCCACGATCTCGGGCAGCCGGGTCTGCGACAGCTCGACCGCGGCCGAACGCAGCCCGCCCAGCTCGCCGGCCAGGCGGCGACCGAAGCGTACAGAGATGATGATTGACGCGAGCACCGCGATCAAACCGACGCCGCCCGCGATGGCGATCTTGACGATGGTTGAGGTGGCGGCCTCGGCCGCGCGCGTGGCCACGGTCGCGGACGACTCGGCGCCGATCTCGTCGAGCTGGGTGGTGAGCCGGTCGACGATTTCGTGCCAGCGGTCGTTGTCGGCGGGCAGCTCGCCGGATCCGGCGACGCGCGCCTCCAGGCTGGTGAAGGAGAGGAAGGGGTCGGTGGCGAAGACCAGCTTGTACGGCTCGCGCAGCCGCACGTCGAGCCCGGCCAGCCCGCGCGCGTGCAGGAACTTCCTGGAGGCGACGTACTCGGTGAAGGCGGCCGCCTCGGCGTCGCTGAGCCGTTCGGCGCCGCGCGTCCCGACGATGAGGGCGTGCTCCCTGGCGATGTACTCCCGGGCCATGCCCATGGCCTGCATCGCGGAGGCCTGCTGGTAGATGGCCAGGTCGGAGACGGTGACCAGGTGGTCGTAGACCAGGAAGAGCCGGTCGAGCACGTGGTTGTAGGCGTTGAGCGTGGTGAGGCGGTTGCCGCGGCTCTCGTCGACGCCGGCCCTGATCTGGCCGAGCCGGTCGAGGGCGACGTTGAGGTTTCCGATAGGGCGGCGCAGGTCGCTGTCGACGGCGTCACCGGCCTCGTCGACGGCCCGGCGGAAGTCGTCGACGGCCTTGTCGGTGCGGGAGCGCTGGCTGCCGAGCACCTCGGAGAGCTCACGCGCGGTGAGCGGTTCCATCGAGCGCACGCGTTCGGCCTGCAGCTGTAAGCCCAGGTCGGTGGAGGTCACACCGATCGTCTGGTAGAGCGTGTCCGCCCGGAGCAGTGACTGGGTGTCGCCCATGGTGAGGTTGAGCACGAAACCCCACAGCGCGCTCAGAGACAGGAGGGGTAGCAGCAGCAATAAGAAGATCTTGAACCGAATTGACCGGTTTCGCGAGCCCATGTCCCAACCTCGAGTCGGGGGCATTTCCACACCTTGTGTAAATACACCTCCGGAAGATCGCACAGGAGACTAGCACCGTTTATGGTCCCCGCGCAGTGGGGGGAAGACGTTCATTACCGGGATTATTGGGACGGGATCTTGGGCTCTCGGCGGGCCGAAGCGGGTTGATGGCGATCCTGCGGATCGCGGGCTCGGTCGCTTGGGTCCGGTGTCTTCCCTCGTCGTTCGGTCGCTGCGCTCCCTCTCTCCTCAGTCCAGACACCGGCGCTCCCTCGCGGGTTGGTGGCGATCCTGCGGATCGCGGGCTCGGTCGCTTGGGTCCGGTGTCTTCCCTCGTCGTTCGGTCGCTGCGCTCCCTCTCTCCTCAGTCCAGACACCGGCGCTCCCTCGCGGGGGAAGGGCTGGCCGATGAGGATCAGGGCAGCCACGGCGTCATCGCCCGAGTTCCGCGACGGCGCGCAGCGCGGCGGACACGGCCGCGTCGGCGCGTCCCACGGGCGCGGAGTCGGAGCCCGCGATCGCGATCCTGCCGAAGCCCCTGCGCGCGACGTCCGCGGGGAAGGGCCCGTCGGGATAGTACGGGTGCCAGGGCCGGCAGTACTCGGGCGTGTTCGCGTGCCCCCACCGGTCGACCGTGATCGCCTCGATGTCCGCCGCGGGGTCGAAGCCGGCAGGGCCGAGCAGCCGGGCCAGCTGGTCGCGGATGGTGTGCTCGAGCCGCCCGTACGGCGTCCTGACCAGTTCCCGCCTGCCCGCCGCGGCGCCCGCGCCGGGCCCCAGCTCGGAGCGGCAGGGCGCGGCCAGGAGGTGCACGGTGGCGGGCGGTTCGAGCTCGCAGAAGCACCAGTACGCGCCCGTCCAGCGCACCCGCCGGACGCCGAGCCGCCGCCATGCGTGCGCGTCGCGCACCTGCACCGTGGCGTGCAGCAGCGGCACCCTGATCGCGGAGCGCAGCGCCCGCCGCTGGTCCTCGGGGAGTTCGGGCACCAGGTACGGGACGACCGCGCTCCAGCAGGCCAGGATCACCGCCCCGGCCTCGACCGTCATGACCTGGTGGCCGTCGAAGTAGCCCACGGTCGCGGCGCGGGCGCCGTCGCGCGCGAACACCACCGGGCTGGACAGCCGCAGCCGCGCCCGGCCGTCGGACGGCGGCGGGGCGACGTGGTCGCCTCGGACGCCGGCCTGCCATTCCTGCCGCACGCTGGGCGAGTTGAGCCGGGAGGGTTTGTCCCGGTCGAGCCCGAGGCCGGCGAACCCCGGATAGCCGGTGCCCCAGGCGTCGATCGCGCCGAAGGCCCGGGTGTCGTAGGCCCATTCGCGGCACGGCATGGTCCGGCAGAACCGCTCGACGTCCGGATGGACGCCGCACACCTGGAGCAGGAACTCGGAGTACGTGAGCGCGGCCAGCCGCTCCTGCTTCTCCTCCGCCGACAGCCTGGGGAACCAGTCGGGCGGGTTCTCGTGGAGCATGAGCAGGTCGCGCCTGGCCCGCTCGGCGATCGGCGCCTCGCCGGCCCATCCGGGCGAGTCGAGCCTGACCAGCGTGTCCGCGCCGAAGGTCTCCGCGTCGCACATCACGCCGTCGGGCCGTCCCCGCTCGGCTCCCTGGCGGGTCCTGCGGCGCAGCGCGTCGCGCCGGGCCTGCCCCGCGGCCTCGTCGTGGTTGTCGAGGACGAGGACGGAGGCGCCGGGATCGTGCCGCAGCCATGCGGTGGCGGCGCTCATCCCGCTGCGCCCGCCGCCGGCCACCACGAGGTCGTAGTGCTCGCCTGTCGCCTCCGGCGCGCCCGCGTGGGCCCAGAACCGCCCGTCCCGCAGCGCGTGCGGCACGCTGAGCGCCTCACTGGTGTCTCCCCGCACCGTGAAGCCGCCCGGCCCGTACGCGGCGTTCTGGGGCGTCTCAGCCTGCCCAGGGGCGCCATGCGCCACTCGTGCCGCCGCCGGGCTCCCCAGAGCGCTCACGGCTATGCCGTCGAAGAAGTCCCGGCGGGAAATGATCTGTTTCATCCCGAGGTCGCGTGGAGTCAGGCCCATGGCGCGATCATCAGCAGCCGGGTGAAAAGCGGCGTCATGCCGCGCAGTGGTTCGAGAAACATTTTGCGCGACCTATTACGGCGAATGCCTGATCGGGTCACCCGTCCGGCATGTCAGGCCGGAGAGTCAAGTGGCCGGCACGCCCCTCTTGGCAGCCTCCTGGCGGTGGCGAGTGCCTGACCAGCACGATCGCGGCACCCTTCGTGGGCCGCGGAACCGGAAAAAGCCGCGAAACCATTGAATTCCGCGAATAGCGACGTTGCCCGGCTGCGTACTCTCCGCTTCCTCTAGCGTTTCCGACAATGCCGCGCGAGCGAATTGGAGCGTATATGCTTAAGACCATTTCTGGCATATGTCTGGGCATGCTGGCCCTTGCCGGATGTTCCTCCGGGGAGGAGCCGCAGACCCCCGCTGCCTCGGCGTCCGCGTCCTCGCCGTCCGCCGCCTCGGCCAAGCTCCGCGCCGCCCTGCTGCCGGTGCCCGACGGCATGCACGTCGCCTACGGCCCCGAGCTGGGCGCGTTCGGCAAGCTCAAGTCCACCCAGCAGGGCATCGCCGCGCTGCGCCAGGCCAAGCTGCAGCGCCCGGAGTGCGCGGGCGCGGCGCAGCTCGACATCGAGCAGCCCGACATCGCGGGGGCGCCCGCCGCGGTGATCGCGTTCGCCGCCGAGCGCGGCTCGATCACGCAGGCGGTGGTGTCGCTGCCGTCGGAGTCCTTCCCCAAGCCGCTGCCGCGCCAGTGCGCCTCCTACACGGCCGACGTCGGCGGCACGCAGGTGACGTACACGACCAGGACGCTGAAGATGCCGCCCAAGGGCGACGAGTCGCGGGCCTACCTCACCTCGGCGGCCGGCGGCGAGAAGAACGCGCAGATCGGCTCCGTCATGATCAGGCGGGGCACCGTGGTCATGAGCATGCTCGTGGTCGGCCAGAAGGTGAAGGCGCAGGGCCTGTACGAACTGGCCCGCCTCGCCGACAAGAACCTCGAACAGGTCGCCTGACGGGTCAGATGAGCACGTGGTCGTCAGGGCGGCCGACGAAGGCGAACTGCGCGTTGCGGGTCAGCTTGATGTGGTCGGCCTGCCACGTGTGCATCGAGGCGTCCGCGCTGCGCCAGTAGACGAAGTTGAAGCGGTCCGCCGAGTAGATCTTGACGGAGTCCTCCTTCAGCCGCCGTACCAGCTGGGTGTCCTCGCCGCGGGTGATGTCCGCGAAGCCGTACGAACGGAACATGTCGGCCTTGCCGAGGAACGTGCCGCCCTGGACGAGGAACGAGTAGCGGTGCTCCAGGCCGGGCAGGCGCAGCATGGTCGTGTTCATGCCCTCGAAATAGGCGTAGTGCGCGCCCTTGCCGACCAGCTCGGCGTCGGAGTAGTCGAACGCCCTGACCAAATCCGACAGATAGTGCTCGCCGTAGAGGTTGTCGTCGTCCATTTTGGCGATCAGGTCGCCCTCGGCGGCGGCGATGCCCAGGTTCATGCAGGCGCCGAGCGAGAGCGAGGCGTCCGCGGGCAGGACGACGACGTCGGTGATGCCCGCCATGCGGGCCTTGTCGGCGACCACGACCGGGTCGATGTCCAGGCCGTGCAGCACCATGACGAGCTGGAGCGGCCGGTGGATCTGGCGGGCCACCGACGAGATCGCGTGCTCGATCTGGGCGGCGCGGTTGGTGGGCAGCACGACCGAGATCGAGCGCGACCTGGCCGGCGTCTGCTGCCCGAGGAGCTGGAGGATCTGGTCGACGCGGTGGGAGAACAGGTGCTTGTCGAAGACCTCGCGCATCGCCAGGTGGCTCGTCCTGGCCCGCAGCTCGGGGCTGTTGATCAGGTGCAGCACCTGGTTGTACGACTCGACCGGCTCGCGCGCGATGGGGACGAGCTCGCCGAAGGTCTCCTCGATCGCCCGTGACCACCCCGACACGACGGGGGTGGCGCAGGCCGACAGCTCGAAGACGCGGCGGGCGCACATGGTCGGCGAGTCCAGCACCGAGTTGACGTTGAGGAAGACCTTGTACATCCGGTACGCGGCCAGCATCCGGTCGTAGGGCAGCTCGCCCACGATGTGCGGCCGGTACTTCTCCGGCCAGGCGTACTTCTCGTCCACCTCGCCGTTGCGGGCGAAGATGTGCAGCCCGAGCTCCCTGATCGGGTCGAGCACGGTCTCCATCTGCTCGCGGCGCTCGGGGTGCTTGTCGCGGAAGTACATCCCGGCGAACACCACGTCGTGCAGGCGGCCCTGGCGCTGCTGGATGGGGTTGTGCACGCGGGGCTGGGCGGCGAACTGCAGCACGTCCACCCGGTCATGTCCGAGAACTTCGCGATATTTCGGCAGCATGTCACCGTCGCAGGTGAACACGTAGTCGAACAGCTTGGCCGTGTCGATGAAGAAGTCGAAGTTCGGCGGGTCCTCCTTGTTCCAGAAGACCGTGGGGATGCCCTCCTGCCTGCACCAGGCCACCAGGTCGCGCAGCGGCTCCTTGGGAGCGTTGGTGCCGGTCATCTGGTAGCGCCAGCGGCCCTGGTTGCCGTGCCAGGCCGACTCGCAGAACAGCAGGTCGGGCCGCTTGTCCGCGAAGATCTCGGGCCAGTCCTTGAGCCCGAACTCAATCTGGTCCCACTCGTAGCGGAAGGCCATCCTGGAGAAGTCGTCGAGGATCACCGCGACCTTCAGGTCGGGCCGGTTGACCGGGCCCGCCGGCCACTTCACCGCGGGCACGTCGACCAGCGGCGGCCGGTTGTTCGCCGCCTCGATGGCCTCGGTGACGGGTGTGGGCGGCTTGGGGGCCTTCTGCTTCGACCTGACCGCCTCGACGATCTTTCCGGGGCTCTTCGTGCCCAGCGCCTCGCCCAGCTTGAACGTGCGCTTGGCCTGCGTGGCCTCCAGCTTCCAGCCGGCGTACGCGGCCTTGGCCTCGGCGATCTCCAGCCGCCGCCGCAACTCTCTCAGCTCCGCCTCGTACCGCTCGACGACCTTGCGGTCCTCGGGCAGCCAGTTGACGGGGCCGAGTCGCTGGTACACGAACTCGGAGGGCTCGTGTTGGGAAGATCCGTGCGAAGCACCGAGATTCTCGGGAGGAACGCGGGGGGCCTGCCCCCCGCGAGGATTTTCGGCCATGGTGGGACGCCTAACGCTCAGCGGAGGTACATCATGCTACGGGGGAAATGGCCACTATTCGGGGCGTTTGCCCTGAGAGGCAGGGGCCAGGTTGTCCCCCTTGAGCCAGGCGGAGATCACCTTCGCGATCCGCGGGCCGGCCTGGCCGTCCCACAACACCGGGAGCTCGCCCGCGGGCGTCGAGGCGCCGTCGGCCAGTGACTTCTCCGCCGCCGCCGGCAGCAGCGCGGGCGTGACCAGCCGGTTCGTGCCGTGCGTGATCGTGATCGGCCGCTCGGTGTTGGGCCGTACGGTCAGGCAGGGCACGCCCAGCACGGTCGTCTCCTCCTGCACGCCCCCTGAGTCGGTGACCACCAGCGCCGCCCCGCGGACGAGTGAGAGGAAGTCCACATATCCCAGCGGGTCGACCACCTTGACCGACGGGCCGTCGACCAGGCCCGCCTCGGCCAGCCGGGCCTTGCCCCTCGGGTGCACGGGCACCACGAGCGGGATCTGCCGCGACACGTCCAGAACCGCGTCGACCAGCTCCTTGGCGGCCTCGGCCGTGTCCACGTTCGCCGGCCTGTGCAGGGTCGCCACGGCGTAGCGGCCGGGCAGGCCGAGCCGTTCCACCACGGGCTCCGGGTCCAGCGAGGGCAGGGCCGCGTACAGGCTGTCGATCATGGGGTTGCCCACCAGGTGCACCTTCGACGCGGGCACGCCCTCGGACGCCAGGTAGGACAGCGCCTCGGGCGAGGTGGCGAACAGCACGTCGGCCAGCGCGTCGGTGACGACCCGGTTGACCTCCTCCGGCATGCCGCGGTCGAACGAGCGCAGCCCGGCCTCCACGTGCGCGGTCTTCACGCCCAGCTTGGCGCAGACGAGGATCGCGGCCAGCGTCGAGTTGACGTCGCCGTACACCACGACCAGGTCGGGCTCCTGCTCCTGCACGACCTCCTCCAGGCCGACGAGCAGCGCCGCGGTCTGCCTGGCGTGGCTGCCCGAGCCGACGCCCAGGTTCGCCACCGGCTCGGGCAGGCCGAGGTCGGCGAAGAACACGTCCGACATCAGCGCGTCATAGTGCTGACCGGTGTGGATGATGCCCTGCCGCACGCCGAGTTCACCGAGTGCCCGGACCACCGGGGCCGCTTTCACGAAATTGGGACGAGCACCCAATACGTGCAGGACCAGGGGGTTCTCCCTCATTGACCTCGCCTTTCATAGCGGAAGGGAAAAAACGCTGCCTATGGTACGGTCACCGCGTGGCATCCGACGCCAGTCGTCAAGACTCCTCCCGCTCATCCGACAGGGTTTCCGCGAAGTCCGCCCGTGCCGGCGTCGGTGGACTTCTCAAAGGCTTCGTCCAGCACCCGATCATCGTTTCCCGGGTGGTCATGACGAAGGTCAGATCCGACCCCGTCCGCGTGGCCCAGGCCGCCGCCGACACGCTTCCGCCCCGGATGCGGCCCATCGTGGGCAGCGTGGCCTGGCCGGCCGCGCGCCGGGCCCGGCGCATGGTGCGCAAGTTCGGCATGCGCGTGGTCAAGGGTCCGTGGAACGAAGCCAAGACCCACTGGGACGCCGGCCGCGTCAGCGAGGCCGCCGCCGTGCTCGAGGCGCACACCAAATACCCCTTCGTCAAGCGCAGGGCCGCCTACTACCGAGGCGAGTTAGCCGCCATCAGCCCCGACCCGATCCCGCCGGCCCCCAAGGTGGCCATCCTGAGCCGGGTCGAGAACCGCGTGCTGCACGTCGTCACCAACGCGCTGCCGTACACGCAGGCCGGCTACACCGTCCGCACCCACCGCATCGTCAGCTCGCAGAAGGCCGCGGGCATCGACCCGCACGTGGTCACGAGCTGGGGCTGGCCGATGTTGCAGGGCCACGCCGACGCGGCCCCGTACGAAGAGATCGACGGCATCCCCTACTACCGGCTGCTGCCGGACGGGCACGGGGAGATGCCGTTCGAGACCCAGGGCCGCATCACGCGGGGCGCCGACGGGGTCACCAAGCTGGTGACCGAGCTGCGGCCGCGGGTCGTGCACGCCGCCACCGACCACCGCAACGGCTCGATCGCCCACGCCGTGCGCGACAGGACGGGCACGCCGTTCGTCTACGAGGTGCGCGGCTTCCTGGAGGAGACCTGGGCCTCGCGCGACCCGATCCGCGTCGGCAGCCAGCGGCACGTGCTCCAGCGCGAGCGCGAGGCGTTCCTGATGCGCGAGGCGGACGCCGTGGTGACGCTGGCCGAGACGATGGCCGCCGAGATCGTCGAGCGCGGCGTGCCCAGGGAGAAGATCCACCTGGCGCCCAACGCCGTGGACGACTCGCTGCTGTCGGCCCACTACGACGGCGCCTCGTTCAGGCAGGCGTACGGCATCGAGCCCGGCGAGATCGTGGTCGGGTCGGTGTCCAGCATCGTGGCCTACGAGGGATTCGCCACACTGTTGCGGGCCGCCGCGCTGCTGCGTGACGACCGCACCCCGGTGCGGGTGCTCATCGTCGGCGACGGCACCGAGCGCGACAACCTGCTCGAGCTGGTCGACGAGCTGGGTCTGAGTGACGCCGTCCTGCCGGGGCGGGTCGGTCCCGAGGAGGCGCTGCAGGCGCAGGACGCCATCGACATCTTCGTCTGCCCGCGCGAGGACCTTCGCGTGTGCCGACTTGTTACGCCATTGAAACCGGTCGAGGCGATGGCGCTCGGCAAACCCGTCGTGCTGAGCGATCTGCCCGCGCTTTCCGAGCTCGTCGGCTCCGACGGCGCCGGAATGCTCGTGCCGCCCGGCGATCCCGCCGCGCTGGCCAAGGCGCTCGCCGGGCTCAGGGAAGATCCCGGCAAGCGCGCGGAGATGGGCGATGCGGGACGGGCCGAAGTGGCGGCGAAGCGCACGTGGAGCCGGGTTGCCGAGACTTATCAAGCTCTATACCGGTCTCTTGGTGAATGATGACCTTCGTGTTGGCTGTCTCTTACGACGGGTTCGGTCGCATTAGGCGTGAGCTAGGTGGACTTGAGATAACCTTTGCGACCATGAAGTGTTGTTTCCGGCTCCTCAAGGCACAGCTGTGACAGAAATCGACTTGGCTGTCATCGGTCTGGGCTACGTCGGCATGCCGCTCGCCAAAGAGGCGGCGGCCGCCGGGTTGCGGGTCGTCGGCGTGGACGTCGACCCCCGCAAGGTCGACGCGCTCAACGCCGGGCAGTCCTACATCGATGACCTGACCGACGCGGACCTCGAGCACATGCTGGCCAACGGGTTCAGCGCCACGCTCGACGAGACCGTGCTGGCCAGAAGCAACACCATCGTCATCTGCGTGCCCACCCCGCTCGACGAGGACCACCGTCCTGACCTGTCGGCCGTGGAGGGCGCCACCAAGACCGTCGCCCGCAACCTGAGCAAGGGCACGCTCGTCGTGCTCGAGTCCACCACCTGGCCGGGCACCACCGACGAGGTGGCCAGGCCGCTGCTGGAGAGCTCGGGACTGCGCGCCGGCGAGGACTTCCACCTGGCGTTCTCGCCCGAGCGCATCGACCCGGGCAACCCCAAGTTCGGGCTGCACAACACCCCCAAGGTCGTCGGCGGCTACACGCTGACCTGCCGCGACCGGGCGACGGCGTTCTACGGGGGATTCATCGAGCAGGTGGTGCCGGTCAGCGGCACTCGCGAGGCCGAGATGGCCAAGCTGCTGGAGAACACCTACCGGCACGTCAACATCGCCCTCGTCAACGAGATGGCGATCTTCTGCGACGAGCTCGGCATCGACCTGTGGGAGTCGATAGAGGCCGCCGCGACCAAGCCGTTCGGCTTCCAGAAGTTCCTGCCAGGACCGGGCGTCGGCGGGCACTGCATCCCCGTCGACCCGTCCTACCTCTCCTACACCGTGCGCAAGCTCGGCTACCCGTTCCGGTTCGTCGAGCTGGCGCAGGAGATCAACGAGCGGATGCCGTCGTACGTGGTGGCGCGGGTCCAGCGATTGCTGAACAGCAACAAGAAGCCCGTGAACGGCGCCAAAGTGGTTATGCTCGGCGTCACGTACAAACCGGATATCGCCGACGAACGTGAGACCCCGGCGCTCCCGGTGGCGCGGGCGCTGCTGGAACTGGGAGCGGAGCTCTCGTTCGCCGATCCGTACGTCAAGGAGTGGTCGGTCGACGGCACCCCGGTGCCGCGTGAGGAGGATCTCGCCGAGGCCGTGACCAACGCGGACGTGACGCTGCTCCTGCAGCAGCACGCCGCGTTCGACCTCGACATGGTCGAGGCGAAAGCCAAGCTCGTGCTGGACACCCGAGGCGTTCTCGCCGAGGGTGAACGCGTCGAGCGGCTGTAGCGACGGAGGGCTGCGCGCAGTGCACGTGCTCGTCATGACGGTGGTGCATAACCCCGAGGACGCGAGGATTCTGCATCGGCAGATACGCGCTCTCGTGGACGCCGGTCATGAGGTCACGTACGCGGCGTCCTTCACCGCTTTCGGCGTCGTCCCCCGTCCCTGGGTCACGGGCGTCGATCTGCCCAGGGCCGCACAGCGCAAACGCCTGTCCGCGGTGTGGGCCGCCCGCCGGCTGTTCAAGCGCATGCGCGACAAGGTCGACCTGGTCCTGGTCCACGACCCCGAGCTGCTGTTCGCCGTGTGGGGCGTACGCAACAGGCCGCCCGTGGTGTGGGACGTGCACGAGGACACCCCGGCCACGCTCTCGCTGAAGCCCTGGCTCCCCTCGCCCCTGCGGCCGCCCGTGCGCTTCATGGCCCGCATGCTCGAAGGCACCGCCGAGCGCCACATGCACCTGATGCTGGCCGAGACGGCGTACGCGGGCCGGTTCAAGCACGCCCACCCCATCGTGCCCAACGAGACCTGGGTGCCCGACTCCGTGACCCCGCCCGGCGACGACCGGGTCGTCTATCTCGGCTGGCTGTCGCGGGCCAGGGGCGTGATCGAGGCCGTCGAGGTGGCCAAGCTGCTGCAGCCGTACCGCGTGGCCGTCGAGCTGATCGGGTACGCCGACCCGCAGAGCCGTCCGATGCTCAACCAGGCCGTCACCGAGGGCCTGCTGGAATGGCGCGACTTCATGCCCAACGACGAGGCGCTCAAGCGGCTCGACGGGGCGCTCGCGGGGCTTTCCTTACTCCACGACGAGCCCAACTACCGGCATTCCATGCCGACGAAGATCGTTGAGTACATGGCCCACGGCATCCCCGTCATCACCACCCCCTCCCCGCGCGCTGTCGAGCTGGTCGAACGTTACGACAGCGGCGTCGTCGTGCCGTGGGAGGACCCCAAGGCGGTCGCGCAGGCGGTGCTGACCCTCCGCGACGACGTGCGGGAGCGGCGGGCCCAGGGGGCGCGCGGTTACGCGGCGGCCCGCACCAACCATCACTGGCCCAACTCCGCGAAGCGGTTCGTCGCCCAGCTGGAGTCGTGGGCGGGCCTCAGCCGATAACGGTTCTCCTTCAAGGGCGGTAGGTACCTGAACGTGCGCTGGCTTTTCCTCGCTGTGGGCGCGGCCATTCTCGCCGTTGTGGCGGCGGCGATCATCGTGTTTCCCATCTCGTCGGAGCAACCGGTCACCCGGCCGGCCACGCCCAAGCCGTCGAGCACCCAGCCGACACCGAAGGTGAGCGCGGTCACCGACCGGTGTGGAACGTTCGAGACGAAGGAACAGGCCCCCTACGCCGTCACCGGCTACTGGATCACCCCCAAGTCCAACCCCTGCACCTGGCGCAAGCAGTTGCAGGAGATCCACAGCGTCGGCGGCGACACGATCATCAGGATCGGCTACGGCCTGCAATACCGCCCCGTCACCCGCTCCGGCGAGATCAAGACCAAGGACGGCGAGCTCGACTCGCTGTACGAGGCGTGCGAAGAAGACGGCCTGACCTGTCACGACGCCGCCGAGCGGGATCTGAAGAAGGCCAACCCCGGTAACCGGATCGGCCGCACGTACGTCTACCGCACCGACGAGTCGTTCGGCGAGGGCCTGTTCCGCTGCCCCGAGATGGAACACGCCATCCAGACGCCCAAGCGCACCTATTTCCGGCTCATCACCCAGCCGGACGGCTCGGACGACTCCACGTGCGACTTCAGCGGCAAGGCCGTCTCCTACGACATGATCCTGATCGCGGGCAAGCCCACGGACAGCCTGACGGAGCTGCTCGGGCTGGCCGACCAGTTCGGCATGCGGGTCTTCCCCGCGCTGCCGCTCGCGCCCCGCGACCCCAAGACGCCGACGAGGGCCAACAAGAAGCACATCGGCACGCTCACCACGGTGACGCGGCGCATCCTGCAGGACTACGGAGTGCGCTTCGCCGAGCGCGAGTCGCTGGGCGGCGTCTACCAGCCGTTCGAGGTCCAGATGTCCGACACCCTGGCCGACAACCCGACGCTGGAGGTCTACGCCGACCAGCACCGGATCGTGGAGCAGGAACTCCCCGGCAAGCCCATCCTGATCAGCCCCTACCTCGACGCCCGCAAGCGGGTGGCGTTCGGCCAGACGCCCAGGCAGGTGGCCGAGGGGTTCAGGGCGCTGACGAAGACGGGCGTCGGCATCATCGCGCCCCAGGACAGCCGCGGCACCGGCAAGGTGGGCCTGTTCTGGCCCGACGAGCGCGAGAGCGAGGTCGACGAGCGGCTGCGGCCTGTGGTGGGGGAGTCGACGTACGAGACCGCGTACCACGGCTCCACGCGCGAATACTACCGCGAGATGTCGCTCGCCCGCGAAGAGCTGCTCATGGCCGGTTACGAGGTGCAGCTGTGGGCGAACGTGGAGGCGTTCGAGCCGTCCGGCGACCAGCCGTGCGCCCCGCACGGCACCCGCGGCAAGACCGACAAGAAGCGGCTCGACCAGGCCGTGACCATGGCCGGGCGCTACGTGCAGAAGATCGTCTCCTACATGTGGAGCGACTTCATGACGTGCGGCCAGCCCTCGCTGGAGCAGGAGATCACCGCCGACTGGCGGCGGCCGCTCGCGGTCGACGCGATCCGCCGCGGGCGTGACGTCCAGGACGGCGTGGAGGTGCGCGGCTACAACTTCAGGGGCGGCACGGTCACCATCCAGTGGTCCGGCGGGACCGAGGAGCTGGTGGTGTCCGCGGTCGGCTGGCTCGACGAGGACCCACTGGAGGAACTGCCCGAGGGCATGGCCACCGCGTGGGTGCCGTTCAACTGGTCACAGGTGCCGGCCGGAGAGTGGGTCAGGATCGGGGTGAAGCTGCCGTCAGGGCAGTCGACGACGGAGCCGTTACACGTGCGGATCGACACCTGACCTCGAGGGCCGTCGCAGCGTTCGCTCCCCGTCCGCGGCTGCGTGTAACGTGCCTGCCATGGTCCCGAGCATCCCGGTCAGCGTCGACCTGGTCGTGCTCACCGTCCGCAACCAGGCGCTGAGCGCGCTGGTGTGGCGGCGCGACAATCCGCCGTTCCTGCGGCGCTGGTCGCTGCCCGGCGGCTTCATCCAGCTCGACGAGGACCTGCCGGCCGCCGCCCACCGCATCCTGGCCGAGCGGGCCGGCCTGCCGGGGGCGCCCGTGCACCTGGAGCAGCTCCAGACCTACGGCTATCCCGACCGCGATCCCCGCCAGCGGGTGCTGAGCGTGGCCTACCTCGGCCTCGCCCCCGACCTGCCGGCCTCGGAGAAGGCCCACATGAGCTGGCAGCCGGTCGACTCGCTCGCCGTCATGGCCTTCGACCACCGCCGCATCATGAAGGACGGCGTCGAGCGGGCCCGTTCCAAGCTGGAATACACCCCGCTGGGCGCGGCCTTCTGCCCGCCCGACTTCACGGTGGCCGACCTGCGCCGCGTCTACGAGATCGTCTGGGGCCGGGTGCTCGACCCCCGCAACTTCCACCGCAAGGTCACCAAGGCCGAGGGGTTCCTGGTGGAGACGGGCGCGACCACGACCCGCGACGGGGGCCGCCCGGCCAAGCTCTACCGCCGGGGCCCGGCCGAGCTGCTCCACCCGCCGATGTTGCGCACCCTCAAAGACTGACGCGCTCGCGCTTCCCCGGAAAACCGGACATTCAGCTCCGTACGCCCGTAAGATCACATGTCAACATGCGGGCCGGTCGCGAATCGAGGGAGACGGCGGATGGCAGGGGATCCCTTCGGCGCCGGCGACGGCCCGATGACGCCGCTGCTCGCCGACCGCTACCGGCTGCTGGCGGAGCTCGGCCAGGGCGGCATGGGCACGGTCTGGCGGGCCATGGACGAGCTGCTCCAGCAGGAGGTCGCCGTCAAGGAGGTCAAGCTGCCGCCCGACCTCGACGCGGCGTCGCGCGAGGAGCTGACCCAGCGCACGCTGCGCGAGGCGCGGGCCGCGGCGCGGCTGCGCTCCCACCCGTCCATCGTCACCGTGCACGACGTCGTCCTCGACGGCGGCCGGCCGTGGATCGTCATGGAGCTGGTGCGGGGCCGCTCCCTCGACCAGGCCGTACGCGAGGGCGGGCCGCTGCCGCCGCACAGGGTCGCCTGGATCGGCACGCGCATGCTCGACGCGCTCGGCGCCGCGCACGCGTCGGGCATCCTGCACCGGGACGTCAAACCCGCCAACGTCATGCTCACCGACGACGGGCGGGTCCTGCTCACCGACTTCGGCATCGCGAGCGTCTCCGGGGACGCCGAGCTCACCCAGACCGGGTTCCTGAGCGGCTCGCCCGGCTACATCGCCCCCGAGCGCCTGCGCGGCGAGGCCGACGGCCCGCTCGGAGACCTGTGGTCGCTCGGCGCCACGCTGTTCACGGCGGTGGAGGGCACGCCGCCCTTCGCCCGGCCCAACCAGGCGGCCGTGATGGCGGCGGTGCTGATGCAGGAGCCCGACCCCGCACGGCGGGCCGGCCCGCTCGCACCCGTGCTCGCCGCCCTCCTCGACAAGGACCCGGCGCGACGCTGCACCTCCGACCAGGTGGCCGGCTGGCTCGACGCCATCGCTCAGGGCAACCCCACGACCGACCCGGCCCTGAGCAGGCAGCGGACCGCGCCCGGCCGCCTGCCCCGCCGCCCCCGCCGCCGGGTCGTCGTGGGCTCCACGATCGCGGTGGCGCTGGTCACGGCGGCTGCGGTGGCCATGGTGCCGTTCATGCCGAACATCATCCGCACGATCGCGTTCATCGTGACGCCCCGCGCCACCTACTCCGTGCCGCAGACGTTCGCGAGCGTGCAACCGTCGCCGTCGCCGCCGAAGAAGAAGACCCGCGACTTCGAAGCCTGCGACCTGCTGACGGCCGCGCAGGTGCGCAAGGTGCTCGGAGGGCCGGCGAAACGCCAGTTCGTCGTCGCCGCCAGCTGCGGGTGGAGACGGGACGACGGCAGCAACGTGAGCCTCGTGGCGAGCCGCATGGCCATGGGCGTCGAGATGGCCTTCGACCAGTCGGTCGTGACCATGAAGGAAGAGCCGAAACGTGTCCCGGGGACCAAGCTCCGCAAGGGGCCGAAGGTCGGGGACGAGGCGTTCAGCTACACCCAGAAGACCCCCTTCTCGTTCAGCGGGCAGCTCTACAAGACCGACATCACCTTCCGCTCGTCGGACGTCTGGGTGCAGGTGGCCGTCACCACGCGTAGACCCGGGTTCGCCGCGGGCGACAGGGCGGCCAGGTTCGTCCAGGCGTCCCTCGTCAAGCTCCGCTGAAGGCAGGGACGGGTGATGCTTCACCGCGCCGCGCCTTCTACAGTTGGGCCATGCCTCGTTTCCGCCACATTCTCGACACCATGGCCCCGTACAAACCGGGCAAGGCCGTAGCGGCTCCCGATGGGCGGTCGTACAAACTGTCGTCCAACGAGACGCCGTACGACCCGCTGCCGTCCGTGGTCGAGGCCATCGCCGAGGGGGCGCGGCAGATCAACCGCTACCCCGATCCCGGTGCGACGAAGCTGACCGAGGCCGTCGCCGAGCGCTGCTCCGTGCCGCCCGAGCACGTCGCGCTCGGGGCCGGGTCGGTCACGGTGGCGCAGCAGCTGTTCGAGACGGTGGGCGAGCCGGGGGTCGAGGTCGTCTACGCGTGGCGCTCCTTCGAGGCCTACCCGCTCCTCGCCGACCTGGCCGGGGTCACCTCGGTCCAGGTGCCGCTGGCCGGTGAGGACCACGACCTCGACGCCATGGCCGAGGCGATCAACGACCGCACGCGCCTGGTGTTCGTGTGCAACCCCAACAACCCCACGGGCACGGCCATCCGCCGTGGCGCGCTGGAGGCGTTCCTCGACCGCGTGCCCGAGCACGTGCTCGTCGTGCTTGACGAGGCCTACCACGAATACGTCCGCGACCGCGACGTCCCCGACGGCCTCACCCTCTACCGCGACCGGCCCAACGTCTGCGTCCTGCGCACCTTCTCCAAGGCGTACGGGCTGGCGGGCCTGCGGGTCGGCTACCTGATCGCGCAGGAGCCGGTGGCCTCGGCCGTGCGCAAGACGATCATCCCGTTCGCGGTCAACCACCTCGCGCAGGTCGCGGCCATCGCCTCGCTGCGGGCGGAGGACGAGCTGTTCGACCGGGTCGAGCAGGTGGTCAAGGAGCGCACCCGGGTGCGGGAGTCGCTGCTCGCGCAGGGCTGGACGGTGCCGCCCACCGAGGCCAACTTCGTCTGGCTCCGGCTCGGCGGGCGCACCCTCGACTTCGCCGCCGCGTGCGCGGCGGAGGGCGTGGCGGTCAGGCCCTTCGCGGAGGAGGGCGTCCGCGTCTCGATCGGCTCTCCCGAGGCCAATGACGCGTTCCTGGCCGCCGCCGCCGCCACTTTCGCCAGGTAGGGCCGTCAATCCTGCCGGCGGGCCTGCCAGTTGAGGTAGCCCACGCCGGCGATGTGGGAGCCCTGGCTGGGTTCCAGCGCGCGCGCTTCGTAGATCGACCTGGCGTGGTCGAACACCACCCGGTCCCACTGCGCCACGGCCATCCACCGCGGCGCCTGGAGATACTGGCCCGAGGAGGCCAGGCCGCCGGTGCCGTCGACGCGCAGGAACGTGGTCGGCACGCCGTCGGGGTCGGTGGTGGCCATGTTCTTGCTGTAGGACCTGGCGAACCTGGCCATGTCGGCGCCCTTGAAGCCGAGCCCGTGACGGAAGGCGAGTGCGGCGAACTCGACGTCGATCGCGCCGTGGCTGAGGTCCTCGATCTGCTTGGCGCCGTTGCCCGACGGGGTGAACTCCGAGATGCCGTCGGCGGCCGAGAAGCCCCGGTAGGTCACGCCGAACGACGGCCAGTAGGACCAGGTGTAGGCGTCCTTGTCGTTCGTCCTGAGCTCGCGGGCGAAGGTGCGGGCCATCCGTCTGGCCCGGTCGGCGTAGGCGGGGTCGCCGGTGGCGGCGGCGATCTCGGCGTAGGTGAGCCCGAGCGCGAGGAACTGGTTGGTGGGCATCTCGGTGCCGTCGTAGCCGAGCGGGGTGCCCTTCACCCAGGCGAGGTGCCCGCCGCCGTCGTCGCTCTGCCGCCATTCGCGGTCGTGCACGGCGGCCGCGGCCTTGGCGGCCTCGAGATACTCCGCGGCCTTGGCCCGGTAGCGCGGGTCGGCGCGGAGCTTCGGCGTGCGCATCACGATCCGGGCGAACGACGCGATCGGGTAGGTGATCATGCCGGTGTGCACCGCGAAGATCACGGGCTGGGAGACGAGCTGGGTCGCGCCCTGGGCGGGGGGCGCGACCTCCCCTCCCTCGCGCAGGTCGCGCGCGGTGACCTGGGTGGGCGTCGGGTAGGCGTCGAGGATCCTGCGTACGGCGTAGTCGGGGGAGTCGGGGTCCATGGACAGGTCGGTGAAGGTGGCGACCGCGCCGGTCCTGCTGGTCTTCACCTCTAACGTGAAGCGGTCCTCGCCGCTGCCCGCCCGTACGGTGGCCGTGGTCAGGTCGGCGTAGGACAGCGAGCTGCGCACCTCCAGCACGGGCCGGCCGGTCGCGTCCTTCAACGCGGCGATGCCGACCGTGTAGGGGTGCATCGCCCGCCACGCGGGCAGCGACTCCCCGCGATAGTCGGCCACGCCGCGCTCGGAGTCGCGGTTGCCCAGCACGAGGTCGATGTTGGTGACCAGCCGGTCCAGGTAGTGGGTGTCGCGGTAGGCCTCGTACATGCGGATGAAGGCGGCCAGTACGTAGGACTGGCCCCAGGCCAGGCCGCCGTGCTCGTTGTTGTCGGTCGGCTGCCCCACGGCGCCGCTCTCGTGGAAGGTCCGCTCGAAGAGGTCGAACGTCTCCCGCGCCGTGTAGTCGTGGCCCGCCGAGGCGCGAGCCGTGCCCGTGTGCACGGTTCCCAGCACGCCCATCGCGAGCGCGCCGAGACCGAACTGCCTGCGTGTCACCATCGATCCATCACCTCCGGCGGCGTCAGCCCTTGACCGCGCCGCGCATGCCTTCGAGTACGTGCCGTTGCATGATCATGAAAACGATGACGACCGGGATGATCGAGATGATCGTTCCGGCCGCCAGGCTGCGAACATCCGTGCCGGTGATTCCGGCGAGATAGGCGATCCCCAGCGCGACCGGGTATTTCGCCGAGTCCTTCAGCACCACGAGCGGCCAGATGAAGCTGTTCCAGACCGAGATGAAGCCGAAGATGCCGAGGATCGCGAGGGTGGGGCGGGCGGCGGGGAGCATGACGTGCCAGAAGATCCGCAGTTCGTGGCAGCCGTCGGTGCGGGCGGCGTCCACGACCTCGCGGGGCACGCCCGCGAACGTCTGCCGGAGCAGGAAGATCCCGAAGGCGGAGAGCACCCCGGGCAGGATCACCCCGGCGAACGTGTCGGCCATCCCGAGTTCGGAGACCACGAGGAACCTGGGGATGAGCATGACCTCGCTCGGCAGGAACATCGTGGACAGGATGGCGAAGAAGATGAGGTTCTTGCCCCTGAAGGTCATCAGGGCGAGCGGGTAGGCGCACAACGCGGAGACGACGATGTAGAGCGGCACCGTCACGCCGACGTAGATCACCGAGTTGAGCAGGTAGGTGGGGAACGGGATGGCGGTCCAGGCCTCGACCGCCCAGTCGAGCACGGGCGGCCGGGGGATGACGTCGGGCGGGAAGGAGAAGACCGCCTGGCCGGCGGGCTTCAGCCCAGCGCTGAGCAGGATCAGGAACGGGCCGACGAAGACCAGGGCGATCGCCGTCAGCAGGATGTACATCCCCGCGCGCCGCAGTGTCATGGGCAGGCTCATGGGGTGACCGTCCGTCCGCGGGTGAGCCGGTAGTTGAGGATGGCCATGGCGATCATCAGCACCCAGAGCACCAGGCCCATCGCGCTGGCGTAGCCCATCTCGTAGTGCTCGAACGCCGCCGACCAGATGTAGTAGCCGAGGGTGAGGGTGGCGTCCTGCGGGCCGCCCCTGGTCATCACGTAGATGGAGGTGAAGGCCTGCATGGCGTCCAGCATCTCCACCGTCACCGCGACCGCGATGTACGGCACCATCAGCGGCACCGTGATGTGGCGCAGCCGGTGCCAGGCGGTGGCGCCGTCGACCTTCGCGGCTTCGTACAGGTTGGCGGGGATGGTCTGCAGCCCGGCCAGATAGATCATCATGTAGAAGCCCATGCTCTTCCAGCCCTCGACCAGGACGAGCGCGGGCAGCGCCCAGAAGGGGTCGAGGAGGTACTGGATGGGCTGGTCGAGGAGCCCGGCTCCGGTGAGGATCCAGTTGAGCACGCCCTGCTGGTGGAAGACGTATTCCCAGGCGACGCCGACGGCGACCATCGAGGTCACGACCGGCAGGTAGTAGAGCATCCGGAACGTTCTGATGCCGGGGAGTTTCTGGTTGACCAGCACGGCCAGCAGCAGTGGCACGACCACCAGCAGCGGGAACATGCCCACCAGGAAGAGCAGCGAGTTGAGCAGCGCGGTCCAGAATCTGCTGTCTCCGACGATCCTGGTGAAGTTCTCCACCCCGACGAAGACCGGCTGCGACACCACGTCGTACTCGAGGAATGACAGCTGGATCGCGGTGATCGCCGGCCAGGCGAAGAACACGCCGAACAGGGCGAGTGCCGGGATCACGAACAGGTAGGGCGTGTACCACCGCTGCCCTGGGATCCGGCCGGCGGCCATCGCATCACATCCTTTTTGCCGTCCTAAGATTTGATAAAGGCTGGCCAGAATTTGGGGAAGCGTACATTCGGCTGATCGACATGGTCAAGACCTGCCTCTTGACGTTCCGTCTCAGGGCTGACATGGTGCCGAAAGTGGCGATAAAGGACGGCCATATCTTGCAGGAGGCTCGCGGAGATGACTCGATGTGCCTTAACGATCGGCGCGCTGGCGCTGTCCCTCTTCACCGCCGGCTGCGTCGCCGGCACGTCGCCCCAGACCGCCGCCGCGCCCGCGGACGACCAGCCCTTCGAGGGTGAGGTCGAGTTCTGGACGATCAACCTGAAGAAGAACTACAGCGACTACATCACCGGCCTGATCGCCCAGTACGAGAAGGAACACCCCAAGGTCAGCATCAAGTGGGTGGACGTCCCCGGCCAGGAGAGCGCGACCAAGCTGCTCGCCGCCGTCGCCAGCGGCGACGTGCCCGACGCGGTCAACGTCAACTCGGTCGAGCTGGGCAGGTTCGTCCCGTCGCTGGAGCCGCTCGACGCCTATTTCGGCCAGAAAGAGCTGGCCGACTTCCAGCCCAACCTGGTCGAGCCGATGCGGATGGACGGCAAGCTCTACGCCGTGCCCTGGTACAACGGCGGCTCCCCCGTCGCGATGTACCGCAAGTCGGTCGTCAGCAAGGCCGGCTTCGACGAGAAGGCTCCGCCCACCTCCTTCGCCGAGGCGCTCGCGCTGGCCGACAAGGTCTACGAGAAGACCAAGGTCAACGGCACCAACGCCATCCCCGACCACACCGCGCTGCGCTATCACGGCGTCTCCCTGCTGACGGACGACAAGAAGAAGGCGGCCTTCAACACGCCCGAGGCGATCGCCGTCCTGGAGACGTTCAAGAAGAGCTACGACAAGCACGGCATCGCGCCCGGCGCCATCTCCAAGGACATCCGCAACCTGCCCCAGTCGCTGGAGAACGGCCAGGTCGCCTTCAAACCGATGGCCAACGCCGCCGAGCTGCTCAACATCCAGAAGAACGCCCCCGACGTCTACAAGGACCTCGTCATCACCGAGCCGGTGAAGATGAACACCGGCGGCTACCTGCTGCTCGCGCAGCAGGCCTTCTCCATCCCGAAGGCCTCCACGCACAAGAAGGCCGCCGCCGAGTTCATCAAGTTCTTCACCAACGGCGTCAACCAGCTGGCGTTCTGCAAGATCGTGCCGATCTACCCGTCCACGGTCTCGTCGACCAAGGACCCCTTCTTCACCGAGGCCGCGGGCGACGACCCCATGGCCGCCGCCCGCCAGGTGATCGTCAAGGGGCTGCCCCAGCTGCAGTACCTCCCGCTCGGCACCAGCAAGGACGCCGAGCTCGCCGAATACCTCATGGAAGAGGTCAGAGCCTTCCTCCAGGGATCCCAGAGCGCCGAGGAAGCACTCGACGCCGCCGAGAAAAGATGGAATGACGCACTTGCCTGAACTTCGCATCGGGATCGTCGGCGCCGGCCTGATGGGCCGCGGCCACGCCGAGGTCCTCGCCGCCCATCCCGCAACCGAGATCACCGCGGTCGCCCGCAGGCCACTCGAACACGCCCCAGGAGCGACCGTCTACCCCGGCTACCAGGAGCTGCTCGACTCCGGCACCGTGGACGCGATCTCCATCACCACCCCCGACCACCTGCACGCCGACGTCATGGTGGCCGCCGCCCGCGCCGGCGTGCACATCCTGGTCGAGAAGCCGTTCACCACCACCGTGGCCGACGCCGACCGCGCCGTCGCCGCGATCCGGTCGGCCGGCGTGGTGGCCATGTGCCTGTTCAACCACCGCTGGGTGCCGGCGTACGCGCAGGCCAAGGAGCAGATGCGGGTGATCGGCGAGCCGGTCGTGGGCTACGCGCGCAAGGACGACACGATCTACGTGCCCACCGAGATGATCGGCTGGGCCGACCGGACCACCTGCGCCTGGTTCCTGTCCAGCCACGACATCGACCTGCTGACCTGGCTGTACGACGACGAGGTCGTCGAGGTGTTCGCCACGGCCAGATATGGCAAGCTGCGCGGCCGGGGCATCGACACCCCCGACGCCATGCAGATCCAGGCCAGGTTCGGAAGGGGCGCGGTCGCCACGTTCGAGTCGGCCTGGATCTACCCCAACACCTTCCCGACCATGGTGGACAGCTACGTCACCGTGGCCGGCGAGACGGGCGCCATCCAGCTCGACCGGCAGAAGGAGAACATCCAGCTGGCCACCGAGGACGGCTACACCTACCCGAGGAACATGCTGCAGCGGGTCGTGCACGGGGTGCCCGCGGGGGCCTACCGCGACGCCATCCACCACTTCGTGGACTGCGCGATCGCCGGCACCGAGCCGCTGATCACCGTGGAGAGCTCCCGGCACGTGACCGCGGTCCTGGCGGCCGCGCACGAGTCGGCCCGGACGGGGCAGCCGGTGAAGCTCTGATGGGGACGTACGTGGAGAAGCCGCCGCACGTTGACCAGGCGCGGATGCGGCACATCACTGACGAGGCGCTGCTCGCCGAGCTGGGCGTGACGACGGTCGCGCAGGCCCGGCCGTGGCGGCGGCCCGACCCGGTGTGGCCGCAGCCCCGGCCCGAGGACGTGGCGGAGGCGGACCGGCTGATCGGGACCGAGGTCGACTTCCTCGACAAGGGCCACGGCCGGTCCCGGCTGTACGGGTTCCACTACCTGCGGTGGATGATGCCCCTGGTCTCGGCCTACGCGCAGACCCGTGACCCGCGCTACGCCCGCGAGTGGGACCGCTTCTTCCGGCAGTGGTACGCGAGCCGCGACCAGGTCGAAGGCGACTGGCCAGGGCTCGACGTGGTCTGGTACTCCCTCGGGGTGTCCTCCCGGTCGATGCACGTCACCCGGGCGCTGGCCGTCCTCTCCACCGAGCCCGCGCTCAGCGACGAGTGCTGGCTGCAGATGATGAAGACCGTGCTCGGCGGCGCCCGGTGGGCGGCCGAGGAGCACGACGAGTTCCGGCACGGCAACTGGCAGTTCGCCACCGTCTGCGAGCTGCTGCACGTCGCCCGCGTGTTCGCCGACCTGCCCGAGTCGGGGCAGTGGGCCGAGGTGGCCAGGGCGCGCATCCTGGAACACCTGGAACGGGACGTGCGCGAGGACGGCGGCCACCACGAGCGCTCCCCCGGCTACCACGGCATGTGCCTGGGAGGCGTGCAGCGGGCCGCGTCCGTCGACCCCGACCTGGTCGCGCACCCCCGTTTCCGCGCCATGCACGACTGGCTGGTCTCGCTGACGACCTCGGGCGGGTGGGTCCCGCACCTGCAGGACAGCGGCGTGGTCTGGCCCGCCGAGATGGTGCGCACAGGGGAGAGGCTGCTGGGTGAGGCGATCGCGCCCGCCGAGGGCTCGCACGCCCTGGAGGACAGCGCCTACACGATCTTCCGCGCAGGCACCCTGCACACCGTGATCAACCACGGGCCGTACATCGGGCACGAGCTGGAGCCGCACAGCCACCACGCGGCGCTCGACTTCGTGCTGTCCGGCTGGGGGGTGCCGCTGGCGTGGGAGGCGGGCGGCCCGCCGTCGTACGACGATCCCGGCTACTACGACTGGTTCCAGGCCACCAGGGGCCACAACACCCTGCTCGTGCCCGGCGAGGAGTACACCGAGGACCGCAGGGCGGCCCGCGACCTGTTCCACGCGGGCGAGCACGTGGACGTCTTCGCCGGTCACCACCACGGCTACCGGGCCAGGCACGACCGCCGGATCGTCTTCGTCAGGAGCGAGCCGTCGTACTGGCTGATCACCGACGCGATCGACGCGGAGGCGATCTGGCTGCTGCACGGCACGTCGCCGTGGGTCGAGCACGGCGGTGGCTACGCGAGCAGCCAGGGCCCCGGGCTGCTCGTGGTGCCCGTGGAGCCGCCGGACGAGGTCACGTTCGGCAGCGGGCGGGCCAGGATCCCAGACCCGGAGACCGCGACCGCCCCGTACGGCGAGATCCACTCGCTGGGGCTGCGCCGCCGCGACGGCCGGTTCACGGTCGCGGTCTTCCCGTTCAGGGACGCGCCGCCCGAGGCCCAGGCGAGCCCGTCCACCATCAGCGTGGGCGGCGTGACCGACACGTTCACCGCGCACGGCTGGGCGCGGGACGGGCTCGCCGAGCACTGGGGCGGCCGATGAGCGAGGACCGGCCGGTCCTGATCGACGCGGACGCCATGCTCGGCCGCCATCCGCGTCGCGACGTGGGCGGGGGGACCGTGGCCGAGCTGCTCGCCGCGATGGACCGCGTGGGCATCGCCGAGGCCGTGGTCGGCAGCATGACGTCGTGGCTGCACGACCCGGCGCGGGGCAACCGCGAGCTGATCGGCCGGCTCGCGGGGGAGCCCAGGCTCAGCCCGTGCTGGGTGATGGTGCCCGACACGTGCGGCGAGACGGGCGCCGGGTTCGCCGGGGCCGCCGTGGAGGCGGGCGTGGTCGCCGTGCGCGCCTTCCCGCTCGATCACGGCTGGGACCTCGCGGGCCCCGACGCGGCCGCCGTTCTCGGCGCCGTGGAGTCCGTACGCCTGCCGCTGCTCGTGGACGCCGGCCAGACCAGCTGGCAGGAGGTGGAGGCGCTCGCGCGGGCACACCCGTGCCTGCGGATCGTCGTCGGCGGCGTGGGCTACCGGAAACTGCGGCAGATCGCCGGCGTCCTGGACAGGACCGGCAACGTGCACATCGGGCTGGCCGACCTGTCCTCCCACCGCGGGCTGGAGTGGCTGGTCGCCCGGTTCGGCGCGGACAGGTTCGTCTTCGGCACCGGAGCGCCCTACCGCGACCCCGCCGAGGCGGTCACCCGGCTGCTCTGGTCGGAGCTCGGGCAGGCGGAGGTCGCGGCCATCGGCGCGGGGAACGTGCACCGGCTGCTGAGGAGGGAGATCCGAGCGGCATGAACGAGTTGACGACGGCTCTGTGGGAGCGCCGCCCGCAGCAGGCTACGAGGATCGTCGACGCGCACGCCCATGCCGGGCCGTACAGCGTGTTCTTCATCCCCGACCCCGACCCGGCCGGGATGATCGGGGTGATGGACCGGTGCGGCGTCGCGCACGCGATGCTCTCCAGCCATCTGGCGATCCAGCTCGACGCCGCCAGGGGCAACGCGGTCACCGCGGAGATCGTGGACCGGGCGCCCGACAGGTTCACCGGCTACCTGACCGTCAACCCGTGGCAGGACCCGGTGGCCGAGCTCGACCGGTGGGGCGGCGACCCGCGCTTCGGCGGGATCAAGCTCCATCCCGACCTGCACGAATACCCGCTGACCGGCTCGCGCTACGCGCCGGTCTGGGAGTACGCGGAGCTCACCGGGCGGCCGGTGCTCACCCACACCTACTCCGGCTCGCCGTACAACGACCTGCCCCTGGTCGACGAGGTGGCCGGGAGGCACCCGCGGGCCACGATCCTGGCGGGGCACTCGGGGGTGACGCCGCTGGGCATCGACCAGTCGATCGAGGTGGCCGAGCGGCACGAGCGGGTCGTCCTGGAGGTGTGCGGGTCCTTCAACACGGGCGCGGACATCGCCGAGATGGTCCGCAGGCTCGGCGCGCACCGGGTCGTGTACGGGTCGGACTTTCCCTTCATCGATCTGCGCATGTCGCTAGGGCGGATACTGTTCTCAGATCTCGGCGACGACGACAGGGCAGCGGTACTCGGGGGCACGATCACCGCTCTGCTCGGGAGAACAGGGGCATAGAGGTGGACGGGCTACGATCCAAGATCGCGATTGGTGTGGTGGGGCCGCACGATCTGGTCGAGCAGATCGTGCACATCGGCGCGAGCCTGCCGTCGGCCGCGTCGTTCCGGCTGGTGGGCGCCCCCCACGCGGGTGAGCACGAGACGCGCGAGAAGCTCGCCAAGATAGCGGGCAACATCGACGCGGTCCTGTTCACCGGGCCTCTCCAGCACGACCTGGCCACCGAGGCGGGCGAGCTGCCGGTGCCCGCCACGTTCGTGCCGGTGAGCGGGGCCGGCCTCTACTCCAGCCTGCTGCGCGGCACGCTGTCCATGCGGATCGACCCCGCCAGGGTGAGCATCGACTCGATCGCGCGCGCCGACGTGGCCGAGGCCTACCAGGAGATCGGCGTGCCCATGGACGGCGTGCACGTCTCCGAATACCGCCAGCCCGACTCGGTGCGCGACTTCGTCGGCTTCCACGAGCGCCTCTACCGCGAGGGCGCCACCACGGCGGCGCTGACCACGGTCAGGACCGTGGCCCGCAAGCTGGAGGCGGCCAAGGTGCCGGTGTTGCGGATGATGCCCACCCCGCACACGCTGCGCCTGGCCATCAACACCGCGACGCTGCTGGGCACGGGCAGCCGCCTGGAGGAGTCGCAGATCGCCATCGTGCTGGTCGAGCTCGCGGCCTCGGCCCGCCCCGCCCAGTCGGGGCCGGGCAACTACTGGCAGCAGGAGCTGAAGCTGTCGTTGCACAGGTCGCTGCTCGCCGAGGCCCGGCTGATGGGCGCGACCGTGGCCCCGCGCGAGGAGAACAGCTACGTGATCACGGCTACCGTGGGGGCGCTCTCGCAGGCCACCGACGGGTTCCGGGTGGCGCCGTTCGCCGACCGGGTGCGCGCCGACCTTGGGATGGTCGTCGAGGTGGGCATCGGGCTCGGCAACACCGCCCGCGACGCCGACGCCCACGCCCTCATCGCCGTCGAGCGGGCGCGTGCGGCCGACGCCACCGCCGCCTTCCTGGTCAGCGGCGACGGCACCGCGACCTCGCTGCCCCTGCGGCAGCGGCGCAGGCGGGAGCAGGTGGACGAGCCCATGGCCGACTCCAAGGCGGCCAGGACGCTCGACCGGCTCCTCCAGCGGCTGGGCGACGACCCCGAGGCGATGGTGGTCGACGCGGAGAGCGTGGCCGAGGTGCTGGGCGTCGCGCCGCGCAGCGCCCGCCGGGTGTTGCAGAGCCTCGTCGAGGAAGGGCTGGCGTGGGCTCTCCCGCCGGTCAGGTCGTCGCAGGCGGGGCGGCCGCGGCAGCCGTACCGGCTGGTGTCGCGCGTCGACTAGCGCGCCCGGGTGCGGGTCTCACAGGGGCAGGGGCCGGTGGTTGCGGCGATATTCGCTGGGCGAGCAGCCGACGTGGCGCTTGAACACGCCGCGGAACACCTTCGCGCTCAGATAGCCCGAGCGGGCGGCGACCGTGTCGATCGGCGCGGTGGTGGCGGTGAGCAGGACGCGGGCGTGGCGCAGCCGCAGCCCGGTCAGGTGGCGCAGGAACGTCGTCCCGCGCACGTCGGCGAACAGGTGCGCGATGTAGAACGGGCTGGCCGAGACGGCCTCCGCGACCGTCGCGAGCCGCAGGCGCGGGTCGGTGTAGTGCGCCGCCATGTAGCTCTCGGCCATCGAGAGGATGTCGCGCGCGGCGGGCGGCATCAGCCGCCACAACGTCTCCTCGATCCAGATGTGCAGGTAGGAGCGTTCGTGGATCTGGGTCACCGTCGTGAGCTCCTCGATCGGCAGGCGCGCGAAGGCGTCGACCCAGTCGGTGGAGCCGCCCGCGAGCCGGCCCCTGTTGACCACGTCCACGACGAAGAGCAGCTCGCCCATCAGCCAGTTGTGCAGCGTCCTCGGGGACAGGCCGCGCTCCTGGACGCACCTGTCCACCCAGCCCGCCAGCAGCCCGGCCGCGCCGCCCCTGTCGCCGGCCTGGATCCGGCGGGCCAGCTCCGCCTCGATGCGCACGGGCGGCGCCGCCTCGGAGTACTCCTCCTGCGGCGCCGTGATGACCCTGTCGCCGCCGAGCAGCAGCTTGTAGGCGTTGGTACGTCGGGCGTCCCGTTCGGTCGCCGTCGTGCTGCCTGGGCCCCGCCGAGGGGTGCCCAGGCTCACGGTCGCGGTGAGGTCGGTGGCGCTGACGATGCCGGCGCGGATCTGCTCGGCCAGCGCGGTCGCCTCGCCCATCAGCCTGTCGGGGTCGTCGCCGCTCAGCCGGACCAGCCACTCGTCGGGAGGCAGCGGCTCGCAGGAGGCCGGCCGTCGTGCCGCCACCGCGCGCACCGCGCGATCGGCCTGGCCGAGTTGCCGGCGCGCCCACTCCCGGCCGCGGGCCCGCGTCGAGGCGACGTAGTCGTCGATGTCGATGAGGGCGCCGACCGTGAAGTCCATGCCTCCAAGAGTACGAGTAAGGTGCGCCGATATCTATGGTTTAGGCGGGCCGAAAGTCGACACGGTTGACCAGGGTGCCCACGCCCTGCACGGTGGCCCGCATGACGTCCCCGTCCCTGAGCGGGGCGATCCCCGCGATGGTGCCGGTGGCGATGAGGTCGCCGGGCAGCAGCGTCATCCCGTCCGACAGGTCGGCGATCAGCTCGGGGATCCCGAACACCATCTGCTTGGTGTTCGCCCGCTGCCGCACCTCCCCGTCGACCTCCAGCGTCAGCTCCAGGTCCTGCGGGTCGGGCACCTCGTCCACCGTCGCGAGGTACGGCCCGGCGGGGGCGAACGTGTCGAACCCCTTGGACTGGTCCCACGGAGCGTTACGGGCGATGTTGGCCAGCTGGAGGTCGCGGGCCGTCATGTCGTTGATCACGGTGTATCCGGCCACGGCCTCCCGCCAGCGCTCGGCGGGCAGGTCGCGGACCGTCGAGCCGATCACGACCGCCAGCTCGACCTCGTGCTCCAGATGCCTCGTACGGGCCGGAGCGGTCACCGGGCGGTTGTGGCCCGTCAGCGCGGACGGCGGCTTGAAGAACAGCACCGGCTCGGGCGGCACCTCCAGCCCGCTCTCCTCGGCGTGCGCGACGTAGTTCAGCGCCAGGCAGCAGATCTTGGTGCAGGTCGCCACCGGCGGCTCGAACACCACCGACGACTCGTCGAGCACGGCCGGCGCGCCGGCCCAGAGCCGGTTCACCTCGCCGGTGAGCCGGTCCAGCCCGTACCGATCGAGCAGGGCCACCGGATCGTCACCGGCGTCCAGCCCGGCCAGGCTGAGCAGTTCGCCACCCTCGCGCCAGGCCACCAGTTCGACTTGCTCGGCGGGAGACCGCCGGATGCGCCCGAGAAACACGGCCGTTCCTTCCTGGAAGTCGCTTCACCCACAGGAAACCTGCTCAGACGTCTTCTCCGGTCAGGCCGTGGCGGCAGCCCGCTCAGCAGATCTCCATGAGCAGCTCACCAGGAGCGTCGCGGGCCTCACAAGGGCCCGTCCTTGCGATGCCGCCCTCCTTGTTGCTCTCCTCCTTGTCGGCGGCCGGAGCCGCGGCCTTTGATGGTCACATGAGCAGGACCTTGCACGTCAGCCGTGACCTCTATGCCGCCGGCCGGCACTACCTGGCCGGCGGCGTCTCCAGCGACGCCCGCCGGGTGGCCGGTGTCCCCCTCTACGTGGACCGTGCCCAGGGCGCGCGCCTGTGGGACGTGGACGGCAACTCCTACGTCGACTACGTGCTCGGCCAGGGGCCCGCGCTGCTCGGCCACTGCCCGCCGGCGGTCGTCGAGGCCATCGCGGCCCAGGCGGCCCGCGGCATGGTCTACTCGGCCCAGCACGCCGCCGAGGTGCGCGTGGCCGAGCGGATCTGTGCCATGGTGCCCTCGGCCGAACGGGTCAGGTTCAACACCGTCGGGTCGGAGGCCGTCCACGGCGCTCTCAGGCTGGCCCGCGGCTACACCGGCCGGTCCAAGATCCTCAAGTTCGAGGGCCACTACCACGGCTGGCTCGACCCCGTCCTCTACAGCGTGCACCCGGCGGTGGACGCGGCCGGGCCGGCCGGCGCCCCCATGGCGGTGCCCGGCACGGCGGGACAGCAGCCGGGGCACGCGGACGACCTGGTCATCTGCCCGTGGAACGATCTGGAGACCCTGGCCGGCCTGATGGAACGGCACTCGGGGGAGATCGCCGCCGTCATCGCCGAGCCGATCCTGTGCAACACCGGGGCGATCAGCCCGGACCCCGGCTACCTGGAGGGCGTGCGGCGGCTGTGCGACGAGCACGGCACCCTGCTGATCTTCGACGAGATCATCACCGGCTTCCGGCTCGCCCCCGGAGGCGCCCAGGAACACCTCGGGGTCACTCCCGACCTGTCGGTGTTCGGCAAGGCCATGGCCGCGGGCATGCAGGTGTCGGCGCTGACCGGCCGGGCGGCCGTCATGGACCACATCTCGACGGGCAAGGTGGCCCACGCGGGGACGTTCAACTCCCAGCCGGTCGGCATCGCCGCCGCCGAGGCCACGCTGCGCATCCTCGACGAGCAGCGCGACGAGATCTACGGCACGCTGTACGAGCGCGGCAAGTCGCTGATGGAGGGCCTGCGGTCGGCCGCGGCCGGCGCCGGCGTGCCGATGCTCGTGGACGGCCCGGGACCGGTGTTCCAGACGTACTTCACCGACGCGCCCGCCGTGCGGAACTACCGGGACTTCGCCGCCACCGACCGGGCCGGGATGGCCAGGCTGCACGCCGCGCTACTCGACCGGGGAGTCAACATGGTCCCGCGCGGCCTGTGGTTCATGTCCACGGCGCACACCGAGGCGGACGTCGCCGCCACGGTCGACGCGTTCGCCGGCGCGCTGCGGGATCTTTGACCTGCGTTCGGTCGAGATGACCAGCGCGACGCCGACCAGGATGATCACGCCGCCCACGAGGATCCGCGGCGTGATCGGCTCGCTCAGCACCAGCGCGCCGAGCACCACCGCCACGGCGGGGTTGACGTAGGCGTACGTGGACACGAGCGAGATGGGGGCGTTGCCGAGCAGCCACGAGAACGCCGTGAACCCGATCAGCGATCCCACGAGGATGAGGTAGGCGAGCGCGATCCAGGACCTGCCGGTGATCGTCGACGGGTCGAGCCGCTCACCCGTCGCGGTGCCGAGCACCGCCAGGCCGAGGCCGCCCGCGAGCATCTCGATCGTGCTCGTCGCGAACGAGTTGGCCGGCATCGTGACGCGGCCCGACAGGAACGCTCCCACCGCCCACAGCAGCGAGGCGACCAGCACCACCGCGATCCCCGTGGCGGCCGCCCCTTCGTTGCCGGTGAGCGAGAGCGCCGCCACCCCGCCGAGGCCCACCAGCACGCCCGCCATCGTGGCGGCCCTGGGACGGTCACGCACCGCGAACCTGAAGGCGACGAGCCACAGCGGAACCGACGCCACGAGCAGCGCCGCCAGCCCGGTCGAGATGTACTGCTCCGCCACGGACAACATGCCGTTGCCCAGGGTGAGCAGCAGCACGCCCACCAGCGAGGCGCTGAGGAGCTGCCGCCGGGTCATCGTGAACGCCCGCCTGCCGGACGTGAGGAGCAGGAACCCGCCGAGGAGCACGGCCGCGGCGAGGAACCGCATGGAGGCGCCGAGCAGCGGCGGGATCGACTCGACCACGATGCCGATGCCGAGGTAGGTCGACCCCCAGACCACGTAGACGATGGCGAGGGCGCCCCAGACGATGAGCGGGGATCGTTGGTCAGGAGCGTTGCGGTCCATGGGTCATGACAGTAGCCGAGCAGCCCGACAGAAACCGCGCGACTATCGGACAACCTACTGGCCCGATCCTTGCGGTTGCGGGGAGCTCTCACCTGCGCGCGCCGGACGAGGGACCATCGGAAGATTGGTGCCCCCGTCCGAATCCCGTCGATCGGGGGCGTCGCAATTCATACCCCTTCTCACGAGGACCAACCGCCATTTCCCCAAATGTCAACCACCAGTTGGCCAAGTGCTGGCCCGCCGGACAGTCGCCAGGGCACGGGAGGCCCCGCTGCGGGGCAACCGGAAGCGGGCCCGCCGCCGTCGGAGGGGGAAGGTGCGGCGGCGGGCCCTGTATCCGGTGGATCAGCCCTCCGGGGTTCAGCCCGGTGGAGGATCGGCCCGGATCAGCCCTGACGGATCAGCGCGGCCCGAGCTTCTCCACGATCAGCCGGTACAGCTGCCGGGGCCGGCCGGGCTGGGGGGTGCGGTTGGGCGGTAGCGGCCACGCGAGTCCCTCGTCAACCAACGTGCGCAGCAACCGCCGAGCCGTACGGGGTGTCACCCCCAGCATCTTGCCTGCCCCTTCGGCGTCCACGACCGTGTCGCCGCCTTCCAGCTTGGCCGCCAGCCGGGCCAGCACCTCGACCCCTTTGGGTTTGAGTGCGGTGGCCCCGGTCGGCGGCATCCGCGGGGCCGGGATGAGCGCCCGCCCCTCGCGGTCGACCGCGAACCCCTGCGCCTGCTTGCCCGCCTGCGTGCGGGCCAGCGCCGCCCGCGCGTGCGACTCCGCGTCGTGGGTCGTACGACCCATGCCCACGCCGACCTCGACCGCCAGCCCCAGCTCGTCCCTGATCCTGGCCGCGAACGGCAACACCCGGAAGCCGTCGGTGGCCGCCGCGATCGAGCCCCTGGTCGCCGTGACCAGATAGCTGTGATCGTCGATGGGCCAGACGGTGGCGTTGATGCGGTTCGCCTCCTGGACCAGCAGCCGGTGCAGCGACAGCCGCAGCTCGTCGCGCCAGTAGCGGGGCGCGGCGCGGCGCACGGGCTCGCGCAGCGTCGGCACCTCCACCAGCACCACGGTCAGCTGCGACTCCTCCAGCCGGTGATGCGCCCCGAGCAGCGCCGCGGTGTGCAGCGCCGTGCGGACCGCGGCGGAGGTCGGCCTGATCCTGATGACCGGTACGCCCGCCGTGTGCAGGCGTTCGGCCACCGAGGGCAGGCACGTCAGCGCTCCCGTGGTCGCGCCCTGCCTGGCCAGGCGTTCGTGGTAGGCCGCGATCGTGCCGGTGGCTCCCGGCTCGTCGCGGCTGTGCACGTCCGTGGCGGGGATGCCGAGGTCGGTGTACGCCTCCTCGACGTCAGCCCGGCTGACCACGTCGATGCTGACCCGTTTGGGGTCCATCCGGGTGTCGATCGCGGCCTTGGCCAGCGCCGCCACCAATGCTGCTCCGCCGAGTTGCACGTAGGTCGCGGGCATCGTCAGCACGCCGGATCGCCTGGCCAGGTCGTAGGGGACCGGGCTGGCGAACAAGCATGCGTCGACACCGGGCCCGAGCCTCGTCACCTTGTCGGGTGCCTCCTGCTCGTCGCGGTAGGCGGCCGCCACCAGTCGACATGGCAGCGGTGCCGCGGCGTGACCCATCAGCATGACTCGCTCGACAAGGTCGTGGGGTCCGACCACGCCGATGGTGAGGTCCGGTGTCATGGCGCCCGGGCGTGACACTCGGGGAGTTTCTTCGGCCCTCTCGACCAATGTTCGTCCCATCCTGCTGTCCGTTGCAGTGCTCTCTTTTGGAACGATCGCTCGCGGGGGCCGTAATGTCACGCCCGACTTTTCCGGAAAGCCGTTCAGGTTGACCGCCCGACAAGATGTCCTAGCAGCTCAACGAGGTTTTTCTCGCGTTTGTTAGTGCGTGGAAATCTCTCGTGTAATGTCCGCGCCGAGCGCGCGCATTCGGGCGGCGAGATGCGCGTGGCCGCGGTCGATCAGGTAGCCGGAGCCGATCACGGTCTCGCCTTCAGCGGCGAGTCCGGCGAGCACGAGGGCGATCCCGGAACGCAGATCGTGGGCCGTCACCTCGGCGCCGGTCAGGGGTGTGCGGCCGCGCACGATGGCCCTGCTGCCGTCGACCTCGACGCCGGCGCCCATCTTGTTGAGCTCGCCGGCCAGCGCGAAGCGGCCGTCGAAGATGCGCTCGTGGATGTAGCTGGTGCCGTCGGCGAGCGCCGCGACGGCCATCATCGGCGACTGCAGGTCGGTCGCGAACCCGGGATAGGTGTCGGTGATGATGTTGATCGGCCGCAGCGGGCCCTCGCAGCGCACGTGCAGCACCGCGCCCTGCCGGGCGAACTCGACGCCCATCTGCTCCAGTTTGTAGCGCACCACGCCCAGGTCGAGGCCGGTGCCCACGAGGCTCAGCTCGCCCCCGGTGATCGCCGCGGCCATCGCGAACACGCCCGCGTCGAGCCGGTCGGGCATGACCGTGTGCTCGACGGCGTGGAGCTCGTCGACGCCCTCGACGGTGATGAAGCCGGTGCCGCCGCCGCTGATGCGCGCGCCCATCTTGGTGAGCATGTCGATGACGTCGAGCACCTCGGGCTCGAGCGCGGCGTTCTCGATCACGGTGGTGCCGTTGGCCAGGGAGGCGGCCATGATGAGGTTCTCGGTGCCGGTGTGCGAGGGGGTGTCGAGGTAGAGGGTCGCCCCGGTCAGGCCGGACGCCTTGACGTGGATGACGGTCTCGCCCTCGTCGACGATCGCGCCCAGCCGCTTGTAGCCGAGGTAGTGGAAGTCGAGGTTGCGGCTGCCGAGGTTGCAGCCGCCGACGCCCTCGACGACGGCCTCGCCGAGCCGGTGCAGCAGCGCGGGGGTGAACAGCACCGAGCCGCGGAAGCGCCGGGCGATCTCCGCGGGCAGCACCGGGCTGGACAGCCGGGAGGCGTCGATGACTAGCGTGCGCTCGGACTCGTGGAGTTCGACGTACGCGCCGACCGCCTCGGCGAGCTCGATCGCGCGGCGGACGTCTTCGATGATCGGCACGTTGCGCAGGACGGTGCGGCCCTTCGCGGCCAGCAGAGCCGCACCGATCATGGGAAGCACGGCGTTCTTCGCGCCCTGGATGAACGCGGTTCCACGCAGTGCGTTGCCACCGCGCACGCGGTAACGGACCATTTCGTGCGGCTCCTTGAATTCTGGCGGTGAGGCTCGATCGGGCCAACAGTAGTCGCTAACACCACATGACCCAGCCGAATCATCCGCTAAAGGGAGCTCCCGTGATGCGCTCATACGCTTCTAGGTATCGTTCGCGTGTGCGTTCCACGATGGGGTCAGGTAGGCGAGGTGGGGGGTTTCCAGATGCTTTGTCCCATCCGGATTCGGGCGATAGTAGCCAATCGCGTACAAATTGCTTATCGAAAGAAGGTTGCGAACGGCCTGGTCGCCAGGCGTCGGCCGGCCAGAAACGCGACGAGTCGGGCGTCAGAACCTCATCGCCCAGGGTGAGCACACCGTCGGAGTCCCAGCCGAGCTCGATCTTGGTGTCGGCCACGATGATGCCCCGCTCGCGGGCGATCTCGGCGCCGCCCGTGTAGACGGCCAGCGTGATGCGGCGCAGCTCCTCCGCCGCCTCCGCGCCGACCTCCGCCACCACCTGGCCGTAGGAGATCGGCTCGTCGTGCTGTCCCATCGGCGCCTTGGTGGACGGCGTGAAGATCGGCTCAGGCAAGCGCGACCCGTCCTGCAGCCCTTCGGGCAGGCGCACCCCGGAGACGGTGCCGCTTTCGCGATATTCGGCCAGCCCGCCGCCCGTCAGATAGCCCCGGGCCACGCACTCGACCTGGACCATCGTCAACGGCCTGCACACCACGCTGCGCGGCTCGTCGCCCCTGGCCACGATGTGGTTGGGCACGACGTCCTTGAGCTGGTCGAACCACCACAACGACATCTGCGTGAGGATCGCGCCCTTGTCGGGGATGCCGGGCTCCAGCACGTGGTCGAAGGCCGAGACCCGGTCGGAGGCGACCATCAGCAGCAGGCCGTCGTCCGTCTCGTAGAGATCGCGCACCTTGCCGGAGTGCACGTGCTTCATGGGGCGATGTCCGTCCTGTAGTGGGAGCCGCGCAGCGTGATCCGCGCGGCGAGGTCGTAGGCGTTGCGCCGCGCGCTCTCCTGGTCGGGGCCGTGGCCCACCACGCTGAGCACCCGCCCGCCGTTGGAGACGATCGTGTCGCCCTCGCGCCTGGTGCCGGCGTGGATCACGTAGGCGTCGTCGGACGGTTCGATCCCCGTGATCACGTCGCCCTTGACCGGGGTGTCGGGGTAGTTCTCGGCGGCGATCACCACCGTGACGGCGGAGCCGCCCTTGAACACCGGGTCGAGCCCCAGCTCACCGGTCGCGCTCGCCATCAGCAGCCCGCCCAGCGGCGTCTCCAGCCGGTCGAGCAGCACCTGCGTCTCGGGGTCGCCGAAGCGCGCGTTGAACTCGACCACCTTCGGGCCCTTCGTGGTCAGGGCCAGCCCGACGTAGAGCACCCCTTGGTAGGGCAGCCCGCGCCGCGCCAGCTCCGCGATCGTCGGGTGCACGACCTCCCGCATGACCTGGTCGGTGAGCCCGTCGGGCGCCCACGGCAGCGGCGTGTAGGCGCCCATGCCGCCGGTGTTGGGGCCCTGGTCGCCGTCGTGGGCGCGCTTGAAGTCCTGGGCGAGCTGGAGCGGGACGGCGGTGCTGCCGTCGCACAGCGCGAACAGCGACACCTCGGGCCCGTCGAGGAACTCCTCGATCACCACTCGCCCGCACGACCGCGCGTGGTCGAGCGCCGCCCGCCTGTCATCGGTGACGACGACGCCCTTGCCCGCCGCCAGCCCGTCGTCCTTGACCACGTAGGGAGGGCCGAACTCGTCGAGCGCCGCCGCGGCCTGCTCCTCGCTGTCACAGGTCCGCGACCGTGCGGTGGGCACGTCGGCGGCCTGCATGATCTCCTTGGCGAACGCCTTGCTGCCCTCGATCATGGCCGCCTGGCTGGACGGCCCGAAGCAGGCGATGCCGGCCTCGCGCACCGCGTCGGACACCCCCGCCACGAGCGGCGCCTCGGGCCCAACGACGACGAGATCGACCCGCAGCCGCGTCGCCAGGCCGGCCACCTGGCCCGGGTCGAGCGGATCGACCGCGTGGACGGTCGCGACCTGCTCGATGCCCGGATTGCCCGGAGCGCAGTGGAGCTCGCTGACCTGGGGATCGAGCTTGAGGGAACGGCACAGGGCGTGCTCACGCCCACCGGAACCAATGACTAGAACGCGCACCCGCTCATTGTCGCAGGCCCGCCGCCATGCGCACCCACAGGTCCGCCGCGCCCGACACGTGCCGGAACAGGCGACAATCTTCGGTGAGTTCTACCAGAGACGCGTGCTCTCAGGCGAGTATTGTCAGATTGGTTCACCCGCCTGTGATAGGTTGAGGCGGCTTTGCGGCGTCCCTGTGTGATTGGAGGTGGTCCGGGATGAAACCTGGTGATCCCAGCAGTACGTGCTTTTTCACGTACTCCGTGCGTACCCCCGACCACTCCAATACGGCAGCCTGATCGTGCCTCCACGCCCTTGTTCTTGATTGAGGTGACTTCTCGTCGCGCGTGGAGCGTGCCAGGTCGGGCGGAAAGGGCCCGCCATGCGCTCGTCCACTCTTTTCCGTCGCATCAACCGTCACCCTGTGCGCCAGCACGTCGCACGCCAGCACGCCGCTCCGGCGGGCGGCGCGGTGCGCGACGTCCGCGTCCCTCCCGTTGACTCGGTCGTCGAGTTCGGCGCCTACGTCCACGGCGAGAAGGTCGCGGCCCCGGCCATCGTCGAAGCACTCGACCTCGTACGCGAGCACAACAAGAGCGCCGAAGGCGCCAACGCGTTCGTCTGGGTCGGGCTGCACGAGCCCGGCGCGCCCGAGGTGGAGTGGCTGGCCGAGGTGTTCGACCTGCACCCGCTCTCCGTCGAGGACGCGGTCAAGGCCCACCAGCGCCCCAAGATCGAGCGGTACGGCGACTCGTTGTTCATGGTGCTCAAGACCATCGCCTACCTCGACCCCGTCCGGGCGCAGGGCACCAGCGAGATCATCGCCACCGGCGAGATCATGGTGTTCCTCGGCGCCGACTTCGTGGTCACCGTGCGGCACGGCGAGCACTGCCCGCTCACCGCGGTCCGCGAGCGCCTCGAGGACAAGCCCACGCTGATGAGCCGCGGCCCGGCCGGCGTCCTGCACGCCATCGCCGACCACGTGGTCGACCAGTATCTCCAGGTGTCCGACCTCATGCAGCTTGAGCTGGAGGAGGTCGAGGCGACCGTGTTCGCCGACGTCAGCTCCCGTGACATCAACCGGATCTACCAGCTCAAGCGCGAGATGCTGGAGATGAAGCGGGCCGTCACCCCGCTGCAGGCGCCGCTGTCGGCGCTGCCCCAGCGCCGCGTCGTCCCGTCGGAGATGCGCGAATACTTCCGCGACGTCGGCGACCACCTGTCGCGGGTGTGCGAGCAGGTGGAGTCGTCCAACGAGCTGTGCAGCTCCATCCTCCAGGCCGCGCTCGCCCGCTCCAACGCGCTGGCCAACGAGGACATGCGCAAGATCTCCTCGTGGGTGGCCATCCTCGCGGTGCCCACCATGATCGCCGGCATCTACGGCATGAACTTCGACTTCATGCCGGAGACCGAGCAGGTCTGGGGCTATCCGGCGGTGCTGGGCGTCATGATCACGGCCTGCGTGCTGCTCCATCGCGGCTTCCGCCGCAACGGCTGGCTCTAGGCACCGGCCTGCTCCGGCCCTCTAGACGCCGACCGGCTTGAGCGGGCCCACCGGCTCGGGCAGCTCCAGGCCGCGCTCGCGCCACAACTCCCGCATCCGGTCGGGATAGTCGGTCACGATCCCGGCCACTCCCAGATCCAGCATCCGGCCCGCCAGCTCGGTGTCGTTGACCGTCCACACCGCCACGTCGAGACCGGCCGCCCCCACCTGCGCCATCAGGGCCTCGTCGACCATGGGGTGCTTGGGCGAGAGCGTGGTCGCACCGGCCTCGCGCGCGGTGGCCGGCATGTCGTCGCCCAGGTCGTCGTGCCAGTGCAGGGTGTCGGGCTCGATCAGCGCGAACCTGCGCGTGCCCGGGGCGAGCCGGGCGGCGTGGCGGATGATCCGCCAGTCGAAGCTGAGGACGGCGACGTTGTCCAGCCGTCCGTGCCGGTCGAGCTCCTCCACGACGAGCTCGGTGAAGGCCTCGGGGTCGGGCGTCAGCTCGGGCCTGGTCGGGTCGGACTTCAGCTCGACGTGCAGGCGTACGCTCTCGGCGTCGTAGGCGTTCACCAGGCCCAGCACCGCGCCGAGCGTCGGCATCCGGGTCTCGGGCATCGGCACCTGGGTCAGCGCGAAGGGGTCGTCGGGATGGCGCGGCAGCCGCACGCCCACGTCGAGCGTGCGCAGCTGCGCGAGGGTGAGCGCGTTGATCGGCCGGCCGACATAGGGGAAGAGCGGGTCGCCGGCGCGGATGGGACGCCTGTCGGCGCTGGTCACGGCGGAGACCGTGAGGTCGTGCGTGAGCACGAGGCGCCGATCGGCGGTGAGCGCGACGTCGAGCTCGAGCGCGTGCACGCCCAGCTCCATCGTGCGGCTCATCCCCGGCAGGGTGTTTTCCGGCCAGAGGCCGCGAGCACCCCGGTGACCATGAATCTCAACGCGCACAACCCGGACCCTACCTGGCTGGAGGGGCGACTAGACAGTGCCACGCCGTGTCCTTTTTATCCTGCTACGCCCGGTCGATGACTAGACCTCAGACAATAGGCTGGATTGCATGACGGAGGTTCTCAAAAAGGTCCATTCCGCAACGGTCGGGGCATGGGTGGACGGATGGGTGATCTCCCGCAGAGCCCCACGGCCCGTACCCCAACCGTGGGGGTGGAGAGTCGACGTCGGCCTCCCCGGACACGTGGCCCGCCACATCGTGGCCGCACCCACCCCCGACATCCTCCACCAGCTGACCAGCAGGATCACGACCCCCGGCACCTGGCTCAAACTCTGCGCGCCCGCCGAGGCCGTCGTCCCGCACCTCCCGCCCTCCTGGCGCATCCAGGAGCCGGAGTTCATGATGACCACGACCCGCCTGCCCCGCACGGCCCGGCCCTCGGCCCCGGCGGGCTACACGGCGGCCGTCACGACCAGGGCGGGCGTCACGGTGGCCCGCCTGCTCACGAGCGCCGGCGAGGTCGCGGCCAGGGGCCAGTTCGCGCCGGCGGGCAGGACGGCCGTCGTTGACCAGGTGGAGACGGCCACCCGCCACCGCCGCCGCGGCCTCGGCACCGTCATCATGCGCACGCTCGCCTCCGCCGCCGCCTCGGCGGGCGCGCGGCAGGGCATCCTGGTGGCCACGGCAGACGGCAGGGCCCTGTACGAAACGCTCGGCTGGACCCTGCACACCCCGATGACCGCCGTGGTCCTCACCGGCCCCTGAACCGCCGTCATGGGGCACGGCTTCCCGGGACCTGCGGGGGGCGTGACCCACCCCCGCAGAAACGGCTAGACGAGCGGCCGGACCACGACCGTCTGGTCGCGGCCGGGGCCGACGCCGATGGCGGAGATCGGGGCGCCGCTCATCTCCTCCAGCGCCCTGACGTACGCCTGGGCGTTCGGCGGCAGGTCCTCGAAGACCTTGGCCCCCGTGATGTCCTCCTGCCAGCCGGGGAACTCCTCGTAGATCGGCTTGGCGTGGTGGAAGTCGGTCTGCGTCATGGGGATCTCGTCGTGGCGCACCCCGTCCACGTCGTACGCGACGCACACCGGGACGCGCTCCAGCCCGGACAGGACGTCCAGCTTGGTGAGGAAGTAGTCGGTGACGCCGTTGATGCGGGTGGCGTACCGGGCGATCACCGCGTCGAACCAGCCGCAGCGGCGGTCGCGGCCGGTCGTGACGCCGAACTCGCCGCCGGTCTGGCGCAGCCACTCGCCCATGTCGTCCGTGAGCTCCGTCGGGAACGGCCCGGAGCCGACGCGGGTGGTGTACGCCTTGAGGATCCCGATGATCTTCGTGAGGCGGTTGGGCGGGATGCCGGCCCCGGCGCACGCGCCCCCCGAGGTGGGCGACGACGACGTGACGAACGGGTAGGTGCCGTGGTCGAGGTCGAGCAGCGTGCCCTGCCCGCCCTCCAGCAGCACGAACTTGTCGTCGTCCAGTGCCTTGGACAGCACCAGCGAGGTGTCGGCGATGTGCGACTTGAGGCGCTCCGCGAAGGAGAGATATTCCTCCACGACCGCCGCCGGGTCGATCCCGCGCCGGTTGTAGACCTTGGTCAGCACCTGGTTCTTCTCGGTCAGGGCGACCTCGATCTTCTTCGCCAGGATGCCGGGGTCGAGCAGGTCCTGGACGCGCACCCCCATGCGGGCGACCTTGTCGCCGTACGCGGGCCCGATGCCGCGCCCCGTGGTGCCGATCCTGGCCTTGCCGAGGTAGCGCTCGGTGACCTTGTCGAGCGCCTTGTGGTGCGGCATGATCAGGTGCGCGTTGGACGAGATGAGCAACCGCTCCGCGGAGATGCCCCGCGCGGCCAGCCCGTCGATCTCGCCCAGCAGCACGCCGGGATCGATGACCACGCCGTTGCCGATGACCGGCACCACCTCAGGCGACAGGATCCCCGTCGGTAGCAGGTGCAGCGCGTATTTCTGGTCTCCGATGACCACGGTGTGACCCGCGTTGTTGCCACCCTGATAGCGGACGACGTAGTCGACGTCGCCACCGAGCAGATCGGTGGCCTTGCCCTTGCCCTCATCGCCCCACTGGGCACCAACGAGTACGGCAGCCGGCATGGTTCAGTCTCCCGAGCACAAAACGAAACCCCTGGCGCAAGCGCGACAGGGGCTCTTGCGTGGAGAGACTACCCGAACGTGGTTATTCGTCCCAAGGGCTAGCTCTGGGTCAGCGCGTCGTAACCCGTTTCCGTGCTGTCCTTGAGGAACTGCAGGCACCGCTCGGCTTCGTCCTTCTCGCCGATGGCCTGGGCGGCCCTGGACAGCGCGTAGAGGCAGCGCAGGAAGCCGCGGTTGGGCTCGTGCTCCCAGGGAACGGGCCCGTGACCCTTCCAGCCGTTACGGCGCAACTGGTCGAGCCCGCGGTGGTAGCCCGTGCGGGCGAAGGCGTACGAGGTGACGGCGTGCCCCTGGGCGAAGGCCTCTTCCGCGAGCGAAGCCCAGGCCGCGGGGAACGCGGGGAAGCGGGCGGCCACGTCGGAGGCCTTGGCCCCGGATTCGAGCGCCTCCCTGGCCTCGGGCAGGTCCGGCAGGTGCGTCGGGGGCGGCCCGGCGAGAAGGTTATCCATACGACAAGTCATACCCGCCGGGCCGCCGAAGTGGCTAGGAGATCTTTGTCCCAGCGCTCTTCAGGCTCTGGCACGCCTCCGCGACGCGCGCGGCCATCCCGGCCTCGGCGGCCTTGCCGTAGGAGCGCGGGTCGTAGGTCTTCTTGTTGCCCACGTCGCCGTCGACCTTGAGCACCCCGTCATAGTTGCGGAACATGTGGTCCGCGATCGGCCTGGTGAAGGCGTACTGCGTGTCGGTGTCGACGTTCATCTTCACCACGCCGTACGAGATGGCCTCGTGGATCTCCTCGAGCAGCGAGCCGGAGCCGCCGTGGAAGACCAGGTCGAACGGCTTGTCCTTGCCGAACTTCGCGCCGACCGCGTCCTGGATCTCCTTCAGCACGCTCGGGCGCAGCTTGACGTGGCCGGGCTTGTAGACGCCGTGCACGTTGCCGAACGTGGCGGCCAGCATGTAGCGGCCCCTGTCGCCGATGCCCACGGCCTCGGCGGTGGCCAGCGCGTCGCCGGCGGTCGTGTAGAGCTTCTCGTTGATCTCGCCGACGACGCCGTCCTCCTCGCCGCCGACGACGCCGATCTCCATCTCCATGATGATCCGCGCCCTGGCGCACTTGTCCAGGAGCTCCTTGGCGATGTCGAGGTTCTCCTCGAGGGGTACGGCGGAGCCGTCCCACATGTGCGACTGGAACAGCGGGTCGAGCCCCTTGGCCACCCGCTCCAGTGAGATGTCGATCAGCGGCCGCATGAAGCCGTCGAGCTTGTCCTTCGGGCAGTGGTCGGTGTGCAACGCCACCGTGACCGGATAGTTGGCGGCCACCACCCTGGCGTATTCGGCCAGCGCCGTCGCGCCCGTGACCATGTCCTTCACCGTGGTGCCGGACAGGAAGTCGGCGCCGCCGGTGGAGACCTGCACGATGCCGTCGCTCTCGGCTTCGGCGAAGCCCCGCAGGGCGGCGTTCAGCGTCTGCGATGAGGTCACGTTGATCGCCGGGTAGGCGAATCCGCCGGCCTTCGCCCGGTCGAGCATCTCAGCGTAGACCTCTGGAGTCGCTATAGGCATGATTCATCTCCCTGAGAAGTAAACGGCTTCGCGCGAGCCCAGTATCCCGGCTCCCTACCCCGCGTGGTAGAGACAACGCGACCTCATTGGTCATCTGGCGCCTCTCCAGTACAGGTAGGCTCTCCTGGTGGACTGGCTTTGGAACCTCCTGGACCCGACGTGGTGGCTGACGATTCTCGGCGCTTTCGCCACGGTCGGCGTTCTGGCGATCATCTTCGCCGAAACCGGTTTGCTGCTCGGGTTCTTCCTGCCCGGCGACTCGCTGCTGGTGGCGGCGGGAATTTTCAGCTCGGCGGCGGTGGCCCAGGGAATGGGCATCACCCCGCTTTCGCTGCCCGTGCTGCTGGTCGGCACGCCGCTGTGCGCGATCGCGGGCGCCCAGCTCGGGCATTACCTGGGGGCCAGGTTCGGCCGGAGAATGTTCGACAAGCCGGATTCACGGTTGTTCAAGCGCGAGCACGTGCTGCGGGCCGAGGAGTTCTTCGAGAAGTTCGGCCCCGCGAAGGCGGTGGTGTTGGCGAGATTCGTGCCGATCGTCCGCACGTTCATGAACCCGGTGGCGGGCGTGCTGGAGATGCCGGCCAAACGTTTCCTCGTCTGGAACGTCATCGGCGGCATCGTCTGGACCGAGGGGCTCATCCTGCTCGGCAACGCCCTCGGCAGAGAGGTCGATCCCAAGCAGATCGACAAGTACATCCTGCCCGGCGTCTTCCTCATCGTGTTCATCTCGATCATCCCCATCATCGTCGAGGTGATCAAGAAGCGCAGGGGTGACAAGGTCGCCGCCGTCCCCGGCGGCAGGCACCGGGTGACCAACGGCCGGCACTAGCCGCGACGGCGGGATCATCCGCTGTACGCTCCCCCTGTGGGACGCCACAGGTCAGATCCGATGGGCATGGCCCGATTAGCCCTCACCGTCCTGGCGGCGGGAGCCGTGGTGACACTGCTGGTCATCGGCGGTCGCGCGCTGCTCGTGTCGCCCGGCGGGCAGGTCCCTGAACGCGAGCGCGCCTCCGCTCCGGCCACCGGCCTCGCCACCGCCCCGGCCTCCGACGCCACCGCGCGGGTGCCGACCGTGCGCATCGAGTGCCTGGCGGAGACCTGCCCCGTGGTCACCGTACGCGTGCCGGGCGGTGACGTGCTCCACCACCACGAGATGACCAGGGGCGAGGAGCTCAACTACTTCGAGCCCGAACTCGACGTGGTGCTCAGCGACGCGGGCACGGTGCGGGTCACCGAGAACGGCAAGCCGCGCGAGCATGGCGAGAGCGGCGAGAGAGAGGCGTTCACCGTCGGGGAGCCCGGCTAGAGCCCCAGGTCGCCGAGCGTGTAAGCGGTGCGGTAGTCGAGGCCCTCACTGGTGACGCGCTCCGTGGCGCCCCTGTCGACGATCGTCGCCACCGCCACCACCTCGGCCCCGGCCTCCCGCAGCGCCTCCACGGCCGTCAGCGGCGAGGCGCCCGTCGTCGAGGTGTCCTCGACGGCCAGCACGCGCCGCCCCTTCACCTCGGGCCCCTCGATCCTGCGCTGCATGCCGTGCGCCTTCTGCGCCTTGCGCACCACGAACGCGTCGAGCGTGCGGCCGCGCGCCGCCGCCGCGTGCATCATCGCGCCCGCCACCGGGTCGGCCCCCAGCGTGAGGCCGCCCACCGCGTCGTATTCCAGGTCGGCGGTCAGGTCCAGCATCACCCTGCCGACGAGCGGCGCGGCCACCCCGTCGAGCGTGATGCGCCGCAGATCGAGGTAGAAGTCGGCCTCCTTGCCCGAGGAGAGCGTGACCTTGCCGTGGACGATGGCCTTGCTCTTGATCTCGGCCAGCAGGTTGTCGCGATCCGTCATGCGCCCAAGCTTATGGCCCGCCCGTGATCGCCTCCGCGCACCCGGTTTAGCCGTGACAGGTAATGCGGAATGTATGCGCGGGGCAACCCTTCGTAATCGTGGAGCCGATCATGGGTGTCGAATTGCCGCAAAGCGATGCAAGCCTGCTACAGGCCGCCCGACAGGGCGATGCCACCGCCTACGGGCGGCTCTACGAGCGGCACGTGGCCGCGGCCCGTGCCATGGCCAGGCAGCTCGTACGCCGCGCCGAGGCCGAGGACGTCGTCACCGAGGCGTTCACCAAGATCCTCGATCTCGTGGGCAGGGGCGGCGGGCCGGAGTCCGGCTTCCGCACCTACCTGCTGACCGTGGTGCGGCGCACGGTCCACGACCGTTCCAAGCTGGCGGGTCGCCAGGCGGGGGAGGTCGAGGAGTACGACCCGGCGGCGCCGTTCGTCGATCCCGCGCTCGCCGGGCTGGAACGGTCCCTGATCGCCAGGGCGTACCTGTCGCTGCCCGAACGCTGGCGGGCGGTGCTCTGGCTCACGCAGGTGGAGAGGTGCAAGCCCGCCGCGGTGGCTCCGCTGCTCGGGTTGTCGGCCAACGGCGTGGCCGCGCTGGCGTACCGGGCCACGGAAGGGCTGCGGCGCGCGTACCTGCAGATTCACCTCGGCGCCGCGCCGCCGCACGACTGCCGACCCGTGCTCGGCAAGATGGGCGCCTACGTCAGGGGCGGGCTGGCCAGGCGGGAGGCGAGAGCCGTCGAGCGGCACGTGGACGGCTGCGAGGAGTGCCACGGGGTGATCCTGGAGCTCACCGACGTCAACCGCGGGCTGCGGGTGCTGGTGGGGCCGTTGATCGCGGGGCCCATGTTCGGCGGGTACGCGGCGGCGCTGGCCAGGCCGGACGCGGCCGAGAGCGGGCCGCCCCTGGGAGTCCGGCGGCTCTTGCGGGCACGCCGGCGGCAGCCCGTCATGCTGGTCGCCGGCGTGGCCCTCACGGTGGCCGCGGCGGCGTCGTTGTGGCAGACCGCCGGCAGGGCGCCCGACGGCACACCGGCGACCGCGACGGTGGCCGCCCAGCCGTCGGAGCCCGTCCACGCGGTGCGCGTGCCGCCGCACGGCGGCGACCCCGAGCGGATGCCGCCGCAGGAGAACCCCGATCAGGCGCCGCCGCGGGGCGGGGAGCCGGAACGGGTGCCGCCACCCCCCGCGGAGCGGGAGCCGGCGGGCCAGGCGCGGCTGCGCGCCACCATCGACGTGCTCGGCGCACTCGTACGTGCCCAGCCCGGCATCGTCGGCCTGCGGCTGCGCAACTACGGGGGGCGGCCGAGCGAGAAGCTGACGGCGTACGTGACCCTGCCGCCGGGCGTGACGCTCATGCCGCCCGCGCGCCGCGGGCTTCCATCCGCCGTGGGGCCCGCGGACGGCTGGGAATGCCGTTCCTCGGTGGGCGGCGCCCGCTGCGCCAGGAAGCCGCTGGCGGCGGGGCGGGCGACGGCCGTCTTCCTGCGGGTGACGGTGGCCCGACGGGCTCCGCGGAGCACGGGCCCCGCCGCGCGGGTCGCCGCGGGCCCGCTGCAGGTCAGGGCGCGGGCCGGCAAGGGAGTGCGCGCGACGGGCGCGCCGGTTAGGTTCGCCGCCGACGGGAGGGTGACGGTCAGGGCGGCGGGCAACGCGCTGCTGAGCTGCCCCGAGGAGAGCCCCGGCTGCGAGCAGGCCCGGGGTCGCGAGGGCGGCAGGCGCGACAACGACCTCTGGCCGATGGTCGCCGTGGACCGGGACGACACCCTCGGCACCGGCGCCTCCAGCGGGGCGAGGCTGTCGTTGCCGAAGGGCGGCAGGGTCGTGTGGGCCGGGCTCTACTGGTCGGCCGGTGGCGCGAGCACCGGGCCCATCAAGTTCAGGCCCCCTGGGCGGCGCAAATACGCGACGATCCGGCCCAGCCACGTGGCGGTGCGCGAGCTGCCCCAGGGCCCGGCCTACCACGCGTTCGCCGACGTCACGGGGCTGGCGGCGGGCGCACGCGGGACCGGCGTGTGGTGGGCGGCCGACGCTCCCATGGAGGAGGGGGCCTCGCGCCACGCGGGCTGGAGCCTCGTGCTGGTCGTGACCGATCCGGCGCAGCCGTACAGCCAGGCCATGGTGCTCGACGCGGCCACCGTGGTCGGCGGGCCCGCCCGCCGGGTGCGCCTTCCGCTGGGTGGGCTGCACCCCGCCGCCACCCCCGCGAGGGCCGCGCTGGTGACGTGGGAGGGCGACGCCGATCTGAAGGGCGACAAGGTCTCGCTCGGGTCCGGCGCGCTGCGGCCGGCGGGCGGCGACCGCGATCTCGCGAACGTCTTCGACGGGTCGTCGGGTGGGGTGTCGGGGATGACGTTCGGCGTCGACGTCGACACGGTCAGCGCCCGGCTCGGAACGGATCCCTGGCTGACGATCGCGACGGGCAAGGACGCCGTACTCTTCGGGGCCGCGGCCATAAGCGTGCGAGCACGGTCGTGACCATAATCAGGACAAAATGGTACCGTCGGCCTGAGTGGTCCGGCGCGATGGCGGCTGAGGGGCGAATCGTCAGGATTAACCCTCGCACGATCACCTGCTTTCATTACCCTGAGAGAGGGCCGCCGAGTCCGGTCTCTGACGGTGCAGAGCCAGCAAGGTCGGACCACCAGGAAAGGGGCGGTGTCAGTGGATCGCTGTGCGCTGTTCGTGGACGCCGGCTATCTGCTGGCTGATGGCGCGATGGCCGTGCACGGCACGCGTCATCGTGAAGCGGTTTCCTGGGATTATCCGGGTCTGCTCCAGCTGATGACCGGCCTGTCACGCGAGCGCACAGGCCTGCCGCTGCTGCGGTGCTACTGGTACGAAGCGACCGTCGAAGGCCGCCGCACAGCGGAGCACGACGCGCTGGCCGACATACCGGGTCTCAAGCTCAGGCTGTCCCGCATCCGGCCGGGCCGGCGCGAGGGCGTGGACGCCCAGGTGCATCGCGATCTCATGACCCTCGCCCGTAACAACGCCATCTGCGACGCCGTGGTCCTGAGCGGCGACGAGGACCTCACGCAGGTCGTGTGCGACGCCCAGGATCTCGGCATCAGGGTGAGCGTCATCCACATCGCGGTCGAAGGCAGCTGGGCCGTGTCGCGCTCGCTGCGGCAGGAGTGCGACGACCTGGTCGAGCTGGGCGCCGTCCACCTGCGGCAGTACGTCAGCCTGGTCAGCGGCGCCGCCGAGGCGGCCAACGGGCACCACCAGCCGATCAGCAACGGGCAGGCCACCCACTCGCTGCCTCCCGGGCAGAGCTCCACGCCGTCGCTGCCCTCGTTGCCGCAGGCCCCGCCGTCCGGCAGCCACGCCTCAAGCGGGCACACCTCAAGCGGTCATGCCTCGGGCGGGCACACCTCAAGCGGTCATGCCTCGGGCGGTCATGGCTCAGGCGGTCATGGCTCAGGCGGTCACGCCACGGGTGGGCATGCGGCGGGCAGTCACGCATCGGGGAGCCATGCCACCGGGAGCCACTCCGGCAGCCACGCCGCCGGCGGTTCCACCGCGCCGGGCCAGCCGTCGTCCAACGGGCCCTCGCCGTCGGGGCAGGGCCAGTCGTCCCCGCCTCCGGTGCTGCCCACGTACAACTACCAGCCCGAGCCCCAACCGCAACAGCAGCAGCCGGCTACGCCGCCGCCCTCGGCGCCCGCGCAGCCGCAGCAGCCCAGCACCGGCCAGTTCTCCTCGCCGACCGGCGGCTACCAGCAGTCGCAGCACGGCCCCTACACCGGTCCGCAGCCCGCGCCGGTCACGCCGTCGGCCTCGACGGCCGGCGCCACCACGCTGTCCGACGCGGTCAAGGCCGCGCACCGGGAAGGGCACGACTTCGGCGAGTCGGTCGCGCGGGACGCGCCCGCGCTCTGGCTGGAGGCGGTGCTGGCCCGCAAGCCGCGCATGCCCTCCGATCTGGAGGCGCGGTTGCTGCAGGGGTCGTCGCTGCCGATCGACTTCCTGCTGCACGACGAGGTGCGCCACGCCCTGCGCCGCGGCTTCTGGGACGCGCTCGAACGCGCCCGCCAATGACCCCTCGACGTCAGCGCGCGCAGCCCTGGCGTCAGGACAGGGCGTCGAACCCCGCGCGCAGGCTGTTCACCCGGTCCGTCAGGTCGGCCAGCGGCGCGGCCAGCGCGGGGTCCTGGGACTTGCGGGCCAGCTCGCGCACCCTGGCCAGCTCGTCCTCCACGGCCGTGAGCCGCCGCGACAACTCGGGCAGCACCGCCGCGTGGTCGCCGGCGCCGGGCGGCAGCTCGCCGGTCAGGCGATCCCTGAGCATGGACGCCTGCTCCGCCAGGCGCTTGTTCATGTTGTACAGCTCGGTGAACACCGACACCTTCGCCCGCAGCACCCACGGGTCGAACGGTTTGGTGAGATAGTCGACCGCGCCCGCCGCGTAGCCGCGGAAGGCGTAGTCGGGGGCGCTGTCGACGACGGTCAGGAAGATGATCGGGATGTTCCTGGTGCGTTCGCGCCGCTTGATGTGCGCGGCCGTCTCGAAGCCGTCCATGCCGGGCATGCGCACGTCGAGCAGGATGAGCGCGAACTCCGTGTTGAGCAGCGCCTTGAGAGCCTCCTCGCCGGACCTGGCGCGTACGGGCACCAGGTCGAGGGAGCTGAGGATGGCCTCGAGGGCGATCAGGTTTTCCTCGCGGTCATCTACCAGGAGGATCTTCGCACGGTCTGTCACCGATCACGACCCTTCGGCTGGTGAGTCGGACGCGGCGCCGCGTCCGCGGCTGAGCCAGCCGCGCAGGCGTTCGAGCAGGCGGTCCACGTCGACCGGCTTGGGCACGTAGTCGGACGCGCCCGAGGCGATGCTCTTCTCCCGGTCGCCCCGCATGACCTTGGCCGTGAGCGCGATGATCGGCAGATCGGCGAACTGGGGCATGCGCCGGATCGCCGACGTCGTTGCCCAGCCGTCCATCTCCGGCATCATGATGTCCATCAGCACGAGCGCGACGTCCTCGTTCCGTTCGAGCTGCTCGATCCCCTCACGACCGTTTTCAGCGTAGACGACCGTGGAACCATGTCGCTCCAGCACGCTCGTCAGCGCGAAGACGTTGCGGATGTCGTCGTCGACGATGAGGATCTTCGCGCCGGCGAGCGGATCGTCGCCCTGCCACTGCGCGGGCGTCTCGGTCGGCGTCTCGACCAGCTCGGGCAACGGCAGGTCGAGCGGCATCGGCGGCTCGGGCGCCGGCGACGTGGGCTCCTCCGCCGGCTTGGTCATGAGCTGCCTGCGCGCGGCGCCGCCGTCGGTCACGGCCAGCGGGCCGGTGTAGGAGGCCGGCAGGTAGAGGGTGAACGTGCTGCCCCTGCCGAGCTCGCTGTCGACGTGGATCTCGCCGCCGAGCAGCCGGGCGATGTCGCGGCAGATGGCCAGGCCCAGGCCCGTGCCGCCGTATTTGCGGCTCGTGGTGCCGTCGGCCTGCCGGAACGCCTCGAAGATGACGTCCCGCTTGTCGGGGGCGATGCCGATGCCGGTGTCGATCACCTGGAAGGCGAGCAGGTCGTCGGCGTCGTGCAGGGTGTCGTCGTCGAACTGCACCCCGGTGGGCGGGGTGGAGATGCGCAGCTTCACCTCGCCCCGCGGCGTGAACTTCACCGCGTTGGAGAGCAGGTTGCGCAGCACCTGCTGCAGGCGCTGCTCGTCGGCGCGCAGCTCCTGCGGCACGTCGGGCGCGACCTCGACGCTGAACGACAGCCCCTTGTCCTGTGCCAGCGGCGCGAACGCCGCCTCCAGCAGGTCGACCATCTTGGGCAGCGACACCTGGATGGGGTGGATGTCCATCCGGCCCGCCTCGACCTTCGACAGGTCGAGCATGTCGTTGATGAGCTGGAGCAGCGCCGAGCCCGCGCTGTGGATCGTACGGGCGAACTCGACCTGCTGCGAGGTCAGGTTGCCCTCGGCGTTCTCGGTCAGCAGCTTGGCCAGCACCAGCAGGCTGTTGAGCGGCGTGCGCAGCTCGTGAGACATGTTGGCGAGGAACTCGGACTTGTAGCGCGAGGACACCGCGAGCTGCTCGGCGCGCTCCTCCAGGGTGCGGCGGGCCTGCTCGATCTGGAAGTTCTGGATCTCGATCGCGCGGTTCTGCTTGGCCAGCAGCGCCGCCTTGTCCTCAAGCTCGGCGTTGGACCTGCGCAACTCCTCCTGCTGGCGCTGCAGCTCGTCGGAGCGCTCCTGCAGCTCCCTGGTGAGCCGCTGCGACTCGGTCAGCAGGTCTTCGGTGCGGGAATTGGCGATGATCGTGTTCATCGTGACGCCGATGGTCTCGACGAGCTGCGTCAGGAAGTCGAGGTGCACCTCGCCGAACGGCGTGAACGAGGCCAGCTCGAGCGCGCCGAGCACCCGGCTTTCGAACAGGATGGGCAGCACGACGATCTGCGCGGGCGTGGACCTGCTGAGCCCGCTGTCGATGGTGATGAACTCCGGCGGGACGTCGTCGAGGATGATGTGCCGGCCCTCGGCCGCCGCCTGGCCGACGATGCCCTGGCCGATCGCGAAGCGCTGGCGCGGCCCCCGGTCGGGGCGCACGCCGTAGCCGCCGATCAGCATCAGCTCGTGGTCGCCTTCCGGGTCGATGCTGTAGAAGGCGCCGTAGCGGGCCGACACCAGCGGGGTCAGCTCGCTCATCGTGAGCTTGGCGACCTCGAGGAGGTCGCGGTGGCCCTGCATGAGCCTGGAGATGCGGGCCAGGTTGGACTTGAGCCAGTCCTGTTCCTGGTTGGCCTGGGTGGTCTCGCGGAGGTTGGCCACCATCGAGTTGATGTAGTCCTTCAGCTCCGCCAGCTCGCCCTGCGCCTCGACGGCGATGGAGCGGGTGAGGTCGCCGCGCGCCACGGCGCTGGTCACGGTGGCGATGGCGCGCACCTGCGTGGTGAGGTTGCCGGCCAGCTCGTTGACGCTCTCGGTGAGCCGCTTCCACGTGCCCTCGACGCCCTCGACGCGGGCCTGGCCGCCGAGCTGGCCTTCCGAGCCGACCTCGCGGGCGACGCGGGTGACCTCGGAGGCGAACGACGACAGCTGGTCGACCATGCGGTTGATGGTGGTCTTCAGCGCGAGGATCTCGCCCTGGGCGTCGACGTCGATCTTGCGGGTGAGGTCGCCGTTGGCGACCGCGGTGGTCACCTCGGCGATGTTGCGCACCTGGTAGGTCAGGTTGTTGGCCATGAAGTTGACGTTGTCGGTGAGGTCTTTCCAGACGCCCGACACGCCCTGCACCCGGGCCTGGCCGCCCAGCTGCCCCTGCGTGCCCACCTCACGGGCGACGCGGGTGACCTCGTCGGCGAAGGACGACAGCTGGTCGACCATCGTGTTCAGAGTGTCCTTCAGCTGGAGGATCTCGCCCTGCGCGTCGACGGTGATCTTCCTGGACAGGTTGCCCTGCGCCACCGCGGACGAGACCGCCGCGATCTGGCGCACCTGCGAGGTCAGGTTGTTGGCCATCGAGTTGACGTTGTCGGTGAGGTCCTTCCAGACCCCGGACACGCCGCGCACCTGTGCCTGGCCGCCGAGCTGGCCCTCGGTGCCCACCTCGCGGGCGACGCGGGTGACCTCGGATGCGAACAACGACAACTGCTCGACCATCGTGTTCATGGTCGACTTGAGCTCGAGGATCTCTCCCTGGGCGTCGACGTCGATCTTGCGGGTGAGGTCGCCGTTGGCGACCGCGGTGGTCACCTGGGCGATGTTGCGCACCTGGTAGGTCAGGTTGTTGGCCATCGAGTTGACGTTGTCGGTGAGGTCTTTCCAGACGCCCGACACGCCCTTCACCTCGGCGCGGCCGCCCAGCTTGCCCTCGGTGCCCACCTCGCGGGCGACGCGGGTGACCTCGTCGGCGAAGGACGACAGCTGGTCGACCATGGTGTTCAGGGTGTCCTTCAGCTGGAGGATCTCGCCCTGCGCGTCAACGGTGATCTTCTTCGACAGGTTGCCCTGGGCCACCGCCGTCGCCACGGTCGCGATGCTGCGCACCTGGGAGGTGAGGTTGTTGGCCATGAAGTTGACGTTGTCGGTGAGGTCTTCCCAGACCCCGGACACGCCGGGCACCTGCGCCTGGCCGCCGAGCTGGCCCTCGGTGCCCACCTCGCGGGCGACTCGCGTCACCTCTTCCGCGAAGCCGGAGAGCTGGTCGACCATCGTGTTGACGGTGTTCTTCAGCTCGAACATCTCGCCCACCGCGTCGACCGTCACCTTGCGGCTCAGGTCGCCCTTGGCCACCGCGGTGGTCACGACCGCGATGTCGCGCACCTGCGCGGCCACGCGGGACGACATCGTGTTGACGGCCTCGGTGAGGTCGCGCCAGCTGCCCGACATGCCCCGCAGGTTGGCCGAGCCGCCCAGCCGGCCCTCCGTGCCCGCTTCGCGCGCGACCCTCGTCACCTCGGTGTTGAACAGCGCGAGCTGGTCGACCATGCCGTTGATGGCCTTGCCCAGCCGCCGCACCTCGCCGCGCGCCGTGCGGTCGAGGTCGATGCGTCGTGACAGATCGCCCTTGGCCACCGCGTCGATGACGTCGGCCGCGCCGCTCACCGGGCTGACCAGCGCGTCGATCAGGATGTTGACCGACTCGACGCTCTCCGCCCAGGCGCCGACGCCGGGACCGGGGGTCAGCCGCTCCCCGAATCGGCCTTCTTTGACGACTTCCTTGCGTACGCGTGTGAGCTCGTTGGAGAGATGCTCGCGCCGGTCGGCCACTTCGTTGAGCAGCAGCCGCACCTCGCTGAGTATCCCGGGAGGGGCATGAGGGACCCGTCGCCGGAAGTCGCCGTCCCGCCAGGAGAACAGGGTCTCCAGGATGGGAACGAGATCCGACTCGGTGTACGTCCTCTCCTCCGGAGTTAGCGTGGCTTTGGCCGTGGTCATGGGGCCTCCTTCACTCGCGGCGTGCTCCGGCGAGTGATTCAAGTCTGTCACGATGAGTAGCTCGTAGTCCTGTCCTTGGATTTACCCCAAGTCAACGGGAAGTGTGGTAGGCACGTTGGGATGACTGCTTCTCCCCATGCGGTGCTCGCTGCGACGTTCGCGCCGGGCGTGACCGCTGTGACCGCTGCGATGAGGTTCACGCGCGAGGTGATGACCGCGTGGGCCACCGGTGGCGTGCTCCACACCGCGGAGCAGGTCGCGGGGGACTTGGCGGAGCAAGTCGCTGACGAGCCGTTTGAGGTGATTTGGAAGCATTTTGGGGACGCCGTACAGGTCGAGTTGCGGCAGCAAAACCTCTCCCAGAGTGATCCAAAGGCTCCTTCCGCGAATGTCGAAGAGTGGGGAGTCACCTTCGCGGGTGATTCCCGTGTCCACTGGGCTAGGATCACGGTACCCGGCTCGGCGGACAGAGTGGCAGCCGAATGGCTGGAGGAAAGTTCCAGGGGTCCCCACTGGCTGGGGTTCCTCGCCGACGCGAGTGACCTGCTGGCGGGCACGCTCGATCCCGACATGGTCCCCGCGATCGTCGCCCAGGTCGTGGTGCCGAGGCTGTCCAGCTGGTGCGCCGTCTACACCTCCGACAACGCCGTGGGCCCGCTGCGGCTGGTCTACCTCTGGCACGCCGACGAGGCCAGGATCGACGGCCTGCGCGAGCAGCTCGACGGCATGGACGTCGACGGCGCCGACACCGGGGCCACCTCCGCGTTCCACGTGAACGACTCGCACGTCCTCGCGGTGCCGCTCACGGCGCGCGGCCGCAGCCTCGGCATGATGTGCCTGGGCCGCCCCGACCGCTTCCCCGACGAGGTCATCCAGTTCGCCGAGGACATCGGCAGGCGCGCCGCGCTCGCCATGGACAACGCCAGGCTCTACGCCCAGCAGGCGGCCGCCAACCGCGCGCTCCAGCGCAGCCTGCTGCCGCCCAACGAGCCCGAGGTCCCCGGCCTCGACTACGGCGTCATCTACGAACCCGCCGGCGAGGCCAACGAGGTCGGCGGCGACTTCTACGACCTGTTCAAGGCGGGCGACGGGTCGTGGCGCTTCGCGATCGGCGACGTCTGCGGCACCGGCCCCGAGGCCGCCGCCGTGACCGGCCTCGCCCGCCACACGCTGCGGCTGCTCGCCAGGGAGGGGTACGGCGTGGCGGCCGTGCTCGGCCGGCTCAACCAGGCGATCCTCGAGGAGGGCGAGCGGGCCAGGTTCCTCACGTTGTTGCACGGCGAGATCACGCCGGTGGAGACCGGGCTGGAGTTGCGCCTGGTGTCGGCGGGTCACCCCGAGGCGCTGCGGCTCAAGGGCGGCAAGGTGGAGGCGGTGACCACCCCGCAGTCGCTGCTGGGGGTCTTCAACGAGGTGACGTTCGAGGCCGACACGATCCGCCTCGACCATGGCGACGTGCTGCTGGCGGTGACCGACGGGGTGACCGAACGGCGCTCCGGCGGGCGGCTGCTCGACGACGACGGCGGCCTGGCCAAGCTGCTGGCCGAGTGCGCGGGACTGTCGGCCAGAGCGGTGGCCGAGCGCATCCGCAGGGGTGCGGCCGACTTCGCCTCCGAGCCGAGCGCCGACGACCTGGCGATCGTGGTGTTGCGCGCCCGCTAGCACGTCAGGCCGGCGGTCCGGCGATCGTGGCGGGCACGACAACGTGGCGATCGTGGAGCTCCAAGTACGCCCTTCCGGCTCGGCGGTGGCGTGATGGTGGCAGCCGGGAAGCCCGACGATCAAGCGACGGAGTCGCCCAACTTCTTACGACATGTCAGTGGTTAGTGCAGTTTGACGTGCTTTCGGGCGAAATCGAGCTGGCACGCGAGCTGGGCGATGCGCTCCGAGACCAGGAGCGAGCTCGCGGCGGCGTCGTAGGTGTAGACCTCGTGATCGCGCCCGTGCTCGGCCAGCTTGGCCACGTACTTCTCGATCTGGCGCATCGGGCAGCGGGCGTCGTTCTCGCCCGCCAGGATCAGCAGCGGGCTCTGCACCTGCTCGACGTAGGTGATGGGGGAGCTGGCCGCGTACCGCTCGGGCTGCTCGTCGGGTGAGCCGCCGAACAACGCCCGATGGTAGGCCCGCAGGCTCTCCGCCTCGTCCTCGTACGACGTCTGGTGGCAGGCCAGCGGCACCGCGGCGATGCCGGCCGCCCACAGGTCGGGCTGGGTGCCGAGGCCGAGCAGCGTGAGATAGCCGCCCCAACCCGAGCCCGCGAGCACCGTCCGGCCGGGGTCGGAGATGCCGCGCTCGACCACGCACCGGTGCACGGCGGCCACGTCGGCCAGCTCGGTGTGCCCGACGTCGCCGCGGAGCGCGTCACGCCAGGCCGACCCGTAGCCGGTCGAGCCGCGGTAGTTGACCCGCACCACCGCGAACCCGGCGTCCACCCAGGCCGCGACCTCGGGTGAGAAGGCGTCGCGGTCGTGCGCCGCCGGCCCGCCGTGCAACAGGAAGATCGTCGGGTAGGGCGAGGTGCCGGTCTCGGGCCTGCTGACCAGCGCGTGGATGCGGCCGCCCTCGCCCTCGACGTCGAGGTCCTCCACGGGGACGCTCGGAGGGGCGGGCGGGCCGCTGGAGTTGACCACGACCTGGTCGTTGCTCGACCGGATGACCGGCGGGTGGGAGGCGCTCGACCAGGAGTATTCGACATGGCCGCCGGGCCGCGGGGCGGCGTCGTCGATCACGCCGTGCGGCGTCTCGATGAGCTTCAGCACGCCGCCGGCCAGGTCGTAGCGGTGCAGGTGGCTGCGGGCGCGGTCGTCGCGCAGGATGAGCAGGCCGCGGCCGTCGTCGTACCACTCGGCTGCCAGGTCGCCGGAGTCCCGCAGCCAGATCTCGCGCTGCTCGCCGGTCACCGGGTCCCATACCAGTGGCTCGTGGCGCCGGCGGCGCTCGTGCAGGGCGAGCAGGCGGCGGTCGCCCATGACCGGGGCGAAGGTGAGGCCGAGGACCCCCTTGCCGGGGCCGTCGTGGAGCTCGCCGACCGTGTCGCCGTCGGGGCGGACGACGCGCAGCGCCGGATGCCGGTAGTCGGCGTACTCGCCGTGGTTGATGGCGATCAGGGAGCCGTCGAGTGACATGTCGGTCACCCAGTTGGCCTCGGGGTGCTCGTACAGGAGCGTGGCAGGCTCGCCGGCGCGTACCAGGTGGATGCGGAACGCTCCGCCGCTGGCCAGGCTGATCGCCGCGACGCCTGTCGCGGACAGCGCGATCCCGCCGGGCTGGCCCGGCGGGATGCCGGGCGCGACCGGCTCGTCGGGGCCGCCGTTGAACGGCTGGCGCCACCACGAGCCGAACTCGTCGCCCTCGGTGTCGGCGAACCAGTAGATCCACTGGCCGGTCGGGTCGATGGCGGCGTACACCGCGCCCCTGGGCCGGTCGGTGACCTGGCGGGTGGAGCCCGACACGCGGTCCCACGCGTAGACCTGCCAGGTGCCGGTGGCGTTGGAACGGTAGATGGAGCGGTTGGGGGCCTGGCGGGCCCAGGACGGCAGCGTCATGCGCGAGGCCCGGAACCTGGCCTGCCAGCGTTCCTCCGCCTTCATCCGGCGCGCTCCCTCCCTGAAGTCCTTCGCCTCGGGGCGATGGATGTCGTCCAGTATTGCGCCTGTGCCGGGGAAATACTTAGGAAATGTGGGGGAATTTCGGACTAAATGCCCCATCAGTAACATCGGCCACGCGGGCCCGTCAAGGAACGGGACTTGATCGGGGGACGGGTTCATAGATAGACAGGTGAAACGCCGCGTGCGTCGTTACTTTATGACGTCCTTTCGCGACGTTATGGGAGATAAATGAGGCAATTCGCTCATCGAGCGTAGTCGCATCGGTATGCCACGCACTCGGGCCCATCCCGATCACCTGGGCGATGTCATCGTGCCCCAACTCCATCTCGAACTCCACCGAACGCCGCTCGCGCTCGGCGAACCCCTCCAGGCTCCGGGCCACCCTGCGCTCCTTCTCGTCGTCCACGGAGAGCAGGCCCAGCTCCTCGACCAGCGGGCTCAGATGAGCCCTCGCGGGAGTGACGACCACCGCGACGCCGCCGGGCCGCAGAATCCTGCCGAACTCCGGCCCGTTCCTGGGCGCGAACACGTCGATCACCACATCGGCCACCCCATCCCGGATCGGGAGGGGCCGCCACACGTCGGCCACGAACGCTCCCGCCCTCGGATGCGCCCGCGCCGCCCGGCGCACAGCGTGCTTCGACACATCGAATGCCATCCCGATGCCATCGGTCACCGCGTTGAGCGTGGCCGCCAGGTAGTGCCCGGTGCCCGCTCCTGCGTCGACGATCACCGGCGCGGCCCTGCCCTCCGCGCGACGACCCTCGACGATCTCCGGCCCCTGCCCGCGGCCGGCCGGCCCCGGGCCGTGACCGGCCTCCATTTGCGCCCCACGGTACGCCCTCAGCTCGGCGCCGTCACTCGTTTCCGTGGAGGACTCATGTTCTGCCCGCCGCGTGACATGCGCCCGCACGGTTTGCGCCACGGCGTCCGCCAAAGGGGCATAGTGCCCCGCGTCCAGGAAACCGGCCCGCGCGGCCACCATCGCGGCGGTGTCGGCGGTGCCCGGCGGCCTGGAGCCGACCAGGAGGCTGACGTATCCCTGCCTGGCCATGTCGAACGTGTGCCCCTGCGCGCACCGCACCGTGGCCGCGTCGATCCGCAGCCCCGCACGGCACACGGGACAACTCAGACAGTCGACGATGTCAGCCAGCATGCGCCCATTCTGGTGCACGCACGTCACGCGCTCGCTTCCAGGAGGAACGCGGCGTTGGATGGGGTGGCGCGGAGCTTGCCGACGAGCATCTCGAGCCCCTGCCGCTTCTCCTGCGTGGTGAGCATCCGGCGCAGCCGCCAGATGACCTGCCGCTCCTGCGGGTGCAGCAGGATCTCCTCCCGCCGGGTGCCCGATGCGTCCAGGTCGACGGCCGGGAACAACCGCCGCTCGGCCAGCTCGCGGGTCAGGTGCAGCTCCATGTTGCCCGTGCCCTTGAACTCCTCGTACAGGCTGTTGTCCATCCGCGAGCCGGTGTCCACCAGTGCGGTGGCGAGGATGGTGAGGGAACCGCCGCCCTCGACGTTACGGGCGGCGCCGAAGAAGCGTTTGGGCGGGTAGAGGGCGGTGGCGTCGATGCCGCCGGTGAGCACGCGCCCCCCGCCGGGCGCCAGGTTGTTGTACGCGCGCCCGAGCCGCGTCAGCGAGTCGAGCAGCAGCACCACGTCCTGCCCTGCCTCGACGAGCCGCTTGGCCCGTTCGACGGCCAGCTCGGCGAGGGCGGCGTGGTCGCGGTCGGGGTGGTCGAAGGTGGAGGAGAAGACCTCGCCGTCGATGGTGGCGCGCATCTCGGTGACCTCCTCGGGCCGCTCGCCGACCAGGAGGACCATGAGGTGCACCTCGGGGTGGTTGCGGGAGATCCCGGCGGCCAGCGCCTGCATCGCCATGGTCTTGCCGGCCTTGGGCGGCGCCACGATCAGGCCGCGCTGCCCCTTGCCGATGGGGGCGAACAGGTCGATGACGCGCGTGCTGAGCGACTCCGTCTCGATGCTGAGCCGTTCTGTCGGGTGGATCGGTGTCAGGTCGGCGAAGCGGGGACGGTCGCGCCATTGTGCGGCGCCGTTGACGGACTCGACACCGACCAGCTTGTTGCCGGCGAGGGTGGCGGTCACGTGGTCGCCGGGACGCAGGTCGTACTGGCGGAGCTTGTCGGGTGTGAGGCGTACGTCGCCCGGTCCCGGCAGATGGCCGGCCCGGAGAAATGCGGATTTTTCGCGTACGTCCAGAAGGCCGGTCACATGCCGGACCGACGTGGAGGCACGCTGCCGCGGAATGGTTTGCACAGACATGATGGACCCCTCAGGGGAATGCGCCGAACCCGTAACGGGTTGGCAGAGAAAGGAACACGAGCCGGGCCCCCGTGAAGCGGGGCGGGGCTGTGAGATGAGGATCAGCGGAGCCTGAGCTCAACGCTGGTTGGGAACATACCACACCATCTGGCCCATGCAACGCCTAGCCCGCTCGGACTATTCCCGGGCCGTTCCCGTGTCTTGACCGGCGAACGCCGGGTAGACGCGTGACAATGTTCTTCTCGACACCGCGGGGCGAGGAAAATTACCGCGCTCGGTGTACCGAAGGACACAACTCCCATCGACGCAGCGGCGTCATATCTAGTGGCATGCAGGATCCCTGCAACTCGATGGGGGTTCCATGAAGGCGAAGAGAGAATCTGGGGGAGCATCATGAAGACCGTCAACTGCCCGCGGTGCCACAACGAGCTCGACGAAGGCCCGATCATGTACAGGTGCGCCCGCTGCCGCCGCGCCGTCTTCGCCGCCGACGTCGAGAACGAATACGTCCCGGGCGAGCCGGTCGCCGCCTGAGCGACGGCGTAGCCTTACCGGATGCCGCACCGACCGATCACCGTGTCCGGCGTCGACGTGACCCCGCTCTGCGACGCCGTCGGCCCCATGGGCCCCGCCATCCGACGCCCGCTCGATGAGATGTTCGCCGGCTCGGGCCTGCCCGACGAGCCCTGGGTCCTGCACTTCCACTGCTACCTGCTGCGTGACGCGGCCGGCCGCCTGACGCTGGTCGACACCGGCATCGGCGGCGTCGACTCACCGGCGGCCAGCTGGGCGCCGGTCCCCGGCACGCTGGCCGGCGAGCTCGCCGCCGTGGGGGTGTCGCCCGCCGACATCGGCACCGTCATCCTGACCCACCTGCACGGCGACCACGCCTCGGGCGCTGTCGCGGACGGCAGGCCCGCGTTCGAGAACGCCCGCTACGTGCTCCAGCGGGCCGAGCTCGACGCCGCCGCCGGCCCGATGCTCGACGACGTCGTCACCACGATCAAGGATCAGCTGCACGTCGTCGAGGGCGACGCGGACGTCGCGCCGGGCGTGCGCGTGCACCTCGCACCCGGCCACACCCCCGGACACCAGATCGCCAGGGCTGGCGACGTGGCCATGACCGGCGACCTCGTACTCCACCCGGTGCAGCTGGACGATCCGCGCCTGCGCTACCTCTACGACGGCGACCAGGAGGCCGCCGCGCGCACCCGCGCGGAGACCCTCGCCGCGCTCCGCGCCGAGCGGGCGATCCTCGCCACCGCGCACTTCAGCGAGCCGTTCCTGCGCCTGGCACCGGCCGGCGCGACGCCTGTCACCGGCCCTCTCACTGACCCGGCCACTGACCCGGCCACTGGGCCCGTCACCGGCCGCTGAGCACCGGCTGGCCGGCCAGCAGCGACGAAGGCAGGGCGACCATCGCGGTCAGCCCGCCGTACGGCGAGGGCGCCAGGGTGACCTTGATGCCGTGCCTGGACGCGAGCCTGCCGACCACGAACAGGCCGAGCCGGTCGCTCTGCGCCAGGTCGAACTCCGGCACCGTCGACAGCCGCTCGTTGAGCTCGTCGAGCTCGACGCGGGGCAGGCCGAGGCCGCGGTCCTCGATCTCGATCATGAGGCCGTGCGCGGTGCTGGAGGTGCGCACGTCCACCTTGGTCTGCGGCGGGGAGAAGAGAGTGGCGTTCTCCACCAGCTCGGCCACCAGGTGGGCCACGTCCGTGACCACCGAGCCCAGCAGGGAGACCGGCGGCGGCTGGAGCACCTCGACCCGCTCGTACTCCTCGACCTCCGCGACGGCCGCGCGCAACACGTCGTGCACCGGCACCGGGTTGCGCCAGCCGCGCCCCGGAGCCTGGTCGGACAGGATGATGAGGCTCTCCGCGTGCCGGCGCATGCGGGTGGTGAGGTGGTCGAGCTTGAACAGGTCCGCCAGCGTCTCCGGCTCCTCGGTGGCCCGCTCCATGCTGTCGAGCTGCAGCAGCTGCCGGTGCAGCAGCGACTGGTTGCGCCTGGCCAGGTTCACGAAGACCTGGCTGACGCCGTGCCGCAGCTTGGCCTGGCCCAGCGCGGCCTCGACGGCCGTGGACTGCACCTCGTTGAACGCCTGGACGATGTCGCTCACCTCGGAGGTGCTGGTCCTGACCTTCAGCGGCGCCACCTCCTCGGGCTTGGGCGGGTCGACGTTCTTGCGCAGCCGCCTGACCAGCTCGGCCAGCCGTACCTCGGCCAGCTCCGTGGCGGCGTCGCGGAGCCCGGCCAGCTCGCTCACCAGGCGCCTGCGGAAGCGCAGCGAGAGCACGATCGAGGCGATGACGGCGATCAGGCCCACGCCGCCCGCCACGCCGAGCTTGACCAGCATGCCGATGGCCGTCGGCGTGACCCGGGCGGTGATGCCCCGCACGGCCGCGCTCTGGTTGTCCTCGACGGCCTGCCACAGGTTCTGTGCGTCGACGGGCCAGGTGGCCGCCGTGGGCGGCAGGCCGATGGCGGCGGTCCGGGTGCGGATGGTGTCCTCGGTGCGGACGAACTCCCGGTAGACCGGCGACGCGGACAACCGCTCGTACGGGCCGCGCAGTTCGTCGTCGAGGTGGGAGAGCGCCTGGGAGTAGAGCAGCCGCCTGGTGGCGACCATGGCCGTGAACGCCCCTCGCTCCCTGGGCTCCACCTTGCCCTTGGCGAGCACCACCGCGATCACTGCCTGCTCCCTGGACAACATGTCCTTGGCCTCGCCGAGCATCGTGATCGCCCTGGCCTGCTTGTAGAGGGACATGTCGGGCACCAGCACCATGGCGTCGTACATGCGGAAGGACGCGTCGACGATCTGGCTGTAGCCCTCGACGATGTCGAGCGGCGCGGCCGTGCCGCCGTCGACCGCGCGCCTGAGGTCGGGGAGCCCGCCGAGCTTGGTGTTCAGCGCGTTGAGCTGCGTGGTCATGGCGGGGGTCAGGTCCTGCTGGGCCCTGGCCAGCCTGCGGAACGTGGCCATGGCCTGGTCGGTGGACTTGCGCTGCTGGGCCACCTTGCCGGCGCCCTTGCCCGTGGCCAGGAACTGCGTCGAGACGAGCCGCTCGTTCTGCAGGTGGATGTTGACCTGCTCCGACGGGATGGCCAGGTTGCCCGCCAGGTCGTTGATCGCCAGCAGCCGGACGCCGTCGCCGCCGGTCAGTCCCGCGGCGAACGCCCACAGGCCCACGAGGGACAGCAGCGGGACGAGGAGGAGGATGAGGATTTTCAGCGCGATGGGGCGGCCACGCGTGGGGGGCATGCGACCTCCGGGTGCATGATGAGATCGCCTCGCAGAGTACACCCCCCTTTGGAAGGATTTCTGTGCGTCTCCCGCGTTCTTTTTCGGGCTGGACCATCGCGGTCTTCGGCTTCCTCGCCTTCGCCCTCGGCCTGCTCGGTCTGATCTCTCCTGACACCCTGCTGGTCATGCTGGGTTTCGAGGTGCTCGACACCAGGCCGACGGGGGACTACACGCTGGTCTACATGGCCGCTTCGTCGATGGCTGCGGTCAACATGGGCGTCTACTACGTCTTCGCGGCCTCGGCGAACTACACCCCGTTCTTCCGCTGGACGGTGCCGTTCCGGCTGGTGACGTTCGCGGTGTTCACCACGCTGGTGCTGACGGGCGCGGCGCCGGCCAAGTTCTTCGGCGTCGGGCTCTGGGAGGGGCTCGGCGCGCTGATCACGGGGTTCGCGCTCTGGCGTGAGGGCAACCTGCTACCCGCACGCCAGAGCGTGAACGCCTGACCGGCGTCACGGACGCGTGTCCTGGGGTCCGCGCGACACGAGGCGGTCACCGGAGGAGCCGTCGCGTTCGAGCTTGCGTTCCAGATCGCGTTTCTCGTCCTCCAGCCGGGCCACCCGGCTGGAAGCCTCGGCCTTGGCGCTGCGGAGCCTGCGGCGCTGCCTGGCGGTCCTGCGGGACCCCGAGCCGATCAGCCAGAACCCCGCGAGCAGGACGGCCGCGACGGCCGTCCCCGCGAGGAACATCTCCAGGTGACTGGGCTCGAAGGTGTATCCGAACAGGATGTACCTGGCGCTCTCCTCGGTGAGGACCAGCGCGACGGCGGCGCCGGCGAGCAGGACCAGAAGCACACCTAAAAAGATCATCCGAACTCACCCCTTGTCGTCAGAGCGGGTTTCCCCTGCCCTGGCGGCGGCGGGATATGCGCCATGATGGTCATCATGAGACCTGGACCGGGCGAGGTGCTGCACTTCTCCGAGGACCCGACCATCGAGCGGTTCGTGCCGCATGTCGCGCCGACGTCCGTACGGACCGAGCCCTACGTGTGGGCGGTCGGCCACGACCGGTGCCCCGACTACTGGTTCCCCCGCGACTGCCCCCGGGCGATGGCGTGGGCCGGCCCGCGCACCACCCAGGAGGACCTCGACCGGATCGTCGGCGTGGGCTGCGGCGAGCGGGTCCACGCCGTCGAGTACGGCTGGCTGCGGGCCATCATGGACGTCCGGCTCTACGCTTACCGGCTCCCGGCCGACGACTTCAAGCCCATCGGCGATCCGCCGCACGCCGTGGTCGCGACGGTTCCCGTGGCGCCGTTGGGTCCGCCCGAGCCGGTCTCCGACCTGTTCGAGCTGCACGAGGAGGCCGGCATCCAGCTCAGGGTGATGGCCGACCTGTGGCCGTTCTGGAACGAGGTGACGGCGAGCACGCTGGAGTTCAGCGGGATCAGGATGCGCAACGCTCGTCGATGAGCGCTCGCAGCGTTTCCAACCGCATCGAGCCGGGCGGCAGCTTCTCGCGGGCGGCGCTGTTGGCCTCGCGCCGCAGCACCTCGTTGACGGGGGTGGGCACGCCGTGCAGCCGGCCGAGCAGGACGATCTCGCCGTTGAGGTAGTCGGCCTCGATCGAGCCGCTGCCCCTGGCCAGGCTCTGCCACGACGACCCGCCGCCGCGCTGGGCGCCCTCGACCGGGCGGATGTCGACCCGCCGGCCGCGCACCTCGGCCTCCTCCTCGTTCGTCGAGTACGCGATGCCGGCCGTGTCGAGCACGGCCATGGCCTCCACCCTGGCCCGCGTGACCACCTCGGCGACTCCGTCCACGCGGCCGAGCAGCGCCTCGACGGCGTTGCCCAGGTTGCCGATCAGCTTGCCGTGCTTCCAGCGCATCACGTCGGGGACGGCCCGCCCGACGAGTCCGTGCTTGCCGAGGTCGGTGGCGATCTGCTCGGTGAGTTCGTCCACACCCTGTGGATAGCGGCCGACGTGCAGCATGCCGGAGTACGGGTGGCCGTTCGCGGTCACCACGCCGGGCCGCAGATGTTCGGCGGGCAACCACACGCACATGCCGTGGACGTGCTCGAACCGCCGCAGGGCCATGCGCTCGTTGGCGACGCCGTTCTGGGCGCAGACCACGGGCAGGCCGGTCGGCCACGGGTCGAGTGCGGCGATGGTGTCCTGCGACTTGGTGGCCAGGATCAGCACGTCGCCGTCGCGTGTGGGCACGGGGCCGTCGGCGGTGGGGATGTGGAGGGTTTCGGTGGAATCCGGGGTGATCAGGCGCAGGCCGTCACGTTTGAGCGCGTCGTGGTGGGCGCCTCTCGCGATGAGCAGAACGTCGTGGCCGCCTTGGAACAGGCGGGCCCCGATGGTTCCCCCGACTGCTCCCGCTCCGATCACTATGTAGCGCATTGTCAGAGAATGTCACTATTCACGTGGCCGGCGCCACCGGCTCACTTCGCCAGGGCCACCTGCGCCTGGGCCGTGACGGCGCTGCCGCGACCGCGCTCCCGCAGGATCGTTCTGAGCACGCGCCAGCCGTCGCGCAGCGCGTGCAGATTGCTCTCGCCGTGGATGCGGGAGCGCTCGTGGCTGGGGACCTCGCGGATGACGAGGCCGGCCTGGGCGGCCCTGACGTTCATCAGGGTCTCGATCTCGAACCCGTCGCAGTCGAGGTCGAGGGCGTCGAGGTGGCGGGTCCAGAAGGCGTTGTAGCCGTAGCAGAGGTCGGTGTAGCGGGTGCCGTAGAGGAGGTTCGTCAGCCCGGTGAGGACCTTGTTGCCGAGCGAGCGGATCGGGCTGAGGTCGTCCGAGCCGCCACCAGGGGCGTACCTGGAGCCCTTGGCGAAGTCGGCGCCGTTGACCAGCGTGGCGACGAACGAGCGGATCTCCCGGCCGTTGGTGGAGCCGTCGGCGTCGATCATGACGATGATGTCGCCGCGTGCGGCCTGGAAACCCTCGATGAGGGCGTTGCCCTTGCCGCGCCGTGTCTGCGTGACGACCCGGAGGCCGGGGCGCAGCTCGCGCGCCACGGCGACGGTGTCGTCGGTCGAGTTGCCGTCGACGAGGATCACCTCGTCGATCCACTCGGGCAGCGTGGCGAACACGTGGGGGAGGTTGTCGGCCTCGTTCATCGCGGGAACGATGACGCTGACGCTGACGGCGAAAGGCTGGTTGTTCATGGCAGAAAAATCCCCCCTTTCGCATGCAGCTCACTTGACGATTCCTTGCATGGGTCAGGGTTCTTATCCATCGCCTCCTATTTGAGCCTCTCTGACCCGAGAGATAATCTCGTTCACGGTTTCTTCCGGGCTCTGCCGGGAGGTGTCGAGCCACAGGCCGAGGCGCGGCGTCTCGTCGCGCAACACGGCGTCCAGCTGGGCAATCGTCCATCCGCCCGCGTATCCGCGCTTGCCGCGCGCCCGCTCGCGGCGCTCCACGGCCGCCGGGTCGGGAGCGAGAACGACGACCTGCAAAGGCCGAGAACGGACCATTTCCGTAAACCGCTCCAAATCCCCACCAATAACGACGTCCTGAACAATTGATGTGAATCCGGCTTCGCAATACATGTCCGCAGTATTCGCTGCAATGCGGTAACGAAGGTGGAGCTGGCGTTGCGCCTCGTCCGTCTCCTCCGGCGTCATCTCGGCGCGGCCGCCGACCACCATGCGCCGGAACACGTCGCCCCGCACGTGGGCGGAGCGCGGCAGCCGCTCGGCCAGGGCCTGCGCCACGGTGGACTTGCCGGCGGCCGAGATGCCGGTGATGAGGACGACGCCCCTCATGCGCCGACGAGCTTGCGCACCCGGTCGGCGCCGACGGCCATCAGCAGCGTGGGCAGCCTGGGGCCGGTCTCGCGGCCGACGAGCAGCTTGTAGAGCAGGGCGAAGAAGGCCCGCTGCGCCGCCTTCAGCTCCGGTGTCGCCTGGGCGTCGGCCGGCAGCCCGGCCTGGACCTTCGGCACGCCGTACACCAGCGCGGTGAGGCCCTCGATCGACCAGTCGTCGAGGCCGTCGGCCAGCAGCCGCAACGACTCGCGCGCGCCGGGGCCGAGCGAGTCGAGCAGCTCGTAGTCGGGAGTGCCGCGCACGCGGGTGCGCAGGTCGGGGGGCAGGTGGTCGTCGACCCAGCTCTGCGCCTTGTCCAGGCGCGGGCGGGCGTCGTCGAGCGAGCCGACCCCGTCGAGGTCGCGCAGGATGCGGATGGTCTGCCCGGCGTGCCCGGTCGTGATGTCGAGGACGGAGGCCAGCGTGCGGTAGGGGATCGGGTGCGGCGTGGCGGGCAGCGGGCCCGCGGCGGTGCTGACCGCGCGCCTGTGCGCGGCCTGCTCGGCCGGCTGGGCCTGCCCGGCGCCGACCTTGCGGCCCAGCGCGTCCCACTCGTCGTAGAGGCGCTGGATCTCCTGGTCGAAGGCGATCTTGAAGGACTGTGCGGGCTTGCGGCGGGCGTACAGCCAGCGCAGCACCGGCGCCTCCATGATTTCCAGGGCGTCGGCAGGGGTCGGCACGTCGCCCTTGGAGCTGCTCATCTTGGCCATTCCGGTGATGCCGACGAACGCGTACATGGGGCCGATCGGCTGCCGGCCGCCGAACACCTCGCCCACGATCTGCCCGCCGACGATCCAGGCGGAGCCGGGAGAGTGGTGGTCGACGCCGGACGGCTCGAAGATCACGCCCTCGTAGGCCCAGCGCATCGGCCAGTCGACCTTCCACACCAGCTTGCCGTGGTCGTGCTCGGCCAGCCGGACCGTCTCGCCGAAGCCGCACTCGCAGGTGTAGGCCAGCTCGGTGGTCTCGTCGTCATAGGCGGTGACCGTCGTCAGGTCGCGCCCGCACAGGTCACAGTACGGCTTGTACGGAAAGTAGTCCTCGACCTGCTTCGAGCGGTAGCGCGACAGCACGGCGTCGATCGCCGCCCGCTCGCGCACCGCCCGCAGGATCTGCTCGCGGTAGGCGCCCGAGGTGTACTGCTCCGTCTGGCTGATGTCGCGACAGTCGACGCCCAGCTCCTTGAGAGCCTCTGCCATCGGCGCCTTGAAGTGCTCGGCCCAGTTGGCGTGCACGCTGCCGGGAGGGGCGGGCACCGAGGTCAGCGGCTTGCCGATGTGCTCGGCCCAGGACGGGTCGACGCCCGCGGGGACCCGGCGGAAGCGGTCGTAGTCGTCCCACGACAGCAGGTGGACGCAGTCGAGGCCGCGCCGGCGGATCTCGTCGGCGACCAGGTGTGGGGTCATGACCTCACGCAGGTTGCCCAGGTGGATCGGGCCCGACGGGCTCAACCCCGACGCGCAGACGATCGGTTTGCCCGGAGCGCGTCTCTCCGCCTCGGAGATCACCTCGTCCGCGAACCTGGAGACCCAGTCGGTCTCGGCACTTTCCGCCATCGCGCCATTCTTGCGGGTCCGGCCGGTTCAAGCCAACGCGATACCGTACGGGTCCGCCGGCTCGGCGACCGTACTCCGTCCCGCCCGGAGCACGGTCGCCGCCGGATCAGGACAGGGTGGCCGCGTGCGGATCCCAATCTGCCGGAAGCGGTTCCGGCGCGGTCGTGGTGGAGGAGATGGGACGGAACTCCGAACGCTCGCCCGACTGCGCGATCGACGACATGAGCTCCAGCACGTGGTAGGCCAGCTCGCCCGACGCCCGGTGCGGCGTGCCCGCGCGCAACGATCTGGCCAGGTCCAGCACGCCGATGCCGCGGCTCACCGTCGTGCCCGACACGGGCAGCTCGCGCCAGTTCGTGTCGCGCAGGCCGCGGGCCAGCAGCGGGCCTTCGAACGTGTTGGGATCGGGAAGCGACAGCGCGCCCTCGGTGCCGATGACCTCGATCATCCTGCGGTTGACGGGCGAGTCGAAGCTGAACGTCGCCGTCGCCGTGGCGGCGCCGGGGAAGTCCAGCAGGGCGTTGACGTGGGTGGGGACATCGACGGGGAAGGCCGTGCCCGCCTTGGGCCCTGACCCGACGACGCGCTGCTCGCGGGCCTTGCGGGTGCCGGCCGCGACCCGCTTGACCGGGCCGAACAGGGACACGAGGGCGGTCAGGTAGTAGGGGCCGAGGTCGAAGAGCGGGCCCCCGCCGGGTTGGTAGAAGAACTCGGGGTTGGGGTGCCACGACTCTGGGCCGAGGCTCTGCGTGGCCGCCGCGACCGCGACCGGCGTGCCGATGAGGCCGGAGCGCAGGGCGTGCAGGGTCGACTGGAGCCCGGCGCCCAGGAACGTGTCGGGGGCGCAACCGAGGCGCAGGCCCCGGTTGGCGGCCTCGGCCATGACCTTGGCGCCCTCGTCCATGTCCATGGCGAAGGGCTTCTCGCCGTACACGTGCTTGCCGGCGCGCAGGGCCTCCAGCGCGACGGCCGCGTGCGCCGACGGGACCGTGAGGTTGACCACGATCTCCACGTCGGGCAGTGCGAGCGCCGTGCCGAGGTCGCCGGAGACGGGAACGCCGTGTTCGCGGGCGACGGTCGCGGCCCGGTCGGCGTCGAGGTCCGCGACGGCGAGCACGCGCACGTCGGGGAAGGCGGTGAGGTTGCGGAGGTACTGGCCACTGATGACTCCGGCGCCGACCAGGGCGACGCCGACGGGGCCGTTGCTCAAAGGCTCTCCAAGGAGGTGAGATAGGCGTGGCTGTCCGCCAGGGCGGCGAAGATGTCGGTGGCGCACTCGTCGAGCTCGACGACGCGCCAGGCGTCAGGGGCCGCGGCGAGGATCTCCGGCACGGGCATGACACCCCTGCCGACCGCGGTGTGCGGCTCGCCCTTGACCACCGGGCCGTCCTTGACGTGCAGCGCGATCACGCGCTCCCCCAGGCGGCCGAGCAGGGCGGGCACGTCGGCGCCGCCGACCGCCGCCCAGTAGGTGTCGATCTGCAGGAACACCTCGGGAGCCAGCCGGTCGGCCAGCACCTCGATGGCGTGCCGGCCGTCGATCTTCGGCTCGAGCTCCCACCAGTGGTTGTGGTAGCCGACCCGCATCCCGTGCCCGGCCGCCTGCTCGGCCAGGCCGTTCAACAGGTCGGCCGTACGGGCGATGCCGTCGGCGGTGGTGAACTCCTCGTGCGCGATCCCGGCGGGGACGATCACCAGATCGGTGCCGAGCGTGGCGACCGCGTCGAAGACCTCGGCGGGCTCCTGCCGGAGCAGCGCGCCCGCGTGTGTGCTCGACACGCGCAACCCCAGGTCGTCGGCTACCTGGCGGAAACCCTTGGGGTCGGAGGTGGGGTCGTACGGCTCGACCGCGGTGTAGCCGATCTCCGAGATCCGCCTGAGCACGTCGTCGCGGCCCGCGGCCAGCGGCTCCCTGACGGTGTAGAGCTGGACACTGACGGGTTTCGTCATCCGCGTACCCCCATGAGGTGCTCGAGCGCGAGCTGGTTCAGCCGGGTGAAGTGGAAGCCGCGCTCGGCCGCGGCCTCGGGGTCGAAGTCGTCCTTGGCCAGGTCGGTCCACGTCTCGCCGGCCGCGAGGGTGGGCTGGGCGAGCTCGTCCACGCGGGAGGCGCGCAGGGCCTCCTGCACTTCGGGGTCGGCCCGGTAGGCGCGCGACTTCTCCTTGAGGATGAGGTAGGTCCGCATGTTCGCCGCCGCCGAGACCCACACGTCCTCGCGGTCCTCGGTGCGCAGCGGCTTGTAGTCGAAGTGCCGGGGGCCGTCGTAGCCGCCGTTCTCCAGCAGGTCGACCAGGAAGAACGCGCTCTTCAGGTCGCCGTGGCCGAAGACCAGGTCCTGGTCGTACTTCGGCCCGTGCTGGCCGTTGAGGTCGATGTGGAAGAGCTTGCCGTGCCACAGCGCCTGGGCGATGCCGTGCACGAAGTTGAGCCCGGCCATCTGCTCGTGGCCGACCTCGGGGTTGAGGCCCACCATCTCGGGGTGCTCCAGCTCGTTGATCAGCGCCAGGGCGTGGCCGATCGTGGGCAGCAGGATGTCGCCGCGGGGCTCGTTGGGCTTGGGCTCCAGGGCGAAGCGCAGGTCGTAGCCGCGGTCGCGGACGTACGAGCAGAGCAGGTCCAGGCCCTCCTTGTAGCGCTCCATGGCCGCCTTGACGTCCTTGGCGGCGTCGGACTCGGCGCCCTCGCGGCCGCCCCAGCACACGTACGTCTTCGCGCCCAGCGAGGCGGCCAGGTCGATGTTGCGCATGACCTTGCGCAGGGCGTAGCGCCGCACGTCGCGGTCGTTGCTGGTGAACGCGCCGTCCTTAAAGACCGGGTGGGTGAACAGGTTGGTGGTGGCCATCGGCACCTTCATGCCGGTCTCGTCGAGGGCCTTCCTGAACGCCGCGATGGCCTTGTCCCGGTCGGGTTCGACCGCGAGGAGGTCGTCGTCGTGGAAGGTGACGCCGTGCGCGCCGAGCTCGGCCAGGCGGTGCACGCTCTCGACCGGGTCGAGCGGCGGCCTGGAGGCGTCGCCGAACGGGTCGCGGGCCTGCCATCCGACAGTCCAGAGGCCGAAGGTGAAGCGGTCGTCGGGGGTGGGCGTGAATGCGGTCATGGTGCGTCCTTCGGTCTTTAGTCCATAATCTGTACATAATCCTGAGGAGGTGAGCATGGTGGCGTCAAGAGGGGTCCGTCATGATTCCATGCGTGCCCGTAACCTGGCCGTCGTACTCGGCGCGATCCACCGGTCGGGGCCGCACACCCGCGCCGCGCTCGCCGAGCTGACCGGGCTCACCAAGACCACCGTGTCCAGCCTCGTCGCCGACCTGCTGGAGGCGGGGGTGGTGACCGAACGCGGCGCCGTCAGGGACGGCGAGCGGGGCCGCCCGGGAGTCGCCGTGAGCCTGAGCGGCCACCGGGTGGCCACGCTGGGGCTGGAGATCAACATCGACTATCTGGCGGCCTGCGTGGTCGACCTCACCCGCACCGTACGCCTGCGCCGCACCCGCCCGGCCGACAACCGCAACTCCGACCCCGCGCACATCCTGCACGAGCTGCGCGGACTGGCCAAGGAGACCATCGCCGAGGCCGAGGCGGCCGGGTTGCGGGTCATCGGCGCCGCGCTCGCCGTTCCCGGCACCGTCGAGGGTGAGACGCTGCGCAGCGCGCCGCACCTCGGCTGGCGGGACGTACGGGTGGCCGACGTGGTCGACCTGCCGTTCGCCATCGACAACGAGGCCAACCTGGCGGCGCTCGGCGAGTTGTGGTTCGGCGCGCGGGAGACCGACTTCCTCTACGTGTCGGGCGAGATCGGCGTCGGCGCCGGGCTCGTGGTGGCCGGCAGCCTGTTCAGGGGCACGTTCGGGCTGGCGGGCGAGCTGGGCCACGTCGTCGTCGTGCCCGACGGGCCCGCGTGCCGGTGCGGCGGCCGCGGCTGCCTGGAGGTCTATGCCGGGCAGGACACCCTGCTCGGAGCGCTGGACTCGGTCTCCGAGCTGGTGGCACGGCTGGAGTCGGGCGACCCGCGGGCGCTGGAGACGTGCGAGCGGGCCGGCGAAGCCCTCGGCGTGGCGCTCACCTCGGCCGTGCACCTGCTCGACCCGGGCATGATCGTGCTCGGCGGCGTCTTCGCGCCGCTGTTCCCGTGGCTGGAGGGGCCCGTGGCCGGCGGGCTGGGGGCCAGGCTGGCGCACATGCGCGACGGCCCGCCCGCCCTCGTGGTCTCGCGGACCGGCCCGGACGCGGCGGTGCTGGGGGCGGCCGGGATGATCATCCAGCGCGTCATCGCCGAACCCGCCGAGGTCCTCGGCGTCTAGTAGTAGCCCTTCCTCCCGTCGAGCAGCTCGCGGATCGTGTCAAGGTGGCCGGCGTGCCTGGCGGTCTCCTCGACCATGTGGATCACCATCCAGCGCAGGCTCGCCGGCGCGGCGCCGAAGTGCGGATGCCTGCCGGCGTCGTCGAGCGAGTGAGCCGCGATGATCTCGTTGGAGGTCCGGCACTGGCGTTCGTAGTCGTCGAGCAGCCGGGCCGTCGGCACGCCGTCGGCGACCATGTCGGCGTCCTCCTCCGCCTCCTCGTCGAACTGCGGGTTGCCGGCGGCGGAACGGCCCAGGAAGAGCACCTCGAACCAGCAGTGCTCGGTCCAGCGCAGGTGGGCGAGCACGCCGGCCACCGTCATGAGGGGCGAGGTGGGCAGGACGGGGCGGTGCGCGTCCTCCTCCGACAACCCCTCGCACTTCCACTGGACGATCGCGCGCTGCATGTCGAGCCAGCCCACGAGCTGCGTGCGCTCGTCGGCCATGAAGGGAGGTCGTTCACGGGGGAGTGTCATGACGGCCGACGCTACTTCAACCGCGCCGATATCGCGCGATCTTTTCGGCCGGCCCGCCACGACGGGAGAGCCCGGCGCTCAGGCGCGGGCGCTGAGCGCGAAGACCTTCAGGTTGGGGGTCGGGGAGCTGGTGAACGAGACGGCCTCGCGGGCCGGGTCGACCGGTACGGACACCCGCCAGATGGTGACCTTGCGGCCGTCCGAGGTGCCGTTGACGTGGTAACGGGTGTCGGCCGTGAGCGCGGCCTGCTCCCCGAAGTGCGGTGACGCGCTCGCCCAGTCGGTCACCCGCAGGGGCGCCGCCGACGTGCCGCCGCCGGCGTAGGTGATCGTGAGCTCGGTCCGCTGGTCGCCGTTCACGGCCGTGACCAGCAGGTCGAGCGCGCGGTAGCGGCCCTTCGTCAGGTAGGTGCGCTGGCCGCGCATGCTCATGAAGTTGACCGCGGTGCCCTTGGTCTCGGGGATCAGGTACGCGGTGCCGTCCACGGTGTGCGGGCCGGGCTCGGGCAGCTGCTCGGCGGGGAAGCTCCAGCCCTTGCCGTCCAGGTTGCCCTGCGCCTTGGCGTCGGCGGTGGCGACTCCGTCGACGTCGTACTGCGGTCGGTGCAGGCAGACGCCGCCGGACGGCTCGCACGGGGCGGGCAGGTTCGGGACGGGCTCCCGCGCGGCCGGGACGCGGTCGACAGGGAGGTCGCGGGCGGCCGTGCCCCACGACCTGTCAGGGGCCGTGCCGACGTCCACCACGACGTGCCCGCCGCCGTTGACCAGCGACTCCGGCAGCCAGGAGCGGGTGTGGCGCTTGCCGTTCACCCGTACGTCCCGGATGTAGATCGCCTCAGGGGAGGCCTGCGGCGCGGTCACCGTGATGGTCCTGCCGTTGCCGCGCCTGATCCACGCCTTCGGGAAGATCGGGCTGGACAACAACATCTCGGCGCGGCTGGGCGTCTGGGGGTACATGCCGAGCGCGGCGAAGACGTACCACGCGGACATGGTGCCGAGGTCGTCGTTGCCGGGCAGCCCGCCGGGGCCGGTCCTGTAGACCAGCCCGGCCATCGCGCGCACGGTCTCCTGCGTCTTCCACGGTTGCCCGAGTGCGTTGTAGAGCCACGGCGCGTGGATGCCTGGCTCGTTCGTCGGGTCGTAGCGGAAGCCGTCGCCGCCGGTCGCCCACGAGCCGTCGGGGCGGTGGAAGAACGTGTCGCTGCCGGGGCGCGCGGTCTCGTTGTCGTGGCTGAAGCCGCTCGCGTAGACGGCGTCCTTCGTGTCGGCCGTGGGGGACGAGGTGACGTCGCCGGCGTACGGCATGATCGGGACGTCTCCCGCCGCTCCTGGATGGCAGCCCGCGCCGTTGACGTGGGTCAGCGCGAAGCCGCGCACGCGCGGGGTGTTGTAGGAGTAGCCGTTGGAGCCGGCGGCGTTGGTCTGGTCGCCGGCTGTGTTGGTCGGGCTCCAGGAGATCATCCCGAACGGCGTGACGGCGCCGGGATAGGTGTTGCCGCCGCCCGCGGAGCCGATCAGCGGATCGACGTGGCTGACGGGATCGGCGACCTTCGCCGGGGAGCGGTGGGCGGCGGCGGGCGTGACGGGCACGAGCGTGCCGATGAGCGTCACGGCGAGCCACGAGCGGGGGGAGAACACCTCGTGATCACACCGTCCCACATTAACCGGATCACCAACGGTGATGTAAGCCCGGGAGAACATCCGGCAGGGCCCCGCCGGTGGCTGTTGCCGGTCTTCTTGAAATCCCGGGGTACGCAGGGTCGAGGGTGCGATTGGAGCTGGGCCGGTGCCGGGATCAGGAGGTGGCTGATCCCGCGACGGAGCCGGTTTGAGAGTCCTCAGAGAATCGGCTGGACACCGCTCATCTTGAAGAGGCGGCCGGCGGCGATACGTTGAGCGTCACCGACGGCAGGAATTGGAGCAGGTGATGACACAATCCGACAGGCCGGTGATGGCTGAGTTGGAGGCGTTCATCGCGAGGGGGCGTCAGCACGGGGCGCGTAAGCGGGTCATCCTGCTGCAGGCCGCCCGCCTGTTCGTGGAGCGCGGCTACGACCTCACCGGGATCGACGACATCGGCGCCGCCGCGGGCATCAGCGGGCCAGCGGTTTACCGGCATTTCGCGGGCAAGCAGGCCATTCTGCTTGCGCTGATCGAGTTGTCGCTGGAGCGGCTGGGCGAAGGAGGGCGAGCCGTCCTGGAGGCCGAGGGGCAGGAGCCCGATGAGCGTCTGGTCAGGCTGGTGGAGTGGTTCGCGGCGTTCGCTCTGGAGAACCAGGAGCTGATGCTGATCCTGCAAGGGGAACTGCCGAGGCTGCCCGAGCAGGACCGGCGGCGTCTCATCGGCCAGATGCGGGTCTTGCGCGAAGAGTGGGTGGCTCTGCTTGTAGAGGTACGGCCGGACCTGTCCGAGCTGGGAGCCCAGATCGCGGTCACGTCTGTCATGGGCATGGTCACCCCGGTTCTCGCCGCCCGGCTGGGGGGAGAGGACGCAGTCGTTCGCGAGCATCTGAAGGTCCAGATGCTCGCGGTGATGCGGGCGCCTGCCCCTCCCCGATTTCCGCAGAAAAGTTAACCGTCCTATACTTTTTGTGTTGATCGGAAGTGTACCGGCGGAGACGGGAGCAGGCGATGGAGCGATGGATCGAGAGCAACGGGGTGCGCCTGTGGTGCGAGACTCTGGGAGACGCGGCCGATCCGGCGATGTTGCTGGTGATGGGGCTCGGCGCCCAGGGGACGTCCTGGCCGGACGACCTGTGCGAGATGCTCCGAGCCGGCGGGCACTACGTCATCCGCTACGACAACCGGGACACCGGGCTGTCCGGCCGGGTCGACTACGCGGCGCGGCCCTACACCCTGACCGACCTGGCCGATGACGCGGTCGGCGTGCTGGACGGGCTGGGCGTGGACGCCGCGCACGTGGTCGGCGCCTCGATGGGCGGCATGATCGCGCAGGAGATCGCCCTGCAACACCCCGGACGGGTGCGCACCCTGACGGCCATCATGTCCGCGGCTGCCGCGATCGACCCACAGAGCGGCACGTTCCGTGGCTCTGAACGGGATCCTCGACTGGTCGCGTGGGACGCTCGGCAGGTCACCGATCCGCCGACCACCGACGAACAGCGCATCCAGGCCCGACTCGACCTGGCCCGCATCCTGTCCGGCTCCCTGTCACCGTTCGATGAATCGGCGACACGCGAAATCATCGCACGAGAGTTCCTCCGAGCCGGCGACATGACGCACACGATGCAGAATCACATTCTCGCGGTGATGGCCTCCCGCGACCGTTCTGAGCTGGTCAGCTCGATCACGTCTCCCACACTGGTGATCCATGGCACCGAAGATCTCATGGCGCCCTTCGAGCAGGGCAGGGCGCTCGCTGCCGCGATTCCTGGCAGCGTCCTGGTGCCGATCGAAGGCATGGGGCATAGCCTGCCCGCCCCAGCGCTTGCCCGCATCGCCTCGGAGATACTCCGGCACACGAACCGCGTGGGCGTCTGATTTCCCGTCACCGTCAAAACACCGGTCTCATCGACCACGTCCTGGCCTGGTCTACATTCCGGCAGATCAACCAAACCCGCGTGCCGGCGAGCTGACCACAGGACCGGTCAGGATTCGAGAAGCACCGGTCATCGGGCCGCGGTTAACGTGGCGGTATGGACGTCACCATTCACACGACCTTCCTCCCGCACGACGACCCGGAGGCCTCGTTGGCCTTCTACCGCGACGCCCTCGGCTTCGAGGTGCGCAGCGACGTCGGACAGGGCAAGATGCGCTGGATCACGGTCGGCCCTCCCGGCCAGCCGGGGACGTCCATCCTCCTGGCGCCGCCGGCCGCCGACCCCGGCATCACCGAGGACGAGCGCCGCACCATCCTCGAGATGATGGCCAAGGGCACCTACGGCTGGATCCTGCTGGCCACCGGAGACCTCGACGGCCTCTTCGAGAAGGTGCAGTCCGGCGACGCCGAGGTCGTCCAGGAGCCGACGGAGCAGTCGTACGGCGTCCGCGACTGCGCCTTCCGCGACCCCGCGGGCAACCTGGTCCGCATCCAGCAGCTCCGCTGAGCCGGTCTCGCTCTCAGGAATCGACGAAAGGGGTTCTCTCATGTGCAATCCCGCATGGGGGCGCGCTCTCACCGCGGCGGAACGCCTGAAGGACCTCGCGCGACTGCGCCGCGTGCGCGACCGCATCGACAGGGAGTACGCGCAGCCGCTGAACGTCGAGGCGCTCGCCCGCGGCGTGCACATGTCGGCCGGACACCTCAGCCGCCAGTTCCGGCTCGCGTACGGGGAGTCGCCGTACGCCTATCTGATGACGCGTCGCATCGAGCGCGCGATGGCGCTGCTGCGCTGTGGCGACCTCAGCGTCACCGAGGTCTGCTTCGCGGTCGGCTGCTCGTCGCTGGGCACCTTCAGCACCCGCTTCACCGAGCTGGTCGGCAGGCCGCCCAGCGACTACCAGCGCCGCGCGGCGGGTGTCGTGGCGGGGCTGCCTTCCTGCGTGGCGAAGCAGGTGACGAGACCGGTCAGGAGCAGGGAAGCGCCGGTCGCCGAGCCGCAACCGGCGTGAGTCACGTACGCGGTGCCCGATCAGAAGCACAGCGGGCCGCAGCCCTCTTAAGGCCACGTGGTGTGTGCGCCAGCTCATAGCGGGCTGCCGGAATGTGTGTCCTTCTCACCTGGTCCGCCGGCCCGGCTCCCACTTAGCGTTCACGGTTACGGCGGCCTGAGCGTGACGCGGGTCACGTCATGACGCGCGAGGAGGGCGCATGGGAGCAGATCCGGTGGGGAGCGGGCACGGCGCCGCCCCGGGCGGATCCGTCCCCGTCCTGAAGGTGCGCGGGCTGAGCAGGGAGTTCCGTGGCTTCCTCGCCGTGGACGGCGTGGACCTGGACGTGGCCGAGGGCAGCGTGCACGCGCTGGTGGGACCCAACGGCGCCGGCAAGACCACCCTGTTCAACCTGCTCACCGGCTTCCTGAAGCCGACCGCGGGCAGCGTGCTGCTGGCCGGCGGCCGGGAGCTGGCCGGGCGCAGCCCCGAGGCGATCACCCGGCTGGGCGTGGCGCGCTCGTTCCAGATCACCAGCCTGTTCGCCGAGCTGACCCCGCACCAGCACGTGGAGCTGGCGCTGGCGAGCCCCACCGGTCTCGGCTGGCGGTTCTGGCGTTCCGACCGGGCGCTGGCCCGCTTCGCGGAGCGCGCTGAGGAGCTGCTCGACCAGGTCGGGTTGTCCGGCCACGGCGGCGTCCCGGCGGGTTCGCTGCCGTACGGGAGCAAACGCGCGCTGGAGCTGGCGCTCGCCCTGGCCCTCGACCCCAAGGTGCTCCTGCTCGACGAGCCGACCGCCGGGATGGGCGTGGAGGACGTCGACCGTACGTGCGAGCTCGTCCGCAGGATCCGTGCGGGCCGCACCGTGGTCCTGGTCGAGCACAACATGAACGTGGTGGCCAGCCTCGCCGACCGGGTGACCGTCCTGCAGCACGGCAAGGTGCTGGCAGAAGGCCCGTACGCCGAGATCCGCCACGACCCGCGGGTCATCACCGCCTACCTCGGAGACTCTCATGCTGCGCGTTGACGGGCTGTCGGCCTGGTACGGCGAGGCGCAGGCCCTGCGCGAGGTGTCGATGCGGGTCGACGAGGGCGAGATCGTCACGCTGGTCGGCCGCAACGGCGCCGGGAAGACCACGCTGCTGCGCTGCCTGATGGGGCTGCATGGCGCGTACGGCAGGACCACGGGCACGATCGCGTTGTCCGGCGAGGACATCACGGGCCTGGCCGCGCACCGCAGGGCCCGCCGCGGCCTGGGCTTCGTCCCCGACGACCGGAGCGTGTACGCCACCCTGTCGGTGGAGGAGAACCTGCTGCTCCCGCCCGTGACCAAGGGGAGCCAGGAGCCGTGGTCGCTGAAGCGGGTGTACGAGACGTTCCCGCCGCTGCGTGAGCGGCGCCGGTTTCCCGGGACGAAGTTGTCGGGCGGTGAGCAGCAGATGCTCGCGCTGGCCCGCGTGTTGCGGACGGGCGCCCGACTGCTGTTGTGCGACGAGCCGACCGAGGGCCTGTCGCCGCTGATCGTCCAGCAGATCGGCGAGATCCTGCGCGAGGTCAAGGCGGCCGGCGTCACCGTGTTGCTGATCGAGCAGAACGTGCACTTCGCCGCCACGGTCGCCGACCGCCACTATTTGCTCGCCGAGGGCCGGATCGTCGAGTCGCTGGACAACGAGCAGGTCCGTGAGCGCGAGCACGAGCTGCTCGAATACCTCGGAATCTGACGACCACCCCGCCGGGAAAAGAGGAGATGCCTGAATGAGAGTCACAGGCTGGAGCGGCTGCCTGGCCGCCACGGGGCTGCTGCTGGCCGGGTGCGGAGGCGGTCCTGGCGGTGGTGACGAGAAGATCAGCAACGGCAAGGTGGTGCTGGCCGTGCTGAACGACCAGTCGGGCATCTACGCCGACACCTCCGGGCGCCTGACGATCGAGGCCGTCAAGATGGCGGTGGCCGACCATCAGGCGAAATATGGTGACAAGGCGGTGGCCAAGACCATCGAGGTGAAGGACGCCGACCACCAGAACAAGCCCGAGATCGCCAACTCCAAGGCGCAGGAGCTCTACGACCGGCAGCAGGCCGACGTCATCCTCGACGTGCCGACCTCCTCGGCCGCGTTCGCCGTTGCCACCATCGCCAAGAACAAGAAGAAGGTGTTCATCGACGTCGGCGCCGCCAGCACCGAGCTGGAGGGCAAGCAGTGCAACAAGTACACCTTCCACTACGGCTACAACAGCTACATGCTGGCCCACGGCACCGGCACCGAGGTCACCAAGGACGGCTCGAAGAACTGGTACATCGTCTACCCCGACTACGCGTTCGGGCAGGACATGCAGAAGACGTTCAGCACGGCGATCAACGCGGCCGGCGGCACCGTGGTCGAGTCCGACCCGACGCCGTTCCCCAACGACAACTTCTCCACGTTCCTGCTCAAGGCGCCGAACCTGGACCCCAAGCCGCAGGTGATCGGCACGATGCAGGCCGGCGGTGACCTGGTCAACCTGGTGAAGCAGTACAACGAGTACAAGCTGCGCGACAAGGGCGTAGGGCTCGCGGTCGGGCTGCTGGCCCTCAGCGACATCCACTCGCTCGGCGCGGACGCCCTGGCCGGGACCCGCTACACCGACATGTGGTACTGGAACGCCGACGAGCAGTCCCGCGCCTGGGCCGACAAGTTCCACGCCAGGACCGGCAAGCGGCCCACCGCCAACATGGCGGCCAACTATTCGGCCGCCCTGCAGTATCTCGAGGCCGTCCAGCGCGGCGGCACCGACAACTCCGACGAGGTGGTCAAGCAGCTCGAAGGCCACAAGATCGAGGACATGTTCGCCCGCAACGCCACCATCCGCGCCCAGGACCACCTGCTGCTGCACGACGCGTACCTGTCGCAGGTCAAGCCGTCCAGCGAGGTCAAGGAGCCGTACGACTACGTGAAGGTGCTCAAGACCATCCCGGCGTCGGAGGCGTTCCAGCCGCAGCCCGACCCCGCCTGCAAGCTGTAGGCGGCCGGCGTGCTCCAGCAGGCGTTCAACGGGCTGGTGGGCGGAGCCTTCTACGCTCTGCTCGCCCTCGGCCTGTCCGTCATCTTCGGCATGCTCGGCGTGGTCAACCTGGCCCACGGCGCGTTCTACATGCTCGGCGCCTTCGGGGCGTTCGTCGCGCTCGACGCGTTCGGCCTGAACTTCTGGGTGTCCCTGCTGCTGGTGCCGCCGCTGCTGGGCGCCGCGGGGATCGTGCTGGAACGGCTGTTCATCCGGCGGCTGACGCCGCTCGACCCGCTCTACGGCTTCCTGTTCACCTTCGGTCTCGCGCTCATCCTGCAGGACCTGGTGAAACGGGAGTACGGGGTGAGCTCGCAGCCGTACCCGCGGCCGCAGGCCCTGGACGGCACGGTCGACCTGGGGCTGTTCACCTACCCCGCCTACCAGGTGTTCGTGCTGGCCGTGTCGGTGCTGATGTGCGTGGCGGTGTGGCTGGTGCTCACCCGTACCCGCGTCGGGGTGATCGTGCGGGCCGCGACCGAGCGGCCCGAGCTGACCCGGGCGCTCGGGATCGACGTCGGCCGGTGGGTGACCCCGGTGTTCGGCTTCGGCATCGCGCTGGCCGCGTTCGCCGGGGTGCTGGCCGCGCCGATGCGGGCGGTCAACCCGCTCATGGGCGCCGACCTCATCATCACCGTCTTCGCGGTCGTGGTGATCGGCGGTCTCGGCTCGGTGTTCGGCTCGGTCGCCGCGGGCTTCGCCGTCGGGCTGGTGTCGGCCCTCGGCAACCTGTACGTGCCGGCGCTCTCCCAGATCCTGGTGTTCATCCTCATGGCCGCCGTGCTGTTGTGGCGCCCGGCCGGGCTGTTCGGACGCGAGGAGGCGTTCCGGTGATCCTGACCAGGCTGGCCCGCTCGGGCCGGGGCGGGTGGCTGCTCCTGGCGGCCGGGCTCGTCACCGCCTTCGCCCTGCCCTGGCTGATCTACCCGCCGGTGGCGCTCGACATCGCCTGCTGGGCGCTGTTCGCCGCGTCGGTGGACCTGCTGCTGGGCTTCACCGGGCTGCTGTCGTTCGGGCACGCCGCGTTCTGGGGCGGGTCGGCGTACTGTACCGGCCTGATCGCGCTGCACAGCGGGCTGCCGTTCCCGGTCGCGATCGCGGGCGGCGCGGCGTTCACGGCACTGCTGGCGCTCCCGATCGGATTCCTGTCCGTACGGCTCAGCGGCATCTATTTCGCCATGGTCACCCTGGCCTTCGCCCAGATGATCTATTTCGTGGCCAACCAGTGGCGGGACGTCACGGGCGGGGAGAACGGCCTGCAGGGGATCCCCCGGGAGCTGTTCGGGCTCGACCTGTCCGACTCGTTCTTCTTCTACTACGCGGGCCTGCCGTTCGTGCTGGCCGGGCTGTTCGTCGCCTGGCGCATCGTACGCTCGCCGTTCGGCCGGGTGCTGGTGTCAATCCGCGCCAACCCGGACCGGGCCCGCGCTCTCGGCTACCCGGTCGACCGCTACAAGCTGCAGGCGTTCGTCCTGTCCGCCGCGCTCGCCGGGACGGCCGGAGGAGTCTTCGCCATCGGCCACGGCTTCGCCTCGCTCGAAGGCGTCTACTGGACCACCTCCGGGCAGGCCGTGATGATGGTCATCCTCGGCGGGATCGGCACGCTGTGGGGCGGCGCCATCGGCGCGGCGCTGATCGTCCAGCTCCAGGACTTCCTGGCCACCGCCGGGTTCGCCGAGACCGGGATCATCACCGGCTCGATCTTCATCGTGGTCGTGCTGCTGTTCCGCCGGGGCATCTGGGGAACGGCCCGCCACCTGCTGGCCGCCCGGCGTGCGCCCGACGCGCCCGCGGACGTGCCCGCCGAGCCCAAGAAGTCGGTCGACACCCCGGCCTGACCGTGAAAGCCCGCCCGTTGCATGGGTGAACGCCCCGTGAATTCACCTATCTCCGCAGCAGCCTGGTAATTGGCGATCCGCGGGACTTGACTAGTGCCCATTGTGGAAGCGCGAGTGCTATAACGATGGGCAAGGGCGTGAACAGGCGCAGTTTCCTCCAGCTTCTCGTGGACGGGGCCCCGCTGCCCCACTACGACGAGGTCCTGCACGACGCGGTGGCCGGCGCCGCCTCACCCGCCGAGATAGCGGATCTGCACGCCGAGCACACGCTCGCGCTCCAGCTCCGCGACACGCTGGAGAAGCGGCGCAGCCGCCACGAACAGCAGCGCGCGCTCGTCGAGTGCGCGAAGGAGCTGGCGGAGGACCGCAGCGACCCCGACACGATCCTCAGCCTGATCGTGAGCCAGGCACAGCGGCTGCTCGGCTGTGACATGGCCTACCTCAGCCTCAACGACAACGAGGGCCGGGCGACCTGCATGCAGGTGATGGTCGGCGCGACCTCCTCGGCGTGGAAGGACGTCAGGATCCCGTTCGGGATCGGCATCGGCGGCAGGGTCGCCGCCACCGGCACGCCGTTCTCGACGCCCGACTACTTCAGCGACGAACGGCTGACGCACGATCCGGCGGTCGACACCTCGGTCAGGGCCGAGCGGCAGGTGTCGATCGTCGGCGTGCCGCTGCGGACCAGCGCTGTCATCGGGGTGCTGTTCGCCTCCAACCGCACGCCGGGGTGGTTCTCCCACGACGCCATCGCTCTGCTCGGCTCCTTCGCCACCCTCGCCGCGACCGCCATCGAGCAGGCGCGGTCGAGGGACGACCAGAAGCAGACCCTGGCGGCCCTCCGGCGGGAGAACGAGGCTCTGCGGCAACGTACGGTCGACCAGGAAAGGGCGGTCGCGGCGCACGACCAGAGCATGGCCATCGTGCTCCGGGGCGGCGGCGTGCAGGAGGTCGTGGCCGCGGCGGGCGACCAGCTCGGTGGCGTGCTCGCCATCTTCGACGAGTTCGAGACGCCCGTCGCCTGGACGCCCGGGGCCTCCCATGAGGTGTTGCGGGCGATGTCCGCCGCCGCGGGCGGGGCCGCGGGCCGCTCCGCCGTCACCCACGACGGGACGTACTGGGTCACCGGCCTCGTCGCCGGCACCGAGAACCTCGGCACCCTGGCGTGGGGGCCGCCGGCCGCACCGTCCGAGGTCGGCGACCTGGACAGGCGGCTGCTCGCCCGGGCCGCCGTCGTCGCGTCGTTGCTCCAGCTGTTCAGCCGCAACCTCGCCGCCGCGGAGGCCAGAGTGCGCGGCGAGTTGCTGGACGACCTCCTCACGCCCACCCCACGCACGTACTCCTCGCTGGCCGAGCGGGCCCTGCGGATCGGCTACCAGCCCCAGAAGCGGCATGCCGTCGTCGTCGCGCACATCCGGGCGGAGAACCGGCAGAGCCTCGCCTCCGTGGCGTCCGACCTCGCGGCCGCCCGCGACGGTCTGAGCACGGTGCGGGACGGCCAGGCGATCCTGGTCGTCCCCTCCGACGACCCGTCGCTGACCGGCCGCCAGATAGCACGCTCGCTGACCACGCGGCTGGGCTCGCCGGTCACCGCTGGCGCCGCGGGACCGGTCGACGACCCGGCCGACCTGCCCAGCGCGTACGCGGAGGCGCTGGCCTGCGTGCAGGCCCTGCTCCGGCTCGAACGGGTGGGAGCCGCCGCCACGGCCGACGACCTCGGATACGCCGGACTGCTGCTCGGCGACGGCGCGTCCGCGGTGCGCTTCGTGGAACGCACCCTCGGGCCGGTCATCCGGCACGACGAGCAGCGGTCCACCGCGCTGATGGAGACGCTCGGAACCTACTTCGCCACCGGGCAGAGCCTGGTCGCCAGCGCCAAACGGCTGCACATCCACCCGAACACCGTCACCCAGCGCCTCGACCGGGTCAGACGCCTGCTCGGCATGGACTGGAACAGCCCGGACCACACCCTGGAAGTGCAGCTGGCCCTGCGGTTGCACCGGCTCCGCCGCGAGCTGCGCGAGCCCGACGGCTGACGTGCCCGCAGGCGGAAACGGCAGGGAAACAGGCGGCGGTGCATAAAGGAGCGGAACCGCAGAAGACCGGCATGTGCGGCCCTTCGCGTGCCCCGCCGGATCACCCTCCGCCGAAAGGACCTCGACCAGTGAACCGTGCGACAGCGGCCCGCGGGTTGTTCTCGGGAGCCCTGCTGATGAGCTCCCTCACGGTCGGCGTGCCCGCCGCCGCCGACTCCAAGCCCAAGCCCTCATCCATCACCTGGCAGAAATGTCAGGAGTTCTCGGACGAGGACCTCCGCAAGCAGGGCCTCAAGGAGAATCAGTTCGCCGAGTTCAGGCGGCTGCTCGCCCGTACGGACTGCGGCACGATCCGCGTCCCCCAGGACTACGGCGACCCGGACGGCAAGCAGATCACCGTGGCCCTGACCAGGTTGCGGGCCTCCGACCAGAAGAACCGCCTGGGCAGCATCGCGCTCAACCCGGGAGGGCCGGGCGGCTCCGGCTACCTGATGTCCATCAACCTCGCGATGAGGGGCGCCAAAGCACTCAACGAGCGCTACGACCTGATCGGGATCGACCCGCGCGGCATCGGCCGCAGCACCAAGGTCTCCTGCCCCGACATCCCGCGCGGCACGCCCGCGCCGGGACCGATCACCGAGGAGCACGCCAGGAAGGCCTACGCCGACATGGTCGCCTGGAGCAAGCAGTGCGTCCAGCGGGATCCCGCGTTCCTCAGGCAGCTCACCACCCCCAACGTGGCCCGTGACATCGACCGGATCCGCGCCGCCCTGGGCGAGCGTAAGATCAACTTCTACGGCGTCTCGTGGGGCACGTGGCTCGGCGCCGTCATGAGGACCATGTACCCCACCAGGGTGGGCCGGATGTGGCTGGACAGCGTGACCCCGCCCGACATCTGGAAGGGCTTCTGGACGAAGACCCACACCGACGCCGTCGACCGCAACTTCGAGCGCATGGCCGCCTGGATGGCCGAACGCGACGACACCTACGGCCTCGGCACCTCGAAGCGGCAGGTGGTCTCCGCGGTGGAGGACATGGTCAGGCGGTACGACGCCGAACCGCTGACCTTCACCGACATCGGCCTCACCGTGGACGGCGGGCTGATCTCCCGGGCCGCCGGCCGGCCCAGCGGCCAGTGGCCCGGGATGGCCCAGGTGCTCAAGGAACTCGCCGACGCCAAGGGCCCGGCCGCGCCCCCGGCGGTCAAGGAGGCGTTCGGCAAGCCGGGCGAGGGTGAGGGCGGAGGTGGGGACGGGGGGACTGACAAGACGGCCGGCCGTGCGTTCCACTGCAACGAGGATCCGACCGCGAGCGCGTTCCAGCCGAACTGGAAGGCCTACCAGCAGCGTCTCAAGCACTATCCGGTGACCGGCCGGACGGGCAACTTCGTGCACATGTGCGCGGGGTGGCCGTTGCCGGCGAAGACGCCGAAGGTGCGGCCCACCGGCGGCTCGCTGATCCTGTCGGGCCACCGCTACGAGACCGTGACACCGTACGAGTGGGCGCGCGCCATGCGCGCGGCCGTCGGCGGCACCCTGGTGACCGTCGACGACGACGTCCACGGCTCCGCCTCCCAGGTGCCCGGCTGCGCCGAGAAGATCGTCGCCTACTTCGAGACCGGCAGGCGCACCACCACGTGCCCGGGAAAGCCGGCCCCCGCCACGACCGGCTGACCCGCACCGCGCACGGAGCGAATCTTGTCCCGATGCTCGGACGGCCATGAGGCTCGCTTGGCACGCGTCCGGGCACGTAGATCGTGATTGCGGCCGCTCCGGAAGACAGCGTGTGGAACAGACGTCAGGCGAACGGGTGACGGGTGCGGCCCTGCGGCCGGCACGCGCGCTCGGCGTGCTGTCGCTGCTCGCCATGGTGACCTTGCAGGTGGCGTCCGGGCTGGACGCGCGGCCGGAGCGGTACACCGGGCCGATCGTGGTGCTGCTGGCGGCGTGTGCCGTGGCCTTCGCGGCCGACACGTGGGGGACGGCCAGGGCGGTGGCCGCGTTCGGCGCGGCGGTGCTCACCGGTTACGCGGCCGAGGTGGCCGGGGTGCTGACCGGATTCCCGTTCGGCGTCTACCGCTACAACGACGTGCTGTGGCCGCAGGTGGGCGGCGTCCCCGTCGTGGTGGCGCTGGCCTGGGGCGGCATGGGGCTGGCGGCGTACGCGGTGGCGGCCGCCGTCGCGCCGGCGGGGAGGTGGGCGCGGGCCGCCGCGGGCGCGGGCGCGCTGACGGCGTGGGACCTGTTCCTCGACCCGCAGATGGTCCGGCTCGGGATGTGGACGTGGGCCGAGGGCGGCGCGTACCGCGGCATCCCGCTGAGCAACTTCGCGGGCTGGCTGCTGGTGTCGGCGCTGGTCATGCTGGCCGTCGGACGCGTGTGCGGCGACGCCGGGCCAGGGCGGGGCCTGCTCGTGCTGTACACGGTCATGGCGGTGATGGAGACGGTCGCCTTCGCGGCGGTGTTCGAGCCCGCCGACCCGCTGGTGGCGGCGGCCGGAGGGATCACGATGGGCGTGTTCGCCGCGCTGGCCTGGAGGCGGTCATGGCAGAGGTGACGGTGATCGGCGGCGGCGTGGGCGGCATGGTGTGCGCGCTGCTGCTGGCCAGGCAGGGGCACGAGGTCCGGCTGTACGAGCAGTCCGCGCGGCTGGGCGGCAAGCTGGCCGAGCACCGCCGGGACGGGTTCGCCTTCTCCCTCGGGCCTTCGCTGCTCACCATGCCGGAGCTGTTCCGCGAGCTGGGGCTGCGGCGCGAGCTCGTCGAGCCGGAGCTCCTGTGCCGCTACCGGTTCGCCGACGGCACGGTGCTGGACGCGCCGCGAGACCCGGACCGGATGGCGGCCGAGGTGGAGCGGCTGGCTCCCGGAGAGGGACCGAGCTGGCGCGCCTTCCACGGCTGGGCGCGGGGCTGCCTGCGGGCCGCGCACCGGACGGTGTTCGCCGGGCCGCTTATCCGCCCGCCCGGCCAGGCCCGGCTGTCCGATCTGCTGGCCGTGGCGCCCGCGCGTACGCTGGACGGGCTGGCCCGCCGCTACTTCCGTGACCCCCGCCTGCGCCAGTACACCGGCCGCTACGCCACCTACGCCGGGTCGAGCCCGTACCTCGCGCCCGCCGCGCTGGGGTGCGTGCCGGCGCTGGAGCACGGGCAGGGTGTCTGGTATACGCCCGGCGGCCTGGCCCGGCTGGCCGACGACCTGGCCCTGCTGCTGAAAACGGCAGGTGTGCAGGTGTTCCTTTCGGAGCCGGTCGCCGCCGTCGAGGCCGGCGGTTCCCGGGTCACGGGGGTGCGGCTGGCGAGCGGAGAGCGCGTGCGCTCCGACGTCGTGGTGGCGAACACCGACGCCGCCGCCCTGTACGCGCGCCTGCTGCCGGACCGCCGGCGGCTGCGCCGCATCGCGCGGCTGGGGCGCTCGTCGTCCGCGCTGCTGCTGCTGGCCGGGGTGGAGGGGCGCACGCCGGGGCTGCCGCATCACTCGGTGCTGTTCTCGGCCGGCTACGAGCGGGAGTTCGCCGACATCTTCGAACGCGGGAGCCCGCCGCGCGACCCGACGATCTACGTCGGCTGCTCGGCCGTGGACGACCCCTCCCAGGCCCCGCGCGGCGCCGAGAACTGGACCGTGCTGGTCAACGTGCCCGCCCGCGACCCCGGCCGATGGCCGATCGGGGTGCCGGCGTACCGGGATCTCGTGCTGGAGCGGCTGGCCGAGCGCGGCCACGACCTGGCTGGTCGGCTGCGTTTCGTCGACGTCTTCACCCCTGCCGACCTGCGGGAACGCTACGGATCCTGGGGCGGCGCCATCTACGGGAGCGCCTGCAGGGGCAGGCTGGCGCCCTTCCTGCGCCCGGGCAACCGGGGGCCGCGCCGCGGCCTGTACCTGGTGGGCGGCTCGGTGCACCCGGGCGGCGGGCTGCCGATGGTGGCTCTGGGCGCGCGCATCGTGGCCGGGCTGGTGGCACGGGACCTCCCCGGGGGCGCGCCGTGAGGCCGCTCACCGCGGCCCAGATCGTCGCCGCCGCTGTCGTCGCCGCCAGGCTCGCGCGCGGCCGGCGGCGGCTGCCGCGGCTCCGGCCCCGCCTGGACGCCGGCACGACGATCTCCGTGGTGATCCCCGCCCGCGACGAGGCGGCCAGGATCGGACCGTGCCTGCGGGCCGTGCCGGCGGCGCCCGCCGTGACCGAGGTGATCGTCGTCGACGACGGCTCCCGCGACGGCACGGCCCGGGTGGCCGCGTCGCTGGGCGCCAAGGTCGTCACCGCGGGACCGCTGCCACCGGGATGGGTGGGCAAGCAGTGGGCGCTGCACCAGGGGATGGCCGCCGCCGCCGGCGAGGTCGTGGTGACGCTCGACGCCGACGCCCGGCCCGCGCCCGGCCTGTTCGGCGCGCTGGCGGCGGCTCTGGAGCGGTACGACCTGGTGAGCGCCGGTCCCCGGTTCGTCTGCGACGGCGTGCTGGAGCAGGCCCTGCACGCTTCCATGCTGGCCACGCTGGTCTACCGGTTCGGGCCCATCGGCCCGCCGAGCCCGCCGCCGCCGCGCCGCGTCGTCGCCAACGGCCAGTGCATGGCCTTCCGGCGGGCCCGGATGGCCGAAGTGGAGGGGTTCGCGCTCGTACGTGATCGCATGACCGACGATGTGGCGCTGGCCCGCTGCCTGGCCGGGCGAGGCTGGACGGTGGGCTTCCTGGACGCGGGCGGCCTGCTGGAGGTGGACATGCACGACTCGGTCCGCGAGCTGTGGCGGGAGTGGGGCCGTTCGCTGCCGCTGCGGGACGTGACCGGGCCCGGCCGGCAGGCGGCCGACCTGGCCGTCCTCTGGCTGACCGGGGCGCTGCCCGTGCTCCGGCTGGCCGCCGGACGCCCGGCCGCGCTGGACGTGGCGCTGCTGGGGATGCGGCTGCTGCTGGCCAGGGCGTTGCGGGGCAGCTATCGCGAACCGGGCGCGGGCGTGCTGCTGTCGCCGCTGCTCGACCCGGCGTCCGCGTTCCGGCTGACCCAGGCCACGCTGCGACCCGTCCGCGCGTGGCGTGGCCGCACGTACCCGCGCGTCAGCGGCGGCGGGCGGCCAGCGCGACCAGGCAGAAGCGCAGCCCGATGAGGCACATCAGCCCGCCGGTGGCCGCCACCACCTCCACGGGCGCGAACAGCAGTTGCAGCACCGGCACCGCGAACACCGCCAGGCGCGCCCCCGCGGCGAACGAGCGCAGCGCCAGCGCCGTCACGACCAGCACGGCCACCGCCAGCACGAACGCCGGCGGGCAGATGACCGCGACGCCGCCGGCGAAGGTGAGGACCGAGCGGCCGCCCCGGAAGGAGGCGAAGACCGGCCACGCGTGCCCGGCCATGGCCGCCGCCACCGCGAGGTACACCGGCACCACGCTCGGGCCCGACACCACGCCGAGCCCGGTGGTGTGGCCGCCGCTGACCAGCAGCCCCGCCAGGGCCGCCAGCGTGCCCTTCAGCGTGTCGCCGGCGAACACCGGCACGGCCGCCCGCCGCCCGAGCTCCTCCTTGACGTTCCAGTACCCCGGGTTGCGGTCGCCGACGTCACGCGGATCGACGCCGTGCCCGCCCGCCACCACGACCGCGACCGGCACCGAGCCGAGCAGGTAGCCGGCGGTGACCGCCACGAGCACCTCGACCATCGCCTCGTTCCACCTCGTCCGGTACGGCAGCGCGGGCGCCATGAAGCACATGGCCTTCGACCGGCCGCTGCTGCGGGGCGCCGGCGGGCTGCTGTTCTGGCGGCTGCTCGGCACCGGCCGGGGCCGCTCCATGTCGCTGGGAGCCGATCTGCGCCGGTGGGCGCTGTTCGCGGTCTGGCGCGGAGAGGACGACCTGGAGGAGTTCCTGCGCGTCTCGCCGATCGCCGCCCGCTGGCGTGCGGAGGCGTACGAGAGCTGGCACGCGCGGCTGGTCCCGCTGGCCTCGCGCGGCGCCTGGGCCGGGCGCGACCCCTTCGACGGCATGGCGGCCCGCCCCGACGGCGGGGGAGGGCCGGTGGCGGTGCTCACCAGGGCGTCCATCCGGCCCGGCCGCCTGGTCGCCTTCTACCGGTCGGTTCCGCCCGTCGACGACCTGCTCCGGCGGCAGGACGGCTGCCTGCGCTCGATCGGCATGGGGGAGTGGCCGCTGGCCCGGCAGGCGACGTTCTCGTTGTGGCGGGACCAGGAGGCGGTGCGTGCCTTCGCCTACCGGGACGGGGCACACCAGCGGGTCATCCGCCAGGTACGGGCGCACAACTGGTACGCCGAGGAGCTGTTCGCCCGCTTCGCCCCCTACGCCAGTGAAGGAACCTGGAACGGCGCCGACCCGCTGCGCTGAGCGGGTCATGTCACCCGCTCCGCCGCCGTCGCCTCGATGCCGGTCGCCGGTTCCGGCCCCGCCAGCGCGTACGCCACCACGCACGCCCTGGCGATCGTGGCGGCCGGCGACGAGCCGTGGGCGACGACGACGGTGCCGCGCAGGCCGAGCAGGGCGGCGCCGCCATGGGTCTCAGGGTCGTAGCGGCGGGCCACCTTCGCGAGCTGCCGCGGGGAGGCGATGCCGGCCTGGGCGACCATGGTCAGCGCCGTGCGTACGCACCCTTCGACGTTCTTCAGCACGACGTTGCCGGTGAACCCGTCGGTGACGATCACGTCCACGGTGCCGGCCAGCACGTCATGGCCCTCGACGTTGCCGTGGAAGCGCAGCGGCAGGGCGGCGAGCAGCTCCCCGGCCTGGCGGGTCAGCCGGTTGCCCTTGCCCGGCTCCGACCCGATCGACAACAACCCCACGATCGGGTCGGGGCGGCCGAGCACGGCTCGCGCGTACCCGGCGCCCAGCTGCGCGAACTCGGCCATCATGGCCGGGCTCGGATCGGCTGTCGCGCCGGCGTCCACCAGCACGCTCGCGCCGCCCCGCAGCGACGGCAGCGCCACCGCCAGCGCGGGCCGCAGCACGCCGGACCGTCCGATGCCGCGCACCGCGCAGGAGACCACCGCGCCAGTGGATCCCGCGGACACCAGCGCCCCGCCGTGGCCCCGGCCGACCAGCTCGCAGCCGACCGCGAGGCTGGAGGTCGCCAGCGCCGTGGCGGCGGGGCCGCGCTCGGCCATCGGGACGGCGTCGTCGGCGTGCACGACCGCGAGCTCGCCCGCGGCGCCGTGCCTGCGCAGCTCCCCGGTCACGCGCGCTTCGTCGCCGACCAGGATGACCGGCACCTTGTGCGCGCGCCACGCCGCCACCGCACCGGCGACCGTCTCCGCCGGTCCGTGGTCGCCGCCCATCGCGTCCAGGACCACCGGGCGCACGGCTGTCACGGGAGTTCCACGCGGACGCGGCGCTCGGTCCTGCCCGCCTCGGCGGAGGCCAGCAGGTGGCGGGCGAACACGGCCGCCTGCCGCCGGCGCGGCACCCGTACGCGGCCGGCCAGGACCTCGAACCCGCCGCGCTCGATCTCGTCGAGGATGCCGCCGTAGAGATCGACGGCGGCGCGTACGCAGGGCCGTGACGAGGCGACGAGCAGGCCGATGCCGCCGGCGGCGGCGCGGTAGTGCTCGCGGGCGCGCCCGGCCTCGAAGGCCAGCAGCCGCCTTACGGCCCGTCCGGTGCGGGCGGCGCCCAGCTCGCCCGGCTCGACGCCGAACTTGCCGAGGTCCTCCATCGGCAGGTAGACCCGGCCGCGGGCGAAGTCCTCGCCGACGTCACGCAGGAAGTTGGTGAGCTGGAAGGCCAGGCCGAGCTGGCGGGCGGGCTCGCGGGCCGCCTCTTCGCAGCCCGGCGCCGGCTCCAGCACCGGCAGCATCATCGTGCCGATGGCGGCGGCCGATCCGGCCATGTAGCCGAGCAGGTCGTCGTAGGTGGCGTACCGGGTGACCGACAGGTCCGCCCGCATCGAGGCGAGGAAGGCGGCGATGTCGTCGTGGTCGATGCCGAAGGAGTTGACGGTGTGCAGCAGCGCCGGCAGCACCGGATCGTCCTGTCTGGCCCCGGTGAGCCCGGCCTCGACCCTGGCGCACAGCCCGTCGAGCGCTCGGGACCGGTCGGCGGTCATGGTGAACGAGTCGACGATCTCGTCGGCGTAGCGGGCGAAACCGTACAGCGCGTGCACGTGCCGCCGCTTCCACTGCGGCAGCAGCCGGGTGGCGAGGTAGTAGGAGCGGCCGTAGCGGGCGTGGAGTCGCCGGCACCGTTCGTAGCTGGCGGTGAGCGTCAACGGGCCTCCTTGACGATGCGTTCGGCGGCGAGCCGGCCGGAGATCAGCACCGTGGGCACCCCGACACCGGGTGCGGTGTACATGCCGGCGAAGTGCAGCCCGGGCACCCGCCGGGCGACGGCGGAGGGGCGCAGCCAGGCCGTCTGGGTGAAGCGGTGGTCCAGCGCGAACGGCGTGCCCGCGCTGTGCCCGCGCGCCGCCCAGGCGGGCGGGTCCACCACCAGCCGGGGCGCGCCCGCGAGGTCGCCGTAGCCGAGCGTGGCCAGGCGGCCGAGCAGCCGCGCCTCGAGCTCCGGGCGCAGCCGGCCCCAGTCGGCGACGCGCTGCAGGTTGGGCGCCGGTTCGAGGACGCTGAGCGTGGCGTGCCCGTCGGGCGCCGCGTCGCCGTCCGGTTCCGGGCAGGTGACCAGCAGGCTCGGGTCCGGCTGTGGCCGGCCCGCCGCCAGCGCGGTGAACGTCTCCTCCCAGGCCCGCCCGAAGTGCAGCGTGTGGTGCGCCTGGCCGGCCGGTGGGCGGTCCAGGCCGGCGTGCATCACCAGGCAGGAGGGGGAGTGGCGGGGGCGGCGCAGCCGCCAGTCGTCCGCCCGTGCGGGCAGCAGCCTCTGGGCCGCCAGCCGGTCGCAGGCCACGACCACCTGCCTGGCGGGCAGCCGTTCGCCGCCCTCCAGCAGCACCCCGGTGACGCCGTCGGCGTCCGTCCCGACCTCGCGAGCGCGCACGCCGTAGCGGATGCCCGCGCCCAGCTTCTCCAGCAGGGCCGCCATGGCGGCCGGTATGGCGTGCATGCCGCCGCGTTCGGGAAAGAACACGCCGCCGACGGTGTCCATGTGCGCGATCACGGCGTAGATGCCCAGCGCGTGCTGCGGCGACAGGCCCACGTACAGCGCCTGGAACGTGTGCGCCCTGATCAGCCGCTGGTCCGTCAGATGGTGGGCGGCCAGGCGGTCCAGCCGGCGAAAGCCGCCCAGCCCGGCCAGCCGGAGCAGCGCAGCCGGCCGGGCCAGGCCGCGCAACCTGGTCATGTCGGCGTTGATGAACGCCGGCCACTCGATCCGGAAGAGCTCGCCGAGCAGCCGCCGGTAGCGCTCGTAGCGCGCCGCCTCCGCGGGCCCGCACACCATCCGCACCTGCTCGGTCATCGCCTCGCGCTCGGGCAGCATGTCCAGCCGCGACCCGTCGTCGAAGACGAGCCGGTAGGACGGTTCGAGGCGGCGCAGCGGCAACCAGCGCCGCAGCTCCTCACCGGCCGCGCCGAAGACCTCGGCGAGCACGCCGGGCATGGTCAGCACGGACGGGCCGGCGTCGAACCGGTACGCCCCGACGCGGGTGGTGCCGCAGCAGCCCCCGGGCTCGTCGAGAGCCTCGACCACGGTGACCTCGCGGCCGGCCGCGGCCAGGTGGACGGCCGCCGCCAGGCCGCCGAGACCGGCTCCGACGACCACGACAGGACTCATCCGGGGGCTCCCGCGGCGCACAGGGCCGCCAGCTCGACCAGAGCCTGCCTGGCCTCGGGCGGGATGCCGGGCGGCTCGTCCAGCGCCGCGACCGCCTCGCCGGCGAGCGCGGCGATGCGCTGCTCCGCCGCGTCCAGCGCGCCGCACTCGACGATCAGCCTGCGCGCCGCCGCCACGCCGCGCTGATCGGTGACGCCGTCCAGGACCGGGCTCCCGGTCCGCCGGCGGGCGACGGCGAGCAGGTAGGTCGCCTTGCCCTGGAGCAGGTCGGCCCCGGCGGGCTTACCGGTGCTGGCCGGGTCGCCGAACACGCCGTTGACGTCGTCCCTGAGCTGGAACGCCTCCCCCAGCGGCAGCGCGTACGCGCTCAGCAGCCGCAGCGTGCCCGGGCAGCCGCCCGCGACGGCGTGCCCGAGGTGCAGGGGCCGCTCCACGGTGTACTTGGCCGACTTGTAGAGGGAGATGAGCCTGGCCTGCTCGTCGTCGCCGTTGCCGCCGGGCGCGCGGGCCAGGTCGAGGTACTGCCCGCAGATCGTTTCCACGCGCAGCCGGGTGAGGACGTCGAGCGCGGCCTCCAGACGCGGACCCGTCTCGAGGAGGACCGCATCGGCCCAGCTCAGGGCCAGCAGCGCGAGCAACGTCGCAGCCGACTCGCCGAACCGGCCGGCGTCGCCCCGCCGTCCCGACCGCCGGTGCAGGCCGGCCAGCGCGACGTGTGCCGCCGCCCGGCCGCGCCGCGTGTCCGCCTCGTCCATCACGTCGTCGAGCAGCAGCGCCGCGGCGTGTACGAGCTCCATGGCGCACGCCGCGGGCAGCACCTCCTCAGGTCGCCCGCCGCCGGCGGCCCGGTAGCCCCAGTAGACGAACGCGGGCCGCAACCGCTTGCCGCCCTCCAGGACGAACGCCACCAGGAGCTCGCGCACCAGGTCGACGTCCGGGCCGTCCAGGAAGTCGAGCCGCCCCACCTGCTCGTCAAGCAGCCGCGCCAGGTGCCGGTCGATCAGCTCGCGCACCTGGCCGGCCTGCGAGGTCACCGTGTCCAATTCACGCAGCTCCTTCTGTCGCCGTACACGCTTTCGCAGGAGGAGCGGACCTGGTTGCACACGATCCGGAATGCTTCTTTACGGTAACCACCGGACACTGGATCCCAAACGGGACACGCCCAGGGTGTCAGGCGTTCCTGTCGAGCCAGGCGACGATGCTGCGCACGAACGCGTCGACGTTGATCAGCGGGCGGCCGTCGAGGATCCCGATGAGATGCCCGACACCGAAGGGCGCATCGTAGACGCGGGCGCGCCGGTACGTCTCCGGATCCACCGCCCGCCTGACGTTGTCCCAGCCGTGCCAGGCCATCAGAGCCGCGTCGATGGCGGGATCGAACAGATGGGCCTGGTCCCAGTCCAGGACGCCGAGCAGCCGACCGTCCGGGCTCCAGTGCACGTTGGAGGCCCCGAGGTCGCCGTGGACCAGCACATCGGGCACGGCCTCCAGGTCCCGCGCCGCCTCCAGCCGCCTGCGGCACTCGTCCCTCCATCTGCCGGGCAGGTGCGGGACGACGTGCTCGGCCAGGGCCTCGGCCCAGCCCTTCTCCCGGGGGGCGTTGAGCAGCCGCCGCAGGCGTGGGGTGACGGTGGCCTCGCGCACGGCGCGCAGCAGCCTTCCGATCTGCTCGGGGTCGCCCTGCCCCTCGGCCTGCGGCTCACCGTCGATCCACGAGACGGCGGCCGCCGTACGTTCGCCGAACCTGGTGACGGGGGTGAGCGGCTCCGGCACCGCGAAGGGCAGCCCCGCGTTGGCGATCTCCCGCAGCGCCTCCATCCGCCGCGGCATCTCCTGCGCCGAGAGCGGGGTCTTGGTCACCCGTACGGCCGCCGTTCCCGGCAGGAGGACGACGTGATGGAGGTTGCCCTCGGTGAGCCGGGCCGAGCCGAGGGAGTGGCCGGGGAGCAGGGCGCCGGCGATCTCCAGCAGTTCGCCGGCGCTCGGAGCGGCGGGCGCGGGTTTCACGGTCATGCCGTGAACAGTACGGCCGGGCCCTCCGGGATGAACCTCGCGGTCAGGTCAGCAGATCTTGTACGCCTGCCGCGTCGAGTTGTACGAGCAGGAGTCGACCAGCTTCCCGGACGCGTTCCGCAGGTAGGCGGCGTCGCTGGTCTGGTTCCAGATGTAGGCCAGAGTCCCGCCGCTCCTGCCCCAGTAGCGGGTGGTGGTGGTGTTCTTGCCCCTGCCGGTCCGCAGGGTGACCGTTTTGCCGGCCCTGAGGGTGAGCCTGCCGAAGGTGTAGATGTGATCGTCCCGCCGGGTCCTGTCCCGGACGGTCCAGCCGGCGAGGTTGACGGCCTTCCTGGTCATGTTCTTGATCTGCACGTACTCGCCGTTCAGGCTGCTGTTCGCGCCGGAGTCCGGCGATCCCGGCGAGTCGTAGTAGATCTTGGTGATCTGGACGGCCGGGGCGGCCGCGTACGCGGGCTGGGCGGCGACGGCCGCGGACGCGGCTAACAGGGCGGCAGCGGTCAGCAGGGATCCGATACGCACAGGGACACTCCTGAGGTGTGAGACATGATCTGGATCGATGGTATTGTTGGGAGTCGGATCCGTATGGACCGTTCCCATATCGGTTGGGTGTCCGTTGCGCAGCCGAGCACGACCATCGGTGCCGCGCCCGTCGTGCTGCGCCGCACCACCGGTGACCAGCTCTGCGCGGCCGCCCCCAAGCGTTACGGCAGACCCTCGTCGCCGACGGCCGTGACCCGCACCGGGCGCTGCGGTGGCCGGGATGGACACCACCGCTGCGGTGGCGGCGCCGGGTTGCAGCGGGAACGGCCTATGGATCGCCGGGGCCTGTGGTGGTTCACCAGCCCAGTTCGTCGCAGCCGCGGTGGTCGGCCGGTTCCACCTGCAGCGTGGCGTGGGCCACGCCGTGGCGGCGGCGCAGCAGGTCGCGGGCCTGGTCCAGGACGGCGTGGTTGTCGCTCAGGTCCGCGGTGACCAGGTGGGCGGTGGCCACGTTCATGCCGGAGGTCAGTGTCCACAGGTGCAGGTCGTGCACGTCGCGGACGCCCGCGATGGCGGCCAGGTCCTTGGCCACGGCACCGGCGTCGAGGCCCTCGGGCACGTGCTGGCCGAGCACGGCGAAGACTTGCCGTCCGAGGGAGATGGCGCGCACGGCGACGAAGACGCCGATGGCCAGGGCGACGAAGGTGTCCCAGAACGGCTGGCCGGTGACGGACACCAGCCAGCCGGCTGCGATGACGCCGACCGAACCGGCGGTGTCGGCCACGACCTCGAGGTAGGCGCCTTTGACGTTGAGGCTTTCGCCGGCTCCCGAGCGCAGCAGGAGCAGGGCCACGAGGTTGACGGCCAGGCCGATGGCGCCGACGACGAGCATGGGGCCGGAGGAGACCTCGGTGCCGCCGCCGATGCGGCCGATGGCTTCGATGACGACGTAGAGCGCGACGCCGAGCATCATGATCACGGCCAGTAGGGAGGCGAAGGTCTCGGCCCGGTAGGAGCCGTAACTGCGCCGGCCGGTGGTGTCCGGGCGGGTGGCGATCCTGGTGGCGACCAGGGCGGCGCCGAGGGTGACGACGTCGGCGGCCATGTGCCCGGCGTCCGAGAGCAGTGCCAGCGAGCCCGAGATGAGGCCGTAGGTCAGCTCGATGACGAAGTAGGCGCCGATCAGGGCGAAGGAGACCGCCAGCCGCCATCGGTGGCGGCTTCCCGCGTGCCCGTGTCCGTGTCCGTGTCCGGTGCCCATTACGGGGTTCGGTCGCGCTCGGGGTGGATGGCGTCGGTGTGTTCGGTGTGGGCGAGTGCCAGGTCGAGCAGCATCCGTACGTGCGGGTCCTCCAGCCGGTAGTAGGCCATCCGGCCGGAGCGGCGGGCGGCCACGATGCGGTGCGCGCGCAGCAGTCGCAGGGCGTGGGAGACGGCGGACTCGCTCTGGCCGGTCACCGCCGCGAGGTCGCAGACGCACAGCTCGCCGTCCAGCAGCGCTACCAGGAGCCGCAGCCGGTTGGGGTCCGACAGCAGGCCGAACACGTCGGCCGTGTCGGTCAGGTCCTCGGCAGGGGGCATCCGTTCGCGTACGGCGGTCACGCGGTCGGCGTCGACCACCTTGACGGTGCAGCCGTCCACGATCAACACGCTGTCATCTGAAGAGCTATTCACATGAGCAAGATAATGGCCGGCGGGGAGCGCCTGTCAAGAGCGCCCTGGGCTCACCGGCACCCGGTACGCGCGCAGATGTCCTTCAGGGCGGCCGCCAGCCGGTCCACGTCGCCGGCGGAGGTGAACAGGGCGGGTGTGACGCGGACGGCGTCGCCGCCGCTCATGCCGCTGCGGGCGACGGTGAAGATGCGATGCCTGGTCATGAGGTCATCGGCGATGGCGACGTTGTCGTCCTTGGAGGTCCGGCCGTGGAGCCGGAAGGCGGTGATGGCGCCGTACATGCCGGGTTCGTCCGGGGTGAGGATCTGCACGGAGCCGAGTTCGTGCGCCTGCCGCACCCAGCGGTCGCGCAGGTAACGCAGGCGGGCCTGCTTGACCTTCGCCCCCAAGGCCTCGTGGAAGTCCAGGGCGGTGTCCACGGTCAGGTGCGGCGCGACGTTCATGGTGCCGGAGTGCACCCGGGAGCGGATGTCCGAGGCCGGGTAGGTCTCGTCGTTGTAGAGGAGGTCGATGTCGGCCAGCCGGCCGTCGCGGATGTAGAGGAATCCGGCGCCCAGGGGCACGCCCATCCACTTGTGCAGGGAGAAGATGGCGAAGTCGGCGTCGAGGTCGGTGAGGGTGAAGTCGAGCTGTCCCCAGGAGTGGGCGGCGTCCACGATGACGTCGACGCCTCGCCGGCGGGCCATGGCGACGATCTCGCGGACCGGCGTGACCAGGCCGGTGCGGTTGTTCATGTGGCTGAGCAGGAGCAGCCGCACCTTGGGATGCTGGTTCAGCGCGCGCTCGTACGTGTCGAGCACCGCCTGGCGGGTGGCGGGTTCGGGGATGACGATGCGCTCGACGTGGACGCCTCGCCGGGCCGGGAGCCAGTTCATGACGTACTGGGCGCTGTGGTAGTCGAGGTCGGCGTACATGATCGCATCCCCGGGGCGCAGGCGGTTGTAGCCGGCGATGAGGTTCTGCAGGGCCTCGGTGCCGCCCCTGGTCAGCGCGATCTCGTTCCCGGTGACGCCGAGCAGGGCGGCGATGCGCTCGCGTACCTCGTCGGCGCGCGGCTTGTACTCGGTGCGCAGCAGGTGCGAGCTGCGTTCGTTGAGGTGGTCGACGTGGTGGTGGTAGGCCCGCCGTACCGGGTCCGGCATGATCCCGTAGTAGCCGTTCTCCAGGTTGACGAAGTCGGGGCTCACCTGGAACTGCCTGGCGACCGTGCCCCAGAAGCGCTCGTCGCGGGCCAGAAGCTCGGGGGCGACACCTCGCGGCACGGTCAGCGTCTCGGCCGCGGCGGGACGGATCGCGGCACCGGCCGCCAGCGCGCCGAACCCGGCGACCATCCGGCGTCTGGACAAAGTCATAACGGGCTCCACTGATATCAGCGAAATTCACGGACGGCGAACACGGCCGATATTCCGCGCGGCACAATGTCTTCTTCTCCCGTGCCGGCGGGATACGGCGTAAATGGCAGAACACTCAAGAGGATGAACACGCAGGGCCGTACGATCTTCGTGCGACGCGCGCTGCACGTCCCATAAAGGCGAGAGCTTTACTGGAACCTTTGCTGCCGCTGGGCGCGTCAAACCGCCTCGCGGGCACTATCACCCAGTGATGCTCGCGACACGATCTGCCCGATCTCGCCGCCCGGCCGCATGCGGAGCCGGCCGGCTGATGGCGCATGTGGTGCTCGCGATCACCCTGGTCGTCAGCGTGGTGTTCGCCCACGGCGGCGCGTGCGCGGCCGTGGAGTTGTCGGAAGGGCCCGCCCACAGCGCTCACCTGCCCGGCGCCGACCGCGCACACGCCGACCACGACGCGCGGTGCCTGCACCACAAGCTCCCGGCCCGCCACCGGCACGGAACGGAAGCGGACTGCCCGGTGACCAGCCCCGCGGGCGTGCCGGCTCCCGTGGCGCTGCCCGCGTCCGCGTCCCTCTCTCCCGCCCGGCCCGCAGGACAGGCTCCTGCCGCGCGGGCGGACCTGGGCTGCCTTTCCGCACCCCATCTGGCGGGCCTCTGCGTGATGCGCATATAGGACTGGCGGCGTTCGTCAGCCGTCCACCGTCCGTTCACATCGCGGCTTCCTGTTCCGCGAATCGCGCTCTTCACTTCAGGGATTTCACCAATGTCATCGCAAACGACTTTCGCGCGCCCGCAAGAGGCGCCGTCCGCCGGTTATTCGGCGCTTTCTCTCACCGTCGGGAACACGCCGCTGGCATTCATCTCCCAGCCGTTCGTGCCGGGCGGCGGAGGTTTCTGGGCCAAGCTGGAGGGCTTCAACCCGGGCGGGATCAAGGACCGTCCCGCCCTGCACATGGTCCGCAGGGCACGGGCTCGGGGAGACCTCCTGCCGGGCGCGACCATCATCGAGTCGACCAGCGGCACCCTGGGGCTCGGCCTGGCGCTGGCCGGGATCGTCTTCGGCCACCCGGTCGTGCTGGTGGGCGACCCCGGCATGGAGCCGCTCATGTGCCGGTTGCTGGCCTCCTACGGGGTACGCCTGGAGATCGTCACAGAACCGCATCCCGTCGGCGGCTGGCAGCAGGCCCGCCGCGAGCGGGTGCAGCGTCTGCTGGCCGAGATCGGCGACTCCTACTGCCCCGACCAGTACAACAACCCCGACAACGTCGAGGCCTACGCCGGGCTGGCGCACGAGTTGCTGGCCCGGCTCCCGCACATCGACCTGCTGGTGTGCTCGGTCGGCACGGGCGGGCACAGCGCGGGCATCTTCAACGTGCTGCGCCGCCACTTCCCGGACGTGAGGCTGGTCGGCGTCGACACGGTCGGCTCCACCATCTTCGGGCAACCCGCGCGGCCCCGGCTGATGCGCGGTCTCGGCTCCAGCATCCACCCGCGCAACGTCGCCTACGACGCCTTCAGCGAGGTGCACTGGGTCAGCCCCGCCGAGGCGGTGTGGGCCTGCCGCACGCTGGCCGGCGGTCACTACATCTCCGGCGGCTGGAGCACCGGCGCCGTGGCGCTGGCGGCCCGCTGGCTGGCCGGCGTGCACCCCGGCCAGACGATCGTGGCGATCTTCCCCGACGGGCCCTGGCGCTATTACGGCACCGTCTACGACGACGCCTACTGCCGCGCCCACAACCTGCTCGCGGGCCCTCCGGCCGATGAGCCCGACCTGCTGGCCTCCGCCACCTCGCGCGAGGTGCACCGCTGGAGCCGCTGCACCACGGTGACCGACCCGCTGGGCGGCACCCGGTGAAGGACACCCTGCGGCAGTTCCGCTCCTTCGACCGGCCCATCCAGCTCCTGCAGATCAACCAGCTCGGCATCAACCTCGGCTTCTACATGCTCATGCCCTACCTCGCCCGCCACCTGGCCGACGACGTGGGCCTGGCGGCCTGGACGATCGGACTGGTCCTGGGCCTGCGCAACGCCAGCCAGCAGGGCCTGTTCCTCATCGGCGGCACCCTGGCCGACCGGCTCGGCCACAAGCCGCTGATCATGGCCGGATGCGCGCTGCGCACCCTCGGGTTCGCGGCGTTCGGGCTGAGCACCTCGCTGCCGCTCCTCGTCGGCGCCGCGGTCGTGACGGGGCTGGCCGGGGCGCTGTTCAACCCGGCGGCGCGTGCCTACCTCGCCGCGGAGGCCGGCGAGCGCAAGGTGGCCGCCTTCGCCGTGTTCAACGTCTTCTACCAGGGTGGCATCCTGCTGGGCCCGCTGCTCGGCCTCGTGCTGCTGGGCGGCGGGTTCACCGTCGTGTGCCTGAGCGCGGCGGCCATCTTCGCGGCGCTGACCCTCCTGCAGGCCCGATACCTCCCCCGCCGCGGCGCAGCCCCGGCCGGCGAGCGGCCTCCGGTGCTGAGCGAATGGCGGCAGGCGTTCGGTGACCGGGCCTTCGTCTCCTTCGCCACCGCGATGATCGCCTCGTACGCGCTGTCGTACCAGATGTATCTGGGCCTGCCGCTGGAGGTGGCGCGCATCGGCGGCGGCGACGCCGGCGTGATGGCCCTGTACGCGCTGTCCGCGCTGCTCGGCATCGCCGGGCAGGTGCGCGTCACCGCCTGGTGCGCCGCCCGCTGGAGCCGGGGTCAGGCGATCGCGCGGGGCCTGGCCCTGCTCGGGCTGGCCTTCGTCCCGCTCGCGGTCACGGCGCCGCTGCCGCTGCCGCCGCCATGGGGGATGGCGGCGATGATCTCCTGTACGGCCCTGCTCACCCTCGGCACGCTCGTGGCCTTCCCGTTCGAGATGGCCACCATCGCTGACATGGCCGGAAACCGGCTGATCGGCACCTACTACGGTCTGTACAACCTGCTGTCCGGCATCGGCATCCTGGCCGGGAATCTGGTGGCAGGCGCCCTGGTGGACGTGGCCCGCTCCTCCGGCATGGTGAGCCTGCCGTGGCTGCTGCTGGCAGGTGCGGGTCTGGTCTCCGCGGCCGCGGTCGCACGGCTGGAGCACCGCAACCGGATCCCGGCCGCCGGCCCGCTGCGGGCCACCGCCTGAGCCCGTCGGACGGAAGCCCGGGGAGCCCTCCGCTCCCCGGGTGAGGCGCATTCGAGGGTTTCTGCCACAACATGTCGATTCCGGGATATCATCGCCGTATGGCAATCAATCAGGAGTCCGGCCTGTGCGTCAGCGCCGACATCGCCGCCGGCGTCCCCCCGGCGGCGGCGCTGTTCCACTCCCTGGCCGACGAAACCCGGCTGCGCATCGTGGCCCGACTCGCCCGCGGCGAGGCCCGCGTGGTCGACCTGACCGCCGAGCTCGGGCTGGCGCAGTCCACGGTGTCCAAGCACCTGGCCTGCCTGCGCGGCTGCGGCCTGATCGACTATCGCGCCGAAGGGCGGCAGTCGTTCTACTCCCTGACCCGGCCCGAGCTGATGGACCTGCTGGCCTCGGCCGAGCAGTTGCTGGCAGCCACCGGCCACGCGGTCACGCTCCGCCCCGCTCCCGGTGCCGCGCTCGACGCAGGGGACGTCATGGCATGACGGCGCTCAACCCGCCCGCCCCTGACCGGCGGACGTCACTGCGGCGCCGCATCCGCCTGCTGGTCGCGGCCACCATCACCTACAACGTGATCGAAGCCGCCGTGGCCATCACCGCGGGCAGCATCGCCTCCTCGGCCGCGCTGATCGGATTCGGCCTCGACTCCGTCGTCGAAGTCGCCTCCGCCGCCGCCGTGGCCTGGCAGTTCTCCGCCACCGACCACGAGGCACGGGAGAAGACGGCGCTGCGCGTCATCGCGATCTCGTTTTTCGCCCTGGCCGCCTACGTCACCTTCGACGCCGTACGGGCGCTGCTGGGCGCAGGCGAGGCCGAGCACTCCACCCCCGGCCTGATCCTGGCGGCCCTCTCGCTCGTGATCATGCCCTTCCTGTCGTACGCGCAGCGCCACGCCGGTCGCGAGCTCGGGTCCGCCTCCGCGGTGGCAGACTCCAAGCAGACCCTGCTGTGCACCTACCTGTCGGCGGTGCTGCTGGCGGGCCTGGCGCTCAACAGCCTGTTCGGCTGGTCCTGGGCCGACCCGATCGCCGCGCTGGTGATCGCCGCCGTCGCCGTCAAGGAAGGCCGCGAAGCGTGGCGCGGCGACGCCTGCTGCCCGCACCCCCTGGCCGACGAGGTCTCCACCACGGAGAACGACGCCGGCTGCTGCCCGCCGACCCCCGCCGCAGGACAGTCAGGGCTGCCCCGAGCCGGGTGGGGCCAGGCCGGTCAGCCGGGTCAGGGCGGCGAAGCCGTCGTCGGTGCCCGGCCAGTGCCGGCGTACGACGTCGATCCCGGCACGGCGCACCACCGACCGGAGCACGGCGACCACGATGATGGCGTCGTCGGCGTAGCCCAGGACCGGGATGAAGTCCGGCACCACGTCGATGGGAAGGGCCAGATAGGCCAGCAGCAGCGCGAGCCGGACACGGACGCCGCGGGGCAGGGCACGGTCGGCGGCCAGGCGCCGGATCAGGCGTAGCACGTCGGGCAGCAGGCGCAGCGCCTCGCGCAGCAGGGCGCCGCGCGGCCGGACGGCGGCCAGGGCCGCGAGCAACGCCGACCAGGTGACCAGCAACGCCACGGCGACCCCGATCAGCAGATCCCATCCCCAGGCGCCCATCACGACCGAGAGGCTATCTGGCGCGCCAGAGGCCGGGTCGGCGTGCAGCATGACGACCGCTTCCGCACGGGTGGGAGACGCACGTCACATCCGGTTGGAGGTGACATCTCGCCGGACTGCTTCGTCGGTGGGGTGTAGCAGCCAACACGGCAAGGAGAACAGCATGAACACCCGTCTCGACTTCGTCGGCACTCCGATCGCGGCGAAGCTTCTGAAGCACGTCCTGTCCGCGGGCAGGGTCGTGAACGACTCGGCCCTGCCCGCCGCGACGCAGGAGCTGGTGGCGCTGCGCGTCAGCCAGATCAACGGCTGCAGCGTGTGCGTCGACATGCACACCAAGGAGGCCGCGCACCGCGGGGAGACCTCGGTGCGGCTCAACCTGGTCGCGGCGTGGCGGGAGGCGACGGTCTTCACCGACGCGGAGCGGGCCGCCCTGGAACTGGCCGAGCAGGGCACCCGCGTCGCCGACGCGGCCGGCGGCGTCACCGACGAGGTCTGGGCGACGGCGGCCAAGCACTACGACGAGGACCAGCTCGCCGCCCTGGTGGGCCTCATCGCCATCATGAACACCGTCAACCGGCTGAACATCATCACCCAGCAGCCCGCCGGCGACTACCGGCCCGGCCAGTACGGCCAGCACGGATAGCGGCGTTGTCTCGGTGAGGGCAGTTGCGACCAAGGGAGTCGGGCGACGTCATGAGCACCCCATCCGATCCAGGTGACGGCCGGTTCGATCCGGGGCTGAGCGCGATCATGAGCGAGCGGCGTCAGCTGATCAATCTCGCCTACCGGATGCTCGGCTCTCTGGCCGATGCCGAGGATGTCGTGCAGGAGACCTACGCCCGCTGGTACGCCATGACCCGGCGACAGCAGGAGGCCATCGAGTCGCCGGGCGCCTGGCTCACCACGGTCGCCAGCCGCATCTGCCTCGACCTGCTCGGCTCGGCGCGGGCCCGGCGCGAGCGCTATGTGGGCGAGTGGATTCCTGAGCCGCTGCCCGATCTCACGGAATGGAGCGACGGCCGACCGGGCGGCAGCACGGCCGACCCGGCCGACCGGGTCACCCTCGACGAGTCGATCAACATGGCCTTCCTCGTCGTGCTCGAAGCGATGACCCCGGCCGAGCGGGTCGCTTTCGTCCTGCACGACGTCTTCCGCTACTCCTTCGCCGAAGTGGCGGAGATCGTCGGCCGTACGCCGGCGGCGTGTCGCCAGCTGGCGTGGTTGGCCCGCCGCCGCATTCGCGCGTCTCGGGCGTCCGCTGCTCCGGCGGCCCGGCAGACCGGGATCGTCAGGGACTTCAAGAGGGCATGGGAAGCCAAGGACATCGACGCCCTCATCGGCCTCCTCGACCCTGAGGCCACGGGGACCGCCGACGGCGGCGGCCTGGTCAGCGCCATGCTCCGCCCGATGGAGGGCGGCGAGCGGATCGCGCGCGCCTTCGTCGCCGTCGCCGGCCTGGCACCCGGCCTGACGATCCTGGAGCGTACGGTCAACGGTCAGCCCGGTCTGGTGGCCCAGCAGGACGGCGTCACCGTGGTGGTGCTGGCCTTCGATGTCGTGGGTGACCGGATCAAGCGCATCTGGTCGGTGTTGAATCCCGACAAACTTCGTCCCTGGATGACGGGCTGACGTGCCCTGTCGCCAGGGGCGAGTCGCTGATGTCTCGTGTTCGACCGGAGGAGGAAACAACTGATGACGGAGCAAGGAAGGTTTTCCCTGGCGGGGAGGGTCGCGGTCGTGACCGGAGCGGGGTCCGGAATCGGCGCGGCGACCGCGGTGGCGCTGGCGGCCCTGGGAGCGCGGGTGTGCTGTGCCGGGCGTACCCTCGACAAGGTCGAGCGGACGGCTGGAGAGATCGTGGCGGCCGGCGGCGAGGCGTTCGGGTTGCGGGTCGACGTGGCGTCGCCGGAGGACAACGATGCGATGGTTCGCGAGACTGTCGCCCGTTACGGGGCCGTGCACATCGCGCATCTCAACGCCGCTACGGGGCACTGGGGCGGTCTTCTGGACTACCCGCTGGAGGAGTGGGACCGCACGATGGCGGTGAATCTGCGGGGTGTGCTGCTCGGTCTGCAGGCGGCGGGCCGGTCGATGCGCGAGGCGGGTGGGGGCTCGGTCGTGGTCACCTCGTCGGCGGCCGGGCTCACCGGAGTTCGGATGTCGGCTGCGTACGCGGCGTCGAAGCATGGTGTGCTCGGTCTGGTCAAGTCGGCTGCGCTGGAGCTGGGGCCGGTCGGGATCCGGGTCAACGCCGTCTGCCCGGGGTACATCGCCAGTAACGATCTCACCAGGAAGATGGGTGAGGAGCTCGACGTCGCCAGCCGCTTTCCGCTGGGCAGACCGGGGCGCAGCGAGGAGGTCGCCAACCTGGTCGCGTTCCTGGCCAGTGAGAACGCGTCGTTCATCACCGGCAGCGTGCTCACCATCGATGGCGGCTGGCTGGCCGGCGGCATCGACCTCGGACATGACGCCGAGAACCGAACAGCCGCCGTCCACGCGTACTCCCATAACCCGTAGGGCCGTCAAGGTCACGCTGCATGAGCCCGTGCAGGCGGGCCATGGACCGTCCCGGGTGGCGGCGTGGACCCCGTCGACGCCGGCGGCCGGTCACGCCTGCTCGCCACGGGTCAGCTCGCGCTTGCGGCGCAGCAGCGCGGCCCGGCGCGCGTGCGCCCGTACGACCAGCACCAGCGACACCGCGACGAGCGCGCCCCCCGTCGCCAGCGCGGTGCCCGGGCCGGCATCGCGCTGGGTGGCGATGCCCGCCAGGCCCGCGGTCGTGACCAGCGACGCGCTCAGGGCGATCCAGGCGGCGATCACCCGGTCGGTGGCGAACAACGGCACCCTGCGTGTCAGCAGCCACGTACCGTAACCCGCCCAGGCCAGGCAGAACACGGCGAGCACCGCGAACGCCAGATGCGTACGGCCGGGCACCTGCCCCGGCTCACTCCACCACAGCGCGGTCACGAACACCACGCCGGCCAGTCCGGCCAGCAGCGCCGCTACGGCGCGCACCCGCCGCCACGGTGACAGCGGCGATTCGAGCCGCTCGATCAGCTCCTCCGCCGACAGGCGAGGCCCCTCTTCGGTCATGGCTGGTATCCCCTTTTCTCCAGGTGTTCTCGCAACATCCGGCGAGCCCGATTGAGTCTGGATTTGACCGTGCCGGGCGGGACGAGACAGATCTGTGCGCACTCCTCCACCGACAGGTCCTCCAGGTAGAAAAGGACGAGAATCTCCCGTTCCAGGACCGGCAGCCCGGCGAGTGCGGCGACGAGCTCGGCGCGGTCCACCATGGCCTGGACAGGGTCCTCCACCATGGCCTCGTCAGACGTGACGCCTTCCACCCTCTCCCTGGCGTACTCACCGCGCAGGCGGTCGGTCACCGAACGGCGGGCGATCGTGAAGAGCCAGGGTGCGAACCGGCCGGGCTTCCGCAGCCCCGGCAGGCCACGGACCACGGCCAGCCAGATCTCCTGCGTGACGTCGTCGGCTCGCTCCGCATCCAGCATCCGCCGAACATAGGTCCACACCGGCACCCGCCATCTGGCCACCAGCTCGGCCCATGCGGCCCGCTCTCCCAGCTGGGCGCGGACCACCAGCAGCTCATCGGTCATCTCGCCCCTTCCCGTCACCCTGCACAGTCGGGCGAGAAGCCGCTCAGGTTCACCACGATCGGCGCGAGCATGGGCGTGGCGCTCCCAGGAGAACCGCGGCCTTCTCCCGCACCCCAGCCCTCGTCGAGGGTAAGGCGCATGAGCGACGCGCCCACCGTGGTCACCTCCGCACCGAAGACCGGCCGCCCCTGGTGGATCCTGCCGGCGGCCGCGCTGGCCGCCGGCCTCGCGATCTTTTCGGTAAGCCCGCATCCGATCGGCGCCCCCGCAGCCGATACGGCCTCACGAGGAGCACAGCCGATGTCAGGAAACGATGCCTCCGATCCCCTGGTCGTGATAGACGCCACGGTCCACGTCACGCCGTCACGGACGGTCCGCGGAGACCTGTGGGCCGAGGACGGGAGGATCACGCACGTCGGCCCGCGCGGGAAGAAGCCCCGTCCGGCCCGGGCCCGGGTGATCGAGGCGGACGGCGCGTTCGTCGTACCGCTGCTGGTGGACACCGCGATGCGCGCCCGCGCCGAGGACCAGCGCGGCGTCTATGATGTGGCCCCGGGCAACCCGGCGACCTTCGCCGTCACACGGGAGCGTATGAGCGAGTCGCGGATCGGGCAGATGCTGGTCCTCCGGCCGTACGACCTGCTCGCCGTCGTCGTGTGGGGACATGTCGAGGCGTGGCAGGGCGAACCCACCCGTCCCGCCGGAACACCCGCCCCAGGGCTCCAGAGATGGCACGGCGTCTGGGTCGACGAATCGCATGAATTGGAACAACACCTGCTCCTCGACGGCAGGTACACCGAGACGCGCCACGGCCGGACCGATGCCTACACAGGCAGATACTGGGTCCGCGACGACCGCGTCACCTACCTCGACGACACCGGGTTCTGGGCCTTCGGAGAGCTGGTCGACGGGGTGCTCCACCACGCCGGGTTCGTCATGCGCAAACGCCTCACACCTGGGTGACCGTCTCCGGCAGGTGCCGCCGAGCCCACTCCTCGAAGCCGGTGAGCGGGAGGCCGAGGTCCCTGGCGTACTGCGGCCGGGCCGGTTGACCGGCCACGTTCATCCACTCGTGCGAGGCGCCCATCGGCGGCATTCCGGCGGCGAGCGCCTCTTCCTCGGTCATGTCCGGCGCGGGCAGGTACGTGCCCAGGGTGCGGGAGAGGATGTCGGCGATCGCCGACATCGGCAGGTAGTCGCTCGCCAGCTCCACCTCCAGCCCGTCGAAGCGCGCGGGGTCGGCGATGGCCGCGGCGGCCGCCGTGCCGATGTCGTCCACCGCGGCGAGGGACAGCCGGGTCCCGGGCTTCACCACGCTCACCAGGCCGCCCTCGATGCCGCGCGGGAACAGGAACGCCATGGACGGCAGGAAGTTCTCCATGAAGAAGCCCGGCTTGAGGATCGTCCAGTGGGGGAAACCGGCCGCGCGAACCCGGTCCTGGATCGTGCTCTTGGCTTCCAGGCTGTCGTCCAGCGAGCCCCAGCGGCCTGCCACCCAGCCGGGCGTCTCGGTGTGCCCGCCCGCGCCGCTGGTGGACGTCTGCACGAACTGCGGCACCCCCGCGGCCTTCGCACCCTCGATGAGGTTGACGGCCTGGGCCACCTCTCCGTCGAAATCGAAGCCATCGGCGGTCAGCGCGGGCATCTGTACGGAGAAGACGGCGCGGACGCCCTGGGCGGCCCGGACCACCGAGTCGCGGTCGTGGAGATCGCCGGTGACGAGTTCGGCGCCGAGCGCCTCGACGGCTCTGGCCCGGGCGGTGGCCGGGTCGCGTACCAGGGCGCGGACGGGAACGCCGGCCCTGCGCAGGGCGCGGGCGGCGGCCCCGCCCTGCTTGCCTGTGGCGCCGGTGACCAGGACGGGCGCGGAGGTGGTGACCATGCTTCTCCCTCGTACGGCTGAAACGGCGGGTCCCGCCGTTTTGTGCGCGATACAATACGGCGGGCCCCGCCACTTAGCAATGTCCGGAGAGACGACCACCTGACCACCCCGGCCGCCGGCATGACCCTCGCACCGGAGCACCACCCGGCCGTCGCAGGTCTCAGCCCTCAGAGCTCGTGACGGGGCAGGTTCGTCGCGAAGATCCAGTCCAGGCCGTCCTCGCCGCTGGTGTCGAGATGTTCGGCTCGCGCCAGACCAGCGCGTACGGCCACACGTTGGGAGGCGATGTTGGCCGGCCGGACACGGGCGATGAGCGGCAGGTCGGGAACGCGTCCGGACACCCACCCGACCACTGACTCGGCGGCCTCGCCCGCCAGCCCTCGACCCCACGATGAGGCCTCGAAGCGGTAGAAGAGGTTGAGCACCCTCATGCCGTTCAGGTCCATGGCCTTGGTACCGCAGAAACCCAGCTGCCGCTCCGAGCCGCGGCGCCGCACCACCCAGTACCCGAAGCCGAAGCGCTGCCAGTGATCGTTCCAGCGCTCGAAGAGCTCCCGGGCCTCCTCGCGCCGGGACAGAGCGTCGGAGGGGTTGTGCAGGCAGGTGGCAGGGTCGTGATGGATGCTGAAGATCGCGTCGACGTCCTCCGGCGCGGGCCGCCGCAGCGACAGCCGTGCGGTCACAAGCTCCTCGCCGTCTCCGCTCACACGGCGATGGTAATCACGCACCGACGGGATCACTCCGGCGGGTGACCCGTACGGACGGTCCGCGTAGGTTGGGTCACATGCTCGAACTTCCCTCGAACGCGGAAGCGGCGCGGTTGCTGGAGCAGTTGGGTGCATCGCCCGCCGATCGGAACGAAGCGCTGGCGGCGCGGCCCGATCCCGAAAAGCATCCGGAGTTGTGGCGGCACCTGGAACGGTGCCACCAGGATGTGACGTCGCACATGGGTTCAGGGCTCTCGGCCGGTGGCTATCGCGGCTTCCCTGCGTTCCCGGCCGGCGCCGGCCCGGTGGCGCTCTCCACCTCTACGTCTGGCTCTATCTCGCCGTCCTGCCGGAGACGCTGCGCTACCACGCCGAGCGCGGCATCGACCCCCGAACGTCATGGGAGACGTTGTCGACACTCGGCCCCATGATGGCCGAACACCGCTCCGTGCACGGGATCGGTGGAGTCGGACGATTCGAGCAGTGGTGTCCACCGTTGAAGTTCAGAGGCGCCGAATATCGGCTCGGCCGATTGGAGTACGACCGCGGCCGGGGCGAATGCCCGGACGGCACGACAGGATTCCTCCTGCATCTGCACATCCCGTCCGGTGCACCGCTGTCCCCGGCTTCCTGCGACGAATCGCTCGGCCAGGCCCGGAGGTTCTACGGCCGCCATTTCCCTGACGAGCCGCTCTCGTACGTCGTCTGTCACTCCTGGTTGCTCGACCCGCAGCTCATCGAATATCTCCCCGAGCGGTCGAACATCGTGCGATTCCTCCGCCGCTTCGCGTTGAGGCCGCTGACGTCCGGCGATGAGGATCTCGCCGACGGTTCCATGCTGGAGTACGTCTTCGGACAGCCGAGCCGGACGGGGCCGGTCACCGCACGTCAACTCGCGGAGCTGCCACAGGGCACTTCCCTGCAGAGGGCGTACGTGGCCCACCTCAGATCCGGACGGAACTGGCGGGCACGCACCGGCTGGATCGCCTTGCCGGCACGCCCGGAATCCGACTGACCTCGACCGCCTACGCTGAAACATACGAGGGGGGATGTTGGCCTACAGCATTCCATATGTATGATCGCAGGCGAAGTGGAGGGGAGTACTCCTTCGCGGCCACGTCGTCATCACGGACCCTTTCTCGGGACCCGGCGCGGTCGGTCCGCGACGCCGCGGGCGGAGAAGACCTCCGACGGACGTGTCAACGCCTAAGTCGGAGGAGCTTTCATGCCCCCACCCATGCCCGTGCCCGCCTGGCTGTGGGCGGCCACCATCGCCGCCCTTCTCGGACTCATCCTCCTCGACCTGATCATCGTCAACAGGAAACCCCACAAGGTCACGATCGCCGAGTCGGCGCGGTGGATTGCCTTCTACATCGCCTGTGCGGTCGCTTTCGGCGCAGGAGTGTGGATCTTCGGTGGCGATGACCAGGCGGCCGCCTACATCACCGGCTACATCACCGAGTACACGCTCAGCGTCGACAACCTGTTCATCTTCATGCTCATCATGGCGAACTTCGCCGTGCCCGCGATCTACCAGCACCGCGTCCTGCTCATCGGGATCGTGATGGCGCTGGTCATGCGCGGGATCTTCATCGGCGTGGGCGCGCAGGCCGTACAGCGTTTCAGCTGGGTGTTCTGGATCTTCGGCGGCATCCTCATCTACACCGCGTGGAAATTCGCCTTCAACCACAACGACGACGACGAGTACGACCCCAACGGCGGCGTCGTCCGGTTGGCGCGCAAGTTGTTCCCGGTCACCGACGCCTACCACGGTGCGCGGATGACCGTCCGGCAGGACGGTCGCCGCCTGCTGACCCCGATGTTCATCGTCATCATCGCCATCGGCGGCGCGGACCTGGTGTTCGCCGTCGACTCCATCCCCGCGATCTTCGGCATCACCCAGGACGCCTACCTGGTGTTCGCGGCCAACGCGTTCGCGCTGATGGGGCTGAGACAGCTGTACTTCCTGCTCGGCGGGCTGGTGGAGAAGCTCGTCTACCTCACCTACGGGCTGGCGGTCATCCTCGGCTTCATCGGCGTGAAACTCGTCCTGCACGCCCTGCACGAGAACGAGCTGCCGTTCATCAACGGCGGCGAGCACGTCACCTGGGTCCCCGAGATCAACAACTGGCTCTCGTTGTCCGTCATCGTCACCGTGCTCACCATCACGACGGTGGCCAGCCTGCTCAAGTCCAGGAGGGACACCCGCCAGGCCGCCGAGCCGGCTGCGTCAGGGCCGGCTGCGTCCGAGCCCGCCGACCGCGCTCGCAACTGAGAAAGGGGGCAGGCTCGTCGCCGGCCGGCGACGAGCCTGCCCCGAACATGCCGGCCGCCGCGCCGGCGTGCCGCCCGTCCACGGGACGGGCTCAGACATGCAGGGTGGGCCGGTAGACGAGCTCCTGGATGTCGCCGTCGAGCGTCTGGCTCCCGATCAGCTCGAGGTCGAAGTCGGCCGCGCCCTGGAAGATCGGGTCAAGCCCGGTTTGACCGGTGATCACGGGGAAGAGCGTCACCTGGACGCGGTCGACCAGGCCGGCGGCCATCAGCGCCCGGTTCATCGACAGGCTGCCGTGGGAGCGCAACGGCACCTCGGACTCCTCCTTGAGCCGGGCGACGACGTCGACGGCGTCACCGCTCACGAGGGTCGCGTCCGGCCAGTCGAGGGGCCCTTCCAGCGTGGTCGACACCACCGTCGCCGGCAGGTTCCGCATCCGGGTGACCCACGGGTCACGCACCTCGGAGTCCTCGGTGCTCGTGGCCAGCATCTGCGCGAACGCCCGGTACGTGTGGGCCCCGAAGACCATCCGCTGCTCCTCGCCGTACAGGGCGAGACGGTGGCCCAGCAGCTCGGGGCCCTGCTTGCCCCAGTAGCCGGTCCAGTCGCCGCCGGCGGCGCCGAAGCCGTCGAGGCTGCTGAAGACGTCGAATGTGTAGGTGGCGGTCACGCTGCTCTCCTCGAGTGCGGTGGATCGGTGTGTGTGTATGCAGACGGGACACCTCGGCGAAACTCATCGCCGTTGCACACCTGCAACCGCGCGAACGGGATGACCTAGATCAGACCGTCCTTCCCGCCTCCTCGCCTGGCTAGATCCCGAGGACCATGCGGATGACGTCGCGGTCCTTCTCCTTCTCGGCCTCGGAGAGCAGTTCGTACGGGCGGCGCTGCTCTTCTGGGGCCCAGTCGCGGTTGCGGACGAGCCACTTGTCGTGCACCACCGAGCTCGCCTCCTCCATGAACCGCTCGCCTCTGACGTCCACGCCGCTCACCCGCGCCTCGTCGACGAGCTGTACCCCGACGCGCGCGGACTCCTGGTTCTCGCGCTTCCAGTCGGCCGGCAGGTCGCGATAGCGCGTGTTGGCGATGTCGACCTGGTCGGTGTCGTGCTTCTTGATCCAGGCCGCGTCGGTGGTGGTCTTCACCCTCGGGTCGTACGTGCCGTCGGGCAGCCTGCGCGGAGCGCGCCACGCGTCGTGGAAGCGGTCGGCGACCCTGTCGACCCTGCGGTTGGTCAGGTTCGTGGACATGCCGCGCATCAGCGCCCCGAGGCGGGCGGTGATCTCGCGCAGCCTGGTGGAGAGCTTGACGGCGATGGCTCTCAGCCGGGGCAGCAGGTGGGGCGCGTACGCGACGGCCGCCACGGCGAGCGCGGCCAGCCCGGTCAGCAGGCCGCCGACCCAGACCAGCGTCTCCCTGGTGAAGCGCAACGTGCCGGCCAGGTTGGAGAGGCGGCCGGCGAGGTCGCCCGCGGTGAAGGTGATGCCGTCGCGGCCGGTCACGTGGCCGTCCACCGCGTCGGCGGCCGGGCCGCTGTTCGCCCCCGCCAGCCGGTGGGCGCGCCCGCTCTCCGCGGCGAGCCCTCGGTGGTGGGCGACCGCCGCGTCCAGATCGGCGATGTGCCTGTCGATGCCGTCCAGGCCGGGCAGTGGCGGGACGCCGAGCAGCGCCAGCCCGCCCGCCGATGCCTGTTCCGTCATACGTGCCACCCGCGGGAGTTGGCGAGTTCCGTGCTCGTGTTGGTGGCGGCCATGGTGACCTGTCCCGTTCCGGCCCGGTCGAGCGAGCCGGACAACCCTTCGCAAGCGGCGCGAAGGCCGGCCGTGAGCTCCTGGTAGCCGGCCGCGAACTCCTCGTACGGCAGCGGACTCTCGCCCCGGCCCCACCCGCCGGCTTGCCCGGGGTATTCGTCGGCCAGCGTGCCGAACGCCCGGCCCGCGGAGTCGCGCCCGCCGGCGTCGATCGTGATCCCGGTCGAGAGCCCGCTCATTCCGTGAGCCCTCTGAGAGCGTCGTCAAGCCTGCTGTTCACGTAGTCGAAATCCCTGTCCGCCCGGGCCTCGAGCTCGTCCAGCCGCTGGAGGAGTGCGTCGAGGCCGGGGGAGTCCTGGGGCGGCTGCTCGTGCTCGCGCTGCGCCGTGCGTACGGCTTCGACGACGTGTCCGGCCAGCTCCGCCGAGTAGAGGCGCATGGCCCGCGGCTCGATGTGGACGGCGGCCAGCAGCCCGTCCTCGCCCACCTCCGCCGTCACCGGCTCGTCCATCTGCACCTCCGGAAGTTGGGATCTTCGGGAGTCTAGGCACGTACCCCGCCGCTGTCGAGCGCGCACGGAACGCCACATACCGGCACCGGCAGGGCAGCCGCCGACAACATCGACGGTGGGTCATCCGCGGGAGGAGGCGACCTCGTCCGCGGCGGGTGCGGTGGCGCGGGTCCGCAGGGTGGTGGCGGCGACCAGGACGCCCGCGAGGGCGATGGCGGCGGCGCCTATGAAGGCGGCGGAGAAGCCGTCGGTCAGCGCGGGCAGGTCGCCGAGCCGGCCGGAGCCGTTGGCGGCGGCGACGGCGGTCATCGCGGCCAGGCCGAGCGCGGAGCCGACCTGGTAGCTGGTGTTGACGATGCCGGAGGCGAGTCCGCCCTCTTCCGGGCGGGCGGATGAGATGGCGGTGCCGAGGGAGGGGATGAAGGCCAGCGACATGCCGAGGGCGGCGACGAGGCTGGCAGGCAGGACGTCGGCGGCGAAGCTGCCGTCGGGGCTGATCAGCGAGAGCCAGGCCATGCCCGCGGTGAGGAGGACCAGGCCGGTGACCGTGGTCGCATTGGGGCCGAATCGGTTGATGGCACGGGGGGCCAGGACGATCATGCCGATCATGATGAGGACGGTCATCGGCAGCAGGGCGGCGCCGCTGGGGAAGGCGCTGTAGCCGAGGACCTGCTGCAGATAGAGGTTGAGGAAGAACCACATCGGGATCCAGGCTCCGCCCAGCAGCAGCTGGGTGAGGTTGGCGGCGGCGAGGTTCGGCGTACGGAAGATCGACAGGCGCATCAGCGGCTCGCGGCGGCGGGCCTGGACGGCGACGAACGCGGCGAGCAGTGTCGCGGCGGCGGCGAGGACGATCCACGTCTCGGCGGAGCCCCAGCCGGCTTCCGGTGCGCGGACGATGGCGTAGACGGCGGCGCCGAGGCCGAGGGTGACGGTCACTGTGCCGAGGATGTCGATGGATCCGCGCCGGGGCTGGGCGGCGGGCATCAGCGGGCCGGTGGCGAGGAGCGCGATGAGGGCGATGGGGATGTTGATGTAGAAGACCCACGGCCAGCTCAGGTATTCGGTGATGACGCCGCCGAGGAAGACGCCGGCGGTGCCGCCCGCGGGCGCGGCGGCGCCGTACAGGGCGAGGGCTTTGGTCAGTTCCTTGGGGTCGTGACCGAACAACATCATCAGGAGGGTGAGGGCCGATGGGGCGATCAGGGCCGCACCGACTCCTTGTACGGCGCGGCCGGTCAGCTCGACCCACACGTCGGGGGCGATGCCGGCGAGGAGCGAGCCGGCGAGCAGGATCAGCCAGCCGGTGCTGAAGAGCCGCCGGGCGCCGAACAGGTCGGACAGGCGGCCGCCCAGGAGCAGGAGGCCGCCGAAGGCGACGACGTAGGCGTTGAAGACCCAGGACAGGCTCTCCTGGGAGAAGCCCAGGTCCTGCTGGATGCGGGGAAGGGCCACGCCGATGATCGACGTGTCCATGATGACGATGAACTGGGCGGTGGCGATCAGGGCCAGAGCGGCCCAGCGTCGAGGTGATGGCTCAGACATGAGCTCCTCCAGATCTTTCTCATACCTGGGTGGGGTATATAGCGGGCTCTCTTATACCCCTTAGAGGTATGTAGGGGCAGAGGTCAATCAATACCACTGGGGGGTATATGTCAAGTCCGCTGGGGTCAGCGTCCGGCTTCCTGAAGATCGATGGCCACGAGTGGACGGTCTGGCTCTTAGGAATTGCGAAATTTCGTAATCCATTGGTCTATCATTGTGCGAAGTGAGCTACCGATCGGAAGACATGCGAGGACAGGTGTGGTTGAGGCATTTGCCGCGGCGATCCGCCGTCGGGCCGGTGAAGCGGCAGACGCGCTGCGCACGGCCGAGCGGGATGGAGACGCCGAGGCGGCGCTGGCGGCGGCAGGGGCGCTGGACGAGATGCTGCGCATGGCGCGTGCTCACGGGGTGAGCACCGGTCCAGGCCACGAGACAGGCTCCGGATCGGGCGCGATCGCGGATCCCGGCTCGCCGGACGTGGTGGCGGGGGAGGACGCACGTTGATGTCGGTGCCCTTGTATGAAGCCAAGGCCGAGTTGTTCCGGCTGCTCGGACATCCGGTGCGGATCCGCGTGCTGGAGCTGCTGCAGGACGGGCCGATGCCGGTGCGTGACCTCCTGGCCGAGATCGAGGTGGAGCCGACCGGGCTGTCGCAGCACCTGGCCGTGTTGCGCCGCTCGGAGCTGGTCACCGCGCGCCGTGACGGCTCCACCGTGGTGTACGCATTGTCCGGTGGGGACGTGGCCGAGCTGCTGCGCGCGGCCCGCCACCTGCTGCAGGCCAAGTTGTCGGGCCGGCACGCGCTGCTGAACGAGCTGCTCGAGTCGGAGGCCGGCGGCCGGTGACCTCTGTGCTCCTGGCGGGCTGGGCCCGCCTGCGCTCAGTCCTGCCCGCCCGCGCCGACCTTGCCGCCTTCACCCGCCATCCGCGCCGTGATCTGCTGGCCGGGTTGACGGTGGCGGTCGTCGCGCTGCCGCTGGCGCTCGGCTTCGGCATCTCCAGCGGGCTGGGCGCGGAAGCGGGGCTGGCCACCGCGGTGGTGGCCGGCACGCTGGCCGCCGTATTCGGCGGCTCCGCCTTGCAGGTGTCCGGGCCGACCGGGGCGATGACGGTGGTGCTGGTGCCGATCATGCACGCGCACGGCGCCACCGGCGTGCTGACCGTGGGTGTGCTGGCCGGGCTGCTGCTGCTCGGCCTCGCGCTGGCTCGGGTGGGCCGGTTCATGATGCTGGTGCCCGCGCCGGTGGTGGAGGGCTTCACCCTGGGGATCGCGTGCGTGATCGGCCTGCAGCAGGTGCCCGCCGCGCTCGGCGTTCCCACACCTGAAGGCGACAAGGCGCTGGCCGTGGCCTGGCAGGCGGTGCTCGACTTCGCCGCCCGCCCCAACTGGGCCGCCATCGCCCTGGCCGCGGCGGTGGCGGCGGTGATCCTGGCCGGAGGGCGCTGGCGGCCCGCGGTGCCGTTCTCACTGGTCGCCGTCGTCGCCGCCACCCTCGCCGCCGAGCTGGCGGGATTGCCGGTGGCGCGTATCGACGCCCTGCCCGCCGGGCTACCCGCCCCGTCGCTCGAATTCCTGGACGTGTCCGCGCTGAGCTCCCTGATCGCTCCCGCGGTCGCGGTCGCCGCGCTGGCCGCGCTCGAATCGTTGTTGTCGGCCGCGGTCGCCGACGGCATGAGCGTCAACCACCAGCACGACCCTGACAAGGAGTTGTTCGGCCAAGGCCTGGCCAACCTGGTCGCCCCGCTCTTCGGCGGCGTGCCGGCCACGGGCGCGATCGCGCGCACCGCGGTCAACGTGCGTGCGGGTGCCTCTTCCCGGCTGGCCGCGCTCGCGCACGCCGTGATCCTGGGCGTGATCGTGTTCACCGCCGCCGGCGTGGTGGCCCGCATCCCGCTGGCGGCCCTGGCCGGGGTGCTGCTGGCCACCGCGGTACGGATGGTGGAGGTCGGCTCGGTGACGGCGATGATGCGCTCCACCCGGGCCGACGCCGTCGTCCTGGCACTGACCGCGATCGCCACTCTCGCCCTGGATCTGGTCGCCGCCGTCATCCTCGGGCTGATCGTCGCCGGCGCGCTCGCGCTGCGCGCCATCGCCAGGAACGTCCGTCTGGACACCGTGCCGCTGCAAGCGGACCTGCCGGGTGACCACGACGCCGAAGAGCACGCGTTGCTGGCCGAGCACATCGTCGCCTACCGGCTGGACGGGCCGCTGTTCTTCGCCGCGGCGCACCGGTTCCTGCTGGAGCTGTCCGAGGTCGCCGACGTCTCGGTGGTCATCCTGCGCCTGTCGCGCATCACCACGATCGACGCCAGCGGCGCGCTGGTGCTCGGCGACGCGATCGCCCGCCTCCAACGACGCGGCATCACCGTGTACGTCTCCGGCATCCGCGACGGTCACCACCGGCCGCTGCACGCCCTGGGCGTGATCGCCCGGTTGGACGAGGCCGGGCAGGTGTTCGCCTCGACCCCGGAGGCCATCGCGGCAGCCCGCCGCCATCTCCACCAGGCCGGAATCCTTCCCTCCTCCGCCGGCCCGGCCCAGGCCGCCTGCTGACTGTCGGCGCGGGTTCGGGCGGTCAGCGCCTTTGTCCCCTGTCGGCCACTCAGCCGGGTTCCATCCGAGGCCGCCGGAACCGCCAGGACACGTTCGGCTCAGGCGGATGAACAGCATCGAGCGCGCGGGCCAGCGTCTGCTCCGGGGCGGTCCCCGTGTCGATCTCGATCGCGTCAGGCCACGGCGCCATGGCCGCGTCCATGGCGGAGCGCACGGCCTCGTCCGCGTCGGAGAACTCGTGTCCCCGGGCGGTGAGCCTCGCAACGGCGATCTGTGGCATGACGGTGCACCGCAGCGGGATCAGGCTGCTCGAGGTCCGGCCGGCAACGTCCGCGGCCATCGCCCGGTGCCGCTCATCGCCCCAGGACGCGTCCAGGACGACCGACTCCCCTTGCCCGAGCAACCGTTCGGCCCGTGACAGCAGCTCGGCGTACGTGCCGGCGGTGTGCCCCGGGTCGTAGATCCCCTCCTGGTAAGACGCGCTGGCGGCCTGCAGAGGGTCGAGTCCGGCCAGTTCCTTGCGGATGCGGTCACTGCGTAGCAGCGTGTAACCGAGCCGGTCGGCCAGTGAGCCGCCGAGCGTCGTCTTCCCGCTACCGGGCGGCCCGCCGACCAGCACCAGAACGACCGCTCCGACCCGTAGATGACGTAGCGCGAGCTCGGCCAGCCGCCGCGCCTCCCACCCGGCGTCCACGTCGCCCTGCCAGTGGCGCAGGCAGGCCACCTTGGCGCGGACGAAGGCCCGGTACGCGACGTAGTGGTGCCACAGTGCCGTCGGCGCCGGATCACCGCTGAACTCCACGTACCGGCGGAGGAACAGCTCGGACAGCCGCGGCGCGCCGAGCCGTTCCAGATCCATGGCGAGGAAGGCGGCGTCGTCCAGCCCGTCGAGGAACCGCAGGCGCTCGTCGAACTCCAGGCAGTCCAGGATCCGCGGCCCGTCGTCCAGGCAGAAGATGTCCTCGGCCAGCAGGTCGCCGTGTCCGTCGACGATGCGGCCCTCGGCGACGCGTGTTTCGAGCAGGGGTTGTCTGCCGTCCAGGAACCGCAGCGTGAGGCGCTCGGTCTCGTCCAGGACGCCGGGCTCGATCGTGTGGCCGGGCAGGGCGCGCACCTGTTCGAAGCCGGCCGTCCAGCGGGCGCGCAGCGCCTGCGGGGCGCCCTCCCGATCGATCCGCGGGCCGTGCGGGGCCCTGGCGTGCAATGCGGCGATCTGGCGCGCGATCGCCCGCAAGTGCTCGTCAACGGGTCTCCCCTCGCTGACCATGGTGGCCAGGCGCCGTTCGCGCGGCATGCGGCGCATCACGACGAGATGCTCGCAGACCTCGCCGTCCGGGCCGGTCACATGCGCCACGCCCTCGTAGACGTCGGGGGCGAGCCTGCGGTTGAGCTCCACCTCCCGACGGCAGGCCGCCTCTCTGGCGCGCAGGGTGCCGAAGTCGAGGAAGCCGAGGTTCACGGGCTTCTTGAGCTTGTACGCGTGCTCGCCCAGCAGGAACACCACGGCGGTATGCGTCTCCTTCGTCGTGGCGAACATGACACCATCTCCTCCGGTGCGGGAACGCATCAGGGTCGGCGGCACAGTCAAGGTCTTCCTCACACCACCGCGACAGGGCAGGGCGCGTGTTGGAGGAGGAAGTTCGCGGTGCCGAAATGCGCCGCTTGGCCGCGCCCGACGACCGTGAGGGTCGCGCGCTCGTGAGCATCGCCACGCTGCACCCGGATGCCCGGGTGGCGCGCCGCCCAGTCGGTCAGATCCGCCTGTGCGGTGACGGGGACCTGGCGTATGGCCGCCTCGCCGAACGCGAACTCGAGGACGGACGCGTCGGGTTCCTTGTCGGCCACGACGATCGGCCCGGGAGTCGCCGACGCGGGCAGCGGACCAGGGCCGCGTACGATGATCACCGGGCATTCGGCGTGGGCGGCGACATAGCCGGCCACCGAACCGACGACCACCCTGGGCAGCGCGCTCAGGCCGCGGGAGCCGACAATGACGAGTTCGGCGCCGCTGGAGAGCTCGACGAGGCGCTGGGCTGCGGACCCTTGGTGGAGGTCGGTTTCGACGCGTACACCCGAGCTGCTGGCGCGGGCGCAGTCGGCTCCGTGCCACAACACGTGCTCGGCCGCCTTGCGCAGATGTGCTTTGGCCTCCTCCTCCGCCTCGCCGTAGGGCCATTGCCAGGCGTGCGAGACGGTCAGGGGGAGTTTTCTCAGCTCTGCCTCGTCGAGCGCCCAGTCCAGGGCCTGCATCGCGAAGTCAGAGCCGTCGTAGCCGAGGACGATGTGCTTCATGTCAGTGGCCTCCCTGCGCCCAGTCTTCGCTCCGGCAGCTCCCTCTCGTAGGGCTGAGCGACCCTGGCCTCGAAGGACCTTGGTCCCGACGGAAGCCCACGAAGACCAGCAGCACGATCGTCACGGCCCGGAGCAGAAGCCGGTTGCCCAGCAGCGCGGACGGCTCAGCGGGTCGCTGGTGGGGCCGGGTGACGGCGTAGTGCCCAGCGGCGTTCGTGACGGCAGCCTCATCAGGATCTCCACCGCATCCCGGTACGGCGCTCGCCGGCGTCGTTTCGTCGATGCCCGGCCAAAGTTCGGGCGAAAGAATGCGAAAGCTTCTAATTCGGACAAGTGTGTCCCTGTCGTCCTGCGGTGCGATCTGCCGAGAGTGGACAGGTGAACGAGACATTGGGCGTGGTCAGCGGCTATGACGGCTCCGACCACTCGATGCAGGCGCTGGACTGGGCGATGGACGAGGCCGAGCTGCGAAAGCTGCCGCTCACCGTCTGTCACGCGTGGCAGTGGCCGTACGGTGACGGGGATTCGGCGGCCCGCGAGTCGCTGCGCCGCGCGGCCGAGCACGTGTTGTGGCACGGCGCCGACTGCGCGCGCGCCAGTTCCAGCGGCCTGCACGTGCGAACGGACCTGTACGAGGGCTCGACGACCAGCCGTCTGGAGGAACTGTCGGCCGATGCCGCACTCCTCGTGGTCGGCTCCCGCGGGCTGGGCGCGATGGCGAGGGCGGTCATCGGCTCCGTGGCGGCGCACGCGGTGTCCAACGCGCGGTGCCCGGTCATCGTCGTCCGCGGTATGGGTGCTCTGCCGCGAAAGCCCCACCCGGGGCCGATCGTGGCGGGTGTGGCGACCGACGACAAGGCCGACGCGGTGCTTGGATTCGCCTGCGCGGAAGCCGCCATGCGCGGCCTTCCCCTGGTGGTCGTGCACGCCTGGCGCCAGCCACCGGTGGCCTGGGGAGGGATGACGTTCCCGGTCATGGATCCGCTGGCCGTTCAGCATGCGGCCGAGAGCTGGTTGGCAGAGACCCTCGCGCCATGGAGGCAGAAGCAGCCGAAGGTCGCCATCGAGGCGCGGACGCCGCAGGAACGAGCGGGCGAGGCGCTCGCCGCCGTCTCCGACGCGACCCTGGTGGTGGTCGGCAGCCCGCACGGACGGTTCGGCTCGGTGGCGGCGGCCATGCTGCGCAAGGCGCCCTGCCCGGTCGCGATCGTCCGCTGAGGCCCCGGGGAGGCGATGATGGGACGGCCCGTACTGGTCGGCTACGATGAGTCGCCCGCGAGCGCGGTGGCGTTGCGCTGGGCGGTCGAGGAGGCGCGGCTACGCGAGTCCTCCGTTCTGGTGTGCCATGCCTGGCACTGGCCGTATCCGCGCCGGCCCGTTGAGCGTGAGGTCCTGGCGCAGGTCGAGCGGGTCGCCGCCCAAGTCGTGGACGAGGGTGTGCACCGTGCTCGTGGCCTGGCCCCCGGCGTGGACGTCCTTCCGCGTCTGGAGAGAGGAACGGCTTCCACGGCGCTCCTGCGGGTCGCACGCGAGGCCGAGCTGACGGTGCTGGGCCTGCGGGGGCAAGGTGGTTTCGAAGACCTGCAGGTGGGATCGGCCGCTGTGCAGGTGCCCGCCCACAGTGCCCGGCCGGTCATCGTCGTCCGGTCTGACGCGATGCCGACCGGCGACGCACCACGCATCGTGGTCGGTGTCGATGGCTCGCCTGCCAGCCTGGCGGCGTTGGGTTTCGGCCTGGAGGAGGCCGCGCTCCGCGGCTGCGCCGTGACCGCCATCTGTTGCTGGCGAGACTACGGGCTGCCGGCCGGGCCTGACTGGCAGCCGTTCGTCGACTCCCAGGCGACCGCAGTGGGGCGGAGGCACGGTTCCGCGACGCGACGTCCCAGCTGACCTCCAGGCACCCACGGTTTCCGTCACCACAGAATTCGTGGCCGAACGGCCACAACGGGCGCTGATCGACGCGACGAAGAACGCGACCCTCCTCGTGCTCGGCACCCGGGGGAACGATTCGCCTCCTCGCCTTCTGCTGGGACCGGTGACTCAGATCGCCCTGGCCGAAGCCCGGTGCCCGGTGGCGGTGACCCCGCCGCCTTGATCCGCCGCCGCGCTCCCGCCTCGCGTCCGGTGACGTGATGCCGGTGCCCCCCAGGTCGGGCGGTGGCGGGAGACGACCTTGACGGTCATCACGTCCGCGACGGTCATGCGCATGGCGGTCAGCTCCTGTCTGGCCCTCGTGCGGCGAGGCGCCTTTTCTGGTTGCTTCCATCGCATCTCGCGGGAAGGCGAGGTTTCAGGGCCGGAAGTCCCGAGCCGGGCAGTCGTTGGTCAGCGGACGCGACATGGCCGGCGGATGGATGGGACCAATGGCGCCGTCGTTGAGGACTTCCGCCTCCGGCGGCCGGTTCCCCGCTTCGCGAGAGTGGAGCCAGGAACGCGACCCGCGTAAAGGACGACGCACCGGTCACGCGACCAGGGCCGAGGAGGAGTCATGGGGATCGAGTCGCTCACGGCGCGGCAGGTGATGAGCCGCGTTCTGGTGGCGGTCAAGCTGGACGAGTCGCCGCTCATGGCCTGGGAGCTGATGCGCCGAGCCCAGGTGCACCATCTCCCCGTCCTGGACGGTGCCGACGTGCTCGGGATCCTCTCGCGGGAGGATCTGGCGGCCTCCTGGTCAGGCAGCCTGAGGGAGCAGTCGAACCGTCAGGTGCGGGAGCTGCTGACGGGTGAACGCCGGCCGCGCGTCCATCCGGACACGCCGCTGGAACGCGTCGCGGCGGTCATGGTCGACGCGGATTGTGATGCCCTACCCGTGCTGTCCGGTGATGGCCTGGTCGGGCTGATCACCGCCAGGGACGTGTTGAGGGCCGTGGCGGGCCATGTTCGGCCGGAGAAGCCGTCGGATGAGGTCATCACGGGGATGTTCCGCCTTGAGCCGGTGCTGCCGGTGCAGGGCTGACCTCGTCGTGACCGGCACCGTCGGACGCAGCCTGGTGGGACCTTCGGCCCGGTCATCGGGGACGTTCGCCGCTGACCGGGCGGGCCGCCGTACGTGAGCCTGGGACGTGGGAAGCGAGGTGGACATCATGTCGATCGAAGTCAGGGAGATCATGGGACGCGTTGCCATCGCGGTGCTCGCGGACGCGTCGTTCGCCGAGATCGTGGCCGCGATGAAGCGGTTCGCGGTCGGCGCGGTCACCGTGATCGACACCGACCGGCGGCCGATGGGCGTGGTCTCCGAGGACGACCTGCTGCTCAAGGAGATCGAACCGGTACGTCATGGCATGTCGATGTTCGAGTCCCGCCACCGCCGGCGCGAGCACGAGAAGGCCACAGGAGCCACGGCATCCCAACTGATGACCTCCCCGGCGATCACTGTGACGCCGGACACCAGCGTGCGCGACGCGGCCCGGCTGATGCCGGCATCGATCGCCGCCGCCGCCATGGGCGACCCGTCATAGCCCACGATCGCATCGATCGCCATCGCGTACCTCCTTGGTGTCCGGCTGACCTGCGAAACCAGGTATGCCCCCATCAGATCGACCGCACCGCTTCACCGTCAGCCTCACCGGTGTCCGATGCGCGTGGACCGTGCCACGTTCGAGGAGGAGAGCCCTCGCACTACTCCCCAGGTCGTAGAGTTCCTGCCCGCTAAGACCGGCGAGGTAGCCGGGAGAGCCGTCTATGGGCCGACGACGGAGAGGGATCCGGCGCGGAAGCATTTCCACTGACGGACCCTCTCTTCGAAAAGGACATAGCGACGATGCTGTTCGTTGAGCTACTGGTGCCCAAGGGTGTTTTCGATGCGCAAGAGCGACGAAGCCTCGCCGGGCGGCTGACCGGGCGGCGCCTGTTGTCGGCCGTGGACGGGGAGCCGGTGGCCGCCGATCCCGGGGTGCACGTGATCAGCCTTCCCGAAGGCGGTTACGGCCTGCACGGGCGGGCCCAGCGCTCCTCCGACGTCCTGCAGCTGATCGAGCGAGCCAAGATCGGCCCTGCGGCCCCGGTCCCGGACGACTCGATCGTCGATCCGGTCTGCGGCGCCACCGTCCCGCTCCAGGACGCTGTCATCCTGGAGCGCGGCGGGAAGACCTACGGGTTCTGCTGCCCTCACTGCCGCGGGCACTTCGTCAAGCAGTTGAGCGATGCGGAGGCGTCCTCATGACACTCGTGGCCAATGCCAGGCAGGAGGAGGAGTGGAACGGCGAGGAAGGCAGGGCCTGGGCCGATCACCATCAACGTCTAAATCGCATGGCCGCACCTGCCAACGAGCACCTGTTCGCCGCCGCGGGCATCGGCGAGCGTGACCGGGTTCTGGACATCGGCTGCGGTACGGGCGACACCACGCGGATCGCCGCACGTCAGGCGGCCGGCGGGCATGCCGTCGGGATCGACCTGTCGGCTCCGATGCTGGAGATCGCCCGACGCCTCTCGGTAGAGGAAGCCATCGGCAACATCACCTTCGAGCGCGGGGACGCCCAGGTCCACCCGTTGGAGGACGCGCACTTCGAGGTGGCCATCAGCCGCGCCGGGGTCATGTTCTTCGACGACCCCGTCGCCGCTTTCGCCAACATCAGACGGTCGCTCCGCCCCAAGGGCCGCCTGGCGTTCCTGTGTCACCGCGCAGGTGAGAACCAGACGGACGTGATCCTCGACACGCTGGCCCGGCATCTTCCCACCCCGGACCCCCAAGAAAGCCTGGGAGGGGTCGCGGACTTCACCGACCCGGCGCACATCCGCGACGTGCTCAACGACGCGGGCTTCACGGCCATTGCGACGTCCCCCGTGGAGTACCTCACCGAGCTGGGCGATGATGCCGCCCACGCTGCGGATTTCCTGCTCGACGTTCAACTGGCCGGCTTCGTCTCCGGTGCTGAAGAGACCGCCATGGCAAGAGCCCGGTCCGCGTTGGCAGAAACATTGCGCCGCTATGAGCGCGACGACGCCGTACGACTGCTTGCCTCGGCCTGGCTGGTCACCGCCCGAACCGAGTGACGCGCGGGCATGCGCTCGCCCCTCGACCCGGCGTGGACCAGCCGGTTATCGCCAGATCATCCACCTGCCATGGCTGGTGATCGGGCCGGCCGGTGTGGGTGCAGGATCCGGTCGAGGCGGGCGGCGGCATAGCCGAGGACCGACAGCGCGCTGACGATCAGCAGATCACCCGGGGCGAGGGGTTCGGTGCCGAGCAAGTCCTGCAGCAGCGGCAGGTACAGGCCCGCGAGTTGCAGGACGAGCGCACCGGCGACGGAGAGCAGCAGCAAGGGGTTGGTCCGCGAGCCGGGCCGGGTGCGGGAACCGAGCGCGACGCCGAGTTGCGTGGCGCCGAGGGCGAAGAAGGCCATGCTCTGCCAGGGGCGGCCGGTCTGGTGGGCCCAGACGGCGACGCCGAGGGTGACGGCCGTGAGGACGACGGCGATGCGGATCAGGCGCTGCCACAGTCCCGCGCCGAGGATGCTCTCGCCGGGCGGCCGCGGCGGGCGGGTCATGGATCCGGGTACGGAGGGTTCGCCGCCGAGAGCCACGCCGGGCAGTCCATGGGTGAGCAGGTTGATCCACAGAATCTGGGCGGGGAGGAGCGGGACGGCGAGACCGGCGAACGGTCCCAGCAACATCACGGCGATCTCGGCCGCTCCGCCGGACAGGCCGTAGACCAGGAACCGGCGGATGTTGGCGTAGACCCGGCGGCCTTCCTCGACGGCCGCGACCACGGTGTCCAGGTCGTCATCGGCGAGCACGAGGTCGGCGGCCTGGCGGGCGACTTCGGTCCCGCGCTCGCCCATGGCCACGCCGATGTCGGCGCGGCGCAGCGCGGGGCCGTCGTTGACGCCGTCTCCGGTCATGGCCAGGGTCTCGCCGCGCGTCCGCAGATCCTCGATGATCTCGAGCTTCTGCCCGGGGGTGGCCCGGGCGTACACGCGGGCCTGGGGATGGTCGGGCGTCCATGGGGCCCGGAGGTCCACAACCGGATCGCCGGTGCCGATGATGCCCAGGTCGGCGGCGATGGCGCGGGCGGTCCCGGGGTGATCGCCGGTGATGAGGAGCGGTCTGATGCCGGCCCGCTTGCAGTCCGCGATGGCGGTGGCCGCGGCCGGGCGCGGAGGGTCCAGGAGCGCGACCAGCCCGAGCAGGGACAGCCCGCTCTCCGGCGCCGTCTCCGGGACGGCGTCCAGATCGCGGCCGGCCACCGCCAGGACCCGGTAACCCTCCCGGGCGAGTTGCTCGGCGCGTTCGGCGGCGCGGGCCGCCGACTCCGGGTCGCCGGCCAGAAAGGGCGGGCGGAGCAGCACCTCGGGGGCGCCCTTGCAGATCACCCGGCCACGTCCGCCGGGCAGGCGATGCACGGTGCTCATCCGCTTGCGTTCGCTGTCGAAGGGACGTTCGGCCAGCCGTGGAAAGCGCTCGTGCAGGTGCTCGCGGTCGAGGCCGAGCTTGGCGGCGGCGGCGAGCAGGGCCGCCTCGGTGGGATCGCCCAGCGCCGCCCACTCCCCGCCGTCGCCCTGAGGCGGCGACAATCTGGCGTCGTTGCAGAGCACGCTCGCCACGAGCAGGCCGGTGAGGTGGGCGTCGTGGAGGGAGCCGTCGCGTACGATCTCGCCGTCGGGTGCGTATCCGGAGCCGGTGATCGTGGCTTCTCCCGAGGGAGTCCAGAGGCGCCGCGCGACCATCCTGCCTTCGGTGAGGGTGCCGGTCTTGTCGGTGGCGAGCACGGTCACCGCGCCCAGCGTCTCCACGGCGGGCAGCCTGCGTACGAGAGCGTTGCGCGCCGCCATCCGGCGGGCTCCCAGGGCCAGGCTCAGAGTCACGACCGCGGGAAGGGACTCGGGCACCGCCGCGACCACCAGGCTGATCGCGGTCACCACCATCAGCTCGACCGGTTGCCCGCGGACCAGACCCAGCGCCAGCACGAGCGCCGACAGCGCCACCGCCACGCCGGCCAGCAGGCGGCCGACCCCCACCAGGCGGCGTTGCAACGGCGTCAGACCGGCTCCTTTGACCATCATGGACGCGATCCGGCCGCTCGTGCTCGCCGCCCCCACGGCGGTGACCGTCGCCGCGCCACGTCCTCGCACCACGACGGTGCCGGACGAGACCTGGTCGTCGACGGCCTTGTCCACCGGTACGGACTCTCCCGTCAGCGACGACTCGTCGACGAGCAACGCGGCCGATTCCGCCACCGTGGCGTCGGCCACGACGATGTCGCCCTCCGCCAGGGCCAGCAGGTCTCCGACGACCACGTCGGCCGCCGGGATCTCCTTCTGCGAGCCGTCGCGGATCACACGCGCTGTCGGGGCGGTGAGCTGTGACAACGCCGTGATCGCCCGGTCGGCGCGCACCTCCTGCACGACCCCGACGGAGGTGTTGACGAGGACCACCAGCATGATCACGGCGGTGTCGGTCCAGTCACCCGTGGCTACGGTCAGCGCCGCCGCCACGAGCAGGACGTTGATCAGTGGATCGCGCAGGTGGACGGCGACCCTCCGCCACAGGGGGACGGGCGGCTTCTCCGGGAGCAGGTTGGGCCCGTCCCGCTCCAGACGCGCCTCGGCTTCTCCGGACGACAGACCGGGCCGTGTGGGAACCACCACGTCGTCCTCCCTGCTCCTAGCTCGGCAGAACCGCCGCATCGTTTCGCATACCTGTTTTCGCAGGAAACGAACACGCAGCCCAGGGACGAAGGTCCAGGAAGGGGAAGCAGGACGGCAGGTGCGTGACCGGGGCTGCCGTCCTGGGTGGCTCAGCGGCGTATCGCCGTTTCAGCCGTTGTCGATTGGTTCGTGGTCGCATACCTGCGCGGCAGTGATGGCCACGGTGGTGACGATGTCGGCGACGGTGGCACCGCGGGACAGGTCGTTGACCGGCTTGCGCAGCCCTTGGAGCACTGGTCCCACCGCGACGGCGCCGGCGCTGCGCTGGACCGCCTTGTAGAGGTTGTTGCCGGTGTTGAGGTCGGGCACCACGAAGACGGTGGCGCGCCCGGCCACCTGGCTGCCGGGCATCTTCGTCCGCGCCACCGCGGGGTCGACGGCCGCGTCGTACTGGATCGGCCCTTCCGCCGGCAGGTCAGGACGGCGCCGGTGGACCAGGTCGGTGGCGGTGCGGACCTTGTCGACATCGGCGCCGGCGCCCGAGGCGCCCGTCGAGTACGACAGCATGGCGATCTTGGGATCGACGCCGAACAGGGTGGCGGTGCGGGCTGAGGAGATCGCGATGTCGGCGAGCTGCTCGGCGGTGGGATCGGGATTGACCGCGCAGTCGCCGTACACCAGCACCCGGTCGGCCAGGCACATGAAGAACACGCTGGAGACCAGCCCCAGGCGCAGGATCTCGAACGCCGGCCTGATGGTGTGGGCGGTGGTGTGCGCCGCGCCCGAGACCATGCCGTCGGCCATGCCCGTGTGCACCATCAGCGTCCCGAAGTAGGACACGTCGGTGACGGTGTCGCGGGCGAGTTCGACGGTCATGCCCCGGTGCTCCCGGAGTCGGGCGTACTCGCGGGCGAACCGCTCGCGCAGCTCCGCGTCGAACGGGCTGAGCACCCTGGCGTCGTCCAGGTCCAGGCCGAGCTGGGCGGCCTGCACCCTGATGCGCTCCTCGTCGCCGAGCAGGGTGAGCTCGGCCACGCCACGGCGGAGCAGGACGTCGGCCGCCCGCAGGACGCGCGGCTCCTCACCTTCGGGCAGCACGATGTGCCGGCGGCGGCCACGCGCCCGTTCCAGCAGCTCGTACTCGAACATCAGCGGCGTGACGACGTCGGTCTTGGCGATCGCCAGCCGATCGAGCAGCAACCGCCCGTCGACGTGCTCGGCGAACAGCCGCAGAGCCGTGTCGATCTTCCCGCCGGCCTCGGGGGTGAACTGGCCGTCCACGGCCGACAGGCGGGTCGCGGTGTCGAAGGTGTCGTGGTCGGTGCCGATCACCGGCAGCGGAATGGCCATGCTGCCGAGCAGCCGGTCCACCGGGCCGGGCAGATCCGTGCCACCCGTCATGATCACCGCCGACAGGGCGGGGAAGCCGGGCGCCGCATGCGCCGCGATCAGCCCGGGCAGGAGCGCGGCGGCCCGATCAGACGGGATGATCACCGCGGCGCCTTCGGTGTAGCGGTCCAGAATGCCGGGCAGCGACATCGCGCCCACCATCAGCGCGCTCGCCTCCCGGCCGAGCCCGTCGCGCTCGCCGAGGAAAAGCCGGCCGTCGCAGGCGTTCAGCAGGTCGGCGACGGTGGGCGCGCGCAGAGAGGGGGTTTCGGGCAGGGCGAACACCGGTGTCGGGTGGTCGATCGCGACGGGCTCGGCAGCCGCCCGGGTGACCACGACCGCGAGCTCCCTTGCGTGGTGTTGCGCCAGTTGCCGGGACGACAGCTCGACCGCGGCGGCGATCTGCGGGGCCGTCCTGCCCTTCCCGCTCACCACGTTCAGCACCGGCGTTCCCAGATCCGCTGCGAGCCTGGCGTTGAACTCGAACTCGGTGGGCGCGCCCACGTCGGTGTAATCGGTTCCGACCACGACCACCGCGTCGCACCGCCTGGCGAGCGCGCGGTAGCGGGCCACGATGTCGCCGGCGGCACGCTCGGCGTCGGCGTGCACCTCGTCGTAGGTGACGCCCGCGTACGTTTCGTACGGCATGGCGAGCTGGAATCTGCTCCGGATGGTGTTGATCAGATTGTCCTCGCGCCCCGTACGCACGACCGGCCGGAACACGCCCACGGTCTCCACCTGCCGGGACAGCAGCTCGACCATGCCGAGGGCGACCGTGCCCTTGTTGCTTCCCGCCTCGCCCGCCGCGACGTACACCGCACGTGTCATGTTCACCATTGTCGGCAACCGCGGCAGTTCCACTCGCCGAGGGGTCGCCGCGCCGCCTGTCAGGAGATGACGGCGAGGGCCTGGCGGGCGATCTCCCACTCCTCGTCGGTGGGGATGACCAGCACCGGCACCTCGGCGCCGGGAGGCGAGACAGCCCGTTCACCGGCAGTGTCCGGCTCGTTGAGCGCGGGATCCACGGTGATGCCCAGGCGGTCGAGGCCGGTCAGGGAGTCAGCGCGGGTGGCGGCGTCGTGCTCGCCCACGCCGCCGGTGAACACGATCGCGTCCACCCGGCCGAGCAGCGCGTAGTAGGCGCCGACGTACTTGCGGATGCGCCGGGTGTAGATGTCCAGGGCCAGCCGGGCCGCGTCGTCGTGGCGGCCGCGCACCTCACGCATGTCGAGGCTCCCGGCCAGGGCGAGCAGGCCGCTGCGGTGGGTGAGCGCATGCTCGGTCCGCTGGGCGTCGATGCCGTCCGTCCGGGCGAGGTAGCCGGCGATGGCGGGGTCGACGTCGCCGGAGCGCGTCCCCATGACCAGCCCCTCCAAGGGCGTCATGCCCATGGAGGTGTCGACGCTGCGGCCGCCGGAGACGGCCGTGGCGCTGGCGCCGTTGCCCAGGTGCAGCACGATCAGGTTGAGGCCAGCGAGGTCGCGGCCGAGCAGGGCGGCGGCGCGGCGGGAGACGTAGGCGCAGGAGGTGCCGTGGAAGCCGAAGCGGCGCACGTCGAGCCGTTCGCGCCAGTCCCGGGGCACGGCGTAGGTGTACGCCTCGGGCGGCAACGTGCGGTGGAAGGCGGTGTCGAACACGGCCACCTGGGGCACGTCGGGAAACACCTTGCGCGCGAGCCGGATCCCGGCGAGGTTGACCGGGTTGTGCAGGGGAGCGAGCGGAGCGAGCTCCTCGATCGCGGCGATCACCTCGTCGTCGACGACCACGGCCTCGGCGAACCTGGTCCCGCCGTGCACGACCCGGTGCCCGACCGCGACGGGGGCCGGCTCGGGGCCTGCCGCGGCGAACGCCTCCATCATCGTCTCCAGCCCTTCGCCGTGCCCGGAGAAGGTCCGCTCCCTCACGTACGGCGGCCGGCCGCCGGCCCGGTGCGTGAGCCGCCCGATCTTCTCGCCGATGCGTTCGACCAGGCCGCGGGCCGGGCGTTCGCGGGTCTCGACGTCGATGAGCTCGTACTTGATCGAGGAGGATCCCGTGTTCAGGACGAGAATGCGGCCGGCCATGTCCAGGAGCCTACGTCCGGGGGTCTTCGCCGAAGGGCTGCCAACCGCCTGTGAGGCGCGTCAGGGCGGCCTTGAGGAAGGGCGCGAGCAGGGGGTTGCCATCGCCTGCTCGAGTGGCGAGGGCGACCTGGCTCGGCTTCACTCCCTCCAAGGGGATGCTGGTGAGGCCGGGGTGGAGGGTCTCCGCGCGTAGGCCGGCCGAGACGATGGCCACGGCCTGCCCGGCCGCGACGATCTCGAACTTCTCCTCAGGCGCCTCGACGAGCGGGCCGTCCGGCGCGGGACTGCCGTCCGGCCGCGGGTCGATCCGCCAGTAGGCGTTCCAGGCCGTGTCGGGCAGGCGCGGCAGGGCTTCGTCACCGATGTCGTCGAGGGTCACCCGTTCCTTGCCGGCCAGGCGGTGATCGCGGGCGACGAGAAGGACCCGCGGCTCGTCGTAGAGAGTCGTCACGCGGAGCCCCTCGTCACGGAGCGGCAGCCGGCACACCACCACGTCCACCCGGCACTCCAGCAGCGCGGCGCGCGGTTCGTTCCAGGCCAGCTGCACCACGCGCACGTCGGCGTCGGGATGCCGATGACGCAGCTCGCGCACGGCGGGCATGACGGGCACGTGCAGGGTGTGCCCGACCGCGATCCTGCTGGGGTGCGCCGCGGCGCGGGTGGCGGCCACCGCCTGCGCCGATGATCGCAGCAACGCCTTGGCGCGGGGCAGGAACACCTCGCCCGCCTCGGTCAACCTGGTGCCGTGCGGGGTGCGGTCCAGCAGAGCGGCGCCGAGCTGCCGCTCCAGGCCGCGGATCTGGCGGCTCAGGGAGGGCTGGGTGATGTGCAGGGCTTCGGCGGCCCGTCCGAAGTGCCGGTGCTCGGCGACGACCGTGAAATAGCGCACTGATCGTAGGTCCAGATCCGGCGCTGATTCCGCCATGCCTGCAGCATAGCCCGCGGCTGACGTCGGGTGATGCCTCGAACGTATGGCGATGCCGCGCAGGCTTTGGACTTCGCGCGCCGGCCTTCCGACGATGGTGGCGTTGATGCGTGATCCTGCCGGCTCGGCGGAGCTGCGCACCCCGTCCGACCGGGGCCCTGCCTTACCAGAAGATGGAGAGCCACATGCCTGAAGCAACTCGCCGCGCCGTGCTGGGAGCGGCGGCCGGACTGTCAGCCATCCCGCTCCTGGCGGGTACGGCGAGGGCCGCGTCGACGGCCCCCGACGAGGACCAGATCCTGCAGCAGATGGCCGACGCGTTCGGCAACCAACTCCGCTCGCCGATCATGCATTCGCCGGAGGAGCAGGGCCTCGACCACGAGGACGTTTCCTTCCAGGCGGTTGACGGCGTGCCCATCGAGGGCTGGTTCATCCCTGCTCGGGGATCCGACAAGCTGATCATCGCCAATCACCCGATGGGATTCAGCCGGGCCGGGCTGCCCGGCCAGCTGGAACCGTGGAAGTCCATCTGGAGTTCCAGCGACAACGACATCGAGGTGGACCTCCTACCCGACTACAAGATCTTGCACGACGCCGGGTACAACGTGCTCGCCTACGACCTGCGCAACTACGGCCTCAGCGGAGCCGCCAACGGCGGCATCGCCTCCAGCGGGATCTTCGAGTCGCGCGACGTCCTCGGCTCGCTGCGGTACGCACGCGAACGCCCGGACACGCGACGCATGCGGATCGGCCTGTTCAGCCGCTGCCTGGGCTGCAGCGCCACGTTTCACGCGATGACCAGGGACCCGCGGGCGTTCGAGGGCGTGCGCTGCCTGGTGGGGCCGCAACCGGTCACCATGGAGGTCATCATGGCGCGGCGGCTGGTCATGGCGGGCGTGCCCGCCGACCGCATCGGCGAGCTGGAAAGGCGGGTGGTGTTGCGCACCGGCATCCCGTTCGCGGCGCGGCAGCCACAGGAGTGGGCCAAGGGGGTCCGGGTCCCGACGTTCCTCTACCAGGTGCACGACGACACGCTGACCCACCCGAGCGACGTGCAGACGATGTTCGACAACATTCCGGTCGCCGACAAGAAACTCCAGTGGATCCGCGGTACCAACCGCCGCTTTGACGGCTACCTGGAGTTCCAGAGACGCCCGCAACCGATGCTGCAGTGGTTCCAGTCCCACATGGAGTCCTGAGAGGGGCATGGGCCGGCCGGGCACGCTCCGCGAGGTGAACGTCAGGTCAGGTAGCGCAACCAGAGGTACGGCGCGGTCAGCGTGATGGTCACCATGGTGACGACCAGGCCGTACTTGGTGAACTGCCAGAAGCTGATCGGGGTGCCGTTGCGGGCGGCGATGCCGAGGATGACGACGTTGGCCGCCGCGCCGACGGCGGTGGCGTTGCCGCCCAGGTCGGCGCCGAAGGCCAGCGCCCACCACAACACCTGGGCCTGGTCGTTGCCGCCGCCCGCCTGGACCAGTTCGGCGACGATGGGGCTCATGGTGGCGACGTAGGGGATGTTGTCGACGATGGCCGACAACCCGGCCGAGGCCCAGAGCAGGCCCATGGTGGTGAGCTCCGGCCGGCCTGCGGTGGCGGCCGTCGCGGCCTGGGAGATCTGGCCGATCACGCCGGTCTCCACGAGCGCCCCGACCATGACGAACAGCCCGGCGAAGAACACCAGCGTCGGCCACTCCACCTCTTCGATCGCGTCCTCGGTGGTCACCTTCGTGGCGGCCACCAGGACGCCCGCGCCGAGGATGGCCACCACCGACGGCTCGTAGTGCAGCACGGGATGGAGCACGAACCCGATCATGACCAGGGCCAGCACGGCGAGGCTCTGCCAGAGCAGCCGCCGGTCGGCGATGGCCTCCCGCTCGTCGAGCGCCATGATCTCGGCTGCGCGGTCCGGGTCGTAGTGGAAGGACCTCCTGAACAGGATCCGGCACAACCCGATAAAGACGATCATCAGCACGATGACGAGGGGCGCCATGTGGATGAGGAAGTCGTTGAAGCTCAGGCCCGCGCGGCTGGCGATGATGATGTTCGGCGGGTCGCCGACCAGGGTGGCGGCGCCGCCGATGTTGGAGGCCATGGCCTCGGCGATGAGGAACGGCGCCGCGTTCAGCGCCAGCCGCTCGCACACCAGGAAGGTCACCGGCGCGATCAGCAGCACGGTGGTGACGTTGTCCAGCAGCGCCGAGGCGGCGGCGGTGATGACCACCAGCAGCACCATCAGCCGGTACGGATGGCCCTTGGCGCGTTTGGCCGCCCAGATCGCCAGGTATTCGAAGATGCCGGTCTGTTTCAGCACGCCGACGATCACCATCATGCCGAGCAGCAGGAAGATGACGTTCCAGTCGATGCCGGTGTGCTCGTCGAAGAACGCGGCTCCGGCGTCGGTGGCGTGGATCAGCAGCATGAGGCCGGCGCCGCCGAGCGCGGCGGCGACGCGGTGGATCTTCTCGGTGGCGATCAGCGCGTACGCGCACAGGAAGACCGCCACCGCCAGCCATGCGGTGACGGTCACGCGGCCACCGCCCGGTCCAGCAGCGCCTGCAGCGTGACCGCCCCCAGCAGCCGCCCGTCGTTCACCACGGCCACGAGCGGGCTGTGCGTGCGCGCCATCAACGCGGCCAGCTCCAGGATGGTGGCATCGGGGTCGCTGATCGGCAGTTCGCGCGGCTGTGCCGGTAGCGCCTCGCGGACGGTCCGGCCGGTCAGAGCGTGCAGGAACCGGTCTGCGTGTGGTTCGTCGACGACCCGCGCCAGCGCCGGATCGTCCTGGCAGTAGCCGGGCACGGCCAGCCTGAGCACCTGCGTGCCGGGCAGGATGGTGACGGGCAATCCGTGCTCGTCGACCACGATGAGGCCCGGCAGGTCCTGCTCGGCGAGGAGCCGGGCGGCGGCGTACACCGAGGTGTCCGCGGTGACGGTCGGAAAATCGCATGCGAGATCGCCTGCGCGCATCTTCGTGCCTCTTTCGTGGTCGACGATGAGAATCGCCGACCAGACTTCCCGGCACACCTGCCATCAACGTATCAACTATCCGCGAACGGTGGCGACCGGCGGAGAACGGGAACGATCACCTCCCGCCCGTTCCGGCGAATGGAGGACAACGTGGCCAGGAAGCGTTCGTGACGGGGCCTCCGCGGTCACCAGGCCCAGGTGGGGTGGCCGGTGGCGGCCTGGGACACCGTCCAGAGGCGTTCGCGCGCGGCCTCGTCGTAGGCGAAGGCCGGGGCGCGGACCGGGCGGAGGTCTTCGTCCACGTAGGGTCCCGGTAGGGTCCCGTCCCAGGTGGCCAGCCGGGCGTAGGTCCCGCCGAGACGTTCGGCGGGGGCGGCCATGCGGTTCTTGGGGGCGTACAAGGTGCGCTGCAACCAGGGCATGGCCGCCACGCGGTCCGGGTCGAGACGTACGGCGGGGACGCGCACGCAGGTCGTCTCCAGGTGTCCTGCGGCCCTCTCGGCCAGGGTGAACGTGGTCATGATCTGGGCGAGTTTGGCGTGGTAGTAGGCGCGGGTCGGGCTGTACCAGCTCGGGTCGTCGAGCTGGTCGAAACGGATCCGGATGCGTGGCATCGAGAGCAGGCCCTTGCTGGCGACATTGATCACGCGAGGCCTGTCTGCGGCGGCGAGCAGCCGGCTGAGGCGTGCGGTCAGCAGGAAGGGACCCAGGTGGTTGGTCGTCCAGAACAGTTCGTGCCCGTCCACCGCGAACTGGGGCGCGCGGAGCGTCTGGTCGAAGACGGCGGCGTTGTTGATGAGCACGTCGAGGCGACCGGCGGTCCGCGCGAGCTGCTCGGCGGCGGCCTCGATGGAGGCGGGCGCCGACAGGTCCGCCTGGACCAGGTCGGCCGGGTGCGCGGCGCGGGCGTTGATGTCGGCCAGCGCGGCGCGGCCCCGATCGGGGTCTCGGCACAGCGCCAGCACGTGGTGGCCCGCGGCGGCGAGGGCGCGGGCGGCGCGCAGGCCGATCCCGGAGCCGGCGCCGGTGATGGCGATGGACAACATGCAGAGATTCTAGTCTGTTCGGAACAATCCGAACAGACTAGAATCTGTGCGTGACCGGTGCCGAGGAGTTCGTGGAAAGTGCCGGGCTGTACTTCGAACGTCTGGGGCTCAGCCGTACGGCAGGCCGCGTCATCGGCGCGCTCCTGGCCGATCCGGACGACTCCGCCGACGCCCCGACGTTGTGCGAGCAGCTTGGCGTGGCCAAGAGCAGCATGAGCGTCGCCCTGGGCCAGCTCGAACGGGGCGGGCTCGTCGAGCGCTTCCGCCCGCCGCGAGGCCGCCGCGATCACTACCGGCTGACCGAGGACGTCTTCGGACGCGCATTCAGGGCCAAGATGGCCGAGTTCACCGCGTTCGCACAGCTCGCCGAACAGGGCCTCGCCGCCGTCGGCGACAACCCCAAGAGCCGGGCCAGGCTGGAGCTCATGCGCGACATGTACGGCTTCATGGGCCGCGAGTTCCCCAAGCTCCTCGACCAATGGGACCGAGAGCGCCGCCGACGGCCGAGTGGCGCCTGACGGCATCGCCGGCTCGGCGCGCCGCACGATCGTGTCCACGGGCGACCGCGTACCCCAGTTTGGTCGCCGGCGACCCGACGCGGACGTCGCCGTCGTGGAGTGCCCGCCGGGCCGGCAGCATCCGCCACCGGTTGAGGTAGGTCAGCGGCGGCACGCCCGACACGGTGCGGAAACGCTCGGCGAACGACGTCCACGATATCGCCGCGGCCCGCCTCGACATCGGCGTGGCCCGGCGTCAGCGGCCGGGCACAGGGAACCCGCGCTCAGCCAGCCGGGCCTGCGCAGCAACACACGACACCGGCCAACCGCAGACCGAACGCCATCGAGACCTGTTGGGGCCGGAACTGCTGGCCGACGCGCTCGGCCCTCGAGGACGCTCGGTCCGAGTCCACGGTCTCGACCATCTGCCAGGCCATCGTGGCCGGGGCTATTGCCAACTCTCTTTCCGACCGCGCGCTGAGTTGTGGCTCGATGGGCCGCGGTGTGCCCCCGTGACATGCACGGCGGCGGCGACGGCGGTGGACACGTCGGGGTGGAAGACGCTCGGGATGATGTAGTTGGGGCCGAGCTCCTCGGGCGTGACGACGGCGGCGAGCGCGCCGGCGGCGGCCAGCAACATCTCCTCCG
>NZ_JBQQCC010000010.1:0-368040 GCF_052245635.1 Nonomuraea sp. KM88 | reverse complement strand
AAAAGGTCTGAACCCAACTAACAAAAAGGAATCCATCAACCGACAAACGTCGATCAACGGGGTTGTGCATCATGCACTGGCTTTTAACACACTGTTGAGTTCTCAAGAAACGCACGCGTCCATCCTCGCCTTGATTCTCTCGAATCGAAACTCGGAGGCGTCTTTTTGCTTGCTTCACTTTATCAGGCGGCCTATTTCTCCGTCAAACCCGGAGGTTTGAAGAAAATCGGCCAACCTTCTTAGGATGGTGCACTCCGCTTCCGCGGAGACCCCCGCAACTTACCGTGCCATCCGAGGCGTGTCGAAACAACCGGTTTTTCGGCGATCGCGACGCACCCGCAGACGGCTCGGGCTTGAGCACGCCGAAGCGACTCCGCCGATTGGCTCGTCTCTTTCAAGGGGCTTGCCCTGGGGCCCGTCCACCTGACCGGCGTCCGGCTCACACCCGGGGCGAAGTGAAAGACTAGGTCGTGATCCGCAACACGTCAAATCGTCCCGCCCGCCCGGCGTGGCGGCCGGTCACGATTCGGGCGTCACGCGGGCGATGGCCTCCACGCAGCGGGCCAGCAGGGCCCGCAACGCCGCGCGCTCCTCGGCGCTGAACTCGCCCGCGATCGCGCGTTCGATCAGCACCGCCCGCTCGTCCGCGGCCTCCAGCGCCGCGAGCCCGGCGGGCGTGAGCCGGGTCTCCAGGACGTTGCGGTGCCAGGGGTGCGGCGACCGTTCGACCAGTCCGCGTTCCTCCAGGTTCTTGAGCACCACGGTCATGGCCTGCGGAGTGACGAGACACGCTCTCGCCAGCGCCGCGCCCGAGATGCCGGGGCTGTCGGACAAGGCGAACAGCGCGGCGTACTGCGGAACGGTCAGCCCGGCCGGCCGGACGGCCGCCTGCTTCGCGGCGATCAGAGCCTGCTCGGCGCGCTTGATGTCCAGTCCGAGCCGTTCGTCAGCAGGCATGCCCATAGCGGGGAGCGTACAACCTCATACGATCATTCCAGTCTTGATATACATCAAAGCTTTGATACTGTGCCCACGTCCGATGCCCTGAGAAGCGAGGAGAACGCGGATGATTCCCGCAAGCCACCTGGACCTGCTCAGCCGACCGCTGTTCGCCCACCTGGCGACACTCGGCCCCGACGGAGCCGTCAACGTCAACCCGGTATGGACGGTCTGGGACGGTGAGGTCCTGCGCTTCACCACCACGACGGACCGCAGGAAGTGCAGAAACATCATGGAGAACCCGCAGGTGGCGGTCTCCGTCAACGACCCCGACGCGCCGTACCGTTATGTGGAGATCCGTGGGGTGGTCGAGCGGGTGGAGCCCGACCCGTCGGGCGACTTCTTCGACACGCTGGCCGAGCGCTACGGCCTGGAGTACGAGCGGCCGGTCGCCGATGCCGAGCGGCGGGTCGTGATCGTGATGAGGCCGACGCACACCACCCGGCAGTGAGGCGCTCAGGGGCGGATCGTGATCGTCTCGGCGAGGGCCCGCACCTGCCGCGGCGACTCGTACAGCTCCGCCGCCATGCCCGCCTCGCGCGCCGCGACGACGTTCACCAGGTTGTCGTCGAAGAACAGGATGTCCTGCGGCGTCGCCCCGATCCGCTCGGCACAGATCTCGTACGCCCGACGCTCCGGCTTGGCCGCCCCGATCCGGCACGAGAACGTCAGCGAGGCGAACCGTCCCAGCCAGTCACCATGACGCGATTCCCAGAAGGGCACCAGGTCCTCGATGATGTTCGACAGCAGGCCCAGCCGGTGCCCCTGGTCCGCGAGGTCGTGCACGACCTCCACCATCGACTCGTCCACGTCGCTCCAGCTGGCCAGGTCGGCGCCGATGAGCGCGGGCACGTCCGGGAAGCGGGTCCCCAGCCGGTCCGCCACCGCGTCCCAGTACGCGACACCGCTCTGGCCCTCGTCATAGAGCGGCCGGCAGGCCCAGTACGCCTCCCAGAACCGCTCCTCCGGTACACCCGCCAGTTCGACGAGCCGCCGCCGGCTCTCCGGGCTCTGGGTCCGGGCAATCACGCCATAAAGGTCGAACACCATCACATTGGCCATACGCCCGACCCTACGGCGCGTATCCTGCCCCGGTGACCACTGCCGCCACGCTTGCTCCCCCTGCTCGTCCCGCCGCGCGTGTCCGCACGTCAGCGCCCTGGTGGATGGCGTCCCTCGCCGGGATCGCGGCGTTGTCCGGCACGGGCTCCGCCACCCTGAACGGCGACGAGCTGGCCACCGTCAGCGCCGCCTCCCGGTCGTTGTCCGGCCTGTGGGAGCTGGGCCAGCACATCGACGGCCATTTCCTGCCCTACTACCTGTTCATGCACTTCTGGGTGAAGGCGGGCACGGCGGAGCTGTGGCTGCGGTTCCCGTCGGCGGTGGCGATCGCCGTGGCGGCCTGGTTCCTGGCGGACCTGGGCCGGCGCCTGCACAGCGTCCGGGCCGGCGTGGCCGGTGCGGCCGTTTTCGCGATCCTGCCGACGGTCTCCTACTACGGGGCCTTCGCCAGGTCGTACGCCTTCGCCGCCGCCGCGGTGGTGCTCTCGTTCTGGGCGCTGCACCGGGCGCTCCGGCGGCCGGCCGCCCGGCGGTGGGTGCTCTACGGCGTGGCGGTCGCGCTCGTGTGCTCCACGCACCTGTTCGCGGTGCTGGTGCTGCCCGCTCAGCTGTGTCTGGCCCGCCGCGACGTGCTGGCGCGGATGGCCGCGGCGCTGGCCGCCGGGTGTGTTCCCGCCGTGGTGCTGGGGCTCATCGGGTACGGCGAGCGGCACGCCATCAGCTGGATCCCGCAGCGGGGGCCGGAGGTATGGCTGAAGTTCCCGAAGATGGCGGCGGGGACGACCGGGCTCGGCGTGATGTTGTTCGTTCTGGCCGTGGCCGGGGCGGTGCTGCTGTGGGCGGCGGCGCGCAGGCGGGTCCCGGGCGTGGCCGCAGGCCCGTGGGCGTTCGCGCTGGCGGGGTGGCTCGTGCTGCCGCCCGTGCTGCTGCTCGCGGTGTCCCACCTGGTGACGCCGGTCTACGTCGACCGCTACCTGTTCGTGACCGCTCCCGCGCTGGCGCTGCTGGTCGGGATGGCCGTGGCCGCTCTCCCCCGGTTCCACGTGGTGGCCGCCGTGGCGGTCGTGCTCCTCGGGTGCGTGCTGTCGGTCCAGCAGCATGTGGACGTACGCGAAGAGAACGGGCGCTTCGAGAACATCCCGTGGGCGCTGCGTGTGATCAAGGCCGAGCCCGACGACGCCATCGTGTACGGGCAGAGCCAGCTGCGCGCGGGCTTCGACTACTACGCCGACTCCTTGATGCCGGTCGACGTGCTCAGGACGGGCGACGCCCCCGATCCCGGCGGGTTCGGCCATCCGGAGCGCTCCGATGTCTCGGCGGCCCTGGAGCGGCACGACCGGGTGTGGGTCGTCTGGCGCGGGACGAAGAAGTCAGGGCTGGAGGGCGACGGCATCGACCGGGTCGGGGAGGTGCGGGAGGCGGGCTTCGAGCTCGGCCTCGCCAAGCACTCCGGCGATCTGCCGGGGCTTACGGTGACGCTCTTCACCCGCCCGTGAACGCCGTACAAGGAGAAGGCGGGCCGCCCCGAACGGGAAGGGCCCGCCTCGCACCCGGTCAGCCGACCTCGACGCCGCCGATCGACTTCTTGCCGCGGCGCAGGACCAGGTAGCGCCCCGCCAGCAGGTCATCGGAGGTCGGCACGTAGGACTCGTCGGTGATCTTCACGTTGTTGAGGTACGCCCCGCCCTCCTTGACCGCCCGCCTGGCCGCCGACTTCGACTCCACCAGGCCGCTGTCGGACAGCAGGTCGACGAACGCCGCTCCGAGCGAGCCGACCTTGGCCTTCGGCACCTCGGCGAGCGCGGCCCCGAGCGTGGCGGCGGGCAGCTCCTCCAGCGTGCCCTGGCCGAACAGCGCCTTGGAGGCGGCCACGACCGCGTCGAGTTCGTGCTTGCCGTGGAGGAGCTCCGTGAGGTCCTCGGCCAGAGCGCGCTGGGCCTGGCGGGCGAAGGGGCGCTCGGCGACGGCCTTCTCCAGTTCCTCGATCTCCTCGCGGCTCTTGAAGGTGAACACCTTGAGGTAGTGGACGACGTCACGGTCGTCGGAGTTGAGGAAGTACTGGTAGAAGGCGTAGGGCGAGGTCATCTCGGGGTCGAGCCAGAGGGCGCCGCCCGCCGTCTTGCCGAACTTCGTGCCGTCGGCCTTGGTGATGAGCGGCAGGGTGAGCGCGTGGACGTGCGCGCCCTCGATGCGGCGGACCAGGTCGGCGCCGGCGGTGATGTTGCCCCACTGGTCGCTGCCGCCGATCTGCAGCGTGCAGCCGTAGCGGCGGAACAGTTCCAGGTAGTCGTTGGACTGCAGGATCTGGTAGCTGAACTCGGTGTAGCTCAGACCCTCACCCGACAGCCGCGCGGACACGGCCTCCCTGGCCAGCATGCGGTTGACCGGGAAGTGCTTGCCGATGTCGCGCAGGAAGTCGATCGCGGTCAGCTCGCCGGTCCAGTCGAGGTTGCTCACCATGAGCGCCGCGTTCGGCTGCGCGTCGAAGTCGAGGAACCGGCCGACCTGGCCGCGCAGACGTTCCACCCATTCGGCGACGATGTCGCTGGAATTGAGCGCGCGCTCGGTGTTGCGCCCGCTGGGGTCGCCGATGAGGCCGGTCGCGCCGCCGACCAGGCCGATCGGGCGGTGCCCCGCGAGCTGGAAGCGGCGCAACGTCAGCAGCGGCACGAAGTGGCCGACGTGCAGCGAAGGAGCGGTGGGGTCAAAACCGGAATAGACCGTGATCGGTCCCTTGGCCATGGACGCGCGCAGGGCGTCGAGGTCGGTGGACTGCGCGATCAGGCCTCGCCACGCGAGGTCATCGAGAATGTCGGTCACGGTGCCGGCTTTCCAGTAGACGGGTTGAGGTTGATTCGATACAAGCGTGCCTGATCGCTCGGGCAGGCCGCCACTTGGATACGCTTCGTGTCCATGTGGAGGGTCCGTCGCGAGCTGGCCGTTTTGAAGATCTTAGGGGCTCTGGCATGCGCCGGACTCGCCCTTTACTGGTGGGCGGGAGCCGACGTGGGCGGCGTGATCCTGGCCGTTCCCGCGGCCGTGCTGATCGGCGCGATGGGCCTGCGGGACCTGCTCGTTCCCGTACGGCTGGCGGCCGACGAGAGCGGGATCACCGTGGTGCACGGGTTCGCGGGCAGGCGGCACGTGCCGTGGGAGGCGATCTGCGACATCAAGGTCGACGTCCGCAGGCGGTGGGGTGTGCGCAGCGAGATGCTGGAGATCGACACCGGCGACTTCCTGCACATCTTCAGCCCTCACGAGCTGGGCGCCTCGCCCACGGAGGTGGCCGCGGCGTTGCGGCGCCGGGGCACGTGAGCGCGGTACGGCGAGACGGCCGGGTCGCCGTCGATCCAGAACCGCCACGGCGTCTCCTTGGCCGTCGAGACGCCCGTGCGAGGGCCCGACCTGATCGCGGACGGGTCCGCGGGGCGGCCCTCCAGCATGACCACCGCGCCGTGCGGGACACCGGTGAGCCGGTGATCCCGCGTTAACAGCCTCTCCGTCTCGCCGGGCGCGCCCGGCCAGATCGCGTCGATCCCGTTGTGCTCGCGGAGCAGGCCGAGGGCGACCGCCAGCCTGGCCGGCCCGCGGGCGAGATCACGATCGGCGACCCGCCGGCCGCCGCCACCGGAGGCCGCGCTGCCCGAACGGCGGGCGCGGGCGACGTCCGCGCCCGCCACCACCTCGCCTGCCCGCAGCAGCACGGCCGAGCCCGAGCCCTCCGGCAGGCACACGAGGTTCGCGCAGAAGTGCATGCCGTAGGTGAAGTACACGTAGACGTGGCCGGGCGGGCCGAACATCACGGCGTTGCGCGGTGTTCTGCCGCGATAGGTGTGGGCCGCTGGATCCTCTCCCGGGCCGCCGTACGCCTCGACCTCGGTCAGGCGCACGGCGACGGGACCGTGCACGAGGACGCGCCCGAGCAGGTCGGGCGCCACCTCGGGCGACGGCCGGTCGAAGAAGCTCCGCGGCAGCGGGGCGGAGCTCAGCTGCCCGCCGCCCATGCCGCCTGCGCGTCGACGGACTCGCGCAGGGCGACGAGCTGGTCGCGTACGCGGTCGGGTGCGGTGCCCCCGTGTGCCTTGCGCGCGGCCAGCGCGCCGGGCACGCTCAGCACGTCGCGGACGTCCGGAGTCAGGTGCGGCGACACCTTGACCAGCTCGTCGTCGGTCAGCTCGCCGAGGTCCTTGTCGTTGACCTGGCACCACACCACGAGATGGCCGACCGCCTCGTGCGCCTCGCGGAAGGCCACCCCGCGGCGCACGAGCAGCTCGGCCAGGTCGGTGGCCAGCGCGAAACCGTCGGGGGCCGAAGCCTCCATGCGGGCGGTGTTGACGCGCATCGTCGCCACCAGGCCGGCCATCGCGGGCAGGACCAGCAGCAGCGTGTCGACCGCGTCGAACACCGGCTCCTTGTCCTCCTGCAGGTCACGGTTGTAGGTCAGCGGCAGGCCCTTGAGGGTGGTCAGCAGCGCCGTCAGGTCGCCGATGAGCCGCCCCGACTTGCCGCGGGCCAGCTCGGCCACGTCGGGGTTCTTCTTCTGCGGCATGATCGACGAGCCGGTGGAGTAGGCGTCGTCCATCTCGATCCAGCGGAACTCCTGCGAGGCCCACAGGACGATCTCCTCGCCGAGCCGCGACAGGTGAATGCCGATCATGGCCGCGTCGAACAGGAACTCCGCCGCGAAGTCGCGGTCGGCGACGGCGTCCATCGAGTTGGGCGCGGCGGAGGAGAAGCCCAGCTCCTCGGCCACGGCCTGCGGGTCGAGCGGCAACGAAGAGCCCGCCAGCGCGCCGGCCCCGAGCGGGGAGACCGCGGCGCGTTTGTCCCAGTCGGTGATGCGGTCGATGTCGCGCGCGAAGGCGTGCACGTGGGCCAGGAGCTGGTGGCCGAACGAGACCGGCTGCGCGTGCTGCAGGTGCGTCATGCCGGGCGCGGCCGTGTCGGCGTGCTGCTCGGCCTGCGCCATCAGCGCCGTCTCCAGCTCGACCAGGCGGGACACGATCGTGCGGGCGTGATCGCGAAGGTAGAGGCGCAGGTCGGTGGCGATCTGGTCGTTGCGCGAGCGCCCGGCGCGCAGCTTGCCGCCGAGCGAGCCGAGCCGCTCGAGCAGGCCGCGCTCCAGCGCGGTGTGCACGTCCTCGTCGGCGACCGTCGGCCGGAACTCGCCCGCCTTGCAGGCGCGCTCCAGGTCGTCGAGCGCGCCGATCATGCGCTCGAGCTCCTCCTCGCTGAGCAGCCCCGCCCTGTGCAACACCCGGGCGTGCGCCCTGGACGCCGCCAGGTCGTACGGGACGAGCCGCCAGTCGAAGTGCACGCTCACCGACAGCCGGGTCAGCGCGTCGGACGGACCTCCTTCGAAGCGTCCGCCCCACAGCCGCATCGGCTTGCCATCACTCACCGTCATCTCCTCCGTGCCGTGTTCAATGATCGCGCCCGCTTCGTGGTCGTCGGCATCGTGTCTCGCGCTCCCCCGAGCTCCTGCGCTCCGGCCGCGACCTTAGTGCAACTCAACGCCTTTTCGCGTCGCGCGCGGCCGCGATCTTAGCCGGGAGGGAGAAGAGCTGGACGAAGCCCTTGGCCAGCGACTGGTCGAACGAGTCGCCGGTGTCGTAGGTGGCGAGCGAGAAATCGTACAGGGAGTCGTCGGAGCGGCGGCCGGTCACCGTGGCGTTGCCGCCGTGCAGGGTCATCCTGATCTCCCCGTTGACGTGCTTCTGGACGTCGGCGATGAGGGCGTCGAGCGCGTTCTTGAGCGGCGAGAACCACAGGCCGTCGTAGACGAGCTCGCTCCACCTCTGGTCGACGCCCCGCTTGAAGCGGGCCAGGTCCCGCTCGACGGTGACGCTCTCCAGCTCCTTGTGGGCGGCGATGAGCGCGATCGCGCCGGGCGCTTCGTACACCTCGCGCGACTTGATGCCGACCAGCCGGTCCTCGACCATGTCGATGCGGCCGACGCCCTGCGCGCCGGCACGCTTGTTGAGCTCGTCGACCACCTGGAAGGGCGTGAGCGCCCGGCCGTCGACCTTGACCGGGACACCCTGCTCGAACGTGACGACGACCTCGTCGGCCGGGCGCGGCTGCCTGGGGTCGGCGGTGTAGGAGTAGACCTCCTCGGTCGGGCCGTTCCAGATGTCCTCGAGGAAGCCGGTCTCGACGGCGCGGCCCCAGAGGTTCTGGTCGATGGAGAACGGGTTCTTCTTCGACGTCTCGATGGGCAGGCCCTTGGCCTCGGCGTACTCGATGGCCTTGTCGCGGGTCCAGGCGAAGTCTCTCGCGGGTGCGATGATCTCGAGGTCGGGGGCCAGCGCCGCCAGGCCGGCCTCGAAGCGGACCTGGTCGTTGCCCTTGCCGGTGCAACCGTGGGAGACGATGGTGCCGCCGAAGCGCTTGGCCGCCGACACCAGGTGCTTGACGATGAGCGGTCGTGACAGCGACGACACCAGCGGGTAGCGGTCCATGTAGAGGGCGTTGGCCTGGAGCGCGGGCACGCAGAAGTCGGCAGCGAACTCCTCCTTCGCGTCGACGACGACCGACTCGACCGCGCCGCAGTCCATGGCCCGCTTCTGGATGAGCTCCATGTCCTCGCCGCCCTGGCCGAGGTCCACGGCGACGCAGACGACCTCGGCGTTCATCTTCTCGGCGAGGTAGGGGATGGCGACCGAGGTGTCGAGACCGCCGGAATATGCGAGAACCACTCTGTCGGGCATTGTGCTTCGTCTCCAGTGCTGAATGTCAGGATGTCCCGTACGGCGGAGCCCACTCACGCGGAGTGGGCTAACTACGTCGGTCGGCCACCTTCAGCAGCGCGTCGGCGACCGCCTCGCCGCCCATCGGGTCGCGGCTGATGACGAGGATCGTGTCGTCGCCCGCCACGGTCCCGAGAATGGACTCCCAGTCGGCGTGGTCGATGGCGGAGGCCAGGAACTGGGCCGCGCCCGGAGGAGTGCGCACGATGACCAGGTTGGCCGAGGCCTCGGCCGCGACCAGCAGCTCCTCCGCGATGCGGTGCAGCCGCGCCGCCGGGGTCTCGCCGGTGCCGAGCCTGGCCAGCGGGATGCGGCCGCCGCCCTCGCCGGGCAGCGCGTACACCAGCGAGCCGTCCTCGGCGCGCAGCTTGAGCGCGCCGAGCTCGTCGAGGTCGCGCGAGAGCGTGGCCTGGGTGACCTCGACGCCGCTCTCGGCGAGCAGCTTGGCCAGCTCGGGCTGGGAGCGCACGGCCTGCCGCTGCAGCAGGTCGGTGATCTTCGCCTGCCGCGCCGCCTTGGTCATCGGGATGATCACGCGCCCTCCGGCACCCTGGTCGGGTCGGCGTGCGTGGCCAGCCAGTGCAGCAGCGCCTTCTGGGCGTGCAGGCGGTTCTCCGCCTGGTCCCACACGACGCTCTGCGGGCCTTCGAGGACCTCCTCGGTGATCTCGTTGCCGCGGTAGGCGGGCAGGCAGTGCAGCACGATCGCGTCGGCCGCGGCGTGGCGGAGCAGCTCGGCGTTCACCTGGTACGGCATGAGCGCGGCGACCCGCTCCTCCTTCCCCTCCTGCCCCATGGACACCCACGTGTCGGTGGCGACCACGTGCGCGCCGTGGACGGCGGCCTCCGGATCGGTCAGCGCGACGACGGAGCCACCGGTCTTGGCGGCGATGGCGGCGGCCTGGCCGAGGATGACCGGGTCGGGCTGGTAGCCGGCCGGGGCGGCGATCCGTACGTGCAGGCCGGCCGTGGCGCCGCCGAGCAGGTAGGAGTGGGCCATGTTGTTGGCGCCGTCGCCCAGGTAGGTCAGCGTGCACCCGGCCGTGCGGCCCAGCCGCTCGTGGACGGTCTGCAGGTCGGCGAGGATCTGGCAGGGGTGGAACTCGTCGGTGAGCGCGTTGACCACCGGCACCCGGGAGTGGGCGGCCATCTCGTCGATGAGCTCCTGCCCGGAGGTGCGCCAGACGATGGCGGCGACCTGCCGGTCCAGCACCCTGGCCAGGTCGGCGGTGGGCTCGCCGCGGCCCATCAGCACCGAGACGTTGTCGACGACCAGCGGCAGGCCGCCGAGCTCGCCGATGCCGGTGTGGAAGGAGATGCGGGTCCTGGCGGACGGCTTGTCGAACAGCACCGCGACGGTGCGCGGCCCCTCGAACGGCCGGTAGCCGAACCGGTCCTTCTTCATCGCGGCGGCGAGCTCCAGCACCTCCGCCTGCTCGACGGGCGACAGGTCGTCGTCTCTGAGGAAGTGACGGATGGTCATGCAGCCGCCTCCGTGAGGATCCGCGGGAACGACGCCACCAGGGCGTCCACCTCGTCCGCCGTCACGACGAGCGGCGGCGCCAGGCGCACCGCGTCCGGCTGGAGCGCGTTGACCAGGAAGCCGGCCGCCGCGGCGGCCTTCTGCACCTGGGCCGAGCGCGGCTCGCGCAGCACCGTGGCCAGCCACAGGCCGCGGCCGCGCACGCCCTCCAGCAGCGGATGGTCGATGGCCTCCAGCCCTTCGCGCAGCCGTGCGGCCACCGACCTGACGTGGCCGAGGTCGAGGTTGTCGAGGACGGCCAGCGCCGCGGCGCAGGAGACCGGGTTGCCGCCGAACGTCGAGCCGTGGTCGCCCTTCTCGAACAACCTGCCCACGTCGCCGAAGCCTACGCAGGCGCCGATCGGCAGGCCGCCGCCCAGGCCCTTGGCCAGGGTCAGGATGTCGGGGGTGACGCCGTCGGCCTGGTGGGCGAACCAGTGGCCGGTGCGGCCGATGGCGGACTGGATCTCGTCGGCGACCAGCAGCGCGCCGGTCGAGTCGCAGATCTCGCGGGCCGCCTCGAGGTAACCGCCGGGCGGCGGCACCACGCCCGCCTCGCCCTGGGTGGGCTCCAGGAAGAGCGCGATGCAGTCGCCGGTCATGGTCTCCTTGAGCGCGTCGGCGTCGCCGTACGGGACGAAACGCACCTCCACCGGGAACGGGCCGAACTGGTCGCGGATCGCCTTCTTGCCGGTCAGGGAGAGCGCGCCGATCGTGCGGCCGTGGAAACCGTTCTCGGCGGCGACGAAGTAGGAGCGGCCCTCGCGCCGGCCGTGTTTGAGCGCGAGCTTGTAGGCGGCCTCGTTCGCCTCGGTGCCGGAGTTGGCGAAGAAGACCCTGGCCGGGGCGTCGAGCATGCCGAGGAGTTTCTCGGCGAGCAGGACCTCGGGCTCGTGCAGGAACAGGTTGCTGGTGTGGGCGAGCGTGGCGACCTGCCGGGAGACGGCCTCGACCAGGGCGGGATGGGCGTGGCCGAGCGAGCTGACCGCGATGCCGCCGATGAAGTCGAGATATTCCCTGCCGTCGACGTCCCATACGCGGGTGCCCTCGCCTCGGGCCAATGCCACAGGGGGGACCCCGTAGTTGCCCATGAAGGCTTTCTCGAACCGTTGGAACAGGTTCATCAGGGCATCACCATCGTTCCGATCCCTTCGTTGGTGAAGATCTCCAGCAGCATCGAGTGGGGGACGCGGCCGTCGAGCACATGGGCCCTGGGCACGCCCCCCTGCACGGCCGTCAGGCAGGCCTCCATCTTGGGTACCATGCCGCTGGACAGCGTGGGCATCATGGTCGCGAGCTCGTCGGCGCTCAGCTCGTCGATCACGTCGGTGTCGTCGGGCCAGTTGGCGTACAGGCCCTCCACGTCGGTGAGCACGATCAGTTTGCGGGCCTGCAGGGCCACGGCGAGCGCGGCGGCCGCGGTGTCGGCGTTGACGTTGTAGATCTCTCCGTCGTCTCCCCGAGCCACGCTGGAGACGATCGGGATGCGGCCGTCGTCGAGCAGGGCGGCGACCGCGCCGGGCTCGACCTTGATGATCTCGCCGACCTGGCCGATGTCGACCGGCTCGCCGTCGACGACCGCGTGTTTGCGCACCGCGGTGAACAGGTGGGCGTCCTCGCCGGACATGCCGACGGCGAACGGGCCGTGCCGGTTGACCAGGCCCACGATGTCGCGGTTGACCTGGCCGACCAGCACCATCCTGACGACCTGCATGGCCTCGGGCGTGGTGACCCGCAGCCCGGCGGTGAACGTGGACTCGATGCCCAGCCGGTCGAGCGCGCTGCTGATCTGCGGGCCGCCGCCGTGCACGACGACCGGGCGCAGGCCGGCGTGGCGCAGGAAGACGACGTCCTCGGCGAAGCCGGACTTGAGCGCCTCGTCGGTCATCGCGTTGCCGCCGTACTTGATGACGACGGTCGCGCCGTGGAAGCGGGTCAGCCACGGCAGGGCCTCGATCAGCGCCCCGGCCTTGGTGTGCGCGGTGGTCAGCCTCATGAGGAGTACGCCGAGTTCTCGTGGACGTAGGCGGCCGTCAGGTCGGTGGTGTGGACGGTCGCGGTCTGCGGGCCGGCCGACAGGTCGATGGTGATCGTCACGTCCCTGGCACTCATGTCCACCTTGTCGCGGTCGTCGCCCACCGCGCCGCCCCGGCAGATCCAGATGCCGTTGATGGCGACGTTGAGGCGGTCGGGCTCGAACTCGGCGTCGGTGGTGCCGACGGCGGCCAGCACGCGGCCCCAGTTGGGGTCCTCGCCGTGGATGGCGCACTTGAGCAGGCTGGACCGGGCGACCGCGCGGCCCACTTTCACGGCGTCGTCCTCGTCCGCCGCGCCGACCACCTCGATGGCGATGGCCTTGGAGGCTCCCTCGGCGTCGACGAGCAGCTGCCTGGCCAGGTCGGCGCAGACCTCGGTGACCTTCTGCTCGAACTCGTCGAGGTCGGGCCTGACCCCGGACGCGCCGCTGGACAGCAGGAGCACGGTGTCGTTGGTCGACATGCAGCCGTCGGTGTCGAGCCGGTCGAACGTGACGGCCGTGGCCCTGCGCAGCACGGTGTCGAGCTCGTCGCCGGTCAGGTCGGCGTCGGTGGTGATCACGCAGAGCATGGTGGCCAGGGCGGGGGCGAGCATGCCGGCTCCCTTGGCCATCCCGCCGACCATGTATCCCCGGGCCCCCGAGGACCCCCCGGACTGCAGGGAAGAGGCTTCCTCCCCCGCAGCGGCTTCGCCGCCGCGCTTGAACGAGATCTTGGAGACGGTGTCGGTGGTGCGGATGGCGTCGGCCGCGGCCAGGCCGCCGTCGCGGGCGAGCTGGGCGGCGGCGGTCTCGACGCCCGCCAGCAACTCGTCCATCGGCAGCCGCTCGCCGATGAGGCCGGTCGAGCAGACCGCGACCTCACCCGCGGAGTCCTCCAGGAGCGCGGCCACCTTCTCGGCGGTGGCGTGCGTGTCCTGGAAGCCCTCGGGGCCGGTGCAGGCGTTGGCCCCGCCGGAGTTGAGGACGACCGCGCGCAGCCGCCCGCCCGCCAGGACCTGCTGCGACCAGAGCACGGGGGCGGCCTTGACGCGGTTGGCGGTGAAGACGCCCGCGGCGGCGCGGCTGGGGCCGTCGTTGACGACGAGAGCGAGATCGCGGGCGCCGCCGGGCTTGATCCCTGCGGCGACTCCCGCGGCCCTGAAACCCAGGGGTGCCGTGACGCTCATGACACCGCCTTCCACGGGGACGGGAGCGATGAGCTCCCGTGCTCGTCGGTTGATGCGCTGCGCTTGCTCAAGGTGCAACTCCTGTCAGGGGAAGGCCGAGCTCTTCCGGCAGGCCGAGGGCGATGTTGACGCTCTGGACGGCGCCCCCGGCCGTGCCCTTGGTGAGGTTGTCGATGGCGATGACGGCGACCACGCGGCCCGCGCGCTCGTCGAGCGTCACCTGCAGGGCCGCGGTGTTGGCGCCGTAGGTCATGGCGGTGGCCGGCCAGACGCCCTCCGGCAGCAGCCTGACGAACGGCTCGCTCTTGAGCGCGACCTCGTACGCCGTGCGCAGCGATTCCTTGGTGACGCCCGGCGCGGCCGGGGCGGAGCAGGTGGCGAGGATGCCGCGGCTCATGGGGGCCAGCGTCGGGGTGAACGAGACGCGCACGGGAGCGCCAGCGACCGCCGACAGCCCCTGCTCCATCTCGGGCGTGTGCCGGTGGACGCCGCCCACGGCGTAAGCGCCGGCCGAGCCCATGACCTCGCTGCCGAGCAGGTGGGGTTTGGGCGACCTGCCCGCCCCGCTGGTGCCGGAGGCGGCGACGACGACCACGTCGGGCCCGGCCAGCCCGGCGGCGAGCGCGGGCGACAGGGCGAGCAGGACGGAGGTCGGATAGCACCCGGGGACGGCGATCCTGGTCGCCTGCCTGAGCACCTCGCGCTGTCCTGGCAGCTCGGGCAGGCCGTAGGGCCAGGTGCCGGCGTGCTCGCCGCCGTAGAACTCCTGCCAGGCGGCGGGGTCGGCGAGCCGGTGGTCGGCGCCGCAGTCGACGACCAGCGTCTCCTCGCCGAGCGCGGCGGCGACGGCGGCGGAGTGGCCGTGCGGCAGCGCGAGGAAGACCACGTCGTGCCCGGCGAGCGTGCCGGCGGTGGTGTCGTCGAGGACGCGGTCGGCCAGCTGGGGCAGGTGTGGCTGGTGGGCGCCGAGACGGCTGCCCGCGCTCGAGGCCGCGGTGAGCGCCCCGATCTCGAAATCCGGATGGCCCAGCAGGAGGCGGAGCAGCTCACCGCCCGCGTAACCGCTGGCTCCCGCGATCGCCGCTCTCATCCTGCCGCCTCCTGCATATTCATGCATCCTAGCTCATGACCTTGCTGGTGAAAATGATGCACTGGTGAGGATGAATATGCAAGCCGCGATGAGCCCGGGCGACCACATCGTGAGACCCGGCTGTCTCCGGGCGTGGCGTCCAGCGCTACCGCCCCGCAGCGGTCATGACGTGGCCGGACGCGTGGACGCCGGGGAGGATGGCCGGAGCGCGCCGCCCGGCTTTCCCGCGGGCGGGCCCGGCGGCGGGGGCATGGGACGGCCCGGGCGGGGCGGACCCGGCACGTGGCTGCCGGCATGAGGGGCGCCGGGCGGCTCGTTGCATGCCTTCACCTATGACCCGGCGACCGCGATGTTAATCCTGGGTGTCGCAGATTCCCAGCAGGGGACGTACCGGGCGGGCCCGTTCCGGGGCCCGCCGGGTCCGTGTCAGCGGAGGAAGGCGGCCGCCACGCCCGCGTCCACCGGGACGTGCAGCCCCGTGGTGTGGGTCAGGTCGCCGCCGGTGAGCGCGAAGACCGCGGCGGCCACGTGCTCGGGCAGGACCTCCCGCTTGAGCAGGGTGCGCTGGGCGTAGAACTCGCCCAGCTTCTCCTCCTCCACCCCGTAGACGGCCGCGCGGTTGGCGCCCCAGCCGGAGGCGAAGATGCCGGAGCCGCGCACCACGCCGTCGGGGTTGACGCCGTTGACGCGGATGCCGTGCCCGCCCAGCTCGGCGGCCAGCAGCCGCACCTGGTGCGCCTGGTCGGCCTTGGCGGCGCCGTAGGCGACGTTGTTCGGGCCGGCGAAGACGGCGTTCTTGGAGGAGATGTAGACGATGTCGCCGCCCATGGCCTGGTCGATCATGACCCTGGCGGTCTCGCGGGAGACCAGGAACGAGCCGCGCGCCATGACGTCGTGCTGCAGGTCCCAGTCGGCCAGGGTGGTCTCCAGCAGCGCGCGCGACAACGACAGGCCGGCGTTGTTGACCACCAGGTCCACGCCGCCGAAGGCGAGCACGCCCGCGCGGACGGCCGCCACGACCTGCTCCTCCGAGGTGACGTCGACCGCGACCGCCACCGCCACGTCCGCCTCGCGGTACGCGCCCGCGCCCAGCTCGGCGGCCACCTTCTCGGCGGCGGCCACGTCGCGGTCGGCGACGATCACGCACGCGCCCTCGGCAGCGAGCCTGCGCGCGGTGGCCGCGCCGATGCCCGAGCCGCCGCCGGTGACCAGCGCGACGCGCGTGGCCAGCGGCTTGGGCCTGGGCATGCGGCGGAGTTTGGCCTCCTCCAGCTCCCAGTACTCGATGCGGAACTTCTCCGACTCGGGGATGGGCGCGTACGTGGAGACGGACTCCGCGCCGCGCATGACGTTGATGGCGTTGACGTAGAACTCGCCGGCCACGCGGGCGGTCTGCTTGTCCTTGCCGAACGAGAACATGCCGACGCCCGGCACGAGCACGATCGCCGGGTCGGCGCCGCGCATGGAGGGCGAGGCGGGGGTGGCGTGCCGCTCGTAGTAGGCGGTGTAGTCGGCGCGGTAGGCGGCGTGCACCTCGCGCAGCCGCTCGGCCGTCTGCTCCAGCGGCGCGTCCGGGGGCAGGTCGAGCACGAGCGGCGCGACCTTCGTACGCAGGAAGTGGTCGGGGCAGGACGTGCCCAGCGCGGCCAGCCTCGGATGCTCGGCCCGGGAGACGAAGTCGAGCACCTCGGGCGTGTCGGTGTAGTGGCCGACGACGCGCATGTCGGTCGAGGCCAGGCCGCGGATCAGCGGGAACAGCGCGGCGGCGCGGGCGTGCCGCTCCTCCTCCGGCAGCGTCCGGTGGATCACCGCGCCGAACGGTTCCGCGCGGCCGTGCTCGGCGAGGTACGCCTCGGCGGTCCTGATGATCTCCAGCGAGCGGGCCTCGCACTCCTCGGACGTCGAGCCCCACGCGGTGATTCCGTGTCCGCCGAGCACGCACCCGATGGCCCGCGGGTTCGCCTCCTTGACGGCGGCGATGTCCAGGCCCAGCTGGAAGCCCGGCCGCCGCCACGGCACCCACACGACCCGGTCGCCGAACACGCGCCGGGTCAGCTCCTCGCCGTCGGCGGCGGTGGCCAGCGCGATGCCCGCGTCGGGGTGGAGGTGGTCGACGTGCGCGGCCTCCACGAGCCCGTGCATGGCGGTGTCGATCGACGGCGCGGCCCCGCCCTTGCCGTGCAGGCAGTAGCCGAAGGCCGCCACCATCTCGTCCTCGCGCTCCACGCCCGGGTAGACGTCCTTGAGGGCGCGCAGCCGGTCGAGGCGGAGCACGGCCAGGCCGGACTCCTTGAGCGTGCCCAGATCGCCGCCGGAGCCCTTGACCCAGAGCAGATCGACGTCCTCGCCGGTGACCGGGTCGGGCGCGGCGCCCTTGGCCGAGGTGTTGCCGCCCGCGAAGTTGGTGTTGCGGGGGTCGGCGCCCAGGCGGTGGGAGCGTCCGAGCAGTTCGTTCACGACGTCCATGGTGGTTCAGGCCCCCCAGCCGGCCTGCTCGCCGCCGACGCGCTCGGCGGCGATCTTCTCGAAGTATCCGGACTTGGCGTACGCGCTCATCGGGTCGGGCGCGAGTCCCATCTCCTCGCGCAGCTCGGCCAGCAGCGGGCGCACGTCGGTGTTGTAGGCGTCCATGAAGACGGCGTTGGCGCCCAGCACGTCACCCTCGGCCTGGGCGGCCGACAGCGCCTCGCGGTCGACCAGCAGCGCCTTGGCGGTGGCCTCCTGGACGTTCATGACCGAGCGGATCTGGCCGGGGATCTTGGGCTCGATGTTGTGGCACTGGTCCAGCATGAACGCCACCCTGCGGAGGGCTGCGCCCCCCGCATCCCCCCCTGCAGGCCCGGTGCTTTGCTCGTCCCTTCCGTCGTCCAGGGCTCCGCCCCGGACGACCTCGTACATGATCCGGAAGAGCTGGAACGGGTCCGCCGCGCCCACCATGAGGTCGTCGTCGGCGTAGAAGCGGGAGTTGAAGTCGAAGCCGCCGAGCTTCCCCTCGCGCAGCAGGAACGCCACGATGAACTCGATGTTGGTGCCCGGCGCGTGGTGCCCGGTGTCGACCACCACCTGCGCCTTGGGGCCGAGCTTGGCGCAGTGCGCGTACGCGGTGCCCCAGTCGGGCACGTCGGTGGCGTAGAAGGCGGGCTCGAACAGTTTGTACTCCAGCAGGAAACGCTGGCCCTCGCCGAGCCGCTCGTAGACCTCGGCCAGCGCCGCGGCCAGGCGGTCCTGGCGGGCCCTGATGTCGTCCTGGCCCGGGTAGTTGATGCCGTCGGAGAACCACAGCTTGAGGGTGTCGGAGCCGGTGGCGTCCATGATGTCGACGCACTCGAGCAGGTGGTCGGTCGCCTTGCGGCGCACCCTGGCGGAGGGGTGGGTGACGCTGCCGAGCATGTAGTCGTCGTCCTGGAAGACGTTGGAGTTGATCGCCCCGATGCCGACGCCCGCCTCGCGGGCGTGCCGGGCCAGGTCGGCGTAGTCGTCCACCTTGTCCCACGGGATGTGCAGCGCGACCGTGGGGGCGATGCCGGTGTGCGCGTGCACCTGGGCGGCGTCGGCGAGCTTCTCGTACGGGTCGCGCGGCACCCCCTTCTGGGCGAACACCTTGAACCGGGTGCCGCTGTTGCCGTAGGCCCAGGAGGGCGTCTCGATGTGCTGCGCCCGCAGCACGGCCTTGATGTCAGTCATGACTCCCCGATCAATCCAGGTGGAAGACTTCGGTCAGCGGTCTCATGCCCTCGTCGGGCCGGCCGTCGAGGTTCTCGAAGAACGGCGCCATCTCCGCCTGCCAGCGGGCGTTGACCTCGGTCTCGGCCATGGCCTTCTGGGCGGCCTCGAAGTCCTCGGTCTCCAGGTAGCCCACGAGCAGGCCGTCGTCCCTGAGGAAGAGCGAGTAGTTGTGCCAGCCGGTGCGCGACAGCGCCTCTCGCATCTCCGGCCAGACCTCGCGGTGGCGTTCGCGGTATTCCGCCAGCCGCTCCGGGCGGACTTTCAGCAGGAAGCAGACGCGTTGCACCGGCACTCTCCTCAAAACGTTTTAATGCTTCGCCAGGAAACTACGATTCCAGCTGCCCGCTGTCAATGCGCATCAGGGTCCTCAGCGGCCCCGGCGCAGGTTGGGGGCGCCGGGACCGTCAGGTCAGCCGCTGATCACGCGGACGTCGCCCGCGGCCACGGTGACGGATTCGCCCGAGGCCGTGGTCACGACGGCGTCCCCGGCCGTGTGATTGATCGCGAACAGGTGGGAGCGGCCGTCGGGGTGGGACCGCCGCACGACCTCGACCCCCGGCGGGCTCGTCGCGGGCGGCCTCGCCTCGGCCTCGGCGCAGACCGTGGCGATCACCTCGGCCAGCGCGTCGTCGTCGAGCCTGGTGGTCAGGTAGTGGGCCGCGCCGTCGCCCCACACGTTGCGGGTCCAGGCGGGCTCCCCGGTGGCGTAGGTGTCGAGGACCTTCGCGCTGGTGGCGTGCGCGACCTCGCTCCACACGCTCCCCGACCCGCCTGAGGCCAGCCGGATCGGGCCGTCCAGCGGGAAGAACTCCTCCACGGTGACGCCCAGCAGGTCGCGCCACGCCCCGGGATAGCCTCCGAGACGCACCCGGTCGTGCTCGTCGACGATCCCGCTGTACGGGCCGACGAGCGTCACGCCGCCCGCCCGTACGAACCTTTCCAGGTTGGCCGCCCCCGAGTCGCTCACCAGGTAGAGCGCCGGCACCAGGACCAGGCGGTAGCCGGTCAGGTCGCCTTCGGGGTGCGCCAGGTCGCAGGTGATGCCGGCCCGCCACAGCGCGGCGTGCCAGCGCTTGGCCTCCTCCACCGGGTCGAGCTCGGAGGAGGGCTGGGCGGGGTGGTCCTGCGCCCACACGCTGGAGTGGTCGACGAGGATGGCGACGTCGGCGTTGACCCTGCTGCCCGCCACCTCGGCGAGCCCGGCCAGCTCGGCCCCGAGCGCGCTCACCTCGCGCCAGACCTTGGTGCCGACGCCGGCGTGCGGGAGCATCGCCGAGTGCCACTTCTCGGCGCCGGCCCGCGCGGCCCGCCACTGGAAGAACATGATCGCGTCGGCGCCCCTGGCCAGATGGGCCAGTGAGTTGCGGCGCAGCTCGCCGGGCGCCTTGGCGCGGTTGCGCGGCTGCCAGTTGACCGCGCTGGTCGAGTGCTCCATCAGCAGCCACGGGCGGCCGCCGTTGAGCGAGCGCGCGTAGTCGGCGGCGAAGGCCAGGTCGATGTGCGGCTCCGCGCGGGCGCCGATCAGGTAGTGGTCGGTGGAGACCACGTCGAGCTCGGCGGCGAAGGCCCAGCAGTCCATGTCCCAGTGGGCGCCCGCCATGAGGTTGGTGGTCGCGGGCACCCCGGGGGTGAGCTCGCGCAGCAGGTCCCGCTCGGCGATGTAGAGCTCGACGAGCGCGTCGGAGCTGAACCTGCGGAAGTCGAGCTGCTGGCCGGGGTTGGTGAAGCTGGGGGTGTCACGCGGCGGCAGGATCTGCGCCCACTCGCCGTAGTGCTGTGACCAGAACGCGGTGCCCCAGGCGTCGTTGAGCGCCTCCAGGGAGGCGTAGTGGGAGCGCAGCCAGGCCCGGAACGCGGCGGCCGAGGTGTCGCAGTAGCAGCGGGCGTTGTGGCAGCCGTACTCGTTGTGCACGTGCCACAGGGCCAGGGCCGGGTGGTCGCGGTAGCGGGTGGCCACCTGCTCCGTGACGCGCAGCGCCTTCTCGCGGTAGATCGGCGAGCTGGGACAGAAGCCCTGCCTGCTGCCGTGGTGCAGCCGCCGGCCGGCGGAGTCGAGCGGCAGCGCCTCGGGGTAGGCGTCGCCGAACCAGGGTGGCGGGGAGGCGGTCGGCGTGGCCAGGTTGGCCGCGATCCCGTTGGCGGCCAGCAGGTCCATGACGCGGTCGAACCAGCCGAAGTCGAACACGCCCTCGGCGGGCTCCAGCAGTGACCACGAGAAGACGCCCACGCTGACCCGGTTGACGCCGGCCTCGCGCATCAGCGCGACGTCCTGCTCCCACGTCTCCTCGGGCCACTGCTCGGGATTCCAGTCGCCGCCGTAGGCGATGACGTCCGGCATGAAGCCTGCCTTTCGAGATACTGTTAGCGCTCACAGCTGGTGACGCCAGGGTTCACGGAGGGATTAAAACGTTCTGCGCCGCATGGCACAAGCCCCGGTCACCCGTCCCGCCACCTTGGGGCCCATCCGGCCTGCGCATGCCGCGCCCGCAGCGCGGCACGGACGGTGCGCGGCGACGCCGCCGGCCCCGGCGAGGGCTCCCGGAGCGCGGAGCTCAACCGCAGTAGAACGTTTTACTTCCCACGCGGGAGGCTAGAGTCCGTCGCACGGCGGTGTCAACGCGGATCGGCGTCACGACCGGTGCCGCGACTGGCGCGCGCATCGTTAGTACGTTTTAATGAGGGCTCATGGCCATGGTCAGCATCAAGGACGTCGCCGCGCACGCCGGCGTCTCGCCCGGCACGGTCTCCAACGTCCTGAACCGGCCAGGGAAAGTCGCGCCCGCCACCAGGGAGCGGGTGGAGGCGGCCATCAACGAGCTGGGGTTCGTGCGCCACGGCTCGGCGTCGACGCTGCGCGCCGGGCACAGCAGGACGATCGGCCTGAGCGTGATCGACATCGGCAACCCCTTCTTCACCGAGGTCGCCGCCGGCGTCGAGGACGTCGCCAGCGAGCTGGGCTACGCCGTGATCCTCGGCAACTCGGCCGGCTCGCAGGACAAGGAGGACCGCAACCTGCGGGTGCTGGCCGAGCATCGCGTACGCGGGTTGCTGATCACCCCGTCGGGTGAGGACCCCGCGCGGCTCGAACGGCTGCGCGAGCACGGCATCAGCGTCGTGCTCGTCGACCATCCCGCGCACCGGCCCGACCAGTGCGCGGTGGCCGTGGACGACGTCGGCGGCGGCCGGGCCGCGGTCGCCCACCTGCTGGCCAAGGGGGCCCGCAGCGTCGCCTACGTGACCGGCCCGCTGACCATCCGGCAGTGCGTGGAGCGGCGGGAGGGCGCGCGAGCCGCGATGCGGGCCGCCGGCCTCGACCCCGCGGACCTGCGGGTGACCGAGGCGATGACGATGACCGCCCGCGCGGGCGAGAAGGCCGCCGCCGACCTGGTCGCGAGCGGCCTGCCCGAGGCCGTCTTCTGCGCCAACGACCTGCTGGCCCTCGGCGTGCTGCGGGCGCTGCTGCGGGCGGGGGTGCGGGTGCCCGAGGACGTCGCGCTCATGGGCTACGACGACATCGACTTCGCCGCCGCCTCCACCGTGTCGCTCAGCTCGATGCGCCAGCCCACCTACCAGCTCGGCCGCATCGCCACCGAGCTGCTGCTCGACGAGTGCGACAACCCCGAGACGCACGCGCACCAGCACATCATGTTCCAGCCCGAGCTCGTCGCCAGGGAGTCCACGCAGTGAGTCACCGTTTCGCCGCCGTAGACCTGGGCGCCTCCAGCGGCCGGGTGATGCTGGCCGACCTGTCCGGCGGGCTGCGGCTCACCGAGGCGCACCGGTTTCCCAACGGCCCGGTGCGCGTGGCGGACCGCCTCCACTGGGACATCCTCGGCCTCTACCGGGAGATCCTGGCAGGGCTGCGCGCCGCCGGGCCCGTCTCCTCCGTCGGCGTCGACTCGTGGGCGGTCGACTACGGGCTGCTCGACGAGTCGGGCGGGCTGATCGGCAACCCGGTGCACTATCGCGACGACCGTACCCGAGGCGTGCCCGAGCGGGTGGCCGCCCTGGTCGGGGCCGACGCGCTGTACGACGTGTCGGGCCTGCAGGTGCTGCCGTTCAACACCGTCTACCAACTGCTGGCCGACCGGCTCGACGGCGCCGCGACGATGGTGCTGATCCCCGACCTGATCGGCTACTGGCTCACCGGCGAGCTGGGCGCGGAGGTCACCAACGCCTCGACGACGGGGCTGCTCGACGTGCGCACCAGGTCGTGGGCGCGGCCCCTGATCGAGCGGCTCGGGCTGCCGGCCGGCCTCTTCCCGCCGCTGCGCCTGCCCGGCGAGCCGATCGGCGGGCTGCGCCGCGACGTGGCCGCCGAGATCGGCTGGTCCGCACCCGTCATGGCGGTGGGCTCGCACGACACCGCCTCGGCGGTGGCCGCGGTGCCCGCGTCGGGCCCGGCCTTCGCCTACATCTCGTGCGGCACGTGGTCCCTGGCCGGCGTCGAGCTGCCCGGCCCCGTGCTGACCCCGGAGAGCCGGGCCGCGAACTTCACCAACGAGGCCGGCATCGACGGCACCGTCCGCTATCTGCGCAACGTCATGGGCCTGTGGCTGCTCCAGGAGTGCATGCGCGCCTGGCCCGGCTCCGACCTGGGCGACCTGCTGACCGCCGCGGCGGCCGAGCGGCCGTTCGCCGCCGTGGTCAACCCCGACGAGCCGGTGTTCCTGCCGCCGGGCGACATGCCGGCCAGGATCGCGGCCGAGTGCCGACGCACGGGCCAGCGTCCGCCCGGCTCACCCGCCGCCTACACGCGCTGCGTGCTGGAGAGCCTGGCGCTCGGGCACCGGCGGGCCGTGCGCCAGGCGATGGAGCTGTCCGGGCGCGACGTCGAGGTCGTCCACCTGGTGGGCGGCGGGTCGTACAACGAGCTGCTGTGCCGGCTCACCGCCGACGCCTGCGGGCTGCCGGTGGTGGCGGGCCCGGCGGAGGCGACCACGCTCGGCAACGTGCTGGTGCAGGCGCGCGCGGCCGGGCTCGTCTCCGATCTGGAGGAGATGCGCTCGCTGGTCGCCGCCTCCCAGCCGCTGCGCCGCTACGAGCCGTCCGGCGACGACCGCCTCTGGGACGAGGCCGCCGCCCGCGTGTTCTGATCCCCTCTGACCTGCGCTTTCCGGTTTTCTCCCTCGTCGAGTAGGGCACAAGTCGGACCGGGGAGCATCGGGGGGCTTCATGGATCTCACGTGGCCGCTGCTGCGGCAGCTGACCGGCAAGGACCGCACGGGCCGCGGGCAGGCGGTGAAGTCGGCCGCGACGGAGGCGTTGCGGGCCCGCACGGCCGGGGCTGACCGCGTCGTCAAGTCGATCTGCCCGTACTGCGCGGTGGGCTGCGGCCAGAACGTGTACGTACGCGACGAGCGGGTCGTCCAGATCGAGGGCGACCCCGACTCCCCCGTCAGCCGCGGCCGGCTGTGCCCGAAGGGCGCGGCCACCCTGCAGCTCACCACCGATTCCGGCCGGCAGCGCCAGGCGCTCTACCGGCCGCCGGGCGCGGCCGACTGGCAGGCGATCGACCTGGCCACCGCCATGGACATGGTGGCCGACCGGATCATCGCCACCAGGCATGAGACCTGGGAGCAGGAGCGCGACGGCAGGCGCACCGCCCGCACCATGGGCATCGCCAGCCTGGGCGGCGCCACGCTGGACAACGAGGAGAACTACCTCATCAAGAAGCTGCTGACCTCGCTCGGCGTGGTGCAGATCGAGAACCAGGCCCGCGTCTGCCACAGCTCCAGCGTGGTCGGGCTCGGCACGTCGTTCGGCCGGGGCGGCGCCACCACGTTCATGCAGGACCTGCAGCACTCCGACTGCGTGGTCATCCAGGGCTCGAACTTCGCCGAGGCGCACCCGGTGGGCTTCCAGTGGGTGATGGAGGCCAAGGCGCGCGGCGCGGTGGTCATCCACGTCGATCCGCGCTTCACCCGCACCAGCGCGCTGGCCGACCTGCACGTGCCCATCCGCGCCGGCTCGGACGTGGCCTTCCTCGGCGCGATCATCAACCACGTGCTGGAGAACGACCTGTACTTCCACGAGTACGTGGTCAACTACACCAACGCGGCCACCATCCTCAACGAGGACTACCGCGACGCCGAGGACGGAGACGGCGTCTTCTCCGGTTTCGACGCCGCCGGCCACGCCTACGACGACGAGAGCTGGCAGTACGACGGCATGCAGGCCGCGCCCGCGTCGGGCGACCGCGACAGCGACTACCGGCGGCGCTCCGGCCGGGTGCCGCCGGGCCGTACGGAGATCACCGGCAGCGCCGGCATTCCCATGGACGGCACGCCCCGGCGCGACGAGACGCTGCGCGACCCCCGCTGCGTCATGCAGGTCCTGCGCCGCCACTTCGCCCGCTACACGCCGGAGATGGTCGAGCAGGTGTGCGGGGTGCCGCGGCGCCTGTTCGAGGAGGTGTGCCGCCACCTGACGGAGAACTCCGGGCCGGACAGGACCTCCGAGTTCGTCTACGCGGTGGGCTGGACGCAGCACAGCGACGGCTCGCAGTTCGTCAGGGCGGCGAGCATCCTGCAGCTGCTGCTCGGCAACATCGGCAGGCCCGGCGGCGGCATCCAGGCGCTGCGCGGGCACGCCAGCATCCAGGGCTCCAGTGACATCCCCACGCTGTTCAACCTGCTACCGGGCTACATCCCGATGCCGCACGCGCACGAGCACGAGCGGCTGCGCGACTTCCTGCAGGCCGACGCGCCGCACGGTGGGTTCTGGGCGAACATGCCCGCCTACCTGGTGAGCCTGCTCAAGGCCTGGTGGGGTGACTCGGCGCAGCCGGGCAACGACTTCCGCTTCGATCACCTGCCCAGGCTGACCGGCTCGCACAGCACGTACGACACCGTGATGTCGCAGCTGGCCGGCGAGTGCAAGGGCTACATCCTGCTCGGCGAGAACCCGGCGGTCGGCTCGGCGAACGCCAGGATGCAGCGGCTGGGCATGGCCAGGCTCGACTGGCTGGTGGTGCGCGACCTCAACCTGATCGAGAGCGCCACCTGGTGGAAGGACGGCCCGGAGATCGAGACGGGCGAGCTGGCCACGGCGGACATCGGCACGGAGGTGTTCTTCCTGCCGGCGGCGGCGCACACCGAGAAGAGCGGCAGCTTCACCAACACCAACCGGTGGCTGCAGTGGCACCACCAGGCGGTCGAGCCGGCCGGCGACGCGCGCAGCGACCTGTGGTTCATGTACCACCTGGGGCGGATCATCAGGGAGAAGCTGGCCGGCTCGCGGGATCAGAAGGACGCGCCGGTGCTGGAGCTCACCTGGGACTATCCGGTCGAGGGCGCGACGGCCGAGCCCTCGGCGGAGGCGGTGCTGGCCGAGATCAACGGCTGGGACGCGCGGGGACGGCCCCTTTCCGGGTACGCCGAGCTCGCCGACGACGGCTCCACCGCGTGCGGCTGCTGGATCTACTGCGGCGTGTACGCGGGCGGCGTCAACCAGGCGGCCCGCCGCAAGCCCTGGACCGAGCAGAGCTGGATCGCCGCGGAGTGGGCGTGGGCGTGGCCGGCCAACCGGCGCATCCTGTACAACCGGGCCTCGGCCAGGCCCGACGGCAGCCCGTGGAGCGAGCGCAAGCAGCTGGTCTGGTGGGACGAGCAGGCGCAGCGCTGGACCGGCCACGACGTGCCCGACATCGAGGTGGGCAAGAGCCCGGCGTACCGGCCGCCGCCGGACGCCCGCGGGGTGGCGGCGCTGTCGGGGATCGACCCGTTCATCATGCAGGCCGACGGCAAGGGCTGGTTGTTCGCGCCCGCGGGGGTGGTGGACGGGCCGCTGCCCACGCACTACGAGCCGCAGGACTCCCCGGTGGCCAACCCGCTCTACGGGCGGCAGCGCAACCCGGCACGCAAGCTCTACCCGCACGAGGACAACCGTTACCACCCGAGCGGGGACGATCCGGGCGCGTCGGTCTTCCCGTACGTGGTGACGACGTACCGGCTGACCGAGCACTTCACCGCGGGCGGCATGAGCCGCTTCACGCCCTACCTGTCGGAGCTGCAGCCGGAGATGTTCTGCGAGGTCTCGCCCGGCCTGGCCGCCGAGCGCGGGCTCGTGCACGGCGACTGGGCCACGATCATCACCGCGCGCAACGCGATCGAGGCGCGCGTGCTGGTCACCGACCGCATGCCGTCGCTCCATCTCGACGGGCGGGTGCTGCACCAGATCGGGCTGCCGTTCCACTTCGGGCCCAACGGGCTGGCCAAGGGCGACGCGGCCAACGAGCTGGCGTCGATCTCGCTGGATCCGAACTCCCACATCCAGGAGGTCAAGGCCCTGTCGGCGGACATCCTCCCGGGACGGCGGCCGCGAGGCCCGGCGCTGCGCGAGCTGGTCCGCTCCTACCAGCGGCGGGCCGGCATCGGCGAGCACACCGGAACGGAGGTGTGAGCCATGGCCTTCGACCTGGACGAGAAGCTCGCGGACGGCCGTGTCGGCTTCTTCACCGACACCAGCATCTGCATCGGCTGCAAGGCGTGCGAGGTGGCGTGCAAGGAGTGGAACGCCGTCCCCGACGACGGCATGACCTTCACCGGCATGTCGTACGACAACACCGTGGGGCTGGGCGCCGACACGTGGCGGCACGTGGCCTTCGTCGAGCAGCGGCGGCCGCTCGGCCACCAGGAGCCGGGCGTCGGCGACATGGACTTCCGCTGGCTGATGGCCTCCGACGTGTGCAAGCACTGCACCCACGCGGCCTGCCTGGACGTGTGCCCGACGGGGTCGCTGTTCCGCACCGAGTACGGCACCGTCGTGGTGCAGGAGGACGTCTGCAACGGCTGCGGCTACTGCGTGCCCGCCTGCCCGTTCGGGGTGATCGGCAAGCGGGAGACCACGGGTGTGGCGGCCAAGTGCACGATGTGCTACGACCGGCTGGGCGCGGGCGAGGAGCCCGCCTGCGCCAAGACGTGCCCGACCGACTCCATCCAGTTCGGCGACCTGGATGAGCTGCGCGCACGGGCCGAGCGCCGCCTGGAGCAACTGCACGCGGCCGGGACCGGCTCGGCCCGCCTGTACGGCCACGACCCCGGGGACGGCGTGGGCGGCACGGGCGCGTTCTTCCTGCTGCTGGACGAGCCCGAGGTGTACGGCCTGCCGCCCGACCCGGTGGTGACCACCCGTGACCTGCCGTCGATGTGGCGGCACGTGGGGGTCGCCGCCCTGGCCCTGCTCGCCGGCGTGGCCGCGAGCGCGTGGAGGAGACAGTCATGAGCCAGACCGACGTGCGCCTGGACGGCGCGGCCGGGCTGCGCGGCGAGCGCGAGGCCACGCCGGGCTCGGCGGGCCGCAGGCGTGAGCGCCTGCCGGTGCCGAGGGCGGACTTCGAGTCCTACTACGGCCGGCCGGTGTTGAACGAGCCGACCTGGCAGGCGCCCGACATCGCCGGCTACCTGTTCCTCGGCGGTCTGGCCGGCGCCTCGTCGACGCTGGCGGCCGCCGCCGAGCTCACCGGCAGGCCTCACCTGGCCAGGGCGTGCAAGGCCGGCGCCGTGTGCGCGCTGGGCGGGTCGCTCTACGCGCTGATCCACGACCTGGGCCGTCCCGAGCGGTTCGTGAACATGTTGCGGGTGTTCAAGGTGACCTCGCCCATGAGCGTCGGCACCTGGATCCTCACCGGCTACGGCCCGCAGGCCGGGGTGGCGGCGGCCACCGGGCTGACGGGGATGTTCCCCGGGCTGGGCCGGGCCGCCACCATCGGGGCGGGGCTGGCCGGGCCGGCACTGGCGACCTACACCGCCGCGCTGATCTGCGACACCGCGGTGCCCGTCTGGCACGAGGGCCATCGCGAGATGCCGTTCCTGTTCGCCGGTTCGGCGGCGGCAGCGGCCGGCGGGCTGGGCATGCTGGCCGCGCCGGTGTCGGAGGCGGGCCCGGCCCGCCGGGCGGCGCTGCTGGGCGCGGCCGTCGAGTGCGTGGCCGCCGTGCGGATGGAGCGCCGGCTCGGGCCGCTGGCCGAGCCGCTCAAGCGCAGCAGGCTGCTGCGCGCGGGCGAGGCGCTGTCGCTGGCGGGCGCGGTGGCCGGGCTGGTCGCCGGGCGCCTGGGCGGACGGGGCCGGCTCATGGCGATGGCGGCGGGCGCGGCCCTGCTGGCGGGGTCGGCGTGCACCCGGTTCGGGATCTTCCGGGCCGGGATGGAATCGGCGAACGATCCCAAGTACACGGTGCAGCCGCAGCGGAGGCGGCTGGCGAAGGCGAAAGCGGAGGGTGATCTGCGATGAAGCGGAAGGTCGTCGAATATCTGCCGTTCATGGGCATCGTGCTGATGGTCTGCACGGCGTCCTGGCTGGCGGGCAGGTCGTATCCGGCCCGCCCGGCCGCGCTCGGGAGGGTCAGGGGCAGGCACGCGTCGCCGTGAAGCCGCGCGGGGGCCGCCCGCTCCGCCGCTCCACGTCTTGGGCGGGGTCAGGCCGCCTGAGGCCGGCCGGCGACGTACGATCAGCAGATGACCGAAAAGACCGAAACCACGCCTGGATGGCTCGCTCCCGACGAACTGGAGTCGGTGCGCGGCCAGCTGCCCGTCCTCTACGTCGACGCCGTGCCGGTGCGCGTCGACGACACCGGCGTGGTCACCCGCGTCGGCCTGCTGCTGCGCATCGCCGCGGACGGGACCGTCAGCAGGGCGCTGGTTTCGGGGCGGGTGCTGCTCCACGAGCGCATCCGTGACGCGCTCATGCGCCACCTGGAGAAGGACCTCGGCCCCGTGGCGCTGCCGCGCATCCCTGCCTCGCCGCAGCCGTACACGGTCGCGGAGTATTTCCCCACGCCCGGCATCACCCCCTACCACGATCCGCGCCAGCACGCGGTGTCGCTGGCCTACATCGTGCCCGTCGCCGGCGACTGCCGGCCCCGGCAGGACGCCCTCGACCTGGTGTGGTTCACCCCGGAGGAGGCTGCCTCGCCGATGGTGCAGCAGGAGATGGCGGGCGGGCAGGGCGTGCTGCTGAAGCAGGCGCTGGCCCACGTCGGCTGCCTGCCCTGAGCGGAGGTCAGGGCCGCTCGGCGCCCCGGCGCACCCAGTCGTACAGCGGGTCGCCGGGGCACGAGGTGGCGTAGCCGTCCCGGTGTCCCTTGACCTCGTCCCCCGCGTCGCCGTGCTCGCGCAGGTATTCGACGGCGTCGACGAGGGCGTGCAGCAGGTCGTCGTTGGGCTTGGTGAGCCCCGAGCTGCCGACCAGCGCGAGCACCGCGTAGTGGCCGGCGTTGAGGCCGGCGCCGTTGGCCGCGGGCAGCGCGTGGGGGCCGCGGCCCATGAACGTGTGGCGGTGGGGGCAGCACACCATGGTGTAGCCGAGGTCGATGTAGGTCTCGCCGCGGCCGCCCGACATGTGCATGCTCTGGATGTCTCGCACCAGCTCGCCGCACTTGTCGTGGTTGGCGGGCTCGGCGAGGTCGGCCGGCACCTTGCCGCCGGTGTAGTGGATCTTCACGCCCTTGGTCGATTCCAGGCGGGTGTAGTCACTGGCCGGCTTCTTCGCGTGCCACTCGGCACGGGTGATCAGATTCATGAGATCCTCTCCTGAACGGCACACTCTAGCCATCACCCTGCCAACTTTGCGTAGCGAGCAAATCACGCATCGTCACCACAGTGGCCTGCCGCGGGGGTGAGGGTTACCTGCCGTTTCGCTGGTAACGCGAGGGAAACACCCCGATCGTCAGACTCGGATCATGTGCCCCCGGTTGCTGCGATTTATCGTGATTCTTTCCGGCGTGGCGCTGCTCATCGCCGCGCTCGTCCTGGCTCTGGACCGCCCCCAGGAGGAGCACTCGCCCTCCACCCTGGCATCCCCCCGGCCGGACACCCTGGTCATCGAGATCACGCCGCCCGCCACGCCGTTCGTTCCCGGCAAGGAGAGGTGCCGCGAGGTGCGGGCCCTCCTATCGAAAGCCACGCTCCGCCCGGTCGCGCCGGAAGGCGTCCAGCCGGTCGAAGTCGAGATCGTACGCCGACACTTCGGCGGGCGGAGGGCCGGAGAAGAAACCCTCGTGCGTCCGCGGGCAGGGGTCGGCGAACCCGGTGACTCCGGCGCACGGATGCCCGAGGTAGGTGGCCTCGTGGTGCCAGTCGCTGACGGCCACGTACGTCATGAACTCGTACGCCCGGGCCACGCTCATGTGCCGCCACAACTCGCGCGCTGGGGCGGGGCCGTCCCAGCGGGTGAGGGAGAAGGCGGGCACCAGGACCGCGTCGAGCCCGTCGTGCCCGGCCAGGCTCCCCGAATACCACAGGTCGGCGCAGAGCAGGACGCGCAGGCGCCGGCCGTGCAGGTCGAAGCCGGCGCCGGGCCGGCCGGGCAGCACTCCGGAGCGCAGTTCGACCCCGTAGGGGTGGACCTTGTCGTACTCGGCCAGCAGCGTGCCGTCCGCGCCGAACACGGCGCCCCTGTTGATCGGGCCACCGTTGACGGCGTCGTAGTGCGAGCCGCCGACGACGGCCATCCCGGACCGCAGGGCCAGCGTGCGGACCCGGTCGAGGTAGCCGGCGCGGGGCAGGCTCGACCCGGCCAGCTCGGGCAGCAGCATCACGTCACCGGCGTGGGAGGCGACGAGCTCCTCGATCGCGTCGAAGTTGGCGTGGCCGTCGGGGGACCAGTGGGGAGGTTGAACCAGGAGGATCTTCACATTCCTACTGTGGCTCAGGCGAGGTTGCCCGGGATTGCGGCGAGCAACTCGCGGGTGTAGTCGTCCGACGGATGGTCGAAGATCTCCTCGGCGGTGCCGCTCTCCACGATCCGCCCCTCGCGCATGACGTGCACGGCGTGCGAGATCATCCGTACCACGGCCAGGTCGTGGCTGATGAACAGGTAGCTCAGCCCCAGCTCCCGCTGCAGATCGGCGAGCAGCTCCAGGATCTGCGCCTGCACCAGCACGTCGAGCGCCGAGACCGCCTCGTCGAGCACGACCAGCTCCGGCGAGAGGGCGAGGGCCCTGGCGATGGCCACCCGCTGGCGCTGGCCCCCGGACAGCTCGTGGGGCAGCCGCTCGGCCGTCGACGCCGGCAGCGACACCTTCTCCAGCAGCTCGGCCGCCGCCCTTCTGCGGTCGGCCGCCGTACCGACGCGGTGCACGCGCAGCGGCTCGGCGATCGACTTGCCGACCGTGTAGCGGGGGTCGAGCGAGGCGTACGGGTTCTGGAAGACCGGCTGGACCCGCCTGCGGAACGCGAACAGGTCACGCCGGCCCAGCGCCGTCATGTCCGTGCCGTCGAAGCGGATGCGTCCCGAGGTGAGGTCTTCGAGGCCGAGCAGCAGGTTGGCGGTGGTCGACTTGCCCGAGCCCGACTCGCCCACGATGGAGACGGTGCTGCCGCGCGGAATGGTGAAGGAGACCGCGTCCACCGCGGTGATCTCCTCACCGGTGCCCCTGAGCGGGTAGACCTTCCGCAGGTCCTCGACGACGGCCAGGTCGCCGGCCGGGTCGCCGGCCGGGTCGCCGGCCGGGCGCGGCGGTTCGAGCAGGCGCACCGACGACAGGCTCGGCACGGCCTTCAGCAGCCGCCTGGTGTACTCGTGCCCGGGCTCGGCCAGGATGGCGGCGGCAGGCCCCGTCTCGACGATCTCGCCCTGGTACATGACGGCCACCACGTCGGCCCGCTCGGCGGCCAGCGCCAGGTCGTGCGTGATGAGGAAGACCGCCGTGCCCATCTCGGCGGTCAGCTGCCCGAGCTGGTCGAGGATGCGCCGCTGCACGGTGACGTCGAGCGCGGAGGTCGGCTCGTCGGCGATGAGCAGCCTGGGCCTGCAGGCCAGCCCCATGGCGATCAGGGCCCGCTGCCGCATGCCGCCGGAGAACTCGTGCGGGTACTGCCCGATCCGCCGCTCGGGGTCGGGGATGCCCGCCATGTCCAGCAGCTCGACCACGCGGCCGCGGGCGGCCTTTCCCGCGGCGACGCCGTGCACCTCCAGGGCCTCGGCGATCTGGTCGCCGATGCGCATGAGCGGGTTGAGGTTCGACATCGGGTCCTGCGGCACCAGGCCGATGCCCGCCCCGCGGATCGCCGTCATCTCGCGCTGGCTCGCCGTGGCCAGGTCGCGGCCGTCGAAGAGCACCTGGCCGCCGGTGATGCGGCCGTTGCCGGGCAGCAACCGGTTGACCGCGGCCGCCGTGGTGGACTTGCCCGACCCCGACTCGCCGACGACCGCCACGGTCTGGCCGGGCAGGATCTCCATCGAGACGTTCCTGACGACGGTGACGTCCTGCCGCCGGGTGCGGAAGGCGACCGAGAGGTCGCGGATCTCCAGGAGCGGGCTCATACGGTCCTCGATCGTTCGGTGGTGGCCTGCAGCAGGTCGGCCCAGAGCTCCTCGGTCGGCACCGGGACGCCCTCGACGAGCAGGCGGTTGCTCGCGAGCACGAGGGCGATGTCGCGGCCGGGCACGAAGCCGACGGCGCAGCCCACGTAGCCGGGGTGGCCGAGCACGGTGACCGTCTCGCCGGCGAGCGCCAGGTCGTACCTGCGGAAGCCGAGCGCCTGCGCGGGATCGGGGCCGGGGGCGAAGAACTCCCGTGCCACCTCGGGCCGCCACAGCCGGTCGTGCTCCTCGTAGCGGGACATCGCGGTGCAGTACTTGAGGAGGTCGGGCACGGTCGAGAAGAGCCCCGCGTGCCCGGAGACCCCGCCGAAGGCGTGGTGGGCGTTGCCGTCGGCGACCTGCCCGAGCACGGGCGCGCGGCGCCAGCCGGCGAAGTCGCCGCTGCGGTAGGGCACGGGGTACGGCTCCCCCGTGTCCAGCATGCGCATCTCGACCCGGTCGTCCAGGGCGCTCATGGCCACCTCGGAGCCGGCCGGGCGGGCGTAGGTGGTCGAGGTGAGCCCGAGCGGCCGGGTGACCAGCTCGGCCACGGCCCGCTCAAGGCGCATCCCGGTGACGGCCGAGACGATCCGGCCCAGCAGGACGAAGCCGAGGTCGGAGTAGTGCCGTGCGCGGCCGGGACGGTAGCGCGGCGGCGGCAGCCGCGGCTGGATGTAGAGCGGCCACCACTCCCACAGGCCGCCCCGGTGCAGCAGCAGGTCCCGCACGGTGATCGCCTCGTACGACCGCGGCAGGTACGCGCTGAGCGGCGCGTCGAGGTCCACGAGACGGTCGGACACCAGGCGGATGAGCGCCGTCGTGGTGGCCAGGATCTTGGTGACCGAGGCGAGGTCGTGGTGGGTGCCGAGGGTCATCGCGGCGACGCCCTCGCGCTCGCCGTCGACCCAGCGCACGGTGCGGTGGCCGGTGCACTCGGTGAGGTCGAACCAGGGCGTGCGCGCGGCCATGACGACGCCGGGTGGCGCCTTCACCGCGCCAGCACCAGGGCGCGGGGCGAGCCGGCGAGCGGCGCGGGCAGCACGAGCGGGCCCGCGCCCGGGGTCAGGGTGCCGAGCACGCGGGCGGCCCGCGCGCCCGTACCGCCGGGCACGGTGCCCGGCAGGCCGTGCGCGCTCAGCCAGCCGATGAGGGCGAACGCGATGGCCTCCTTGTCGTCGGCGGGGGCGCCCAGGTCGTCGGACGGCCGCACGTTCACGGCGGGCAGCGCCGAGCGCAGTCCGTCCATGATCACCGGGTTGCGGCAGCCGCCGCCGGAGACGACCAGCGTGCTCACCTCCGCGGCCCGCACGTCGTGGGCGACCGTGCGCACGGTCAGTTCCGTGAGCGTGGCCACCAGGTCGGCGTCGCCCACCTCGCCGCCCGCCGCACCTCCCGACCGGGCCAGCGCCTCCTCGACGTAGCCGGGGTGGAACAGCTCCTTGCCGGTGCTCTTGGGCGGGGCCAGCCGGTAGTAGGGCTCGTCGAGCAGCGCCTCCAGCAGCCGCGGCCGCACCTGCCCCGACGCCGCGATCCGACCGTCCTCGTCGAAGCCGCGGCCGTTCAGCCCTCTGCCCGTCACCACGGCGTCGATGAGCGCGTTGGCCGGGCCGATGTCGTAGGCGTACAGCTCGGCGCCGCGCACCACGGTCATGTTGGCGATGCCGCCCAGGTTGAGCGCGCCCGCGCCGCCGTCGTACGCGCCGAGCAGCAGCCCGTCCAGCACCGACACCAGCGGGGCGCCGTGCCCGCCCGCCGTGATGTCCCTGATGCGCACGTCGGACAGCACGGGCGTTCCCGTGCGCTCGGCGATCCAGGCCGGCTGGCCGATCTGCAGGGTGCCGCGCGCGTGCGCCCCCTCGACCCAGTGGAAGACGGTCTGCCCGTGGGAGACGATCAGGTCGACGGGGTCGTCCTCGGCGATCGCCGCGGCGGCGGCCTCGGCGAAGCACTGCCCGATGAGCGTGTCGAGCACGCACACCTCGGCCAGCGTCGCGGGGGCGGGCGGCAGCGCCGCGATCAGCCGGGCGCGCAGGTCCTCCGGGTACGGTGTGCTCGCCGTGTGGCCGACCCGCCCGTGGAGCACGCCGCCCGTCAGCTCGAAGTCCACCACCGCCACGTCGATCCCGTCGTGCGACGTGCCGGAGATCATCCCGAGAACCCTCATGCCCACTCCTCCAGTGCAGCGCGCAGCCTGCCGCCGACCGCGGCCAGCCGCGCCGCCGCGTCCCGCGGGGCCAGGCCGAAGCGGGCGGCGACGACCGCCTGTCTCACGTTGAAACCGTTGGCGTCCAGCACGGCCAGCGCCTCCTCGCGCCCCGCGCCCGTGATCGTGCGCACGATGCGCACGGCCCGCTCGCGCAACTTGCCGTTGGTCGCCTTCACGTCGACCATCAGGTTCCCGTACGTCTTGCCGAGCTGCACCATGACGATCGTCGAGAACATGTTGAGCACGAGCTTCTGCGCTGTGCCCGCCTTGAGCCTGGTCGAGCCGCTGACCACCTCGGGCCCGACGAGCACCTCGACGGCGTGCGCGGCGGCCGCGCTCAGCGGCGTGCCCGCGTTGCAGGACAGCCCCACGGTCAGCGCGCCCAGCTCCCCGGCCCGCCGCACCGCGGCCACCACGTACGGGGTGCGCCCGCTGGACGCGATGCCCACGACGGTGTCGAGCGGTCCCACACCGGCCGCGTCGACGGCCGCCGCCCCGGCCTCCTCGTCGTCCTCGGCGCCTTCGCAGGGCGACACGATCGCGCTCTCACCGCCGGCGATGATGGCGAAGACCTGCTCGGGCGGCGTGCCGAACGTGGGCGGGCATTCGGAGGCGTCCAGCACGCCGAGCCGGCCGGGGGTGCCAGCGCCGACGTAGACGAGCCGGCCGCCGGCCCGCACGCGTTCGGCGGTGGCCTCGATCGCCTCGGTGATCCGCGGCAGCGCCTGGGCGACCGCGGCGGGGACTGTGGCGTCGGCCGCGTTCATGGTCGCGGCCAGCTCGCCCACGCTCATCGTGTCGATCCCGGCGAACCGGGGGTCGGCCGTTTCCGTCGTCAGGTGTGAGAGGTTCACCGCTTGCCTCGGTTTCGCGGGTCGAGAGTGTCACGCAGGCCGTCACCGAGCAGGTTCAGGCCCACCACGAGCAGGACGACGACGGCGCCAGGCGCGATCAGCGTCCAGGGGGCGACGAAGACCAGGCTGCGCGCCTCGAAGATCATCGATCCGAGCGAGGGCGCCGGCGGCGGCGTGCCCAGGCCGAGGAAGCTCAGCGACGCCTCGGTGAGCACCGCCCACGACAGCGAGAGCGCGACCTGGACGACGATGATCGAGGTGATGTTGGGCAGCACGTGGCGCAGCATGATCTGCCAGCGGCTCAGGCCGGTCGAGACGGCCGCCTTGACGTACTCGATCTCCCTGAGCGACAGCACGGGCCCGCGGGTGACGCGGATGAAGATGGGCACGTACACGATCGCGATGGCCACGGCGATGGTGAACCGGTTGCGGTCCAGCACCGAGGCCAGCGACAGCGCCAGCAGCAGCGGCGGGAACGCGAACAACACGTTCGTGACGCCGCCGATCGCGCCGTCGGCGACGCCGCGGTAGAAGCCGGACACGAGCCCGCCCAGCGTGCCCACCACGGTCGCGAACGCCACCGCCACGACCGCGACGAACGCGGAGTTGCCCACGCCGGCCGCCACGCGGGAGAACACGTCCCTGCCGAACTGGTCGGTGCCGAACAGGTGCTCGCCCGACGGCGCGCGGAACCGCGACGGCGGATGCTGGGCGATCGGGTCGTACGGCAGCAGCCCCGCGTACGACAGCGCCGCCACGGCGGCCAGCAGCACGAGGATGACGACGCCCGCGACCCCGGCGGGGCTGCGCCGCAGTAGCGCGGTCACGACGCCCTCACCCGCGGGTCGATGATCCGGTAGAGCGCGTCGGTCAGGAGGTTGACGACGACGAACGCCAGCGCGATCACCAGCACGGTGCTCTGCACGACCGCGTACTCCTTCTGCTGGATGCCCAGCAGCACCTGCCGGCCGATGCCCGGCACGGAGAAGATCTGCTCGACCACCACCGCGCCGCCGAGCAGGTAGCCGAACTGCAGGCCCGTCATGGTGACGATGGGCACGAGCGCGTTGCCGAGCACGTGCCTGACCTGCAGCCGCCGCTCCGGAACGCCCTTGGCCCGGGCGGTGCGCACGAAGTCGTGCGAGCGCACCTCGAGCACCGCCGTGCGGGTGGTGCGCAGGATCGGCGCCGCGATGCCGAAGCCGAGGACGAGCGCGGGCAGGAACATCTGCTGCAGGTTGAGCAGCGGGTCCTCGATGAGCGTGGCGAAGCCCTGCCCGTTGGGGTTGAACCCGAACGAGGCCGCGAAGATCGACAGCAGCGTGGTGGCCAGCAGGAAGGCCGGGATCGACAGCCCGGCCAGGCTCACGACCTGGCCGAAGGCGTCCCTGGGTGCGTTGGCCTTCGACGCCGAGAGCATGCCGAGCGGCACCCCGATCAGCAGGGCCAGCACGATGGAGAAGACCGCCAGCTCGAACGTCACCGGCAGCGCGTGCAGGGTCAGGTCGAGCACGCTCTGCTGGGAGCGCGCCGAGTAGCCGAAGTTCCCGGTGAACATGTTGCCGAGCCAGGCGAAGAACTGCGTGACCAGCGGCTGGTCGAGGCCGTAGTACTGCTCGAGCGCCTGCTTCTGCGCCGGGGTGAGCGCCGCGGCCTCGGTGCCGAGCCCTGCCGTGATCTGGTTGCCGGGGATCGCCCGGAGCATGACGAACACGAACACGGCCACCCCGAACAGGGTGCCCACCGTGCTCGCCACGCGCCGTACGGCGCGGTTGCCTGCGATCCGGCGCATCAGCTGACGGACGTGGTGCGCAGGTACTGCAGCGAGCCGCTGGCCATGGGGACGAAGCCCTGCACGTTCGAGGTGGTCGCGGTGTAGGTGTAGCCGGCGAACAACCAGATCCAGGCGGCGTTGTCCTCCAGGTGGGCGGCGACCTGGTCGTAGATCGACTTGCGGGCGGCCTGGTCGGTGGTCGCCTTGCCCTCGGCGAACAGCTTGTCCAGTTCGGGCGAGCTGTAGCCGGCGACCTTGTTGAGGTTGCCGTCGCTGGTGAAGTAGCGGCCGTAGGAGCCGTCGGGGTCGGGCCGGCCGCCGTTGAGCGCGACGGCGGCGTCGAAGTCGGCCGCCACCCAGCGGTCCACGAACGCGCCCGACTCCAGCACCTCCAGCTCCAGGTTGATCTTGGCCTCGGCGAGCTGCGCCTTGAGGTTCTGGGCCTCGTTGACGGAGGTGGCGTACTCGCCCTGCGAGACGATGGTCTTGACGGTCACCCCGCCGGACTTGCCGGCCTTGGCGAGATAGCCGGCCGCCTTGGACAGGTCGCGGGTGGGGCAGGGGCGCTTGGCCGGGTCCGACTTGTAGGCCGGGGCGGTGATCGGGCCGGTCACCTCGCCCTCGCCGAGCGCGGCCGTGTCGAGCACCTGCTTGCGGTCGATGGCGCACTGGATCGCCAGCCGCACGTTGACGTCCTTGAGGTCGCCGTGGCTCGCGTTGAGCTGGAGGACGTGGTAGCTGAGCTGCGGCGTCTTGGCGACGGTGATGGTGCCGCCGCCCTCGGCGGTCTGGGCGACGAGCGGGTCGTCGAAGACCGCGAGCTGCACGTTGCCCGACTGCATCGCCGACACGATGGACGACTCGTCGGGGATCACCCGGAACTCGACCGTCGGGACCTTCGGCTTCTCGGGGCCCCAGTACTTGTCGTTCCTGGCCAGCGTGATCGACTGGCTGGCCACGCGCTTGCTCAGCGTGAACGGCCCCGTGCCGTTGGGGGTGGTGGCGAGCTCCTGCTCGGTGTCGTCGGAGGAGAGGATGGCCATGTTGACGGTGGCGAGGTTGGCGGGCAGCGCCGCGTCGGGGCCGGTCAGCTCCAGCACCACCGTGCTCGCGTCGGGCGCCTCGACGGACTTCACCGACGACAGCGACGCCCTGGCCACCGCCGCCGTCTTCTCGTCCATGATCTTCTCGAGGGACGCCTTGACGTCCTCGGAGTCGAGCGCGCTGCCGTCGGCGAAGGTCACGCCCTGGCGGAGCTTGAGGGTGAGCTTCTCGCCGTCCTTCGAGGTCTCCCACGACTCGGCCAGCCCCGGCACCACGTTGAGGTCCTTGTCGAACTCCGTGAGCGTGCCGTAGAGGTTCTGCAGCACGTTGACGGCCTGGAACTGGGTGGCCTTCCAGGGGAACAGCGTGTCGGGGTCGGAGGTCACGCCGACCACCAGGCCCTTGGCGGGGGTGTCGCCGCCGGCTGCGGGGCCGGAGGACGACGAGCAGCTGGTGAGGGCGATGGACAGCGCCGCGGCGATGCCGACCGCGGAGAGCGCGCCACGGGGCATGTGGTCTCCTCGGAGGAGTAGGTCATAAAATTACGCAGACCCTACCATCAAGGTACTTATTTTCCTTCTGCGGGGGATGACGATGGGCGAGGAAGCCGAGACGGTACTGATCCGCATCCGTGCGGCCATGCCCGCGCTGCGGCCGTCGGAGCGGCGCATCGCGGAGGAGTTCACCGGCGACCCGGCCGCCACCGCCAACCTGTCCATCGCCGAGCTGGCCGCCCGCTGCGAGACCTCCACGACCTCGGTGGTGCGCTTCTACCAGCGCATGGGGTACGCGCACTACAAGGACTTCAGGATCGACCTGACCAGGGCGGTGGCCAGGGAGGAGCTGGCCACCTCGAGCCTGCCGGAGGTGTCCGGCGACATCGACCGCCACGACAGCCTGGAGGGCATCGTCTCCAAGGTGGCGATGAACGAGACGCTGTCCATCGCCGACACGGCCCGCGCGCTGGACATGGAGGCGCTCGGCGAGGCGGTGGCGCTGCTGCTGGGGGCCCGCAGGATCGACACGTTCGGCGTCGGCGCGAGCGCCCTGGTGGGGCTCGACCTGCAGACGAAGTTGTCGCGCATCGGCCGTACCGCGATCAACTGGCACGACGCCCACTCGGCCTGGACCTCGGCGGCCACGCTCGACGGCGCCTGCGTGGCGGTGGCCGTCTCACACACCGGCGCCACCACCGACACGGTCGAGTTCCTCGCGATCGCCCGCGCGTCGGGCGCCTCGACGGTGGCCATCACGAACTTCCGCGAGTCGCCGCTGGCCCGCGCGGCCGACGTGACGCTCACGACGGCCGCGCGGGAGACCAGGTTCCGCTCGGGGGCGCTGGGCAGCCGCATCGCCCAGCTCATGGTCGTCGACTGCCTGTTCACCGGCGTCGCCCAGGCCTCCTACGACGCGTCGATGGAGGCGCTGCGCAACACGTACGCGGTGGTGCACGACCGAGCCGCGCACAAACGCGGCTAGGTCACGTACGGCTCGAAGAAGCGGGTCAGCAGGCCGGTCAGGCGGTCGAGATACTCCTCGCCCGCCCGTGCGGTCGCCGGCCGGGGGTCGCCCAGCACGCCGATCTCCGACAGCGCCCTGGTGCCGTGCTCGAACAACCTGCGCGCGGTCGGCTCGTCGAACCGGCCGCCGAAGCCGGCCTCGGCCCGGTCCATGTCGACCAGGTCGGGCCGGAGCGCGAGCGCGATCGACGTCTCGGCCTCCCCCGCGTGCGAGCCGCTGACCTCGGGCGGGAACCCGCGCTCCCGCCCGGCCTCCGCCAGCGCCCCCACGAACTCCTGCAGGTCGGTGTACGGGACGAGCCGGGCGCCGCCCACCCGGCCTTCCGTCTCCGCGAACAGCTCGGCCAAGGGGGCGAAGTTGCCGCCGTGGCTCGGCAGCACCAGCACGGTCTCGAACCCGTGGGCGGCCAGGCTCTCGCAGCAGCGCAGGATCACCGCCTTGAACGTCGCCTCGTCGAGGGTGACGGTGCCGGGGAAGGCCATGTGGTGGGTGGAGACCCCGAACGGGACGGTGGGGGCGAGGAGGACGCCGGGCAACCGTGCGGCCACCCTGTCCGCGAGGGCGTCCCCGAGCATGGTGTCGGTGACCAGCGGCAGGTGGGGGCCGTGCTGCTCGGTGGAGCCCGCCGCGAACAGGACGGTCCGCGCGCCCGCGGCCATCCGCTCCTCGACCTGCGGCCAGCACATCTCGGCCAGGCGCGGGGCCGGTGTGAGGCTCATCGGGTGCTCCTCAGGTGGTCGACGAGCAGCCGCGCGACCGCTCCGACAGCGGCGTCGGCCCGGCCGTCGCGCAGGTCGAAGTCGTGCTGGCGCAGGAAGATCGCGACCGCGTACTCCTCGCCGTCGCCGAAGTCCACGACGCCCACCTCGTTCCTGACGCCACCGTAGAAGGTACCGGTCTTGCCGGCGATCGCCGGGCCGTCGCGGTAGGCGGTGGAGAGCCGGTGCGGGGCGTACTGCTGGAGCATGACGCGCCGCACCTCCTCGCAGGCCGCCGGCGGCCCGGCCTCGTCGCGCCAGACGAGGCTCAGCAGGGTGGTCATGTCGCGCGCGGTGGTGGTGTTGCCGGTGGTCCCGGCCAGGGCGGGGCTGGCGGCGACCGCGGCCCTGAGCGCGTCGCGGTCCTCGTTTAACGGATCGCCGTCGAGATCGTCGAAGATCTCCGCGATCAGCCCGGCGCAGTCGAGGCGCACGGTGGTGTCGCGGATGCCGAGGGCGTCGAGCCGGGCGGCGATGCGGGCGGTGCCGACGATCCTCTGCAGCACGTCGGTCGCGGTGTTGTCGCTGACCTGCATCATCAGCAGGGCCAGGTCACGGACCGACAGCTCGACCTCGTCGAGCATCGAGGAGATGCCGCTCGGGCCAGGGCTGCGGACGTCGCCGGGCACCCGGATCCGCCGGGTGAGCGGCAGCTCGCCGGCCGCGGCCTGGCAGGCGACCTCCAGCAGGACCGCGACCTTGTACGTGGACGCGGCGACCTGGACCGCGTCGGCGTCGAGGGCGAGCTCGGCGCCGCCGCCGACGTGGCGGGCGTGGAAGGCTCCGGTCGTGCCCGCCGCGGCCAGGGTCTCGCGCGCTCGCTCGATGGTGGCCGGCGCGCCGGCGGTGACGGTCATGTCGTGCTCCCTGTCTCGTGCCATACCCGGTCGAAGACGCGCAGCCAGTTGCCGCCGAGCACGGCACGGGTCTCGTCCTCGGTGTAGCCGCGCTCGAGCAGCCGCTGGGTCAGGTTGGGCAGGCCCGACGCGTCGTCGAGGCCGGCCGGGAAGTGCCACGGCGGTGGCGGGTAGGTGGCCGCCGACCAGATGCCGTCGCGTACGTACTGCTCGTATAGCTCCATCGGCGGGTTGCGGATCGTGTAGTCGATCCCGATGCCGACGTGCTCGACTCCGACGAGGTCGGCGACGTAGGTGATGGCGTCGACGAAGCGGTCGAGCGTCGGCGGCGACTGCCCGGACAGGAACCCGGGAAAGCCGTTGATCCCGACCAGCCCGCCGGTCGCGGCCAGGTCCCTGATCAGGGCGTCGGAGATGTTGCGGGAGCTGGGATGCAGCCCGGCGGGGTTGGAGTGGGAGGCGACGACCGGCGCGGTGGACAGGGCGATCGCCTCGTGGCTGGTGCGCGCGCCGGTGTGCGAGACGTCGATGACGATGCCCAGCCGGTTGAGCTCGGCGACGACCGTGCGGCCGAGCGAGCTGAGGCCGGCGTCGGACGCCTCCTCGCAACCGTCGCCGACGGGGCTGCGCTGGTTGTAGGCGAGCTGCACGACCCGCACGCCGAGCCGCCAGAACAGCTCGACGAGGTCGGCTTCGTACTCGAGCGCGTGGGTGCCCTGGAAGTGCAGGACCACGGCCAGCTTCCCGTCGGCCTTCGCCCGGCGGATCTGCTCGGCCGAGGTCGCAAGCACCAGCTGGTCCGGCCGTTCGCGCAGGTAGCGGAAGGCCTCGGCGAGCAGGGAGACCGCCCGGCGGCAGTCCTCGAACGCCACGAAGCTGACCACGCAGCAGGTGGCGCCGCCGTCGATCCAGGTCTGCAGCCGTTCCCTCCAGTGGAAGCCCGGACAGGTGCCGTCCACGACGATCGCCGCGTCGTGGAGGGCGCGCGCGGACCGGGTGACGGGCGTGGTCGTCGACACGGAGATCTCCCCTTACCTGACGTCGGGCGCGACCGGCCCGTCGTCCTCTGGCCGCCCCGCCCACAGGCCGCGGGCGTGGTTGACGTGCGTGGTCATCAGTGCCTCGGCGCCCGGCCTGTCGCCCGCGGCGAGGAGATCGAGCAGGCGTACGTGCTCACGTGCGGACTCCACGAGCGGCGCGGCTCCGCGCAGCTTCGGCAGCGCCGACAGCCGGGTCTGGTAACGCAGCACCCGGACGAGCTCGACGTAGCGCGGGTTGCCGAGGAGCGCGGTCAGCGACAGGTGGAACTCGCTGTCCAGCACGACGAACGCCACCATGTCGCCGTTGGCGGCGTGCTCGACGAGCTCTTCGGCCATCGGGCGCAGCTTCTCCAGCTCGGGCTCCGGCCTCAGGTCCGCCAGCCTGCCCATCGCGGGCACCTCGAGGGTCAGCCGGATCTCGACGATGTCGTCGAGATCCTTGCCGGTCGCCACGCGTACGCGGAAGCCGCGGTTCTGCACCATCTCGACGAGCTCTTCCTTGGCCAGTTCGAGCACGGCCTCGCGGACGGGCGTCGCGGAGACGCCCAGCTGCGCCGCGATGGCGGACATCGAGTAGATCACGCCGGGGGTGAGGGATCCAGCGATGATCTGGCCCCGCAGCTGCGCCGCGGCCTCGTCGCGCAGGTTGCGGCGGGGCAGCGACTCGAACAGGGGCTCTGACCTCGTCATGTGGCGCTCCTTGTGCATCCAGCCCATTGACATGTCGTATGTAAGGTATTACCCATTAAGCCTTACAGGCAACGGGGGTTTAAGGAGAACTCAAATAGTCGACCAAGCATCCCCGGCACCCGTACACCGAGGCCCTGGCCTCGGCGGTCCCCGCCGTCTCGCCGTCGGACCGGCCGCGGCGCATCGTCCTGGACGGGGAGCCACCGCGGCCCGAGCAGCCTCCGCGGGGCTGCGCCTTCCACACCCGCTGCCATCGCAGGATCGGCCCGATCTGCGACGAGAGCGCGCCGCGGCCCGTGCCCACCGCCACCGGCGTCACCCGCTGCCACCTGGAGGCCTCACTCCGCGCCGTGCTCCCCGGTACCGGTTCACAGGCCTGATTCACCTGGGGTTCACTGCGCCGGCCTAGCTTGTAGCCCCATGAGCTGGAGGTACCGTGCCAACGCCACACTCGAAGGACTGACGGGATACACGTTGACGCGCCGCCTGCGCAGGGAGGCGCCGAGACCGGCCGCCAAGCCGCCGCCTGAGCTGCGGCGGCTGCCGGGCGACGCGGTACGGCCGCCCGTCGACGGCGCGCACGACCGGTTGTTGCGCGAACCGGTGTTCCTGCTGTCGTCCGTGCGGTCGGGCTCGACGCTGCTGCGCGTCATGCTCGACAGCCACTCGCGGATCCACTCGCCGATCGAGACGCACTTCCGCCGGGTGACCGTCGGCCTCGGCACCGATCCCGTACGGCAGGCCATGGACCTGCTCGGCCACACCCACAGCGACATCGAGCACATCGTCTGGGACCGGCTGCTGCACCGGGAGCTGAGCCGCAGCGGCAAGCCAATCCTGGCGGAGAAGACGCCGAGCAACGTGTTCGCCTGGCGGCGGATCTCGACCTGCTGGCCGGACGCGCGTTTCGTGTTCCTGCTGCGCCACCCCATGTCGATCGTGCAGTCCTGGCACGAGGCCGACCCGCCCAAGCGGCCCATGGAGGAGGCCGTGCCGCGCACGCTGAGTTACATGACCTACCTCCAGGAGGCCCGCACGCACCTGGAGGGCCTGACGCTGCGCTACGAGGACCTGGTCGCCGACCCCGAGGCGGAGCTGCGCCGGCTCTGCGCGTACCTGGATCTCGCGTACGAGCCCGCCATGCTCGCCTACGGCGACCAGGACCACGGCGCCTTCGTCAAGGGCATCGGCGACTGGCGTGACAAGATCCGCGCCGGCACCGTCGTCGCGGCCCGCCCGCTGCCCGCGGCCGGGGAGATCCCGGAGGCGCTCCACCAGATCTGCCGCCAGTGGGGCTATCTCCGGTGAGTGACTTTTCTCACCGCCGTGGATGCCATGCTGTGACAGAGTTCGCCGGTGATTTGCCCGCTGTTCCCCGCAACCTCCGATATGTTGCCCTTCGTGATCAACGGGCTCTCCCGCCGCACCTTGTTCGCCGGAACTCTCGCCGGCCTCGCGGCGCCCTCAGCGGCCTCCCTGGCCCCCTCGGCGGCAGACGCGGCAGCCGTCCGCGGCCGCCTTCCCTCACGGCCGAACATCCTGCTCGTCCTGGCCGACGACCTCGGATGGGGTGAGATCGGCAGCCAGGGGCAGCGCAAGATCCACACGCCCAACCTGGACCGGATGGCCGCCGAGGGCGTGCGGTTCGCGACGGCGTACTCGGGGGCGCCGCTGTGCGCGCCGGCACGCTGCGCGTTGCTCACCGGGCTGCACGCCGGCCACGGCACCGTGCGTGACAACCCCGAAGGCGGGCCGCAACGCTCGTTGACCGACGCCGACCTCACCTTCGCCGAGCTGCTGCGGCTGTCCGGCTATCGGACGGCCTGCATCGGCAAGTGGGGCTTCGGCCCCGAGCAGCCGCACCAGGCCTCCCACCCGAACGTGCGCGGCTTCGACGAGTTCTTCGGCTACATCACCCACCGGCACGCCCACCACTACTTCCCGTCGTACCTGTGGCACAACGACAAGAGGGTGTCCGTCCCCGGCCGGTCGTACGCGCCGCACCTGTTCCGCGAGAAGGCGGCCGAGTTCATCGCCAAGGGCGACGACGACCCGTTCCTGCTCTACTACGCCAGCAACCTGCCGCACGCGCCCAGCGCCATCCCCGGCGACGCGGGCGTCTACGAGAAGGAGCCGTGGAGCGAGGCGAACCGCCGCCACGCCGCACAGGTGACACGGCTCGACACCGACGTCGCCGCCCTGCTGCGGGCGCTGCGGGACGCCCGCGTCGCCGAGCGCACGCTCGTGCTGTTCACCAGCGACAACGGCCCCCACCGTGAGAAGGGCGTGACGCCCCGGCTGTTCAACTCCAACGGCCCGTACCGCGCCGACAAGCGCGACGTGTACGAAGGCGGCATCCGCGTGCCGCTGATCGCCTGGTCGCCAGGGTTACGCCATCGCGTCGAGCGGCAGCCGGTCGCGTTCTGGGACGTGCTGCCGACGCTGGCGGACCTGGCGGAGGTGCCGGTGCCCGCCCACCTCGACGGGCGGTCGTTCCGCGGCCTGCTCACCGGCGGGAACGCGCCCAGGCACGATCACCTGGTGTGGAACCGGCCGCGCAAGGCCCAGGCCATCCGGCGCGGCCGGTGGAAGGTCGTCCGGTTCTCCCCGAACATCGCCGGCGCCGGGCCCGAGGGCCGGGTCGAGCTCTACGACCTGTCCGCCGACCCCGGCGAGAAGCTCGACCTGGCGGCGGACCGCCCCGAGCTGACCGCCGAACTGCTGGCCACCCTCGACGCGTCCATCGGGTCCGATCCGCGCCTCCCGTACGGGCTGCGCACGAGGCTCACGGACGACCAGGTCATCGTGACCCTGCACAACGGGTCGTCCCGTCCGTGGCGCGGGGTCGAGCTGGGACTCGACGGGCCGCGCAAGCGGCGGGCGCACCGGGTGGCGCGGCTGGAGCCGGGCACGGCGGTCACGGTCGGCTTCCCGCTCCCCGCCAAGCGCCGCGGGCGCATCGTCGCGCGCGCCGCCTTCACCGCGGGCGGCCGGAGGCAGGTCTTCCGCGCACGGCACATCAAGCGCACGGACGCGCCGCCCACGCTCCAGCCCGTCACATGAGCGCGTCGCCGGCCGCCCGGCGAACGGGCCCCGGGCGGCAGGCGACGTGAGCCCCGGCGACGCGTGAGGGGGGAGGGCCGAGCACGGCCCTCCCCCCTCATTCCGGCGCGCGAGCACCCTCGCGCGGGCGCTCAGCGCGTGGCGTAGGCGCGGATCACCTCCTGCGCCAGGGTGTTGCCGTTGACGTCGGAGGCGTTGAGCCGCAGCGAGACGAACCCGGACGGCGACCGGCCGATGGTCGTCTCGTACCTACGGTCGCCCTTGTCCCGCAGGCGGACCGGCTTCCACGTGGCGCCGTCGTCGTACGACACCTCCAGCGCGACGTCCCTGATCGCGCTCTGCTCCGCGCCCTCCTGGTGGTAGAGGGACAGGCCCAGCTTCCGCGACCTGGCCCGGTTCTTCAGGTCGACCGGCGCGTCGAACGTGGCCAGCAGCAGCGGGATCACCGCCGTTTCCGCGGCGCGCTCGGAGGCGAAGGTCCACACCCCCTTGGTACGCGTGGACAACTTCGCCCAATCGGCCTCGTTGGCCAGGTCGTACTCGATCCGGTAGTCCGCCTTCTCCGGGGAGAGCGTGCCCGACCCCGACGGCAGGTAGTTCGTCTGCCACAGGAGCGTGTCGCCCTGGTAGAGCCGGAAGTCGGTCTTCATGCCGTGCTCGAACTTGCTGGTGTAGGTGTCGCCGTAGTTGCGGGCGGCGTCCACGAAGCCCTGCATGGACACGCGCAGCTTGTCGCCCTCCCTGCGCATGGGGTTGCGCGGGTTGATGCCCGGCAGCAGCGGCTGCTTGAACACCGAGCGCCCGACCCGCTCGCCCGCCTCGTACGGGCGGAAGTCCGGCGAGGACAGCGCGATGCGCGGCGTGTCCGGGTGCGGCCACATGGTGTTGTAGTGCCGCTCGGGAACGCCGGCCGACGTGGCCCAGCGCAGGTCGGACCCGGGGGTGACGTAATCGGTCCGGGTGCGCGGCGCCTTGGCCATCGGATGGTTCGTGGAGACCGACGTGGTGTCCCAGGGCTGGAAGACGAACCTGGCCTCGTTCACCGTCACGTCGCCGGCGAGCTGGGTGTGGAAGTCCGTCTCGATCCTCGCCAGCGACCTCGACCTGACCACGTAGCGCGGCCTGTCGCGCACCTGGCCCTTCTCCTGGAGGAACAGGTCGTAGACGTACGGGCTGGCGACGACGCCCTTGGCCACGATCGGCACCGGCAGCCGGCGCAGCCGCTCGACGAGCTTCAGCCCTTCCTCATGCGTCAGCCGCACGGTCGGGACGGCGAGCTTGACACCGTTGCCGCCGGTGGTGACGTCGTGGCCCGGCTGGTCGCTGTAGACGGCAACCATCCTCGCCCCGGCCGCCGCGGCCGCGTTGGACTGCGTGGAGACCGGAACTCCGGGCGTGCGGCGGATGACGGCGAGCTTGCCGCGCAGGTCGCGCGCCTTGATCTCGCCGGGGCTGCCTCGTCCCGCATCGGCCGCCATGAGCAGCCGGGTGCCGTCCAGGCGCGGGTACTCGGTGGCGAAGTCGCTGAACTGGACCGGGTCCACGTACTGGGGTTCCAGTTCGAGCCCGGGGGTGGTGAGGGTGATCTCGGGGGCCGTCAGCCGCCACCGGGTGGAGACGGCGAACGTGCCCTTGGTGACCTTCTCGGTGGGCTGGACGAACAGCCGCTCCTCCACCTGGCCGCCGGGCGCGATGTGGGTGCCGCCGCGCAGCGCGGCGCCCTGCTCCCCCGCCCGGTACCACCGCAGCGCGGCGGCCGAGCCGGTGTTCCGCTTGGTCCTGTGGTCGGGCGTCTCGACCTCGACCTCGACGGCCTTGCGGGCGTCCAGCACCACCTCGGTGTCCTCGGTGATCGTCATCTCGGGGTCGCCGAGCAGGCTCTCGTTGAGCGGCTTGCCCTTCGCGGTGCTGTCCTGGGTGGCCGGCATGGTGAAGATGTGGCCGAGCACCGAGTACGTGCCGGGCTTGACGAGCAGGCACGTGCCCTTGCCGTACTTCTGCTCGGTGCACGGCTGCGCGGGCTCGCCGGGAAGCACGCGGCCGACCAGGGTGCCCTCGTCCAGGTCGAGCACGGTGAAGCCGCCGCGGCCCGGTCGGCCGTCCCTGGCGATGCCGCGGACGCGCAGCTCGACGCGCTTCTCCTCGACGTCGGCGGTCAGCAGCGTGCGCACGGGCGCGCCGCCCGCGACGGCGGCCGTCAACTCCTGGCGCACGAGGCCGGTCTTGTCCGCCTTGAGCGTGACCGTGGCCTCGGCCGTCCCCGACGCGGGCACGGTGAGCCCGGCCGGCTCGACGGCGAACGCGCCGCCGCTCGACAGGTCCAGGTCCGCGGGCTGCTGCCCCAGGTTGTGGTAGGTGACGGTGAGGCTCTTCTCCTCGCCGGGGGCGAGCCTGCCGAAGTTGACCGAGCCCGCCGAGGCCGCGACCGGGTTCTTCAGCGCGGCGGCCACGTCGATCCTGCCCGCGCCCTGCGCGTCGACGGGGATGTCCTTGCCGGGCCTGGCGGTGGCCATGAGCAGCGACTTCAGCTCGCCGCCCGTGACGCCGGGGCGGGCCTGGCGCAGCAGGGCCGCCGCGCCCGCGACGTGCGGGGTGGCCATGGAGGTGCCGGACATCGCGGCGTGGCCGCCGCCGGGCTTTGCGGCGGAGATGTCCACGCCCGGCGCGGTCACGTCGGGCTTGACGGCCTGGTCGGCGACGATCGGGCCCTTGCTGGAGAAGTCGGCCAGCCGGTCCTCGCGGTCGACCGCCCCGACGGTCAGCGCCTCGGGGGCGTCGCCGGGGGTGCCCACGCACGAGTCGCAGCCGTCGTTGCCCGCAGCCACCACGAACAGCGTCCCGTACTGCTCGCTCAGCCGGGAGACCGCGGCGGTCAGCGGGCCGCCCGGCTCCTGGCTGCCCAGGCTCATGTTGACGATCTCGGCACGCTGCTCGCCGGCCGCCCACTCCATGCCGTCGATGATCCACGACAGCTGGCCGAAGCCGTCGCCGGCGAGGACCCGGCCGTTGAGCAGCCTGGCGCCGGGCGCCACGCCCTTGCCGCCGCCGTCCGGGCCGGCTCCCGCGATCGTACTCGCGACGTGGGTGCCGTGGCCGTGCGGGTCGCCCGTGACGTTCTCCCCGGTGAAGTCGCGCTGACCGGCGACCTTGCCCGCGACGTCCGGGTGCGCGGCGTCCACGCCGGTGTCGAGCACGGCGACGGTGGTGCCGGCGCCGTCGTACCCGGCGGCCCAGGCCTCGGGCGCGCCGATCTGCGGCACGCTGTGCTCCAGGACCGGCTTCACCTTGCGGTCGAGCCAGATCTTCGACACGCCCGCCAACGGCCCGGCGGCGCGGGCGTCCGGGCCGTCCAGCTTGGCCAGCTCCGCCCCGAACGCAGCCGCGTCCCGCTCGGCCACCGACACGCCCGTCCCGCCGATGCTCTCCAGCGTGCGGACCTGCTTCACGGACGGCGGCGCGGCCTTGGGGGCGTTCCCCTCGTGGGTGAAGATCAGCGGGATGGCGTCGTCGTACCCCTGCTCGGCCAGCGCCGTCACGTTGAACAGCGCGCTGTCGAGCCGCTCGGGCACCAGGGCGGCGACGTCGTCGGGGATGACGCTCAGCTCCCCGCCCGACTCCAGCACCTGGAACGTCGGCACGGAGCCGTCCGCCCTGGGCGCGGGGGTGACGGCCACGGTACTGTGCTCACCGTCCACGGCGCGCACGCGTACGCGATCACCGGTGACCAGCGTGATCTCGTCGCCCGCCGCGTCGCTCGTGAACTCCACGGGCGGCGCGGCGAGCGCGTGCGCGCCAGGAGCAGGCAGCAGCGCGGCGGTCATGACGGCCGTGACGGCCATGACCGTTCCGCGCCGCCACCCCTGCCGCCACCCCCGCCGCCGTTGTCTCGCGCGCCCTAACCCATGCAGCATGAACGACCTCCAGAAATCGGTAAGCACGAATACCCGACTTCCTAGCGGCCCTGAGCTGGCGCTGTCTATGAAGTTGGCGTGGCCAGATCCCGACTTGTCGTGGATCCGCCACCCCCGGGCCGCATCCTCACGCTGTCCGCGGATGCGACCCGGGGGTCAGGTGACCCAAGCTTCGAACTCATGGACGCGGGCGGAGGGTCGGAACGCCCGCTACGTGTGGAACCTGGCCGTCGAACAGAACGCCCACTGGCGGCAGGGCCGTAGGCCCGCGCCCGGCTTCGCCGAACAGTGTCGTCAGCTCACCGAGGCCCGGCGCGAGAACGCATGGCTCGCGTCCGGGAACGCCGACGTCCAGCAGCAGGCGCTGAAGGACTTCGCCAAGTCCAGGAACGCCGCATTCACCAGCGGGTTCGGAATACCGACCTGGCGCAAGAAGCACACGCACGAGGGCTTTCGCGTCATCGGCACCGACCGCGTGCCCGAGTTCAACGACGACGGCACAGCGAAGCTCAACCCGAGATCCGGCAAGCAGATCATGGGCCGCTCGGTCGTGGTGCGCAAGCTCAACCGCAGGTGGGCGCAGGTCAAGGTGCCCGGCTGCGGCTGGGTCCGGTTTCGGTCAACCCGGGCCGCTCTGCCGGAGGCGAAGACGTACCGGGTCACCTTCCGCAACAACCAATGGCACATCGCTTTCGCGGTGATGCCCGATCCCGTCGAGGCGCCGGGCACGGGCGAAACGATCGGTATCGACCGGGGCGTGAAGGTCACCGCAGCGCTGTCGGACGGCCGGAAGCTGACCTGCCCGCAGCTCACGACCAAGGAGCGGGCACGGATCCGCAAGCATCAGCGGCGCGCCTCCCGCGCCCTCAAGGACAGCGCTCGAAAGGCGGCCGAGTATGCCAAGGTGGCCAAGCTCAGAGCCCGCGAATCCAACCGGCGTAAGGACTGGTGTGAGAAGACCTCAACGATGCTCGCGCGGTCCTACGATGTGATCCGGTTTGAGAAGCTGAAGATCACCAACATGACGGCGTCGGCCAAGGGGACGGTCGAGCAGCCCGGCCAACGGGTCAAGCAGAAGTCCGGGCTGAACCGGGCGATCCTTGCCCAGGGCTGGGGCGTGCTCCGGCGGCGAACAGAGGATAAGGCGCCCGGCCGGGTCGAGGATGTGCCTGCCCCGTACACGTCGGCGCGGTGCAGCGCCTGCGGATGGATCGAGAAGAACTCGCGCAAGAGCCAAGCCGAGTTCGTCTGCGTGTCCTGCGGGTTCGCCTGCAACGCCGATGAGAACGCAGCAATCAACGTCGCGGCAGGACAGGTCGAAAGACCCGTACCCGAACGGGTGCGTGCCGGAGGGACCCCATCGCGCAAGCGGTCGAGTGTCCGTGAACCTCAACCCGAACGGGTTGGAATCCCCCTCTTTCGATTTCAAGAGGGAGAGGATGTCAAATGAACTCGACCGGGCCCCTGGCGCGGGCGTACGTGATGAGCGAGCGCAGCTCGGTGGCCAGCGCGGCGTCCCCGCCCTCCGTCTCCTGGTTGATGAACCAGCCGTCGAACCCGTAGTGCCGGGCCACCTGGACCAGCTTGTCGGCGACGGGATAGGAGGAGCCGCGCTTCTGGACGAAGTCGCGCACCCACTGGAGTCGCCCGCCGAAGACCTCGGGCGGGAAGAAGACGGTGCCGTACACCTTCACGCCGTTGCGGTGGGCCGCGTCGACGACGGTGGGGTTCGGCGCCAGGATCAGCCCTTCGGCGGCCGAGCCGCCCCAGAAGACGAGCCTGTCGACGTACTGCCAGTGGCCGAAGGCGTAGTAGCTCTCGTCCAGCGAGCCCTGCGACGGGTTGTCCGAGGTGGGGGCGAACGACACGAGCGAGACGACGCGGCCCTCGCCCGCGCGGGCGTTCGGGTTGGCTTTCAGCGCCGGGTCCTGGGCACGTGGCCGCAGCGGCACGCGGGAGCGGTTGAACCGGGCGTCGGGGTCGGTGGCGGGATCCCAGTCGAGGATCGTGCCGGGGTACCAGTAGGAGACGTAGGGCTGGTCGCCCGTCGCGGCCAGGGCCGGCCTGGCGGGCGCGGTGAGCAGGGCCGCCACGACCGTGGCCGCGCAGAGCGTGGGTAACAGCCTGCGTCGCATCTGATCTCCTCTCATTGCCGGTCGAGCACGGTGTCGATCCCCCTGGCCGCGAGGTGCGCGGCGTCGCCGGCGCGGGCGGCGGTGACGATGGCCAGCGGCCCGTCCTGGCGCAGCCGCACCCACGCGGCGTGGAAGGCGCTGCCCGGCGCGATCTCCGCGCGGCGCTCGGGCTCGGCTCTGAGGTCCACGTCGCAGGCGAGCGCCCGGCGGCGGCCGGCCCTGTCGCGCCGTTCCTTGACGGCGGCGGCCAGCTCCCTGGCCGCCGGCTTCGGCTGGTGGTCCACGGTGAACAGGCCGAGGTCGTACTCGCGCTCGGGGAAGTCGGCGAGCGAGCGGTCGAGGTCGTGGGAGCACCACCAGGTGACACCCCACAGGGCGGGGTTGGGGGTGACGGCATCCAGCAGCCCGCGCACGAACGCGGGCGCGTCGGGCTCGGGCACGTCGGGCGCGGGCGCGCCGACCTCCTGGAGCCAGACCGGCCTGGCCGGGTCGGGAGAGGTGGCCGCGGCCAGCTCCACCAGGTAGTCGGCGTGGGTGACGGTGGCGGGACCGAGCGGGCCGTCGACGGCGGACACGCCGTTGAACACCCACGAGTGCACGGTCGTCAGGTCGCCGAGGTCGACGTTGTCGGCCGGGTGGAAGGGGTGTTCCGGGTCGTACCAGGTGGCGTCGTACAGGGAGTGCAGGTGGAGCAGGCGGGGGGCGGCGGCGCGGGCCACGCCGAGCAGCTCGGCGGCCCAGCTTCTGGAGTCGCCGAACGTGGTCGGGTTGGCCGGGTAGAGGTTGTTGACCTCGTTGCCGAGGGTCACCGCGAAGACGTTGTCGCGGGTGGCGACCTCCCGGGTGAGCGTGTCCACGTACGACACCAGCCCCGCGCGTACGTCGGGGTCGGTGAACAGGCCGCGCCGGTGCCAGGTGAGCACCCACGACGGCAGGAAGTCGAAGCTGGACAGGTGGCCCTGCAGCAGGTCCACCGCCACGGACAGCCCGAACTCGGCGGCGGCGTCGATGACGGCGAGCAGGTCGTCGAGCCCGCGCCGCCTGATGAGCGCGCGGTTGGGCTGGATCCACGGCCAGATCGGGAACACCCGGACGTGGTCGAGCCCGATCCCCGCGAGGTCCTCGAAGTCACGGCGGGCGGCGTCGGCGGGCTGGTCGAGCCAGCCGTAGAACCAGCCGGACGAGGGCACGTAGTTCGCGCCGAAGCGGAGCGGGCCGGGGCTGTGGTGCGGCTGGGGCACGCGGGTCCTCCATGGGGTGAACCGTCCCCGCGAGGGTGCTCCCCCGGCGGAGGGGCGTCCCCTGCGGGGGTTGAGCCGATCACCGAGACCCTAAACCGCTTTAGTCCGCTTGCCAAGAGCGGGCGGCGCGGTGCTCTGCCGGACGACCAGCCGCGGCGTGCCGGTCTTGAGGTCGCGCCTGGCCCCCGGGTCGGCGATGACCTCGAGCAGCACCTCGGCCACCTGGCCGCCGAGCGCGAAGGTGTCGCGCGACAGCGAGGTGATGCTCGGGTGGGTGACCCGGGTCAGCACCGAGTCGTCGAAGGCGACGATCGACAGCTCGGCCGGCACGGCCACGCCCATCTCCCCCGCCACGCCCAGCCCGGCCAGCGCCATCACGTCGCTGTCGTAGACGATCGCGGTCGGGCGGGAGGCGCGCGACAGCAGCGTCCTGGTCGCCGCCGCCCCTTCGGCGTCGCTGAAGTCGGTCGGCAGGGAGACCGCGTCCACCAGGCCGAGCCGCTTGACCGAGTCGCGCAGCGCGCGCATGCGGCGCTGGGTGTGGCGGAGGCCGGGCAGCCCCGCGACGTGGGCGACGCGGCGGTGCCCGAGCGCCGCCAGATAGTCGACGACCGACACCATCGCCTCGCGGTCGTCGGCCCACACGCTGGCCAGCGCCCCGTGCCTGCCGGGCCCGCCGAGCACGACGGCGGGCACGCCCAGCTCCTCCAGCGCGGCGAAACGGGGATCGCGGACCTTGGGGTCGACGAGGATGAACCCGTCCACGCGGTGCGCGGAGGTCCACTCCCTGTAGACCTCGATCTCGGCCTCGGAGTCCTCCACCACCAGCAGGTGCATCGCCACCTGCTGGCGCGACAACCTCGCCTGCAGGCCGGACAGGAGCTGGGCGAAGAACGGCTCGACGCCCAGCGTGCTCGCGGGCCTCGCGATCACCAGGCCCACCGCCTCGGCCCTGGCGCCGCCGAGGGCCCTGGCGGCGCTGTGCGGCCGCCAGTTCATCTCCCTGGCCACCTCGATGATGCGGGCCCTGGTCGCCTCGCTGACGCCGGGACGCCCGTTCAGCGCGAACGACACCGCGCCCTTGGACACCCCGACCCGCTGCGCGATGTCGGCGATCGTCGGTCGGCCCACGCGGCCGCTCCTTTCCTCACAGTCCGGCCACACCCTATTGACAGCGGAGTCTAGCCCGGTGGATAGTCCCGCAACTAGAGCGGTTTAGTACCCGCCGGCCACGAAGGAGAGCGCCATGCGAAGGTACTGGGCAGGACTGGCCGTGCTGGCCGTCACGATCGCGGGATGCGGGCTGGGTGGCGCCGAACCGGACCAGGCCGCGCCGGTCACGGGCGCCACCGGCGAGGTGAAGGGCAAGGTCAGCCTGCAGACCTGGGCGCTCAAGCCGAAGTTCACCGACTACGTGCAGGGCGTCATCGACGGCTTCGAGAAGGAGTACCCGGGCACCGAGGTCGAGTGGCTGGACCAGCCCGCCGAAGGTTACTCGGAGAAGGTGCTCACCCAGGCGGCCGGCGGCTCGCTGCCCGACGTCGTCAACCTGCCGCCCGACTTCGCCTTTCCGCTGGTCAAGCAGGGCGTGCTGCTGGACGTCGGCCCAGCCGATCAGCAGGCCGACCAGCAGGCCGACCAGAAGCTGGCCGACGTCTACGTCCCCGGTGGCCTGGAGGCCTACCGCTACCCCGGCGTCCAGGGCACGTACGGCTTCCCGTGGTACCTCAACACCGACGTCAACTACTGGAACGCGGAGCTGCTCACCGAGAACGGCCTGGACCCGGAGAAGCCGCCGGCGAGCCTCGACGAGCTCATCGCCCAGGCCAGGACGGTGAAGGAGAAGTCGGGCGGCAAGGTCTATCTGATGAGCCGCAAGCCGGAGCTGGGCGACCTGGCCAACGCGGGCGTCCCCATGATGACGCCCGACGGGACCCGCTTCGCCTTCAACACCCCGCAGGCGGTCGCGCTGCTGGACCGGTATCGCGAGGCGTACAAGGAAGGGCTGCTGCCGCGCGACGTGCTCACCGACACCTACGCCGGCAACGCCAAGCTGTTCACCGAGGGCACGGTCGCCTGGACGACCGCCGGCGGCAACTTCATCACGAGCCTGGCCACCGACAATCCGACGCTCGCGCCCAAGGTGGTGCCGTCGCCCGCGATCGGCACTCCGCCGCTCTACGTGCAGGGCCTTTCGATCTCCAAGCGTACGGGGAACGCCCCGGCCGCGCTCGCCCTGGCCCGCTGGGTGACCAACGCCGAGAACCAGGCCGCCTTCGCCCATCTGGTCAACATCTTCCCCAGCACCAAGGCCTCGGCGGACGACCCGTTCTTCAGCAAGAGCGACGGCACCCGCTCGGGCGACGCCAAGGTGATCGCGTTCACCTCGCTCGCCAAGGCCAAGGTGCTCGAGCCGGTCCAGGTCACCGAGGCGATGAAGAAGTTCGTCCGGCAGCAGTTCGCGCTTGCGATCAGCGGTGAGGCCACCTCCGAGGAGGCGCTGGACGCCGCCGTGGCCAAGTGCGACGAGCTGCTCAAGAGCTGATGACCCACCACCGCTGGTTCACGCCGTGGCTGCTGGTGGCGCCCGCCGCGGTCTGGTTGTGCGTCTTCTCCGTCTTCCCGTCGATCAACACGCTGGTCCTGGCGTTCACCGACGCCAAGCCGCTCGGCGGCGGCCACTTCACCGGCCTGGCCAACTTCGGCCGCGCCCTGGACGACGACCAACTCGCCGACGCGCTGGTCAACAGCATCGTCTACATGCTGGTGTGCCTGCCGCTGCTCACGCTGCTGCCGCTGCTGATCGCGATCCTGGTGGAGAAGAAGCTGCCCGGCATCATGTTCTTCCGCACCGCCTTCTACACCCCGGTGGTCGCCTCGGCCGTGGTGGTCGCGCTGATCTGGGGCTGGTTGCTCGACGACCGCGGGCTGGTGAACGGCTTCGCGCAGTGGCTGGGCGTGATCGCCGCGCCGGTGCCGTTCCTGACCGACCGGTGGCTGCTGCTGTTCAGCGCGATCAGCCTGACCGTCTGGAAGGGGCTGGGCTACTACATGATCATCTACCTGTCGGCGCTCGGCAACGTCCGGCGCGAGCTGCACGAGGCCGCTGCCGTGGACGGCGCGGGCCCGGTGCGGCGCTTCTGGAGCGTCACGGTGCCCGGCGTGCGCAACACGATGTTGCTGATCTCCGTGCTGGTGTCGGTCTCGGCGCTGCGCGTGTTCTCCGAGCTGTACGTGCTGTCGAACGGCACCGGCGGCCCCGGCGGCAGGGACATGTCGCTCGTGATGCTCATCCAGCTCTACAGCCGCGGCTTCACCGGCCACCTCGGCTACGCCTCCGCGCTCAGCCTGGTGCTGCTCGTCATCACCATCGGGCCGATGCTCCTGCTGCTGCGGCTCAACAGGAAGGCGGCCTGACATCAACACCGTCTCCGCCCGCGAGAAGGCGCTGCGTTACGTCCTGCTCCTGCTCGTGCTCGCCCTGACCGTCTCGCCGTTCCTGTGGCAGCTGTCCACCTCGCTCAAGAGCGTCCAGGAGGACATCTACACCCGGACGCCGAGCTTCCTGCCCCAGCAGCCGACGCTCGCCAACTACGCCGAGGTGGCCGAGACCGTCCCCGTGTGGTCGTACGCGGCCAACTCACTGGTCGTGGCCGCCATCGTGGTCGCGGGCAACGCCGTGGGCGCCACGATCGCCGGGTTCGCCCTGGCCAAGCTCCGCTTCAGGGGCGCGAAGCTGCTGCTCGGGCTGTTCCTGGCGACGCTCGTGCTGCCCGGCGAGGTGACGATCGTCTCGCAGTACGTCACCGTCCGCTCGCTCGGTCTGGCCGACACCCTGCTCGGGGTGGCGTTGCCGGGCGCGATCGGGATGCTTAACGTGCTGTTGATGCGTACAGCGTTTCAGGCGATCCCCCGGGAGATGGACGAAGCCGCGATCATCGACGGGGCGACGGCGTGGCAGCGGCTGCGCCACATCGGGCTGCCGAACGTGCGCGGCATGCTCAGCGTGGTCACGATCTTCGCGTTCATCGGGGCCTGGGACGACTTCCTGTGGCCGCTCATCGTCCTGACCGACCCCGCCAACTACACTCTCACGGTCGGCCTGCAGTATTTGAACGGCACGTTCAGCGCCAACCCGCGGTTGATCGCGGCAGGCACGATGATCTCCTTCCTGCCGATCGTGATCGTCTTCGCGACACTCCAGCGCTTCTTCTTCAGGGGCGTGGAGGAAGGCGCCATCAAAGGCTGACATTCCCCCTTTTTGTGTAAGGAGTCCCTGATGCACGACGACCGCGACCTGGTCGAAGCCCGCCTGAAGCGTGTGCTCAACGAGCGGATCCGCCCCGCCCTTTACCCCGATTCGGTGCCGCTGGAGGTGGCCGTCTGGCATGCGCCGGACGAGCCCGTACCGGTCGCCGAAGGGCTGGCCGCGACGCCTGAGCCGATCGCAGTGGGCGACGCGTGGGGCGCGCCGTGGGGCACCAGCTGGTTCACCGTCACCGGCACGGTGCCGGAGCGGTGGGCGGGCCGGACCGTCGAAGCCCTGCTCGACCTGGGCTTCGACGAGGACATGCCCGGTTTCCAGTGCGAGGGCCTGGTCTACCTCCCCGACGGCACCCCGGTGAAGGGGCTCAACCCGCGCAACCAGTGGGTCCGCGTCGGCGCCCCCGTCAAGGGCGGCGAGCGGGTGCGCCTGCACGTCGAGGCCGCCTCCAACCCCGTCATCCTCGGCCGCCACCCGTTCCAGCCGACCCGGCTCGGCGACAAGGAGACGGCCGGGAACGACCCCCTCTACCGGCTGACCCGCATGGACCTGGCCGTCTTCGACGAGACCGTGTGGCAGCTCGTGATGGACCTGGAGGTGCTCGGCGAGCTGATGCACGAGCTGCCCGTCGACGGCGCCCGCCGCTACGAGGTGCTGCGGGCCGTCAACCGGGCGCTGGACGCCGTGGAACTCCAGGACGTCAACGGCACGGCCGCCGCCGCCAGGGCCGAGCTGACCGGCGTGCTGTCGGCCCCCGCCGTGCCGTCGGCGCACCGCGTCAGCGCCGTCGGCCACGCCCACATCGACTCGGCCTGGTTGTGGCCGCTGCGCGAGACCGTGCGCAAGGTGGCCCGCACCGCGTCCAACATGACGGCGCTCCTGGAGGACGAGCCGGACTTCGTGTTCGCCATGTCGCAGGCGCAGCAGTGGGCATGGATCAAGGAGCACCGGCCCGAGGTCTGGGCGAAGGTGACCAAGGCGGTGGCCTCCGGCCGGTTCGTCCCGGCGGGCGGCATGTGGGTGGAGTCCGACACGAACATGCCCGGCTCGGAGGCGATGGCCCGGCAGTTCGTGCACGGCAAACGTTTCTTCATCGACGAGTTCGGCGTCGACAACGAGGAGGTGTGGCTGCCCGACACGTTCGGCTTCGCGGCCGGGCTGCCGCAGATCATCAAGGCGGCCGGGTCGAAGCGGCTGCTCACGCAGAAGATCTCGTGGAGCCAGACGAACACGTTCCCGCACCACACGTTCCTGTGGGAGGGCCTCGACGGCACCCGGATCTTCACGCACTTCCCGCCCGTCGACACCTACAACTGCTCGATGACGGGCGGCGAGCTGGCCCACGCGGCCCGCAACTTCAAGGACAAGGGCGTCGCCCGGCACTCGCTCGCGCCGACCGGCTGGGGCGACGGAGGCGGCGGCACGACGCGCGAGATGGTCGCCAAGGCCGCCCGGGTACGCGACCTGGAGGGTTCGCCCGCCGTCACGTGGGAGACGCCGGCCGCCTTCTTCGCCAAGGCGGAGGCGGAATATCCCCACCCGCCGGTCTGGGCCGGCGAGCTCTACCTGGAGCTGCACCGGGCGACCCTGACCAGCCAGGCCAAGACGAAGCAGGGCAACCGCCGCAGCGAGCACCTGCTGCGGGAGGCCGAGCTCTGGGCGGCGACCGCGGCCGTGCGCGCCGGTGCGCCCTACCCGTACGCGCAGCTCGACCGAATCTGGAAGACGGTGCTGCTGCACCAGTTCCACGACATCCTGCCCGGCTCGTCGATCGCGTGGGTGCACCGGGAGGCGCGCAGGACGTACGAACTGGTCGCGGAGGAGCTGAACGCCGTCATCGACACCGCGCAGCGCGCGCTGGCCGGCGACGCCTCCGGCGGCACGCTCGTCTTCAACGGCGCCCCGCACGCCCGCCGCGGCGTCCCCGCGGGCGGCGCGGCACGGCCGGAGGCCGGCGTGCGGACCTCCGCGGGCGAGCGCGACGGCGGCGGTTACGTGCTGGACAACGGCCTGCTGAGGGTGGAGGTCGACGCCCGCGGCCTGATCGTGTCGGTCCACGACGTGGCCGCCGACCGGGAGACGGTCGCCCCGGGCCAGGTGGCCGGGCTGCTGCAACTGCACCCCGACTTCCCCAACAAGTGGGACGCCTGGGACGTCGACGAGTTCTACCGCAACACGGGCACCGACCTGACCGAGGCCGACGAGGTGAGCTTGGCGGACGGCTCGGTCCGTGTCCGCCGCTCCTTCGGCTCGTCGAGCGTGACGCAGGTCTTCACGCTGTCCGGCCGGCGGCTCGACATCGACACCGAGGTCGACTGGCACGAGACGGAGAAGTTCCTGAAGCTGGCCTTCCCGCTGGACGTGCACGCCGACCGGTACGCCTCCGAGAGCCAGTACGGCCACGTCTTCCGCGCCACGCACACCAACACGAGCTGGGAGGCGGCCAAGTTCGAGGCCTGCAACCACCGCTTCGTGCACGTGGAGGAGCCGGGCTGGGGCGTCGCGCTCGTCAACGACTCGACCTACGGCCACGACGTCACCCGCACCGCCGGTGACGCGGGCACGACGACGACCGTACGCGTCTCGCTGCTGCGCGCCCCCCGCTTCCCCGACCCGGAGACCGACCAGGGGGTGCACCGCTTCCGCCACGCGCTGGTGCCGGGCGCCACGATCGGCGACGCGGTCCGCGAGGGCTATGTCGTCAACCTGCCCGAGCGCCGCGTGCCCGGCGACGCCGAGGTGGCACCGCTGGTGACGGTGGACGACGACGCGGTGGTGGTGACCGCCGTCAAGCTGGCCGACGACGAGAGCGGCGACGTGATCGTGCGCTTCCACGAGTCGAGGGGCGGCCGGGCGCGGGCCACGCTGACGCCGGGCTTCCCTGTGGCGCAGGTGGTCGAGACGGACCTGCTGGAGCGTCCCACGGCCGAGCCGCGGCGCCACGACGGCCCGGTGCCGCTGACGCTGCGCCCGTTCGAGCTGGTGACCTTGCGACTCAAGCGCGCGTGATCAGGCCGAGTGATCAGGTCAGGGCCGCCCGGCGAGGGCCGGGCGGCCCGCTCAGCCGCTGAGCAGCGCCCCCAGGCGGGGCGCGTAGGTGGCGTGGAAGACCAGCGAGGCCGCGCCGATCGCGGCGGCGTCCGCCGCGATCGGCGAGGTCTCCACCTGGACCGCGTGCAGCCGCCTGGCCAGCGACCTGCTCGACACGGCCGCCGCGACCACCTCGCGGTAGATCCCGCCCACCTCCCTGAGCGCGGGCCCGCCGAGCACGAGCAGGTCGATGTCGAGCATGTTCACGACGCTCACGGCGGCGTCGGCCAGCCGCCCGGCCACGCGTTCGATCACGGCGCGGGCCTCGGGCTCGCCGCGCGCGGCCGCCGCGCAGATGGCGGCGTGGTCGGACCCGTTGCCCAGCGCCGCCTCGATGGCGCTCGGGCAGCAGACGGCCTCGACGCATCCCCGGTTGCCGCAGTAGCACTCGGGGCCGTCCGGTTCGACCGTCATATGGCCGAACTCGGCGGCGTTGAGCGACCGCCCGCGATAGACCTGGTTGTCGAGGAAGATCCCGCCCCCGATGCCCGTTCCCAGGTAGAGGTAGGCGAAGCTGGGCGTGGACCGCGCCGTTCCGGCCCACCGCTCCCCGATCGCCGCGGCGGTCGCGTCGTTGTCGACGGTGACGGGAAAGCGGGTGTGCTCCTCCAGCAGGCTCTTGATCGGCACCTGGTCCCAGCCGGGCAGCCGCGGCGGCGACATCATCACGCCGTCGCCGTCCAGCGGCCCGGGGCAGGCCAGGCCCACCCCCAGCACCTTGCCGTCGGCGACCCCCGCCTCCCTGAGGATGCGCCGCGCGGCCCTGGCCATCTGCCGCACCACGGCGTCCGGCCGGCGTCCCGGCCGCACCGGCTGGCGCAACCGCGCGACCGGCCGCCCGGCCAGGTCGGCGAGCACGCAGGAGATCTCCCCGGGGTCGAAGTGCACGCCGATGGCGTAGCCGGCGCCCGGGTCGACCCGCAGGATCGTGCGCGGCTTGCCCCCGTTGGACGGTGTGGAGCCGTCCTCGATGACCAGCCCCTCCTCCAGCAACCGGCGGACGATCACCGACACGGTCTGCGCCGTCAACCTGGTGCGGGCCGCGATCTGGACGCGGCTGATCCCGTCGGAGGCCTGGATCGCCTCCAGCACCACGGCGCGGTTGTAGCTCCCCACCTTGGGCAGGTTCGTGCCCAGCTGCATGTCGCCAATATCACACAAACTGTTGACTTTGTAAATCAAATAGATTTAGCTTCTCGGCAACCCCAAGGAAACTTCCCTGGCAACCCAAGAACCACCGGGAGCCCGTGATGAGACGTATGCTGGCCGGTTCCCTCCTGCTGCTGACAGCCGTGGCCGCCTGTGGCGCCGACACCGAGCAGAACGCCTCCGGCAGCAAGGAACTCGAGGTCCTCTACAAGGTCGAGCCGACGTGGCCGCATCTGGAGAAGATGCTCACGGACGCCAAGAAGCAGTACGAAGCCGCTCACGCCGGCGTCACCATCAAACTCACGCCCGTCCAGGGCAACAACGAGGCCTACTACACCAAGCTGGCCCTGCTCAACCGGTCTCCTGACTCGGCTCCCGACGTCTACCTGCACGACACGTTCCAGGTGAACGCCGACGTCGCGGCGGGCAAGCTGGCGTCCCTGGACGACTACCTGGCCAAGTGGCCCGACTGGAGCGAGCAGTTCCCCGACTCGGTCAAGCAGGCCGCCAAGGGTGGCGACGGCAAGATCTACGGCGTCCCGATCAGCACCGACACGCGCGGCCTCTGGTACCACAAGGACGTCTTCGCCAAGGCCGGCCTGCCCGTCCCGTGGGAGCCGAAGACCTGGAACGACGTCCTGACGGCCGCCCGCACGATCAAGCAGAAGCTGCCCGGCGTCCTGCCCTTCACCATGTACTCGACGAAGATCCACGGTGAGGCGTCGACCATGCAGGGCTTCGAGATGCTCCTGTACGGCACGCCCGGCGGCACCCTCTACGACGAGGCGCAGAAGAAGTGGGTGGCCGGCGGCAAGCAGTTCACCGACGCGCTGACGTTCGTCAACACCATCTACCGCGAGGAGCTCGGGCCCAAGCAGGCCGACGCGCACAACGCCAAGCTGGCCGACAAGGTGAACTACGAGTGGTTCCCCAACGCCAAGCTGGGCATCGCGCTCGACGGCGCGTGGACCGCCTCGGCGTGGAAGCCGACCAGCACCAAGCCGTGGGCGGAGTGGAAGGACAAGATGGGCTGGACGGCCATGCCGACGCAGAACGGCGAGGAGCCGAGCGCGGTCAGCATGTCGGGCGGCTGGGTGATGGCGATGAGCTCCTACGCCAAGAACAAGCAGGAGGCGTGGGACTTCATCGCGGTGGCCACCAACAAGGAGAACTCGCTGACGTACGCGCTGGGCTCGGGTGACCTGGCCCCCCGCAAGGACGTCGCGGCCGACCCGAAGTACACGGGCGACAACCCGAGCGTGAAGTTCTTCACCGAGCTGGCCTCGGTGACCCACTACCGGCCGGCGTTCGAGGAGTACCCGAAGGTGTCGGCGCAGATCCAGGAGGCCCTGGAGTCCGTGACCACGGGCGCGCGGACTCCTGAGGAGGCCACCGCCGCCTACGCGAAGGCGCTGCCCACCGCCGTGGGCGGCCCCGACAAGGTGCTGGCCAAATGACGGTCGCCACGGCGCCGGCCCCGCCCGTGACGAGCACGCCCCCCGGCGGCTCGTCGCGGCGCGGGGTGCTGCGCTGGCTGCTCCCCCTGGGGCCGGCCATCGTCCTGCTGGCGCTCTTCCTCGCCGGCCCCATCCTGTGGAGCGTCTACGTCGCCTTCACCAACGAGACGCTCACCGGCTCGGCCTCGGTCAACTCCGAGTTCGTCGGCGTGGCCAACTTCACCAGGCTCTTCAACGACCCGAACTTCATCAACTCGTTCGTCCTCACGTTCGTCTTCGTGATCGGGTCGGCCGTCATCGGCCAGAACACCCTGGGGCTGATCATCGCCCTGCTCCAGCGCGGGCGCGGCCGGGTGACGCGCAGCGCCGTCAACGGCGTCGTCATCGCCGCCTGGGTGGTGCCCGAGGTGGTGGCGGCGGCCTGCTGGTTCTCGTTCCTGGCCGAGGAGGGCACGCTCAACTCGGTGCTCGGCATCTCCCAGGAGTGGCTCTACACGGCCCCGATGCTGGCGGTAATCCTGGCCAACGTCTGGCGCGGCACCGCGTTCTCCATGCTGGTGTACTCGGCTGCCCTCTCCGAGGTGCCGAAGGACCTGGTGGAGGCCGCCGCCGTGGACGGAGCGGGCCCGGGCCGCCGCCTGCTGCACATCACCCTGCCCTTGATCCGCAGATCCATCATGGCCAACCTCATGCTGATCACCCTGCAGACCCTGGCGAGCTTCGGTCTCATCTACGCCCTCACCGGAGGCGGGCCGGGCACGGCCAGCCAGACCACGCCGCTCTACATGTACGAGCAGGCGTTCCGCTACTTCGAGATCGGCTACGGCTCCGCGATCGCCCTCGTCATGCTGGTGATCGGCGCCCTGTTCTCGCTGATCTACCTGCGCCTGATCAAAGTGGAGGACGCGTGACCAGGCTCGCGGCCCGCGGAGCGGCGGGGTTGTCGCTCCTCATCATCTGCCTGGCCTTCCTCGGCCCGTTCCTGTGGGTGGTGATCTCGTCGGTCCAGCCGGAGGCGACCCTCGCCGCTCAGCCGACCCTGAACTTCTCGCTGGACAACTTCACGGCGGTGCTGACGTGGGAGACGCTGATCCTCCCGTTGATCAACTCCATCGTGATCTCGGGGTCCACGGCGATCCTGACCGTGCTCGTCGCCGGCCTGGCCGCCTACCCGCTCTCCCGCTACCAGCTCCGCTACCGCCGGCACTTCATGCTGACGCTGCTGTTCACCACCGGCCTGCCGATGACGGCGGTCCTGGTGCCGGTCTACGCGATGTTCTTCCGCTTCAACCTGTACGGCTCCGTGCCGGCGATGGTGCTGTTCCTGACGGCCAGCTCGCTGCCGTTCTCGATCTGGATGATGAAGAACTTCATGGACGGGGTGCCGGTGAGCCTGGAGGAGGCGGCATGGGTGGACGGCGCCGGCTGGATGCGGTCGCTGACGACCGTGGTGGGCCCGCTCATGGCGCCGGGCATCGCGGTGGTGGCGATCTTCGTGTTCGTCGGGCAGTGGGGCAACTTCTTCGCCCCGTTCGTGCTGATGGACACGCCGGAGAAGCAGCCGGCCGCGGTGACCATCTACACCTTCTTCTCCCAGTACGGGCAGGTCGCCTACGGCCAGCTGGCCGCGTTCTCCATCCTCTACACGGCCCCGGCGGTGATCCTCTACGTGGCGGTGAACAAGTATCTGGCCGGCTCGTTCAGCTTCGCCGGCTCGGTGAAGGGCTGAGGTCCGCCGGGCGTACGATCCGGCCTGCGGGGGGCCTGACCTCTTGCCGAAAGTCTGACTGAACGTTAGACATAAATGTCACCATTCGGCTGAGAACGGAGCTTTCATGCCCTCGCAGGCCAGTTCGCGTCCGAACCCCCGCCTCCCGCGAGCCCTCGGGGTCACGGCGGCCACGGCGGCCGGGATGCTCGCCCTCGCCGCGACGTTCTCTCCCGCGGCCGCGCTGGCCGCGCCGCCCTCCCCCTCGTCGGTGCTGGTCTGCCTGCCGGACACGCCCGTCTGCCAGGAGGTTCGCGGGGCGCCCGGCGACTTCCGCCTCTGGTTCAAGATCAACAACGCGACGGCTCCCGTGGGCCTGTCCTTCACCGTCAACGGCTCCCCCGCCTCCGGCTCCGTCTCCACGCAGGACCTCGGCGAGGCGATCGAAGGAGAGTTCCGGCCCGTGACGCCGCTCGTCAGCGGCGACGAGGCGTGCCTCAGCTACGCCGGCGGCAGCGGCGAACACTGCGCCACCGCCCCGTGACGAGCGCCACCGAAAGGATATTCTGGCCCAACAGGGATGGTTGAAAGGCGTACGGTTGTCGCATGGCTGCGACCCCCGCAACGGTGCACTGGCGCGGCGTGCACCACCTCGCCCTGGTGACCGCGGACATGGACGCCACCGTGCGCTTCTGGCACGGCGTGCTCGATGCCCGGCTGGTCGCCACCCTCGCCGTCCCCGCGTTCAGGCACTACTTCTTCGAGGTGGGGCCGGGCAACACCGTCGCCTTCTTCGAATACACCGACCAGCCCATCGACAGCTTCGCCAAACCCGCCGGCGTGCCGTACGCCAGGGCGGCGCAGTTCGACCACCTGTCCCTGCACCTGCCGGACGAGGACGCGCTCAACCGGATGCGCGACCGGCTCAAGGCGCACGGCTGCGAGGTCACCGACGTCATCGACCACGGCTTCCTGCGCTCGATCTACTTCAGCGACCCCAACGGCATCGCTCTCGAGGCCTCCTGGTGGACGCTCGACCCGACCGGCCGCCCCGCGGATCACGCCGACGAGCGGCTGTTCGCCGACCCCGACCCCGTACCCGCCGTCCGCGAGCTGCGCGACGGCGGCCGCCTCCACCACACGGCCGCGACGAAGCTCGTCGACGGCATCATCGAGGACCTCCGGCGCGAAGGCGTCACCCTGGAACCCTGACCGCCCCGGCTCCGGCACGGCGGCGGCACGGCGGCGGCGATCCCCCGGGGGCCTCCCCGGGGGATCGCCGTGGCCGTCAGGCGCAGGTGTAGCCGGACGGCGTCTGCGTGTTCCCGTTCGGACGGGTGACCTGGAAGCCGAAGCTGGTGCTGGCGTTCGGCGCCAGGGTGCCGTTGTAGCCGGCGTTCCTGGCGGTGACGGTCTGCCCGCTGACGGTCACGGCGGCGTTCCACGAGCCGGCCAGCGTGTGCCCGGACGGCAGGGTGAAGGTGACGGTCCAGCCGGAGATGCCCGACGTGCCGGTGTTGGTGACGGTCACCGGCTGCACGACGTACCCGTTGCCCCACTGGGTCTGCACGGTGCCGGCGGCGGTGCAGCCGCCCCCTCCGCTGCCGCCCTCGGCCGTGGTGAACGTGGTCGTGGACGAGTTGCCGGACAGGTTGCCGGCGCCGTCGCGCGCCCGCACGTACACCACGTACTCGGTCTCGGGGCTCAGCCCGGTCAGGGTGATGGAGTTGGTGGTGGTCGTGCCGAGTTGCGTGTCGCTGGCTCCCTGCTCGCGGTAGACGTTGTAGCCGGCCAGCCCGCTGCCCCCGCTGTCGGTCGAGGCGGTCCACGTCAGCCTGGCGGAGTTGGCGGTGACGTTGCTCGACGACGGCGTGCCGGGCGTGCTCGGGGCCGTGGTGTCGTCGTTGCTCGAGCCGTCGTCGAGCGCGTCGTGCACGGCGTCGTAGGCGGGCTTCTTCTGGTAGTTCTCGTCGTAGATGAGCGCCGCGCCCTCCCCCTGGAACGTGTCCGGCACCCACGAGTGCTTGTCGGTGAAGCCCCAGATCGTCACGCCCGCGCAGGCGCTGACGGCCAGGCAGGCGTTGACGGCGTTGCGGTAGTAGGTCGCCTGGGTGGCGTCCTTGGAGGAGTTTCTGGGCATCTGCATGCGGATGTCCAGCTCGGTGATGCGCACCTGGACGCCGAGGGCGGCGAAGCGCTCCATGTTCTGCTGCAGGTCGTTCGGGAAGCCGTACTGGATGGCGAGGTGGCCCTGGAAGCCGACGCAGTCGACGGGCACGCCCTGCTGGCGCAGCGACCGGACGAGGTTGTACATCGCGGTGCTCTTGGCGTTGATGCCCTCGACGTTGTAGTCGTTGATGCACAGCCGGGCGTCGGGGTCGGCCTCGCGCGCGGCCCTGAAGGCGTCGGCGACGAAGCTCTCGCCGAGCCTGTTGTACCAGAACGACGAGCGCCAGCTGCCGTTGTCCTCGAAGATCTCGTTCACCACGTCCCACGAGACCACCGCGGGGTTGTCGGCGTAGCGCCCGACGACCTGGGCGATGTGGTTCTCCATCGCGTCACGCATGGCGCCGGCGCCGAGGCCCTGCACCCATCCGGGCGTCTGGTTGTGCCAGACGAGCGTGTGGCCGTGGACCTGCTGGTTGTTCTGCGTGGCGAAGTTGACGATGGCGTCGGCGCCGGAGAAGTTGAACTGGCCCTGGTTGGGCTCGGTGGTGTCCCACTTCATCACGTTCTCAGCGGTGATCTGGTTGAACTCGGTGGCCGCGATGGTGCGGTACGCGGTCTCGTTGGACAGCGGGCTGGTGGCGAGCGCCGCACCGATGAACTTGCCCCGGCTCTGCGCGTGCGTCCGCAGGGGGGCGGACGCTTCGGCCGAGGTGACGGGGAGGAGGAAGGTCAGAAGCATCCCCAGCAGGGTGAGGGCTCTGATGAGCGAGGACGAACGCACGGACATCTACCTCCGGAGGCAGGCACTCGGTCCCGAAAGTTTTCGACCCGGACAGGATCGCACCGGAGACGGTATGGAGATGCACCCACGCGGTCAACGCCGAGCCCGAGCCCGACGTATAAGGGCAGCTGGGAGCCAGAAACTATCGGCTTGAATGTGAAACTTTCATCATCCGGAGGCGCCGCACTCCCATGCCCGGCCACCACGGCATCAGGCAGCCTTCCCCGATCGGGCCGCCGCGGAAACCCCCGATCTGCCTATTTTTCCTGGTCTAGCGTGACGTACCTACCGGTCGGTACTGTGTTTTCCGGAATAATCGTCCACTGCGGGAGTTCTGCGCATGTCTCTTTCGCACGCCCAGGCCCAGGACCAGCTCACCGGCCCCGGCCAGCTGTTCGAGATCGAGGAGATCGGCGACACCGGGATCCGCACCTGGAAACACGCTCCAGGCCACTTCCGCGCACTCCTGCGGACGAGCAGGCTCCACGGCGAGAAGGACTTCCTCGTCTACGAGGACGAGCACATGACGTTCGAGGAGCACTTCCGCCGCGCCGCCACCCTCGCCCACCGCCTCGTCGACGATTACGGCGTGCGCAAGGGCGACCGGGTGGCGGTGGCCATGCGCAACTACCCGGAGTGGGTGGTCTCGTTCTCCGCGGCGCTGGCGGCCGGAGCCGTCGCCGTACCGCTGAACGCCTGGTGGACGGAGGCCGAGCTGGCCTACGGCGTACGCGACTCCGGCGCCAAGGTGCTGATCGCGGACGGCGAGCGCGCCGCCAGGCTGGCCTCGACCGGCGTGCCGATGATCGTCACCAGGGGCGAGGCGCCGGAAGGGGCACGCGCGTTCGCGGAGGTGCTCGGCGAGGTCGCCGCCGGCGTCGAGCTGCCCGACGTCGAGCTGTCCCCCGAGGACCCGGCCACGATCTTCTACACCTCCGGCACCACGGGCAGCCCCAAGGGCGCCCTGGGCAGCCACCGCAACCTGGGCCAGTCCCCCATGACGGTCGGGTACGGGCACATGCGCGCGCTCGCCATGGCCGGCAAGGACCCCGCCGCCTCGGCGGGCGTCCGCCGGGTCACCCTGCTGACGGTTCCGCTCTTCCACGTCACCGGCTCCTTCTCGGCCCTGACCACCTCCATGTTCAGCGGCGGCGGCCTCGTGCTCATGTACAAGTGGGACCCCGGCAAGGCCCTGGCCCTGATCGAGCGGGAGAAGATCACCGGGATGATCGGGGTGCCGACGAACGCCTGGCAGCTGATGTCCCACCCCGACTTCGGCGCGTACGACCTGTCGTCCCTGACCAGCCTCGGCTACGGCGGCGCCCCCGCACCGCCCAGGCTGCTGGAGCGCATCGGCGAGAACCTGCCCGACCGCGCGCCCTCCAACGGCTACGGCATGACCGAGACGAGCGCCCTGGCCATCGGCAACGGCGGCGCCGACTACCAGGCCAGGCCCGACAGCATCGGCCGGCCGCTGCCCGTCGTCGACGTGCGGGTGGTCGACCCCGCGGGCGGCGAGCTGCCGCCCGGCGAGGTGGGCGAGCTCTGCGTCCGCGGTCCCAACGTCATCCTGGGCTACTGGAACAAGCCGGAGGCGACGGCGCAGACGTTCATCGACGGCTGGCTGCACACCGGCGACCTGGCCAGGATCGACGAGGAGGGTTTCGTCTACATCGTCGACCGGGCCAAGGACATGGTGATCAGGGGCGGCGAGAACGTCTACTGCGCCGAGGTGGAGGCGGCCATGTTCGAACATCCGGCGGTGGACGACGTGGCCGTGATCGGCGTGCCGCACGACGAGCTGGGCGAGGAGGTCGGCGCGGTCGTCCGCCTGGCGCCGGGCGCCTCGGCCACGGCGGAGGAGCTGCGGGCGTTCCTGACCGGCCGGATCGCCACGTTCAAAATCCCGGTGCACGTGTGGTTCCGCGACGGCGAGCTGCCCCGCAACCCCGGCGGCAAGATCCTCAAGACCCGCCTGCGCAGGGAGATCCTGGGAACCTGACCGGCCCGCCCGGCCGCCCTCCTCCGGGGGCGTCCGGGCGCTTTCCGATCACGTCCGGCGCCGACGTGACGGTCCTCACAGAGACGGAGTCTCCGCAGGTCGTACCGCCTCCACGGAGCCCGCTCGCGTGCCCGCTTACCTCGCGCGTAATCGCGGCCCCTATCCCGTGGCTGACATCGTTCAGGTGTCGCACCGACCCACTGGAGGAGCTGAGATGACCGCTCTGACCGTCACCACCGACCGGACGAGGTTCCTGCGTCTCGTCCTGGCCGCCGACGCCGTCGTCACCGGCGGCAACGGGCTGGTCTACCTGGCCGCCGCCGAACCCGCAGGCGCTCTGCTCGGCCCTGACGCGGCCCTGCTGCGCGGTGTCGGCGCCTTCCTCCTCGTGTACGGCGCCGCGGTCGGCCTGCTGGCCGGCCGAGCGCCGCGCCGCACGATCAGCCCGGCCGCCACCAGGGCGGTCATCGCCCTGAACATCGGCTGGACCCTCGCCGGCATCGCCGTCGTCGTCACCGGCGCGCTGGACCTCACCACCGCCGGCGCCGTCTGGGTCATCGCCCAGGCGCTGCTCGTGGCCGTGTTCGCCGAGCTCCAGATCGTCGGCCTGCGCAAGACCCGCACCACCTGACCAAGGAGAAGACATGACCCTCGTGGAACGCTACATCGCCGCCTGGAACGAGACCGACCCGCAGGCCCGCGCCGAGGCCGTGGCCGAGCTGTGGACCGAGGACGCCACGTACACCGACCCGCTCGCCGACGTGGCGGGGCACGCCGGGATCGCCGCCGTGATCGAAGGCGCGCAGGGCATGTTCCCCGGCATGGTGTTCACACCCGGCGAGCTGTACGACGCGCACCGCCACCTCGCCAGGTTCACCTGGCACCTGGGCCCGGCGGACGGCGAGCCGGTGGCGGTCGGCTACGACGTGGTGGAACTGGCGGAGGACGGCCGGATCCGCAAGGTGCTCGGCTTCCTCGACCAGGCACCCGCCGCCTGACCCGGCGCCTCCGAGGCCCTCGGCTCCGCCGAGGGCCTCCCGCCGTGCCCCGGAGAACGTGCACCCCGGCCGCGTGCGTGCCGCGGAAAACGGTTTGCCCGGCCAGGACGTTCGCCCGGACAATTCACTCTCGTGCTCGCCGCAGTGAAACGCCTTCTTCGCCACCTCACCCTCGACGTGAGTCCGCTGCGCGACTCCCGCGACTACCGCCTGCTCTTCGTCTCCGGCGTCATCACGATGTTCGGGACGTTCATCACCATGGTGGCGATCCCGTTTCAGATGAAGGAACTGACCGGCTCCTACCTCGCCGTCGGGCTGGTGAGCCTGGCGGAGTTCGTGCCGATGGTGGTGTGCGGCCTGTGGGGCGGGGCGATGGCCGACGCGCACGACCGCCGCACGATCATCCTGTGGAGCGAAGTCGGCCTGCTGGTCACCTCCGCCGCGCTCATGGCCAACGCGCTGCTGCCCACGCCCCAGGTGTGGGTCCTGTACGTGGTCGGCGCCGTCTCCACCGGCCTCGCCTGCCTGCAACGGCCCAGCATGGAAGCCGTGTTCCAGCAGGTGGTCAGGCACGAGCAGCAGGGCGCGGCCGCGGTGCTGACCAGCCTGCGCTGGAACTTCGGCGCCATCGCCGCCCCGGCGCTCGGCGGCCTGCTCGTGACCACCTACGGCTCGGCGGTCGCGTACGGGCTCGACACGCTGACCTTCGTGCTGTCGCTGCCGCTGCTGTGGCGGATCCGGTCGTTGCCGCCGGCCGAGGACGCCGCGCCCGCGTCGCTGACGTCGCTGGTCGACGGGTTGCGCTACGCGGTGGGGCGCAGCGACCTGATGGGCACGTACCTGGTGGACATCGCCGCGATGGTGTTCGCGATGGCGACGGCGCTGTTCCCGTTCCTCGCCGACGAGCTGGGCGCGCCCCAGGCGCTGGGGCTGCTCTACTCCGCGGGCGCGGTGGGCGCGCTGATCGCCTCGCTCACCGGCGGGTGGGCGGCCAACGTGCGACGCCACGGCCTCGGCGTGATCATCGCCGCCGCGCTGTGGGGCGCCGCGGTGGCCCTGGCCGGCCTGGCCACGAACGTCTGGCTCATCGTCGTCTGCATCGCCCTGGCGGGCGCCGCCGACATGATCAGCGGCATCTTCCGGATGACCATGTGGAACCAGACCATCCCGCGCGAACTGCGCGGCCGCCTCGCGGGCATCGAGCTGCTCTCCTACGCCAGCGGCCCGATGCTGGGCAACGCCAGGGCCGGCCTGATGGCCAACCTCGGCGGCACCCGCTTCTCGCTCGGGGCCGGCGGCGTGTTGTGCGTCGCCGCCGTCCTGGGACTCGCCGCCGCCCTGCCGAAGTTCCGCGGGTACGACGCCCGTACGGACGAGCACGCCCTGGCGGAGAAGGCCCGCAGGGAGGCGGCCACCCCGGAACCTACCCCCTGACCAGCCGCTCCCCCACCCGCGCAGCGAGCCGGACCTCACCACCGACCGGCTGCCCATCCGTCGGATGGGCAGCCGCACGCGGTGTGTGCGCCCATTCACCTGGCGTGAGCACATTAGATTGGTAGCGTTAAGCCATGACTGCCGAAGCGGTGATCGAGATGACGTCGTCCTCGCTGCCCGACTGGGTTTTCCCCCCTCCTGAGGGGTTCACCGCAGAAGACCTTGATCACATTCCGGATTTGCCTGCGCACACAGAGTTGATTGACGGAAGCTTGGTCTTCGTGAGCCCTCAAGCCTCCTTCCACATGCGTGTCACCTCGCTTCTCGAAAGCGAAGTGCGCCGCGCGACACCGGCAGATCTCAGGGTGCGCCGGGAGATGAGCGTCATCCTCGACAGGGACCAGCGCCCCGAGCCGGACCTCTGTGTCATCTCCGCCGGCGCCGAGGAGCACGCCGAACAGACCTTCTATCACGCGCGGGATGTCCTGCTGGTGGCGGAAGTGGTCTCACCGGAGTCCAGAACGCGCGACCGCCAGCGCAAACCGCAACTCTATGCAGGTGCCGGCATCCCCAACTTCTGGCGTATAGAGAACCATTCAGGCAAGGCGGTCGTCTACGTGTACGAGCTCGACCCCGCCACCCAGTCCTACGCCCTCACCGGGATCCACCACGACAGGCTCAAGCTCACGATCCCCTTCGACCTCGACATCGACCTCGACGACATCGACCGCATCTGAGCCTCAACCCGCCTCCCGCCACCCCTCATACCGCGCGACCAGCTCATCCACCCTGGCCAGCGAGCGGTCGTCCATGCCTTCGACGACGACCAGCCACTGGGCGTCCTCGGCGTCGTCCTCCCCGGCCAGCGTCTCCCGCACCACCCGCGGCACCCCCGACGAGGGAAACCACTCCCCCAGCGTCTCGGCGACCTCTTCGGCGTCATCCCGCTCGCCGAACACCAGAAGCACACTCATAGCCTGATGATCGCATCCCGCACTCTGCGCGCAGGCGGGGATCCCCCACTCGACCTCACCACGCTGGACGTGAGCGGAACCGGACAGAGGGCCGGCACGGCGCCCCGCCGCACCGGCCCTCTGCCAACGATCACCCGCGGAGCTGGGCACCCACGCGGTCGGCCGCCATCGCCACCGCCGCGTCCCGCGCCGCCGTGGTCTCCTCGACCGTCAGGGTCCGGTCGGCCGCACGGAACCGCATCGAGTAGGCGAGCGACTTGTTGCCCTCGCCCACCTGCGCGCCTTCGTAGACGTCGAACAGCCGGATCGACTCCAGCAGCTCACCGGCGCCGTCGCGCAGGGCCGCCTCGACGTCGGCCACCGGCGTGAAGTCGGGAACGATCAGCGCGACGTCCTGGGTGGCCACCGGATAGGCGGAGACGGGAGGCGTCTCGACGGGGCCCGGCATGGCCGCCTCCAGCCGCGACAGCTCCAGCTCCATCGCCGACGTGCGGGCCGGCAGGCCGTAGGCCTCGATGACCCGCGGGTGCAGCTCGCCCGCGTGGCCCACCAGCGTGTCGCCGAGATAGAGCGCCGCGCACCTGCCGGGGTGCCACGGCTCGTGCTGGTCGGCGCTGATGGACAGCTCCGCCCGCGCCTCGGCCGCCACCAGCCGGGCGGCCTGCACCGCGTCGGCCCAGGTGGCCGGCCGGCCGGCGCCCCACCAGCCGGACCGCTCGAACTCGCCGGTCAGCACGACCGCGACGCGCAAGGGCTGGTCGGGCAGCGCCGCCTCGATCGAGGCGAGCTCCTCGGCCGTCGGGCGGCGCTCCACCCCGAGCGCCGGCGCCGCCTCGGGAGCTCCCTCGCGCGGCCGGTAGACCGGCCCGCTCTCGAACAGAGCCACGTCGGCGAACCCGCGCCCGACGTTGCGCACCAGGGTCTTGAGCAGCCCCGGCAGCAGCGTCGTGCGCATCAGCGGCTCGTCCTCCGACAGCGGGTTGGCCAGCCGCATGGCGTTGCGGCGCGCGTCGTCGGCGAGCAGCTGCAGGTGGTCGAAGTCAGCGGCGCTGACGAACGGGTAGCTGAGCACCTCGACGTAGCCGCCCTCGGCCAGTGCCCTGCCCACCCGGCGGCGCAGCCGCTGACCCTCGGTGAGCCCGGCGCCGGCCGGGGCGGCGGGCAGCACCGAGGGCAGGCTCTCGTAGCCCTCCAGCCGGATGACCTCTTCGGCCAGGTCGTTGGGGTCGGTGAGGTCGGGCCGCCACGACGGCGGCGTCACCGTGATCATGTCGTCGCCCGTCATGGCCAGCTTGGCCGCCAGCTCGCCGCCGGTCACGACCCCGGTCGGGTCGACACCGCCCTGGCGCACGGCTGCGTCGTCACCGTCGACGACGACGCAGCCGACCTGCTGCAGCCTCGCGACCACGGTCTCCTTGGAGTAGGTGGTGCCGGCCACGGCCCCGGGGTGACCCGCCGGGATCGCGATGCGCGCCGGCGACACCTCGACCTCGGCGTGCGTGACGCCGGGCTGCACGGTGGCGCCGCCCAGCTCGGCCAGCAACTGCACGGCCCGCCACGAGGCGACGAGCGGCAGCTCCCGGTCGACGCCGCGCTCGAACCGCTTGGACGCCTCCGACACGAGCCCGTGCCTGCGGGACTCGCGGGAGATGCCGGTCGCGGAGAAGTGAGCGGCCTCGATGACGATGTCGGTCGAGCCGTCGGAGATCTCGGTCTCCAGGCCGCCCATCGTGCCCGCCATCGAGATCGGCCCCGACTGGTCGGTGATCAGGATGTCGTCGGGGTCGAGCTCGCGCACCACGTGGTCGAGCGTCTCCAGCCGCTCACCGGGCCGGGCCCGGCGTACCACGATCTCACCGCTCAGCCTGCCCCGGTCGAACGCGTGCAGCGGCTGGCCGAGCTCCAGCATCAGGTAGTTGGTGATGTCGACGGCCAGCGACACGGGACGCATGCCGGCACGTGCCAGGCGTACCCGCATCGGGAGCGGGGTCTGCGCGGCCGGGTCGAAGCCGCGCACCTCGCGCAGCACGAACCGGTCGCACGCCGTCGGGTCGGCGATGGAGGCCGGCCACGACGGCCCCGTCGCGGCGGGCGGCTCGACGTCCGCGGGGTCGCGGAAGGCCACGCCGAACGCGGTCGCCACCTCGCGCGCCACACCCCTGATCGACAGCGCGTAGCCGATGTCGGGGGTGATCTCCAGCTCGATCACCTCGTCGCGCAGGCCGAGCAGCTCGACCACGTCGCCGCCGATCGGGGTGCCGGCCGGCAGCACCATGATGCCGTTGTGGTCGTCACCGAGCCCGAGCTCGCGCTCGGAGCAGATCATGCCCTCGGACATGCGCCCGTAGGTCTTACGCGCCCCGACCTCGAACCCGCCCGGCAGCACCCCTCCGGGCAGCACGACGGGCACCCGGTCACCGGCGGCGAAGTTGGTGGCGCCGCAGACGATCTCGCGCGGCGTCGCCTCGCCCGTCTCGACCTTGCAGTGCCTGATCGGCTTCTTGAAACCGGTCAGCTCCTCGATGGCGAGCACCTCGCCGACCACGACGTTCTTGACGTCGTGGCCGTGCGAGGTGATCGACTCGAGCTTCAGACCGGCGGCCGTGAGCTTGTCGGCCACCTCGTGGGCGGTGACCGCCGGGAGATCGACATACTCCCGCAGCCAGGAAAGCGGGACCTTCATCAGATCTCCATTCCGAACGGGAGCGTGAAGCGCACGTCTCCCTCGACCATGTCACGCATGTCCTCGGCGTTGTGGCGGAACATCAGCGTGCGCTCGATGCCCATGCCGAACGCGAACCCGGAGTATCGCGACGGATCGACCCCGCACGCGATGAGCACGCGCGGGTTGACCATGCCGCAGCCGCCCCACTCGATCCAGCCCTCCGACTTGCAGGTGCGGCAGGGCGGGTTGCCCGGGATCGCCGAGGCGCCGCGGCAGACGAAGCACTTGAGGTCCATCTCGGCGGACGGCTCGGTGAACGGGAAGTAGTTGGGGCGGAACCGGGTCGAGATGCCCTTGCCGAACATCACCTCCGCGAACCGGTCGAGCGTGCCCTTGAGGTGGGCCATCGTCAGGCCCTCGTCGACGGCCAGCCCTTCCGTCTGGTGGAAGACGGGGGTGTGGGTGGCGTCGAGCTCGTCGGTGCGGAACGTCTTGCCCGGTGAGATCACGTAGACCGGCAGCTCGCGCTGCAGCAGCGCGCGGATCTGCACCGGCGAGGTCTGCGTGCGCAGCACCATGCCGGACTCCGTTGAGCCCACGAAGAACGTGTCGTGGTCGGAGCGCGCCGGATGGTCCTTGGCGATGTTGAGGGCGTCGAAGTTGAACCACTCGCCTTCGAGCTCGGGCCCTTCGGCCACTTCGTAGCCCATGGCGACGAACGCGTCGGCGATGCGCTCCTGCAGCGTGGTGAGCGGGTGGCGGGCGCCGCGTGGCCGGCGGTCCCACGGCAGGGTGACGTCGACGCTCTCCTCGACGAGCACGCGCGCGTCGCGCTCGGCCTCGAGCTCGGCCTGGCGTGCGGCCAGCGCCTCGTTGATCGCCTTTCGGGCGGCGCCGACGCGTTTGCCGGCCTCCGCGCGCGCGGCCGGCGGCAGGGCGCCGATCTCCCGGTTGGCCAGGGCGATGGGCGAGCGGTCACCCGCGTGCGCCAGCCTGGCCTGCTTGAGTGCGTCGAGGTCGTCGGCCGCCTTGATCGCCGCGACGGCGTCGGCCTCCATGCGGGACACCTCGTCGGCATGCAACGGTGTCACCTCGACGGGGTCGTAGTCAGACAAGAGTGAGCTCCGTATCCAGGGCTTGAGCGAAAATGAGTCTAGTGGGACCCGCCCACCGGGCCCGAATCGCTCGCTACGGGGTCGCGAAGTCAGGCGTGCCGGTGGGCACGGTAAATCGGAACTCCGCCCCGCCCTCGGGGGCCCGCTGCACGGCGATCGTGCCGCCGTGCGCTTCGACCAGGCCTTTCACGATGAACAGGCCGAGCCCGGTGCCGCCGCGCCTGCGGCTGTTTCCGCCGCGCCAGAACTGCCTGAAGACGCGCGTAGCCAACTCGGGCTCGATGCCCTCGCCCTCGTCGCGCACCGACACGGCAACTCCCCATCCAACGGACTCGATCTCTATTGTCACAGTGCCGCGCCCATGGCGCAGCGCGTTTTCCACCAGGTTACCCAGGATCTGGTCGATCTTGTCCTGGTCGAGCCACATCTCCGGCAGGTGGTCGCCGGCCACCAGGCGGAACCGGTGTTCGGCCTCGCCGGCCGCCACCCGCCCGGCGATGAGCCTGCGCGCCCTGGCGGGAAGGTCGACGACCTGGCGGCGCACCTCCAGCCGCCCCGACTCGATGCGGGAGACGTCGAGCAGCTCGGTGATGAGCCGTGTGACACGGTCGGCGTCGTTGTTGACGGTCTCGAGCATCACGCGCTTCTGCTCGTCGGTGAAGCGCGTCCACTTGGCCAGCAGGGTCGCGGTGAACCCCTTGACGCTCGTCAGCGGCGAACGCAGCTCGTGGGCCACCGTGGAGACCAGGTCGGCCCGGCTGCGCTCCAGCCGGGCCCGGGCGCCGCCGTCTCTGAGGGTGATCGTGATGCGCTCGACCTCGCCGCCGCGCTCCGGCTCGCGGATGAACCGGGCCGTGACGTAGAGCTCCTGGCCGCCCGGCAGGTGCAGCGGCCGCTCCGGCACCCTGCTCCGCGTACGCAGCCCGCCCTCGAGGTCGAGGGCCTTCCACCAGTCACGCCCGTCATGGTCCCGGAAGGGGAACACGTCGGTCATGTGCCGGCCGACCGCGCGCTCCATGGCGATGCCGGTGAGCCGCGCGGCGGCTCGGTTGACGGCGACCACGCAACCATGCCGGTCGGCCACGATGAGGCCGTCGGGGAGATCGTCGATGGCTATCGTGCACGCGGCGGCCACAACGCGCCCGTCGGTGTCTGCGCCGTGCACGACCTCGCCTCCTCCGCCTACATCGCCGACAATAGCGGGTTTCCCGCCGCCTAGGACACTCGCTGAGCCCTGGCGGAAGAGTAAAGGCACACCGCCGCCGCGGTGGCCAGGTTGAGACTTTCAGCCTGTCCGTAGATGGGCACCCTGACCACGTCGTCCGCCTCGGCGAGGATCTGCTCCGGCAGACCCCAGGCCTCGTTTCCGAAGATCCACGCGGTGGGGCCGGACAGATCGACGTCGTCGAGCGTGCGCTTGCCCGTGCCGTCGGCCGCCAGCACGCGCAGCCCCCGCTCCTTGAGGTGACGCACGGCGGCGCCCACCGGAGCACCGATGACGACGGGAAGATGGAAAAGACTGCCCGCGCTGGCGCGTACGCACTTGCCGTTGTACGGGTCGACGGAGGCGTCAGTGAAGATCACCGTGTCGGCCCCGGCGGCGTCGGCGGCGCGCATGACGGTGCCGGCGTTACCCGGATCGCGCACATGCGCGAGCATCGCCACCAGGCGCGGCGTGCCCTCCAGGGCCCGCTCCAGGGGGACGTGCACGAGCCCGCAGACCGCCACCAGCCCCTGCGGGGTCACGGTCTGGGAGAGCTCGGACATGACCTCGCCGCTGGCCCGGTGCACGGGGACGCCCTTGAGAGTGGCCTCGGTGATCAGCTCGGGGTGGCGCAGCTCGGCCTCGGCCGTGCTGAACAGCTCGAGGACCACGCCGTCGAGCTTGAGCGCCTCGCGCACCGCCTGCGGCCCTTCGGCCAGGAATCTACGGTCCTGCTCCCTGAAGGCCCGCTTGGTGAGCCGCCGGGCCGCCTTGACCCTCGGCGACCGCACGTTGGTCAGCTCGGACCCCGCCATGCTCTCCCCCACGCCCTTGCCCGCGTCCTTGCCCGCGCCCGGCGGGCCACGTCCCGCGGCCCGCGCGCTGGACGCGCTTCATGTGCGTCCACAGCAAAGGGCCCACCGTCATCGGTGGGCCCTCGTTCAAAGCAACTGCCTCAGCCCGCGGCCGGAGCGTTCACGTCGGCCGGGAGCGCCTTCTTGGCGGCCTCCACGAGCGTGGCGAAGGTCTGGCTGTCGTTGACCGCGAGGTCGGCGAGGATCTTGCGGTCGACCTCGATGTTGGCCAGGCGCAGACCCTGGATGAGGCGGTTGTAGGTCATGCCGTTCTGGCGGGCGGCGGCATTGATCCGCTGGATCCACAGACGGCGGAACGCACCCTTACGGTCCTTGCGGTCCCGGTAGGCGTACGTCATCGAGTGGAGCATCTGCTCCTTGGCCTTGCGGTAGAGACGCGACCGCTGGCCACGGTAACCGCTCGCCCTCTCGAGGACGACCTTGCGCTTCTTCTTGGCGTTGAGCGCCCGCTTCACGCGTGCCATGATTCTTCTCCCCGGGGGTTCGCGCTACTTGGCGAGCAGCTTCTTGATCTTCTTGTGGTCGGCGTCGGAAAGGACGACCTCGTTCTTGAGACGGCGCGTCAACGTGGACGACTTCCACTCGTTGTAGTGCGCGCGATTGGCACGGCGACGCTTGATCTTGCCGGTGCCGGTGAGCCGGAACCGCTTCTTCGCACCGCTGTGCGTCTTCATCTTCGGCATGTCGCCGTCTCTCCTCGTTTCGGTCGTGCCACTGGCCGGGCCGGTGCTGGCCGACCCGGTAGCGGCGTCTTCGTCTGCCGGTGGCTTGGCTGGGGCCGCGCTTGTAAGGCTAACCCCAACTGCGGGTCACGCTTCCTGTGTGGAAGGCTCCTCGCCGCCACGCTGCGCCTTGGCTGCGGCCTTTTCGGCCTTGGCCTCGGCTTTCTTCTTGTGCGGACCGATCACCATGATCATGTTACGGCCGTCCTGCTTGGCGTGGGACTCCACGAAGCCGAGCTCCTGGACGTCGTCCGCCAGCCGCTGCAGCAGCCGGAAGCCGAGCTCCGGCCGGGACTGCTCGCGACCACGGAACATGATCGTGACTTTGACCTTGTCTCCCGCCTTGAGGAACCGCACCACGTGACCCTTCTTGGTCTCGTAGTCGTGCGGGTCGATCTTCGGCCGGAGCTTGATCTCCTTGATGATCGTGTGCGCCTGATTCTTGCGCGCCTCGCGCGCCTTCATCGCGGACTCGTACTTGAACTTGCCGTAGTCCATGAGCTTGCACACGGGCGGTCGAGCCGTTGCCGCGACCTCGACGAGGTCGAGGTCGGCTTCCTGGGCGAGCTTGAGCGCGTCGTGAATGGAGACGATGCCTACCTGCTCGCCGTTCGGGCCCACGAGGCGAACCTCGGGAACTCGGATACGCTCGTTGATGCGGGGCTCAGTGCTGATGGGGCCTCCTAGGTTTGCGATCCCTACGTGCTCGTCGTGCCGAGAGCCCCTCGCGCTGCGAACGCGAAAAGCCCCGCACGTCGCGCATGCGGGGCCACTGAGCTCTGTGGCTTCGTGGCCTCGAGCTCCCCGGAGTAGTCCGGCGTGATCCTGGACCCGGCCGCCTTTCGGCGACTCAGGTGGGAGGGAGACCTCCGCTTGCGCGTCCAGCAAGGCATGCCGGACCGATCAGAGAGCTACATTACCACAACCACGACGCCTCCCCGAATCATCCCGGCCGGCCATCGCCTGCCGGTAAACATCTACCCAGAAATGGCCACACGGCCACGGCTGCCGCCGGCGTGAACCGGGCGCCCCACCGGTGCGGGCCGTTTCCGTGCCCCGATTCCCGGACAGCGCCGCGTCTCTTCGTCAACCGGTGCCGGTGTTGGCTACGATCGCCGCAGGAGTTCGGCTTCCCCGGCCGCGCGCATCGCCTCCACCGGCACATCCGTCCGGCCGGTCATCAACTCCACCTGCCGCACCGCCTGGTGCAGCAGCATCGCGAACCCGCCGACCACGGTGCCACCCGCCTCCTTGACGGCGGTCGCGGCCCGGGTCGGCCAGGGCGAATACACCACGTCGAACAGCGCGGGCACCCGCGCCAGCCGATCGGCGAAGGCGTCGGCGGCACCGCCGGGCAGCGTGGACACCACCAGGTCCACCCGCGTCGCCACCTCGAGCTTGTCGAACGTCTCCACCGCCAAGGACACGCCCAGCCGTTCGGCGACCTGCGCCGTCTCCCCCGCCCGCGCGGGGTCGCGCACCAGCAGCGTCGCCTGGAAAAGCCCGAGATCGCGCAGCGCCGCCAGCGCGGAGGCCGCCGTGGCTCCTCCGCCGAGCACGGTCGCCGAGCCCGGCGCGGCCACCCCGGCCTCGGCCAGCGCCTGCTTGATGCCATGGACGTCGGTGTTGTCGCCGTGCCGGAGACCGTCACGGAACACCACGGTGTTGGCGCCGGCGACCTCGACGGCCACCTCGGACACCGTGTCGAGCAGCGGCAGCACGGCACGCTTGAGCGGCATGGTCAGCGACAACCCCGCCCAGGCGTCATCGCCGCCGCGCTCCCGGCCCCGCACCGGCACCAACCCGGCCAGCAGCCCGGGCAACCGCGCCTCGTCGCACTCGAACGCCTCATAACTCCACCCGTCGAGCCCCATCGCCTGGTAGGCGGCCCGGTGCAGGTAGGGCGAGAGCGAATGACCGATGGGAGACCCCAGCACCGCAGCCCGCATCCACACTCCTTCACCCACGAACACGACGACCCTATCGCCCTCGCGTGGCGGCACCGTACGGCACGGGCCAGAGCCGAAGCTCCCGTCGACGAACCTTGCCCTACGGCCGTCCGCCCCGGCTCAGGGCCCGGGCTTCGTACGGCCGTCCGCCCTCGGCGCGGTGCGGGCGGACGGCGCCGAACCCAGGTGCCGAACCCAGGTGCAGCCGCAGAGGTCAGCCGCAGAGGTCAGCCGCCGCAGCCGCCGTTGCTGCGGCACTCCGCGAGCAGCGCCTGACGCTCGGCCTCCGTGGTGGCGAACTTGGTCACGTTGCTCTTGAGGTCGGTGGCCACGAAGAACAGCCATGGCCCCTTGGCCGGATTGAGTGCGGCCTCGATGGCGTGGTCACCCGGGTTGGAGATCGGGCCCGGCGGCAGCCCGTCGTACTTGTAGGTGTTGTAGCGGGACTTGGTCTGCAGCTCGGCGTGGGTGGCGTAGGTACGGTACTTGCCGAGGGCGTACATCACCGTGCTGTCCATCCCCAGCTTCATCGGTGGCTTGCGATCCAGCCGGTTGTAGATGACGCGAGCGATCTTCGGCATGTCCTCGGCGCGCCCGGCCTCGGCCTGGATGATGCTGGCGATGGTGATGATCTCGTGCGGCGTGTGCCCGAGGTCCTTGGCCCCGCTCTCGAGGTCGACCGACTTGGCCGTCTTCTTGTAGCGGTCGACCATGGCCGCGAGAATCTGCTGGGGCGTGGTCTTCGGCTGCACCTCGAACGTGGCGGGGAAGGCGTAACCCTCCAGCCTGCCCTTGGCGTAGGACGGCAGGTCCAGGGCGTCGACGTCCTTGGCCGCGGCCTTGAACTCCTTGAGCGGCAGCCCGGTCTCCTTGGCGAGCGTGGCCAGGGTGTCGGACAGTCTCAGTCCTTCCTTGACCGTCACCTTGTCGCGCAGACGGTTGTTCGGGTCGAGCAGCGCCACGGCGTTCTCGGCCGACATGCCCTTGCGCAGTTTGTACGAACCCGGTTGCAACGAGGCGCTCGCACCGGCGTTGGCGATCGCGTTGGTGAACGCCCTGACGCTGGCCACGACGCCCTTGCGCTCCAGTTGTACCGCCACGTCGGAGGCGCTCTGACCGCTCTGGATCTCGATGACGACCTCGCCGGTGCCCTGACCGGTGTAGTCGTCGGGCACGAGCGCGTCGTTGAGCCACATGTAACCGTAGTAGCCGCCACCGCCGATGATGCCGGCCAGCACCACGAAGGCGAGCAGTGGTGCGATGAACCGGCCGCGGTTACGGCGCCTGCGCCGCCTGCGGCTGTTGCCGCGCCTGCCGCCACGGCTGCGGCGCCGCGCGGGACCTTCGTCGTCCTCGGCGCCGAGCAAGGAGTTGAGATCGAGATCGCTCATGGGTTCGCTGGCCAATCTCCCGGCACGCCCGGCCAGGCGTCAAGCGGAACTGCCCAACCGGCTGGGGTCACCGAGCGGAACTGGGGGGTCCGCCGGACGTGCTGCCACGGCCAGCGGAGATCACACTGGGTAGCCATGCTAAAGGACGGGAAGAGGACGCATGCCCCGTTTTGGGGCTTTTGCGCGGTGATAGCGGGGGGTCCACCGAACATCAGCTCGTCCCGAGGTTCTTGTTCAACTCTTCCCGGTATCTCACGAACTCGCTCTCTTTGTTGGTGAATTTGGTGATTCTATGGGCTGGATCAGTGGTGACAAACCAGTGCCAATCACCCTCCGCCGGGTGCAGCGCCGCCATCAGCGCCTTCTCTCCGGGGTTGGCGATGGGGCCGGGCGGCAACCCTTTGTGGCGATAGGTGTTGTAGGGCGAATCGACCTTGGTGTCGCTCTCCGTGATCCTCAGCGTCCGGCGTTTCTGGGCGTACAGAACGGTGCTGTCGATCTCTAGCGGCGTGTCCTTCGCGAGGCGGTTGTAGATCACTCTGGCGATCTTGGGGTAGTCGGCGTCGGTGCCGCCCTCGGCCTGGATCAGGCTCGCCACCGTGACGGCCTCCAGCGGTGTCAGATGCACTTTCGCGGCCTCGGCCGCCAGACCCACCTGCCGGGCGGCGGCGCGGAACCGCTCCACCATCGCCGCCAGCACGTCGACCGCCGTGTCGCCCGGCTCCACCTCGTACGTCGCGGGGAACAGGAAACCCTCGATCCCCGGCGCGTAGTCGGGCAGCCCGACCAGCGCGCTGTCGACGCCCCGCAACTCCTCGAGCCGCAGCCCGGTCTGCTGGGCCACCCGGGCCAGCACCTCGGCCGCGCGCAGGCCCTCGGGCACGGTGACCCGCTTCACGATCCTGGACGAGGGCGCGAGCAGCAGGTCGAGGGCCGCCCCGGCCGCCATGCCCTTGCGCATGCGGTAGTGGCCGGGACGCAGCCGCCCGGTCACCGCACGGTCCTCCGACACCTTCACGAACGACCGCGCGCTGGCCACCACCCCGGCGTCGGCCAGCGTCGAGCCGATGGACTCCGCGCTCGACCCGGGCGCGATGCGCACGGTCACCGAACCGCTGCCCGGCCCTTCGAAGTCGTCAGGACTGATGTACGGCTTGAGCACCGCGATCGCTCCGGCGCCCACGGCGACCAGCGAGACGAGCAGCCCGGTCGAGAGCAGCCCTGCCCGGCGCAGAGCGCGGCGCCGCTGGGACGTCGACCCGGCCCCCACCCCGGTACCCGACCGGGAGCCCATTACGGAACCCGGCTCTGAGCCCGGCCCAGAACCTGACCCAGAACCCGGCCCGGCATCCGGTCCGGAGCCCGTCTGGGAGCCAGGCGCGGAAGCCGCTTCTGAGCCCGGCCCGGACTTCGCCGCGGAAGCCGCCTCTGAGCCCGGCCGGTCTGCCGTGGAAGCCGGGTCAGGGTCCGGCCCGAACGCCTCCTCGGGCCTCGCTCCGCAAGCCGCTCGCGTCCCCGGTTCCGGAGCCTGGTGCGGCCGGGCGTCACTCCCCCCGCCGATCACCGGGTCAGCGTCGTCGTCCGCGTCGCGGAACGGGATCACGTCGTCGTCCTCGGGCGTACCGTTCACGAGGCCACCTCGCCATGCGCGCCCGTGACGGGAGCACACCTTCGCTCCGCCGCAGCAGACCCCGCGCACGGGGCGGCCACGCATGCGCGCCGGTCACGGCAGGGGCCCGTCGATCGGCCGCTCATGAGGCAGGTCCGCCGGCCGCCGGTGGCGGTTCGGCGGGCCTGCCTGGTGGTCTTTCCGTGGCGCGTTCGGAGTCGAGGGCATCCTGGAGCAGCACGACCGCAGCCGCCTGGTCGACGACGCCGCGCTGCTTCTTCGCCCGCACGCCGCTGGCTCTGAGCCCTTGCTGGGCGGTCACCGTGGTCAGCCGCTCGTCGAACAGCCGCACCGGTGTCGGCGCCACCCGGGCAGCCAGGGCGGAGGCGAACTCGCGTGCCAGCGCGGCCGCCTGCCCCTCACGCCCCGACAACGAGGTGGGCAGCCCGACCACGACCTCGATCGCCTCATGCTCGGCGACGATCGCGGCGATGCGGTCGAGGGTGCCCTTGCCTCGTCTGACGGTCTCGACCGGCGTGGCCAGCATGCCCGAGGGGTCGCTGCGGGCCACGCCCACGCGTACGGAGCCGACGTCCACGCCGATCCGCGCACCGAATCTCATGCCGGCCGGGCTATCGGCTGACCTGGTCAGCAACGGCCTGCTCGACCAGGCGCAGCGCGTCGCCGATCGCCTCCGGTCGCGTGCCGCCGCCTTGCGCGACATCGTCCTTGCCGCCACCGCCACCCCCAAGAGCCTTGGCGGCGACGCCGACCAGTTGCCCGGCCTTGAGCCCTCGCTCGCGCCCCGCCTCGTTGACCGCGGCAACCACCACGGGCCTGTCGGTGGGGGCGCCGGCGATCACGATGACCGCCGGTCTGTCGGCCGGGAACCTGCCACGCACATCAAGCGCGAGCTTACGCAGATCATCCGCGCCGGTGCCATCAGGCGCGCGGTGTGTCACCACGGAGACTCCGTGCAGGTCACGAGCCTGAGCGGCCAGGTCGCCCGCCACCTGGAGCACCTGGGCGGAGCGGAGCTTGTCGAGCTCCTTCTCGGCCGTGCGCAACCGGGTGACGATGCCGTCGATGCGCTCGGGGAGCTCTTCGCGGCGCGCCTTGAGCTGCTCGGTGAGCTGCGCGACCAGCACGCTCTCGCGCGCCAGGAAGCGGAAGGCGTCGATGCCGACGAGGGCCTCGACGCGGCGCACCCCAGCGCCGACCGACTGCTCGCCCAGCACCTTGACCAGGCCGAGCTGTCCGGAGCTGTGCACGTGGGTGCCACCGCACAGCTCTCGGGAGTAGTCGCCGATCTCGACCACGCGGACCTCGTCGCCGTACTTCTCGCCGAACATCGCCAGCGCGCCCATCGCCCTGGCCTCCGCCTGGGAGGTGTAGAAGGCGTTGACCTGGAGGTCGTTGACGAGCACGGCGTTGACTTCGTCCTCGACGTCGCGCAGCACGCTCTGCGGCACGGCGCCCGAGGCGGTGAAGTCGAAGCGGAAGCGGCCGGGCGAGTTCTCCGAGCCGGCCTGCGCCGCCGTCTCGCCGAGCGCGTTCTTGAAGCCGCGGTGGACGAGGTGGGTGGCGCTGTGGCTGCGCGAGATCGCGCGGCGGCGCTCGACGTCGATCTCCGCCTGCGCCTCGTCGCCGACCCTGATCTCGCCCTTGCGGACCTTGCCCCGGTGCACGACGAGCCCCGTGAGCGGCGTCTGCACGTCGACGACCTCGACTTCCGCGCCGCTGGTGCGGATCACGCCCTGGTCGGCGAGCTGGCCACCGCCCTCGGCGTAGAACGGGGTGCGCGCGAGCACGATCTCGACGCTCGAACCCGCGCCCGCCGCCGGCACGGACACCCCGTCGGCGAGGATGCCGACCACGCTGGTGTCGGCCTCGGTCTGGTCGTAGCCGAGGAAGTCGACCTTGCCCGACGCCTCGAGCAACTGCCCGAAGACGGAGATGTCGGCGTTGCCGGTCTTCTTCGCCGCCGCGTCGGCCTTGGCCGCCTGCCGCTGCTCCTTCATGAGGCGGCGGAAGCCCTCCTCGTCGACCTTGAGCCCGTGCTCGGCCGCCATCTCCAGCGTCAGGTCGATGGGGAAGCCGTAGGTGTCGTGGAGCTTGAACGCCTGCTCGCCGGGGAGCGTGGTGGCCGACCTGCGCTTGGTCTCCTCGACCGCCACGTCGAAGATGGCCGTGCCGGTGCGCAGCGTGCCGAGGAAGGACGCCTCCTCGGCGTCGATGATGCCGTGGATCTGCGGCGCGTCCGCCTTCAGCTCGGGGTATTGCTCGCCCATGACGTTGATCGCGACGTCGGTCAGCTCGTGCATGTAGCGGTCGTCGCCGGAGCCGAGCAGGCGCAGGTTGCGCACCGTGCGGCGCAGGATGCGGCGCAGGACGTAGCCGCGGCCCTCGTTGCCGGGCAGGACGCCGTCGGCGACCAGCATGGTGCCGGTGCGCACGTGGTCGGCGATCACCCGCAGGCTGACGTCGGAACGGTGGTCGCGCCCGTAGCGGGTCTTGGTGAGCTCGGCCGCGCGGTCGAGGATCTTGTAGGTGGTGTCGATCTCGTAGAGGTTGTCGACGCCCTGCAGGATCGTCGCCATGCGCTCGAGGCCCATGCCGGTGTCGATGTTCTTCGAGGGCAGCTCGCCGGCCACGTCGAAGTCGACCTTGGAACGGACCTGGCTGAGCTGGTACTGCATGAACACGAGGTTCCACACCTCGAGGTAGCGGTCCTCGTCGGCGACGGGACCGCCCTCCTTGCCGTATTCGGGGCCGCGGTCGTAGTAGATCTCCGAGCACGGGCCGCCGGGCCCGGCCACGCCCATGTGCCAGTAGTTGTCCTCCAGGCCGCGGCGCTGGATGCGCTCCTCGGGCAGGCCGACGCTGTTGCGCCAGATGTCGTACGCCTCGTCGTCGTCGAGGTAGACGGTCGCCCAGAGCCGGTCTTCGGGGAAGCCGAAACCGCCCTCGGACTCGGACCTGGTGAGCAGCTCCCACGCGAACGGGATCACTTCGGCCTTGAAGTAGTCGCCGAAGGAGAAGTTGCCCAGCATCTGGAAGAAGGTGGCGTGCCGCGTGGTCTTGCCGACCTCTTCGATGTCGGGGGTGCGCACACACTTCTGCGCGGTGGCCAGCCGGGACGCCGGAGGCTTGCGCTGCCCCAGGAAGTACGGCTTGAACGGCACCATACCGGCAGGAACCAGGAGTAGCGTGGGGTCCTCAGCGATCAGGCTGGCCGAGGGCACTATCTTGTGCCCACGCTCCTCGAAGAAGCGCAGGAAGCGGCGGGCGATCTCTGCCGACTCCATGGTGGCCATCCTTTGCGTTGGTTGTGGAAATCACTTGTCTTCAGCGTCGTCGAGCCCGAAGCGCGCCCGCAACTCTGTTTCGCGGCCGGCCGCCTCGCCGAGCGCGTCGGAAGTAAAGTCTCTCACCTGCCGGAGCATGCCCGCCGCGCCGTCGGCGGTGCGGCGGGCGACGTGGTCGGGGTGGAGCGCCTGCAGCCTGCGCATCACCCAGAAGGCGAGGAACGCGCCGAGCGAGAGGTAGAACAGCCGCCTGATCATCTCGGCCGCCTCCGCACCGTATCCCGGACCGTCTCCCGCGACCCCTGCCTCGGCCTGGCCGGCGTGCGGGCCTCGATGGCGCGCCGCACGCCGTAGCCGAGCGACGAGACCTTGATCAGCGGCCCGGTGAAGATGGTCTGCGTCACCGCGCTGAGCTTGGCCGCGTGGCCGCTGACCTGCTTGACGTCTCTGGCGATGGCCTCGACGGCGACCAGCTGCCTGTTGGTCTCGTTGACCGTGACGCTCATGTCGTCGAGCAGCGGCGTCAGCCGGTTGTTGAGATCGGAGACCGCCTTGGTGGTCTCGGTGAGCAGCCTGGCGACCTTGACGAGCACCATGGCCAGCACGCAGACCAGGACTATCCAGCCCGTGGCCGCGATCAGCCCGGCGACCTCTCCAGCGGTAAGCATCCGCGCATCTCCCTCGTACGCTGGGCCGAAACGGCAAGACCCTATCGCGTTCGAGCGACCACATTAGTGGGGAAAGCGACCTTGATCAGGCCGCCACGTCGGCCCCCGGCACTTCCGTGACCGCCCGCGTGAGACCGCGTGCCCGCCACGATCCCGGCCCGATCCCGGGCAGGAGCCGCCGCTCCGGCGTCAGCGGGAACGCGCCGACGCGCTCGCGGCGTGTCCCGCCGTCACTGCTGTAACCGTACATCCGCCGGGCACGCTCGCGGACCTCAGGCGCCGCGCAGGAAGGCGCGGATCCTGGCCCAGCGCTCGGCCACGGGCCCCTCGGCGCCGTGCCTGGTCGGCTCGTAGTAGCGCTTGTCGCGCACCTGCTCGGGCGCGTAGTCCTGGCGCACCAGCCCGTGGTCGAAGTCGTGGGGGTATTTGTAGCCGTCGCCGTGGCCCAGCTTGGCGGCGCCGGCGTAGTGGGCGTCGCGCAGGTGGCCGGGCACCTGCCCGATCAGGCCCTTGCGCACGTCCCCGACGGCCGCCCCGATGGCCTTGACGACGGCGTTGGACTTGGGCGCCGTGGCGCAGTGGATGACGGCCTGGGCGAGGTTGATCTGCCCCTCGGGCAGCCCGATGAGCTGCACCGCCTGCGCGGCGGCCACGGCGGTCTGCAGGCAGGTGGGGTCTGCCATGCCGACGTCCTCGGAGGCGAAGATGACGATGCGCCGGGCGATGAACCGGGGGTCCTCGCCGGCCTCGATCATGCGGGCGAGGTAGTGGAGCGCCGCGTCGGCGTCGGAGCCGCGCATCGACTTGATGAAGGCGCTGATCACGTCGTAGTGCTGGTCGCCCTGCCGGTCGTAGCGCACGGCGGCCTTGTCGACGGCCTTCTCCACCACCTCGACGGTGATGTCGTCGCCCAGCAGCGCCGCCGCTTCCAGGTAGGTCAGCGACCGGCGCGCGTCGCCGCCCGCGAGGCGTACGAGATGCTCCAGGGCCTCCGGGGCCAGCGTCGCGCGCCCGCCCAGGCCGCGCGGGTCGGACACCGCCCGCTCCAGCACCACGCGGACGTCGTCGTCGGTCAGGGACTCCAGCGTGAGGAGCAGCGAGCGCGACAGCAGCGGCGAGATGACCGAGAAGAACGGGTTTTCCGTGGTTGCGCCGATGAACGTGACCCAGCGGTTCTCCACAGCGGGCAGAAGGGCATCCTGCTGGGCCTTGTTGAAGCGGTGCACCTCGTCGACGAACAGCACCGTCTGCCGGCCGGTCATGCCCAGCTCGCGCCGGGCGTTGTCGATGGCCGCCCGCACGTCCTTGACGCCCGCCGACACGGCGGAGATCTCGACGAAGCGGCGCTTGGTGACGTTGGAGACCACGTAGGCGAGGGTCGTCTTGCCGGTGCCCGGCGGCCCCCACAAGAACAGCGACATGGGCGCCTCGCTCTCGACCAGGCGCCGCAGGGGGGTGCCGGAGCCGAGCAGGTGCCGCTGGCCGATCACCTCGTCGAGGGTGCGCGGGCGCATGCGCACCGCGAGCGGCTGCGGCGTGGCCTCCTCGGCCGCCGAGTCGAACAGGCTGTCCACAACGCGAGGCTACAGGGTCCGCCGGGTCTCGAAGCCCGCGCGGCGACGGTCTGCGCCCTCTGCCGCGCGAGCCATGGGGAACGCGGGCGAGGCGGCGGCGGTGTGCAGCGATCACACCCGTAGCATCAGCGGCTTTCGCCACTTACGTCCGGCACATATCGGAGGCCGGTAGCATGCGCGGAGTTGTTTGGTCATGCGTGGGCAAAAGCGAGAGGACATAGCGGTGAGCGGCGACGACCGCCAGAACGAAGAAGACCGCCAGAGGAAGCTGGCGCGGGAGCACAAGGAACGGCAGGTCAAGCGCGCCGCCGACCAGACCTCCAAGGGGAGGCGGAACACCTTCCTCGGCGCCGGCGTGGCAGTGGTCGTGGTGGCGGGCGGGATCTTCGCCGCGACCACGATGGTCAACAAGGAGCCCGGCGAGGCCACGGCGCAGAGCACCCCCTCCGCCAGCGCGTCCATCACCCCGCCGGCGACGCCGAGCCCGACCAAGACAGGGCCGGTGACCTGCACGTACAAGCGGGACAAGTCGCTCCCGCACAAGTTCGTCGGGCTGCCGGGCAAGAAGCCCAACATGAAGCTGAAGAAGATGACGGTCGCCACCAACCGCGGCAGCTTCACCGTCGACCTCATGACCGACGCGGCGCCGTGCGCGGTCAACTCGATGCGCTTCCTCGCGAAGAAGAAGTTCTACGACGACATGAAGTGCCACCGGCTGGTCACACCCGACGTCGCCGGCGTGCACATGCTGCAGTGCGGCGACCCGCAGGCCAAGGCCGACGGCAAGAACCCGACCGACGGCCAGGGCACCGCGGGCTACGTCTACGGCGACGAGAACGCCGAGATCCCGCTGGGCAAGGGCGTGGTGTTCATGACCCAGCCCAGTGAGGCGGCCGGCCGCAACAACAGCCAGTTCGCCGTCTCGCTGTCGGACGAGAACCTTCAGGTCGGCGCGGGCTACTCGGTCATCGGCACGGTCGGCGAGGGCATGGACATGCTGCTCGGGCTGGCCACGAGCGGGCAGGACCTGCTCCTCAACAACGCCGACATCACCGGCGACGGCGGCACCACCGCACCCAAGAAGCCGGTGATCATCAAGGAGATCACCTTCTCCTGACCGCTCGTGAACGGGTGACGGCAGGCGCCGCACGGCGCCTGCCGTCACCCGTTCTCCGGCCTGTTACGGCTTGGGCGGCGCGTCGACGCCCGCCTCCTTGCGCTGGCCGGCCGTGATCGGCGTGGGCGCGCCCGTGAGCGGGTCGAAGCCGGAGGCCGTCTTCGGGAACGCGATCACGTCACGGATCGACTCGCCGCCGGACAGCAGCATGCAGATGCGGTCCCAGCCGTAGGCGATGCCGCCGTGCGGCGGCGGGCCGTACTTGAACGCCTCCAGCAGGAAGCCGAACTTGCTCTCCGCCTCCTCCTTGGAGATGCCGAGCACGTCGAACACGCGCTGCTGCATCTCGGCCCGGTGGATACGGATCGAGCCGCCGCCGATCTCCATGCCGTTGCAGACCATGTCGTACGCGTAGGCCAGTGCCTCACCCGGGTGGTCCTGGAAGTTGTCGGCCCACTCCGGCTTCGGCCCGGTGAACGGGTGGTGCACGGCCGTCCAGCCGCCCTCGCCGCCGGACTCATCGGACACAGGCTCGAACATGGGCGCGTCGACGACCCACAGGAAGGACCACTGCGACTCGTCGATGAGGTCGCAGCGGCGCCCGATCTCCAGCCGGGCCGCGCCCAGCAGGTCGCGCGCGGCGTTCCTGGCGCCCGCCGCGAAGAACACCGCATCGCCGGGCTTGGCCCCGACCTTGCCGGCCAGCCCGGAGATCTCCGCCTCCGACAGGTTCTTCGCGACGGGGCCGCCGAGCGTGCCGTCCTCCTGGACGAGCACGTAGGCCAGGCCCTTGGCGCCACGCGAGCGGGCCCACTCCTGCCAGCCGTCGAGCTCCTTACGGGTCTGCGAGGCGCCGCCGGGCATGACGACCGCGCCGACGTAGTCGGCCTGGAAGACGCGGAAGGAGGTGCCGGAGAAGTAGGCGGTCATCTCGACGAGTTCCTGGCCGAAGCGCAGGTCCGGCTTGTCGGAGCCGTAGCGGTCCATCGCCTCCGCGTACGTCATGCGCGGCAGCGGTGTCGGCAGTTCGTAGCCGGCGATCTCCTTCCAGAGCCGGCCGATCAGCGTCTCGCCGACCTGGATCACGTCCTCCTGGTCGACGAAGGACATCTCGACGTCGATCTGGGTGAACTCCGGCTGCCGGTCGGCCCGCAGGTCCTCGTCGCGGTAGCACTTCGCCAGCTGGTAGTAGCGCTCCAGCCCGGCCACCTGCAGCAGCTGCTTGAACAGCTGGGGCGACTGCGGCAGCGCGTACCAGTTGCCGGGCTGCAGGCGCACCGGGACCAGGAAGTCACGCGCGCCCTCAGGCGTGGAACGGGTCAGCGTCGGCGTCTCGACGTAGACGAATCCGAGCTCGTGCATCACCTCGTTGGCGAGGTAGGTGGCCTTGGACCGGGTGCGCATCGCCGTGGCGACCTGCTGGCGGCGGATGTCGAGATAGCGGTATTTGAGCCGCGCCTCCTCCGACACCCCCACGCTGCCCTCGATGGGGAACGGCAGCGGCGCCGAGTCGCTGAGCACCTCGACCCGGTCGGCCACCACCTCGATCGCGCCGGTCGGCAGGTCGGGGTTCTCGTTGCCTTCCGGGCGCACCCTGACCTGGCCGACGACCTGCACGCAGTATTCGGCGCGCAGGTCGTGGGCGTGGTCTTCCTCGCGGAAGACCACCTGCGCCGAGCCGGAGGCGTCACGCAGGTCGATGAAGACGACGCCGCCGTGGTCACGGCGGCGGGCCACCCATCCTGCGAGCGTCACCTGCTGCCCGGCGTGCTCCTCACGGAGCGACCCGGCGGTATGCGTGCGGATCACTGCACTTTCCCTTCGTACGGATAGGAGGGGTGAAGGGACGGCGGCGACCCGGCATGAACCGGCCGGAGGATCACCGCGCCTTCCCTTCACACGGATGGAAGAGGCGAACGGACGGAGGCGACCCGGCACGTGCCGGCCGGAGGATCACCGCGCCTTCCCTTCGCACGGGCAGGAGAGACGACGATGCGACGGCGACGACCCGGCCGGTCACTGCACCTTCCCCTTCAGAACGTCGACGACCTGGGCCAGCGGCACCTCGGTCTGCTCGGCGTCGGTCAGGTTCTTCACCTGCACGACCTCGGCCGCGAGGTCACGCTCGCCCAGGATCAGCGCGAACCCGGCACCCGAGCGGTCGGCACCCTTCATCGCGCCCTTGAGCCCCTTGCCGCCGAAGGCCATGTCGGCGCTGACGCCCGCCGCGCGCAGCTCGCTGACGATCAGGAACATCCGGCGGCGGGCCTCTTCGCCCAGCGGGACACCGTACACCTGGACGCGCGACTGCGCGTGGTCGTCCAGCAGCCCTTCGGCCTCCATGGCCAGGAAGGTGCGGTCGACCCCGAGCGCCCACCCGACGCCGGGCAGTGGCGGGCCGTCGAGCATCTCGCTCAGCCCGTCGTAACGCCCGCCGCCCCCGACGGCCGACTGGGAGCCGAGCCCGCCGTGGACGAACTCGAACGTGGTGCGCGTGTAGTAGTCGAGCCCCCGCACCAGCCGCGGGTCGTCGTCGAACGCGACCCCGGACGCGGCCAGCAGGGAACGGACCTCCTCGTGGTAGGCCTTGCAGGCCGCGCACAGGTGGTCGACCACCAGGGGCGCGCCGGTGAGCTGGGCCTGGACCTCGGGGCGCTTGTCGTCGAGCACCCGCAGCGGGTTGATCTCGATGCGGGCCCTGGTGTCGGCGTCGAGGTCGAGGCCGCGCAGGAACTCCTGCAGCGCCGCCCGGTAGGCGGGCCTGCAGGCCTTGTCGCCGAGCGAATTGAGCAGCAGCGTGACGTTCTTGAGGCCGAGCGAGGCGAACCCGCGGGCGCCGAGCAGGATGAGCTCGGCGTCGAGCGCCGGGTCCTCCGACCCGAGGGCCTCGGCGCCCACCTGCCAGAAGTGGCGGTAGCGGCCCTTCTGGGCGCGCTCGTAGCGGAACTGGCTGCCGGAATACCACACCTTCACGGGGAGCTGGCCGGTGTGCAGGTTGTGCTGCAGCACCGCGCGCACGACGGAGGCCGTGCCCTCGGGGCGCAGCGTCAGGGAACGGCCCGCCTTGTCGGGGAAGGTGTACATCTCCTTGGAGACGATGTCGGTCGACTCGCCTACGCCCCTGGCGAACAGCTGGGTGTCCTCGAAGACAGGCGTCTCGATGTAGCCGTAGCCCGCTCCGCGCAGCGGCGCGGCGAGGGCCTCGCGCACGGCGAGAACCCGCTCGGAGCGGGGAGGCAGCCAGTCGAAGGTGCCTTTCGGTGCTTGGAAGCTCATTAGATCCCTCGTGTGGGACCGGCGTGCGGCGCCGCCTCTTTCAGGTACGGATTGACAGCGCGCTCGCGGCCCATCGTTGTCTGTGGTCCGTGGCCCGGCAGGACGACCGTATCGTCCGGCAGCGGCAGACACTTGGTAGCCAGGCTGCGCAGAATCGTGGCGTAGTCGCCGCCGGGAAGGTCAGAGCGGCCGATGGAGCCGGCGAACAGCAGGTCGCCCGAGAACATGACCTCGTCGCCGGGCGACCGGAAGCTCACCGACCCCCTGGTATGGCCCGGGGTGTGGTCGACCACGAGCTCGAGGCCGGCGAGCCGGAGCACGGCGCCGTCGGACAGCTCGCGCACGTCGTCGGGCTCGCTCAGCGTCAGGCCCCCGAACAGCTGGGCGCTCGTGTCGGACCAGCCGGCGGCGGGGTCGCTGAGCAGGTGGCGGTCGTCGGGGTGGATCCACGCGGGGACGTCACGCGCGCCGCAGACCGGGGCCACCGACCACACGTGGTCGAGGTGGCCGTGGGTGAGCAGGACCGCGACCGGCTTGAGCCGGTGCTCGCGCAGCAGCTCGTCGACGCCCTCGGTCGCGTCCTGGCCTGGATCGACGATCACGCACTCCTCGCCGGCGGCAGGCGCGACGACGTAACAATTGGTCTGGAAGGCCCCTGCGGGGAAGCCGGCGATGAGCATCTGCCTCAGGTGATCTCGTCGAAAAGCCAATGGGAATGTAACCGAAGGGTACCGGTGCGGGTCGCCGGGCTGCGAATCATTACCCGTTGGCCGATACGATTCGCCCACCTCAGTTGATTCACTATGGGAGGCAAAGCGGTGGCCACGGGGAAGGACCGGCAGAAGCAGCTGGCGCGTGAGCACTACGAGCGGCAGATGCAGCGCCGTCTCGAGCGCGAGCAGAAGGCCAGGCGCACGGCGATCATCGGCTCCACCGTGGGCGTGGTGGTCGTGGTCGGCGGCATCGTGGCCGCGATCGCGTTCATGGGCGGCGGTGACACGCCGACGGACGCGGCCGCGTCCCCCACGGCGGCGCCCCAGGACACCGCCTCGGCGGCGGAGTCCACGGGGCCCAAGCCCTACGACGCGGCGGCGGGCACGTGCGACTACGCCGCCGACAAGACCGGCGGTCAGGTCAAGGACGTCGGCATGCCGCCGAAGAAGGTGAAGACCAAACCGGCGACGAAGACGATGACGTTCGAGACCAACCGCGGCGACATCGTGATCGAACTCGACAACGCCAAGGCGCCGTGCACGACCAACTCGCTCGAGCACCTGGCCAAGAAGAACTACTACGACGGCAGCAAGTGCCACCGGCTGGGCAGCGACCAGTTCCCGATGCTGCAGTGCGGCGACCCGTTCGCCAAGGCCGACGGCAAGAGCCAGGACGGCTCGGGCGGCCCCGGCTACGTCATGGCCGAGGAGAACCTCGAGGGTGCCGCGTACAAGCGGGGTGTGATGGCGATGGCCAAGACCCAGGCGCCCGGCACCACGGGCAGCCAGTTCTTCCTGGTTTTCGGAGACATCAACCTCCCCCCGCAATACACGCCGGTGGGTACGATCACCAAGGGGCTGGACATCCTGGACAAGGTGAACAAAGCAGGCGTCGTCGCAGACGCGGGAGACGGGACCGGAGCGCCGAAGCAAAGCGTCGAAATCAAAGACGTGACATTCGCCGGCAAGAGCTGACGTAATACAAACTAGGGACGAAGTAGTCCCGAAGGGTCTGATGGATAGTGCGGGAGGACACGGTGAGCACCGACCCGTGGGGCCGGGTAGACGACGACGGCACCGTCTACGTGCGTACGGCTGAGGGAGAGCGAGCCGTCGGGTCCTGGCAGGCCGGTGAACCCGAAGAGGCACTGGCCTACTTCCATCGCAAGTACGACGAGCTGGCCGGCCAGGTCCAGCTGCTCGAACAGCGCGTCAGGAGCACCGACCTGGCTCCGGCACAGGCCGAGGCGAGCATCGTCAAGCTGCGCGAGGCCGTCGCCGACGCCCACGCGATCGGCGACCTCGCCGCGCTGACGGCCAGGCTCGACGGCCTGACGGAGCTGGTCGCCCAGCGCCGCGAGGAGGTCAAGGCCGCTCGCGAGCAGGCGCGGGCCGAGGCCAGGGCGGTCAAGGAACGCATCGTCGCGGAGGCCGAGCGCATCGCCGACGAGACCACCCACTGGAAGTCCGGCGGTGAGCGGCTGCGCCAGCTCATCGAGGAGTGGAAGGCCGCCGACCGCATCGACCGGGTCACGGAGGCCGCGCTGTGGAAGCGGCTGTCGGCCGCGCGCACGGCGTTCGCCAAGCGCCGCAAGCAGTACTTCGCAGGGCTCGACGAGCAGCGCGAGGAGGTGCGCGCGGCCAAGGAGCGCATCGTCGCCGAGGCCGAGGCGCTGTCCGACTCGACCGACTGGGGCGGCACCGCGGCGATCTACCGCGACCTGATGCAACAGTGGAAGAGCGCCGGCCGGGCCTCGCGCGAAGCGGAGGACGAGCTCTGGGCCCGCTTCAAGGGCGCCCAGGACCAGTTCTTCCAGGCCCGTTCCGCCGTGTTCGCCGAGCGTGACGCCTCGCTCGCGGCCAACGCCACGGTCAAGGAGCAGCTGCTCACCGAGGCGGAGAAGATCCTCCCCGTCACCGACGCACGCACGGCCAGGGCGGCGCTGCGGCACATCCTGGAGCGCTGGGAGGCCGCCGGCCCCGTACCGCGCGACCAGCGCGACCGGCTCGAAGGCGGGCTGCGCAAGGTCGACGACGCGGTGCGCAAGGCCGAGGACGCCGAGTGGAAGCGCTCCAACCCCGAGGCGAGGGCCCGCGCCCAGAGCACGGTCGACCAGTTGCGCACCTCCATCGACCAGCTGGAGAAGCGGCTGTCCAAGGCGCAGGCCGCCGGTCGCGCCAAGGACGTCAAGGAGGCCGAGGAGGCGCTGACCGCCCGCCGGTCGTGGCTGGAGGAGGCCGAACGCACGCTGGCCGAGTTCAGCTGAGCCGCGTCCCCTGCGGAGCAGGAGTCCGAATCGGGCGGCGCGTGCCGGCACCTGGGATCTAGGCTGACGCCATGGATCCCGTCACCGACGCGCGCGCCCTGGTCGAGGAGATGTTCCCGGGGGCGCTGTACGCCTTCGTCGGCGGCAGCGTGCTCACCGAGCGCCGCACCAGCACCTCCGATCTCGACGTCGTGGTGGTGCTCGACGGCCTGGCCGCCCCCTACCGCGAGTCGCTGCGCTGGCGCGGGTGGCCGGTGGAGATGTTCGTGCACAGCGAGACCAGCCTGCACGCCTACTTCGACAAGGACTTCGGCAGGCGCAGGCCGAGTCTGGCGCGCATGTGCGCGGAGGGCGCGGTGCTGGCCGACAGGACGGGCGGGCGGGCCAGCGACCTGCAGAGCGCGCTCGGCGAGCGCCTGGCCGCGGGCCCCGGCGGGCTGACGCCCGACCAGGCCGAGCGGGCCCGCTACGTGCTGTCCGACCTGCTCGACGACCTGGCGGGCGTCACCGACGCCGGCGAGCAGGCGTTCATCCGCTGGGAGGTGGTCCAGGAGGCCGCCAGGACCGCGCTGGGCGTGGGGCGCAGGTGGCAGGGAAGCGGCAAGTGGCTGCTGCGCGAGCTGCGCGCGCACGACCCCGAGCTGGCCCGCGAGCTGCTCGCCGCGCACGACGACCCCGTACGCCTGGCCGCCGTCGCCTCAGGCGTGCTGGAACGGGCCGGAGGGCGGCTCTGGGAGGGCTACCGGGCCGAGGGCGACCCGTTCCACCAGCCGCTGCGTCACGTGCCCGCCGGGGGGCTCTCGGGCGACACGGCGCAGAGCTCCGGCATGCGACGGCTGGCCGCCATCAGCGGCGCCACGGCCGGCTCCACGCGGTTGTGGATGGGCCAGACGCACGTCGCGCCCGCCACCCGCTCGTCCGACCACCACCACGGGGCGTCCGAGACGGCCATCTACGTGGTCAGCGGCACGCCGGCGTTCGTCTTCCTGGAGGACGCCGAGGAGGTGCGCATCGAGGCGGGGCCCGGCGACTACATCTACGTTCCGCCGTACGTGCCCCACCGGGAGGAGAATCCGGACCCGTCGCAGGAGGCGGTGGTGGTGATCGCCCGCAGCACCCAGGAGGCGATCGTGGTCAACCTGCCCGGCCTGGCGGGCTGACCGCCCCATCCGACGGTGCCGGCTCAGCCGCCCGCGCCGCTCACCCGGTAGACGTCGAAGACGCCCTGGATGCCGCGTACGGCCTTCAGCACGTGCCCCAGGTGCTTGGGGTCGCCCATCTCGAACGTGAACTTGCTGACCGCCACCCGGTCGCGCGAGGTCGTCACCGAGGCGCTGAGGATGTTGACGTGCTGGTCGGAGAGCGTCCGCGTGACGTCGGACAGCAGGCGCGGCCGGTCGAGCGCCTCGACCTGGATGGCCACCAGGAAGACGCTGTCGTCGCTCGGCGACCAGCTGACCTCCACCAGCCGGTCGGGCTGCGCCTTGAGCTGCTGCACGTTGGTGCAGTCGCCGCGGTGCACCGACACGCCGTGGCCGCGGGTGACGAAGCCGACGATCTCGTCGCCGGGCACGGGGGTGCAGCACTTCGACAGGCGTACCCACACGTCGGCGTCGCCCGCGACGACCACGCCCGCGCCGCCACCGCCCCGGGGACGGCCGCGCAGTCGGGTCGGCAGCGAGGTCTCGGCGATGTCCTCCTCCGCGCTGTCGACGCCGCCGATCGAGGCCACGAGCTTCTGCACGACGTTCTGGGCCGCGACGTGGCCCTCGCCCACGGCCGCGTAGAGGGCGGACACGTCGGGATAGCGCAGGTCGCGGGCCAGGGCCAGCAGCGCCTCACCCGACATCAGCCGCTGCAGCGGCAGGCCCTGCTTGCGCATGGCCCGCCCGATGGCCTCCTTGCCGGCCTCGATCGCGGTCTCGCGGCGCTCCTTGGAGAACCACTGCCTGATCTTGTTGCGGGCCCGGCCGGACTTGACGAACTTCAGCCAGTCACGCGAGGGGCCGGCGTCGGGCGACTTCGAGGTGAAGATCTCCACCGTGTCGCCGTTGCCGAGCCGCGACTCCAGCGGCACCAGGCGCCCGTTGACCCGCGCGCCGATGCAGCGATGACCCACCTCGGTGTGCACGGCGTAGGCGAAGTCGACCGGCGTCGCCCCCTCCGGCAGCGCGATGACCTGCCCCTTCGGGGTGAAGACGTAGACCTCCGACACCGACAGGTCGAACCGCAGCGACTCGAGGAACTCGCCCGGGTCGGAGGTCTCCTTCTGCCAGTCGAGAAGCTGGCGCAACCAGGCCATGTCGCTGCCCGGCTTGACCTTGCCGGGAGGGCCGGGGCTGCCGACCTCCTCCTTGTACTTCCAGTGGGCGGCCACGCCGTATTCGGCCCTGTGGTGCATCGCGTGGGTGCGGATCTGCAGCTCCACCGGCTTGCCCTCGGGACCGATCACCGTCGTGTGCAGCGATTGGTACATGTTGAACTTGGGCATCGCGATGTAGTCCTTGAACCGCCCCGGCACCGGGTTCCACCGGGCGTGGATCGTGCCGAGGGCGGCATAGCAGTCGCGCACGCTGTCGACCAGCACGCGGATGCCCACCAGGTCATAGATATCGTCGAACGCCACGTCCCGGGCGATCATCTTCTGGTAGACCGAGTAATAGTGCTTCGGCCGGCCCTTGACCACGGCGCGGATCTTCGCCTCGCGCAGGTCACCGGAGACCTTCTCGATGACCTCCTGCAGAAAGAGGTCTCTGCGCGGCGCCCGCTCCGACACCATGCGCGCGATCTCGTCGTAGCGCTTGGGATAGAGCATGGCGAAGGCCAGGTCTTCGAGCTCCCACTTGATGGTGTTCATGCCCAGGCGGTGGGCCAGCGGGGCGAAGATCTCCAGCGTCTCGCGCGACTTCTGGTGGCGCTTGTGCTCGGGCAGGTAGCGCATGGTGCGCATGTTGTGCAGCCGGTCGGCCAGCTTGATGATCAGCACGCGGATGTCGCGCGACATGGCGACGACCATCTTGCGCACCGTCTCGGCCTGCGCCGCGTCGCCGAACTTGACCTTGTCGAGCTTGGTGACGCCGTCGACCAGGGAGGCGATCGTCTCGCCGAAGTCGCCGCGGAGCTCGTCGAGGCTGTAGGCGGTGTCCTCCACCGTGTCGTGCAGCAGCGCCGCGCACAGGGTCTCGTCGTCGGTGCCGAGCTCGGCCAGGATCGTCGCCACCGCCAGCGGGTGGGTGATGTAGGGGTCGCCCGACTTCCGCTTCTGGTCACGGTGGTGGTAGGCCGCGACGTCGTAGGCACGCTCGATCAGACGCAGGTCGGCCTTGGGGTGGGTGGCGCGGACCGTACGGAACAACGGCTCCAGCACCGGGTTCATGGCCCCACCCCCAAACCGCCTTCGGCGCACCGCCGGAACGCCGGGCGCTTCGGCGTTGCCGGATTCGGTTACGTCAGGCGCGACCACATCACGGGGCACACAGACTCCTCACGCAATGACTCCTCACGTTCGAGTCCAGATCCCCCAAGTGTATCCAGGCAGCCAACTTGAGCAGTCGCGGGGCGGTTCACACGATCACGAGCGAATGCAACGGCACTCCCGTCAGCCGCTCACGTCCGTGCAGGAACGCCAGCTCCATCAGCACCGCCACACCGGCCACCTCGGCTCCCGTCCGCCTGACCAGCTCCACGGCCGCCGCGGCGGTGCCGCCCGTGGCCAGCACGTCGTCGACGATGAGAACCCGCTCGCCGGACGCGAGGGCGTCACGGTGGACCTCGATGCTCGCGGAGCCGTACTCCAGATCGTAGGACTCCTCGAGGGTTTCGGCGGGCAGTTTCCCCTTCTTGCGCACCGGCACGAACCCGGCGCCCGCGCGGTACGCCACCGGAGCGGCGAGGATGAACCCGCGTGCCTCGATCCCCACGATCTTGTCGACCTGGTGCAACCCGGCCAGCTCGTCCACCACGGCGGCCATCGCCACGGGATCGGCCAGGAGCGGGGTGATGTCCTTGAACAGGACACCCTGCTTCGGGTAGTCGGGAACGTCCCTGATCCGCTCCAGGATCAACGTGTCCAGCTCGCTCATGGTGTTTCCTCGCATTCCTCACCGGCCGTCTGCCGCGCTCCATGATGGTGCATAGCGGGCCCTGGCCGGACCTCCTCCTCACACCGGCCCTCCGTACGCACCCCTGCGCGCCTCAGAGCGTTCCTGGCGGCATGACGACGGCCGTGGTGCCTTTCCGTGCCACGGCCGTACGCCCTCGCCAGGAGCGCTCTCAAGGCCGCGCGGGGTCGCTCACGAGGCCCGGGGACACGACCGCGCCCTCGCCCGATGCCGGGCGAGGGCGTCACGAAAGGCGGTGGGCAGCTATCCCTTCGCCGCCGCGGCCTTCTTGGAGTTCTTCGTTCCCCTGGCGCCGCCCGTGGAGGCCAGCCGCTTGGCGATGGCCTGGTATTTCGGCTCGCGTTCCTTCAGCGTCACCAGCAGCGGCGTGGCCACGCACAACGAGGAGTAGGTGCCGACGACCATGCCGACGAACAGCGACAGCGACAGGTCCTTCAGCGTGCCTGCGCCGAGCACCGTGGTGCCGATGAACAGGATCGCCGCCACCGGCAGGATCGCGACCAGCGAGGTGTTCAGCGATCGGATCAGCGTGTGGTTGAGCGCGTCGTTGGCGGCCATCGAGTAGGTCTGCTTGGACGTGTGCCCCAGCTTGGCCGTGACCTCCTTGATCATGTCGAACACCACGACGGCGTCGTAGAGCGAGTAACCGAGGATGGTCAGGAAGCCCAGCAGCGTCGCCGGCGTGACCTCGAAGCCCGACCAGGCGTAGATGCCGGCCGTGATGACGAGGTCGTGGACGAGCGCGACGATCGCGGCCAGCGCCATCTTCGGCTCGAACGCCATCGACAGGTAGAGGATGATCGCCAGCATGAACACGCCCAGGCCGATCCAGGCCTTCTGGGAGACCTCACCGCCCCAGGACGGGCCGATGGCCTGGATGCTCACCTGGTCGAGCGGGACCCCGAAGTCCTTGGCGATCTCGCTCTGCACCTGGACCCGGGTGTCCTCCGGCAGGCTCTCGGTGGTGGCCCGCCAGCCGTCCGTGCCCGCCTGCTGGACGATCACCTGGTGCACGCCCTGGTCGAGCACGGACTCACGCACCTGCTCGACCGTGGCCTGCGAGGACTTGAACGCGAAGATCGTGCCGCCCTTGAACTCCACGCCCAGGTTGAGCCCGTTGATCAGCAGCCCGGACAGCGAGACGGCGAGCAGCAGGCCGGACAGGCTGTACCACAGCCGCCATTTGCCGACGAAGTCAACGTCGATCTCGCCGCGGTAGAGGCGACGCCCCAGTCCCATCTCAGGCCTCCTGCGGAGTGGTCGTGCGGCCGGTCGAGCCGACCTCGCTCATACGCTCGGCGTCGAGGCCGGACAGCGGGTGCCCCTTGGCGAAGAACTTCACCCTCGCCAGCGAAGCGATGAACGGCTTGGTGAACAGGAACACCACCACGACGTCGATCAGCGTGGTCAGGCCCATCGCGAACGCGAATCCGGCGACACCGCCAACCGCGAGGAAATACAGCACGATGGCGGCGATGAACATGACGGCGTCGGCGATCAGGATCGTCCGCCTGGCACGGACCCAGGCCACCTCGACGGCCGAGCGGAGCGTGCGCCGTCCTTCCTTCATCTCGTCACGGATGCGTTCGAAGTAGACGATGAAGGAGTCGGCGGTGATGCCGATGGAGACCACCAGGCCGATGATGTGCGGCAGAGAGAGGCGGAAGCCGGCGTTGTGCCCGAGCACCACCACGGACGTGTACGTGATGACCGTGGCCACCACGAGGCTCAGCACCGCCACGATGCCGAGGCCGCGGTAGTAAAGCAGGCAGTAGACGACGACGAGGGCCAGGCCGATCAGGCCGGCGATCAGGCCGCCCTCGAGCTGGTCCTGGCCCAGGGTCGAGGAGACGGTGTCGACGGAGCTGCGGTTGAACTTCAGCGGCAGCGCGCCGTATTTGAGCTGGTCGGCCAGCGTGGTGGCGCTGGCCTGGTCGAAGCCGCCGGTGATCTCCGCCCGGCCGCCCGGGATCGGGCTGATGATGTTGGGGGCGGTGATGACGACGCCGTCGAGCACGACGGCGACCTTGTTGCGCGGTTCCTGGGAGTTGTAGGCGGCGGTGGTGAGCTTGCTCCACTCACCGGCGCCCTTGCTCTTGAAGTCGAGTTGGACGACCCACTCGGTGGTGCCCTGGCGGACGCCCGCGGAGGCGGTGTCGATGTCGGTGCCGACGACCTTGGCGACGTCGAGGACGTACTTGAAGCTGCCGTCGCTCTCGCAGCCGGCGTACTGCTTGTTGGGGTCGTCCTGGACGCCCTGCCCGCGGTTGGCGGGGTCGGCGCAGTTGAGCTTCTTGAACTGGGCCAGCACCGCGGGGTCGATGCCCTCGGTGTTGATGCCCGTGGCGTTGGGGTCCGCCGCCGGGGGTTGGCTGGGGTCGTCGCTCGGCGCGGGCGTGGATTTCCCGTCCTTGGTGCCCCGCTTGTCCTGGCCCTTGGGGCTCTGCGTGGCAGTGGGCTCGGCCGAGGTGCCGGGCGTCGGCGCGGTCAGCGCCGACGACAGCGCCTTGCCCGTGGGCGACGTGCTCGGCTGCGGCGCTCCGGCCGACTGAGACGCCGGCGGCCTGACCGGCTCTGAGGCCTTCGGCTTGGCCGGGTCGGAGGCCGCGGGCTCGCCCGACTTGTTCGCGGGGTCCGAGGGCTCGGCGGACTTGCCGCCCGAGGGCGAGGCGCTCGGCGTCGGCGCGTTGGTCGCCAGGTCTGCCGGGGCCTGCGTGGCCTCCATGGCGAGCACCTGGCGGAAGCGCAGCTCCGCGGTGGTCGCGACCAGCTTGATGGCCTCGTTCTGCCCGACACCCGGAATGGAGATGATGATGTTGTCGCCGGACTTGGCGACCTCCGCGTCCGAGATGCCGGTGCCGTTGACCCGGTCGCGGATGATGTTGACCGCCCGGTCAAGGATCTCCTCTGGAGGAGCCGCGTTGTTCTGGGTCACGGGCGACAGAGTCACCGTCGTGCCGCCGGCGAGGTCGAGCCCCAGCTTGGGCGTATACGCCTGCTGCAGGAACATCGTCCCGCCCAGGGCGAGGAAGAGCGCCAGGAGCACCAGGAGCGTACGCCCCGGTCGGCTGTGGCGGCTGGTCGGTCGGGCCACTGGTCGTCAGTTCTTTCAGATAGAGGTTTGTCGCAGAGCTTAGTCAGGACTGCTTGGTGCTGGAGTCCTGGTCTCCGTTGCGATCCACGGCGGCCTCGGACTCGTTCTTGCCCTCCTCGTCGGACGCGGCCTCGTCACCTGCGGGAGCGTCTCCGGGCGTGACGACGCGGCCGATGGCGGCCTTCACCCAGCGGGTCTCGACACCGGGGGCGACCTCGAGGACGACGTCCTCATTGTCCACCGCGACGACGGTGCCGAACAGGCCCGTCGTGGTCATGACGCGCGCACCCGGGGTCAGAGAGTTCTGCATCCGGATCGCCTCTTGCTGGCGCTTGCGCTGAGGGCGGATCAGCAGGAAGTAAAACACCACCACCAAGAGAATGAGCGGCAGGATGCTTCCGAGTTGTCCCATGTCCATAAGGGGCGACCTTCCATTGTCGTACAAGGAGTTGACACCGGCCTCGCGCCGGAAATTCCGTGCGTCGCGTCGGACCGCGCCACTCGGGCCGTCAGCCTACACAGCCAGCCAAGCCACGGAGTGTAGGCGCTTGTCGCGAAACGCGGCAACGAAGCAGCGTTTCGGCGCGCGGGGAAGTTCCCATATTGAAACGGTTGCAACCGTTCTGTGATCAGTCGAAAAGCGGGGCTCCGAATGCGTCCGGTGGTGGAGTCATGCCGAGATGGGTCCACGCGGCCGCGGTCGCCACCCGGCCGCGCGGCGTCCTGGCCAGCAGACCTTGGCGTACGAGGAACGGCTCGGCCACCACTTCGACCGTCTCCGGCTCCTCGCCCACGGCGACCGCGAGGGTCGACAACCCCACGGGACCGCCGCCGAACTTCTTCAGCAGCGCGCCCAGCACCGCTCTGTCGAGCCGGTCGAGCCCTTCTGCGTCAACTTCATAAAGGTTGAGCGCCGCCGCCGCGACGGAGCGGTCGATCACCCCGTCGGCGCGCACGTCGGCGAAGTCGCGCACCCGCCGCAGCAGCCGGTTGGCGATGCGGGGCGTGCCCCTCGACCGCCTGGCGATCTCGTGGGCGCCGTCGTCGGGCAGGCCGACGCCGAGCAGCCTCGCCGACCGGTAGAGCACCTGCTCCAGCTCGCCGACCTCGTAGAAGTCCATGTGGGCGGTGAACCCGAACCTGTCGCGCAGCGGCGCGGGCAGCAGCCCGGCCCTGGTCGTGGCGCCGACCAGGGTGAACGGCGCGATGTCGAGCGGGATGGCGGTGGCCCCCGGGCCCTTGCCGACGACGATGTCGACCCGGAAGTCCTCCATCGCGAGGTAGAGCATCTCCTCGGCGGGCCTGGCCATCCGGTGGATCTCGTCGATGAACAGCACCTCGCCCTCGGCCAGCGTCGACAGGATCGCCGCGAGGTCGCCCGCGCGTTCGAGAGCCGGACCCGAGGTGATCCGGAGCGGCGCGTTCAGCTCGGCCGCGATGATCATCGCCAGGGTCGTCTTGCCGAGCCCAGGAGACCCGCTCATCAGCACGTGGTCGGGTGGCCGCTGCCGGCGCAGAGCACTTTCGAGCACGAGGGAGAGCTGCTCGCGCACCCGGCCCTGGCCGATGAACTCGCCGAGCCGCTTGGGCCTGAGCGCCGCCTCGATCTGCAGCTCCTCGCCCTCGGCGTCGGGTGAGACGAGCTCCCGATCAGAGCTCACCGTGGCACCTCCTCCCGCCGTCGACGACCCTGCGCACCGCATCCAGCCCGCGGGACCCGGCATGGCACCGCCCGTCGCGACCCGGAGGGGCCAACCTATCGAAAGTGCGGCAGGCCACGTCGGCGCGTGCGGTGACGCCGGCTCCGCCGTCATGACTCATCGCACGCTCAGCGATCGCAGCGCGGCCTTCAGCAGCGTGGCCACCCGCGGCTGGCGCCCGGCGGCGAGGTCGGCGTCGGCCTCGGGCTCCACGGCGGCGATCGCCTCGTCGGCGTCCTTGCTGGAGTAGCCGAGCCCCACCAGCCCCGAGTGCACCTGCTCGCGCCAGGCCGCGGCCTTCCGCTCGCCGTTGAGCGCGGCGTCGACCGCCGTCTCCGGCGAGCCGAGCCGGTCCTTCAGCTCCAGCACGATGCGCTGGGCCCCCTTCTGCCCGATGCCCGGCACCTGGGTGAGCGCCTTCAGATCGGCGCCGGCCACGGCCACCCGCAGCGCGTTGGGCGTGTGCACGGCCAGCATCGCCAGCGCCAGCTTCGGCCCGACGCCGCTGGCCGTCTGCAGCAACTCGAACACCGCCCGCTCGTCGTCGGTGGCGAAGCCGAAGAGGGTGAGGGACTCCTCGCGCACGACGAGCGACGTGGCCAGGCGCGCCTCCTCGCCGAGGCGCAGCGTGGCGAGCGTGCCGGGGGTGCAGTGGGTGAGAACCCCGACGCCGCCGACCTCGATCACGGCTCCGTCGGGCGCGATCGCCGTCACCTTCCCCGCCACCGACGCGATCACAACCCGCCTCCTGTCTTGGACCCGATCACAACCCTGCCCTCCGCCTCGGGACCCAGCCGGCCGGAGGCCGGCCCCGCACGTGGCGCGAACGCCCCCAGGAACCGCCCAGGAAGCGGCCGGAGCCGCCGCGCCAGGACCACCTGGCCCTCCGGGTGGAAACGGCCGCCCCGGCGCCCTCACGAGGCGGCGGGAGACGGCCCGGCGCCCGAGAAGCCCGCTCCCCCGCCGGACCGTCCGGCCCGGGGGCGACGCGTGGACGAGGCGCACGGCGCTCCGGGGCGCCGTGGGCCGTGCTCCACTGCGCCGTCACGGCCCGGCCTTCCTGGCCTTGGCGAGGGCCGCGGCGAGGCGGTGCTGGGCGCCGCCGCGCCAGACGTGGCAGATGGCCAGGGCGAGCGCGTCGGCGGCGTCGGCGGGCCTGGGCATCTCGGCGAGCCGCAGCAGCCGCGTGACCATGGCGCCGATCTGCTTCTTGTCGGCCGTGCCGCTGCCGGTGATGGCGGCCTTCACCTCGGACGGCGTGTGCAGCGCCACGGGCAGCCCGCGCCGGGCCGCGCACAGCACCGCGATCCCGGCGGCCTGCGCCGTGCCCATGACGGTGCGTACGTTGTGCTGGCTGAAGACCCGCTCGACCGCGACCGCGTCGGGACGCACGTCGTCGAGCCACTTCTCGATGCCGGCCTCGATGCCCACGAGCCGGGCCCCGAGCTCCTCGTCGGCGCCGGTGCGCACGACTCCGACGGCCACGAGCGTCAGCGGCGCGCCCGGACGCCCTTCGACGGCGCCCAGACCGCACCGGGTCAGCCCCGGATCGACGCCCATCACCCGCACCGGCATGCCCTCCCGCGTACGCCGAACATCTGTTCGGCACGAGACTCTACTCCGCCCGCGGTGGCCGCGCACCGGGAAACGCCCGTCAGAAGTCCTCGAGCATGTACGGCCTGGCGGCGAAGGCGGCATCGAGTGTCTCGTCGTATCGGTCATCTCCGGACATGAGCCCGCTGAGGCGGAGGGTGGCCGCCGGGATCCCGGCGTACAGGGCGGAGAGGCCGTTCACGCTCAGCCTCACCCCGGGCTGCTCGGCCGGGATGACCGCGGCGGAGCCGCCGGCGAACTCCAGCCGCCACGTGCCGCCCCCTCCGAGAGGGTCGTCCACGGTGACGACGGCGTCGCCGGCAAGGCGGACCGGGTAGCCCCTGCGCTCGGCCGCCGCGGCGACGTCGAGCACCCTGAACATCCACCGCCGCTGCGTGACCTGCTCGATCGTCCGCTCGCGCAGCAGCCACAACACCGGGTCGTCGGGAGTCACGTGTGCGACGACCTCGTGCGCGATCGAGGACGCGCTGCCCACCAGGGACCACAGTGCCCTGAGCGTCTCCCCCGATCCGGCGACGAGGCTGTCGACCAGCATGTCCTCGCCGTGCCACCGGTAGACCACGAAACCGTCGTCGGTGACGTAGAGGAAGTCGTCCTCACTCTCGAGCCACAGGCTCCAGGTCTGCTCGTCCCAGGAGACGGGCCCGCTGGCGCGGGCGGCGCCGTGGACGCGGTGCAGGATGGAGACGACCTCTCCGGCGTCGCCAGGGCCCATCCTGCGCAGCTTGACCTGGCCGGACGGCCGGATCTGGCGCAGCAGCTCGGCGGGGAGCCTGACGCTGTGCTGGGCTCCTGCGTGCTCATAGCCGAGCGAGCGGTAGATGCCGGTGGTGGCCGGATAGAGCACGGAGACCGCGTCGCCGAGCGCCCTGCCGCGTTCGACGACGGCCCGCATGATCGTGCTGCCGCAGCCGCGGCCGCGGTCCTCCGGCGCCACGGTGACCCCGGCGATCCCGGCCATCGGCTGCGGCCTGCCGTGCCACCACTGCGTGAACTGACGCAGCCGCGCCGCGGCGGCCAGCCTGGTGCCGTCGAAGGCACCCAGATAGCGGCCCTCACCGAGGGACGGGAGCACCGCCCTGCGCCACCTGTCCCGGTCGGAGGCGGACAGCGGGCCGAAGGCGCGTCTGCGAAGGTCAAGGACGTCGTCGAGGTCTTCAGGGGTGAGGTCGCGTATTTCCACAGTCAGCCAACTTATGCGGCGGGAGTACGCGCTCGCGAACCGGTTACCGTGAGATCGAGCCCGCCGGGACAGGGCAGCTGCGCGGCCACCGTGGCCACGGCCGGCCGCCGGCGTCACGGCGACGACGGTCGCGGCATCCGATCGCGCCCGGGATCGCCCCTGTGACGGTCGCGACGGCCGCTCCGGCGCCTGCTCGGCATTCCCCCTGAAGGCATAGGCTCGCGAGCGTCTCTGTGGAGCGCTCAGGGCCCGCCGCACCCGAGGTGTCCGGACGCACCCCGGCCTTCGCCGGGCAGGAACGCTAGTCCAGCGCCGCCAGCACGTCGTCGGAGACGTCGAAGTTGGCGTAGACGTTCTGGACGTCGTCGCTGTCCTCCAGCGCGTCGATGAGGCGGAAGACCTTCTTGGCCCCCTCCTCGTCGAGCGGCACGCTCATCGTCGGCAGGAAGCTCGACTCCGCCGAGTCGTAGTCGATGCCGGCGTCCTGGAGGGCCTTGCGCACCGGCACCAGGTCACCGGCCTCGGACACGACCTCGAACGAGTCACCCAGGTCGTTGACCTCCTCGGCGCCCGCGTCGAGCACGGCCATCAGCACGGTGTCCTCGTCGAGGCCGTTCTTCGGCACGATGACGACGCCTTTGCGGTTGAACATGTAGGAGACGGACCCGGGGTCGGCCAGCGAGCCGCCGTTGCGGGTCAGCGCCACGCGCACCTCGGAGGCGGCGCGGTTGCGGTTGTCGGTGAGGCACTCGATGAGCACCGCGACGCCGCCGGGCGCGTAGCCTTCGTAGGTGATGGTCTGCCAGTCGGCGCCACCGGCCTCGAGGCCGCCGCCGCGCTTGCGGGCCCGCTCGATGTTGTCGTTGGGCACGGAGTTCTTCTTCGCCTTGAAGATGGCGTCGAAGAGGGTGGGGTTGGCATCCGGGTCAGGGCCACCTGTCCGGGCCGCCACCTCGATGTTCTTGATGAGCTTCGCGAACAGCTTGCCGCGTTTGGCGTCGAGCGCGGCCTTCTTGTGCTTCGTCGTCGCCCATTTGGAGTGGCCGGACATTGGCTAGAGCTCCCTCAGCATGTCTACGAAGTAACGGTGCACGCGAGCGTCTCCGGTCAGCTCGGGATGGAACGACGTCGCGAGCAGCGGCCCTTGTCGGACCGCGACGATCCTATCCCCAGGCTCGCACTTGCCCAGCACGTCGACGCCCGCGCCGACGGATTCGACCCACGGCGCGCGGATGAAGACCGCGTGCACCCGCTGCCCGGCGAAGTCGATGTCCTCCTCGAACGAGTCGACCTGGCGGCCGAACGCGTTGCGCCTGACGACCATGTCGATGCCGCCGACGGTCTGCTGGCCGGAAACGCCGTCCTCGATCCGATCGGCCAGCATGATCATGCCGGCGCAGGAACCGTAGGCGGGCATGCCCTCCTTGATCCGCATGCGCAGGGGCTCGAACATGTCGAAGGCCTCGGCCAGCTTCCACATCGTCGTCGACTCGCCGCCGGGAATGACCAGGCCGTCGACCGCCTCCAGCTCGGCGGGCCTGCGCACGGCCGTGGCCCGCGCCCCCGCCTCCTGGAGCATGCGCACATGCTCGCGCACGTCGCCCTGCAGGGCGAGTACACCGATCGTGGGCACGGCAGATCCTTCCGTCCGGGTGCGGGTTCAGACAATTCAACACCACGACCGGCCGGGATCTTCCTGGCAGGGTCCGCGCCTCGGGGCCGGGGTGCCGCGGCAGTTCACGGACGCTCGGTCTCCAGGCGGACCGTCTCCTCCACGGTCATGGGCTGGCTGCGCAGGGCCGGGTCGACCGGGCGCAGGTACGTCTGCTGCACCCCGGGCACCCGGTCCTCGATCACGAACGTGGCCCGCGTGTACACCTCGCCTCCGGGTGTCTGCACCTGCGGCACCACCTTGAAGTCGGCCGTCATCTGATCGCGCTCGACCTTCGTCAGCACGTAGCCGCGCTGGTTGTTGTAGAACTTCAGATGCGGGTTGATCTTGAGGAACGGGTGCGTCGCCGGGTCGGAGTCGGCCCCGTTCCCGCCGGTCGAGATCGAGGTGGCCACCAGTTCCGACCCGACGGACGGGCCCGTCGGGTCGTCGTAGTCGAGCTTGAGGTCGCTGGCCCAGTGGGCGTGCACGTCGCCGGTCAGCACGACCGGGTTGCGCACCTTCGCGTCGAGCCAGCCCTGCGTGATGCGCTTGCGGGAGGCGACGTAGCCGTCCCACGCGTCCTGGCTGGTGATCTTGGCCGGGCCGTCGTTGTTGTCGCGCTGGGCGAAGAACACCTGCTGGCCGAGGATGTCCCATTGCGCCCGCGAGTGCCGGAAGCCGTCCAGCAGCCACGCCTCCTGCTCGGCGCCCGTGATGGAGCGGGCCGGGTCGATCGAGGCGGGGCAGTCGCGGTAGCCGTCGCCGCAGCCCTGGTCGTCGCGGTACTGGCGGGTGTCGAGCATGTGGAAGGTGGCCATCCTGCCCCACCGGACGCGGCGGTAGAGCTGCATGTCGATGCCGCGCGGGATGGAGGTGCGGCGCAACGGCATGTTCTCGTAGTAGGCGCGGAAGGCGGCCTCGCGCCTGCTCAGGAAGTTCGGCTGGGGGTTCTCGGGCTTCTCGGGCACCTCGTCGGCCCAGTTGTTGTCCACCTCGTGGTCGTCCCACACCACCAGCCACGGCGCGGCGGCGTGCGCGGCCTGCAGGTCGGGGTCGGTCTTGTACTGGGCGTGGCGCTGGCGGTAGTTGGCGAGGGTCTCGGTCTCGGGGCCCTCGTGGTCGCGGACGTTGCCGCCGGGGATGGTGTAGGTGTCCTTGGTGTACTCGTACTGGTAGTCGCCCAGGTGCAGGATCACGTCGGGGCGCTCCTCGGCCAGCCGGCGGTACGCCGTGAAGAAGCCGTGCTCGTACTGTGAGCAGGAGACGAACGCCATGGCCAGGGCGCCGCCGTACGACAGGGGGTGCGGGGCGGTGCGGGCGCGGCCGAGCGGCGAGACGTACGGGCCGACGCGGAAGCGGTACCAGTAGTCGCGGTCGGAGCCCAGGTTGGCAAGCTCCACGTGGACGCTGTGCCCCCATTCCGGCGCGGCCACGGTCACGCCGCTGCGCACGACGCGGCGTGCGCGCTCGTCGGAGTACACCTGCCACAGCACGGGGAACGGCCGCTGCGGCATGCCTGCGAGCCCGTCCTCGGCCATCGGCTGCTGGGCGAGCCTGGTCCAGATGACGAAGCCCTCGTGGTCGGGGTCGCCCGACGCGACGCCGAGGGTGAAGGGGTCGGTGCGCAGCCCGCGCGAGGCGAGGCTCCGGGCGGTTTCCTTACTGGGGTCCGCGGCGGGGTCTGGGGCGGCGTGCGCGCCGGTCGCGGGGATCGCGGCGGCGGCGCCCGCCGCTAAACCGGTGACGAGGAAGTGCCGGCGGTTCAGCTTGGACACGTGAGGCTCCCGGACGATCAAGGGTGAGGGACGTCCGTAGCTTGACTCAGGATCATGACCAGAGGGTGAACAGCAGGACAGAAAAAGGCGACATCCTTCACGGATGCCGCCTTTCTGACGATTTTCGTCGTACGGAGTGTGACTACCAGCCGCGCTCGGCCAGCCGGTGCGGCTGCGGGATGTCGTCGACGTTGATGCCGACCATGGCCTCCCCCAGGCCGCGCGAGACCTTGGCGATGACGTCGGGGTCGTCGTAGAAGGTGGTGGCCTTGACGATGGCCGCCGCGCGCTTGGCCGGATCGCCCGACTTGAAGATGCCGGAGCCCACGAAGACGCCCTCGGCGCCCAGCTGCATCATCATGGCGGCGTCGGCCGGGGTGGCGATGCCGCCCGCGGTGAACAGCACGACCGGCAGCTTGCCGAGCTTCGCGACCTCCGCGACCAGCTCGTACGGCGCCTGCAGCTCCTTGGCGGCGACGTACAGCTCGTCCTCGGGCAGCGACGTGAGCCGCTTGATCTCGGCGCGGATCGTCCGCATGTGGGTGACGGCGTTGGAGACGTCACCGGTGCCCGCCTCGCCCTTGGAGCGGATCATCGCCGCGCCCTCGGTGATGCGGCGCAGGGCCTCTCCCAGGTTGGTCGCCCCGCACACGAACGGCACGGTGAACTGCCACTTGTCGATGTGGTTGGCGTAGTCGGCCGGGGTGAGCACCTCCGACTCGTCGACGTAGTCGACGCCGAGCGCCTGCAGCACCTTCGCCTCGACGAAGTGGCCGATGCGGGCCTTGGCCATGACGGGGATCGACACGGCCTCGATGATGCCGTCGATCATGTCGGGGTCGCTCATCCTCGACACGCCGCCCTGGGCGCGGATGTCGGCGGGGACGCGCTCGAGGGCCATGACGGCGACCGCCCCGGCGTCCTCAGCGATCTTGGCCTGCTCGGGCGTGACGACGTCCATGATGACACCGCCCTTGAGCATCTCGGCCATGCCGCGCTTGACGCGGGCCGTTCCGGTGACGGGGCTGCTTTCTGGCGTGCTGCTGGACACGGTCTTCCTCACGGGCTCTCACGACGAATCGGTATGTTCTCAAGCCCATCGTAGGTCCTGACGGACCCCTCCCCCGACATGCCAATATGTCAGGGTTTATCGCCTTACTTATACAGAAGGACTAGGGGATGACGGGCTTGCGGCTGGCGAGGGCGACCCAGACCTGGCCGGGTGCGAAGTTCATCGGCTCGCCGCTCTCCGTGGTGAACGTCGTGCCGTCCTTCTCCGATTCCCGCTCCCAGTTCGCCTTGTACGCCTTGCCGTCACGCAGCACGATCGCCTTGCCCTTGCCCGTGGTGTGCACGAGCGGCGTGTAGCTGTCGTTCTTGTCGTGGAACTGCGAGCGCTCGGTCTTGGTGTACTGGATGACGACCGTCGGCGCGCCGAGCTGCCCGCCCTCCGCGGCCACGTCCTTCTTGCCGTCCTGCCAGATCATCCACTTCTTCCTCGCCTCGGACCAGGCGAAGGTGAAGCGGGCCGCGGGCCACTTGACCGTGTACGACTTGCGCTCCACGCCGCCCTCGGCCGGAGCGTCGCCGAAGGTGAAGCCGATGTCCTTGGCCTTGCTCGCCTTCGGCGCCGCGGCCAGCAGCCGCTTGGTGTTGGCGAACAGGTTGTAGGGGGCGAAGCGGCCCGGCTGGCGGAAGTAGGCGTTGGGGTTGCGCGTGTCGCCGACGTCGAACAGGGACGCCTCGGCGATGAACGGCAACATCTTGCTCTGCGCCCCCGAGTAGGAGAAGGCGGGCTTGCCGAACTGCGGCGCGATGTGCAGGTCGGAGATGCGGGCGCTGCGCACCGGCCCCACCTTGGACGGCAGCTTGGACGAGAAGATCGCCATGAGCCGGGTCAGACCGGCCTCGACCTGCTCGACGTAGACGATGTCGGCGCTCTTCAGGCCCTGCTGCGGCTTGCCCGCCGCGGTGTTCTCGATCTTCACGGCGAGCACGGGCTTGAGGCTGTCGTACGGCCTGCCGGTGAAGGGGTGGGTCTTGACCTCGACGGGCTCCTCGCTCGGCGCGACGGAGGCGGCCGCCTGCGGCACCTTGCCCGGCGCCGGCTCCTCGGAGGAACAGGCCGAGACGGGCAGGAGCACGGCCGCTCCGGCCAGCCAGATCGTGATCGTCCGGGATAGCCGCACCAGTAACACTCCTCGCTTCAGCCGTGAAACGGGATGAAGCTTACTGGCTTCACCAAATTAGGTCATTCAGTTGCCATAGCCGCTGGTGGATTGTCATCGATCTCGAAGAATCGGGGGTACTCGGTGTGGCCGGCCAGGCGGAGGGTCCTGGCGAGCCAGCGGCGCTGCGCCGTACGCGTGACCGCGACCGCGTTGTTGTAGAAGCGGCGGGAGTAGACCACCTTGGCCACGGCGGCGTCGAGCTCTTCGAGCAGGTCACGCCCGCCGGGCGCCTCCGACAGCTTCTCCCTGAACCGCTCCTGGTCCACGACCGCCCGCAGCGCCCGCGACAGGTCGCTCTCGGCGTGCTCGCGCTCGTCGGGGCCCGCCGTCCTCGCCTCGTGGGCGGCGGCGGCCAGCACCAGGGACGTGGCGGGATCGAGCAGGCGTGACCCGGCCAGCTCCAGCACCACGGCCCTGCGCCGCATCAGCGCGGCGTCCAGCGACTCCTGAGCCAGCTCCAGCCGGATGTGCAGGCGGTCGAGCCGGCCCGCGCGCCAGGAGATGTAGACGGCCACCAGCACCACGACGATGCCCACGATCAACACGATCATGGTGGATGTCACAGGTCTTCCTCCACACGCCCCGCGCCGCTCGTGGTGACCGTCTCGTAGACGCGCACGACGTCGCGCGCGACCGTGGACCAGTCGTATTTCCTGACCGCGACCAGCGCCTCGGCGGCCAGCTTGGCCCGGCGTTCCGGAGCGTCGAGCAGCGCGCCCGCCTCGCGTGCCAGCGCGCCTGGGTCGCCATTGGAGAACAGCGCGCCCGCCTGCCCGTCGCCGAGCACCCTGCGGAAGGCGGGGATGTCGCTGGCCAGCACCGTGGCCCCGGACGCCATGGCCTCGGCCAGCACGATGCCGAAGCTCTCGCCGCGCGTGTTGGGCGCGCAGAACACGTCGACCGAGTGGTAGGCGCGGATCTTGTCGGCCTCGCTCACCATGCCGAGCACGGTCACCCGGTCGTGGAAGCGTTTGGGCACCCGCTCGTAGACGTCCTTCTCGTCGCCTGGGCCGGCGATGAGCAGCTTCACCTCCGCCCGCTCGGCCGCGAGCTTCGAGAACGCGTCGAGCAGGATGGGCAGCCCCTTGCGCTCTTCGTCCATCCGGCCGAGGAAGCCGAGCGTGGCGCCGTCGGGCCCCCAGCCGTCGAGCGGCTCGGCCTCGGTGTAGCGGGAGACGGTCACGCCGTTGGGGATCAGCACGGTGTCGCCGCCGAACTGCTCCACCAGGCTCTTACGGGCCGCGTCGGAGACCGCGATGCGCCCGCTGAGCTTCTCCAGCGCGCTCTGCAGCACCGGCTCGGCCACCGCGATCGCCCGCGAGCGCACCCACGAGGCGTGGAACGTCGCCACGATCGGGCCCTTGGCGGCCCAGCAGGCCAGGATGCCCAGGCTCGGGATCAGCGGCTCGTGGATGTGCAGCACGTCGAACTCGCCCGTGCGCACCCATCGCCGCACCCGCGCGGCCGACAGGAAACCGAACGACATCCTCGCCACCGACCCGTTGTACGGCACGGGGACGGCCCGGCCCGCGCCCGTCACGTAGGGGGGCAGCTCGTCGTCGTCGGCCGCCGGCGCGATCACCGACACCTCGTGGTCCTGCGCCATGAGCGCCTGGGCCAGGTCGTCGATGTGCTGCTTGACCCCGCCCGGCATGTCCCACGAGTAGGGGCAGACGATGCCGACCTTCATGACCGCAGGTCCTCCAGCCAGAGCCGCTGCAGCATGTGCCAGTCCTCCGGGTGCTCGGTGATCCCTTTCTCGAACACCTCGGCCATGCGCTGCGCCACCGCGGCGACCTTCTCCTGCCGGGTGCCCTCCTCAGGGACCGGGACCTCCTCGTGGATGTGGATGCCCCAGTCGTCGCCCACGAAGTAGACGGTCGCGGGCAGCAGCGCGGCCCCGGTCTGCACGGCCAGCAGCGGCGGCCCCGCGGGCACCTTGGTGGTCGCGCCGAAGAAGCGCACCTCGACGCCGCTCCTGGTCAGGTCGCGCTCGGCGGGCAGGCACACGACCCCGCCCCTGCGCACCCGCGTGGCCAGGGTGCCGAAGTTGTGCCCGTCGCCTCCGGTGAGCGGCAGCACCTCCATGCCGAGCCCTTCGCGGAAGGCGACGTAGCGGCGGAACAGCGACTCCGGCCTCAGCCGCTCGGCCACGGTGGTGAACGGATGCCCCACGCCCACCAGCCACGCGCCCGCCTGGTCCCAGTTGCCCATGTGGGGCAGGGCCAGCACCACGCCCCGCCCGGCCGCCACGGTGTCGTGCACGTGCTCGGCGCCGATGACGTGGGTGCGGCGCACGATCTCCTCGGTGCGCATCGACGGCAGCCGGAAGATCTCGTGGAAGTAGCGGAAGTAGGAGCGCATGCCGGCCCTCGTGAGCTCGCTCAGCTCGCGGCTGCCCGCCTCGAGGCCGGTCACCCTGGCCAGGTTGGACTCCAGCCGGCGGACGGACCTGCCTCTCCTGCGCCAGACGCGGTCGGCCATGAAGCGGAAGACCGCCGCCGTCGGGCCCTGGGGCAACAGTGGGACGAGCTTCCAGCCGGCCGCGAAGCCCGCGGCCACGATGCGATCGCTGACGGACGCCTTCTCGCTCATGTCTCCCTCGTCTGATGGTAGACCGCCACCACACGCTGCCCCACGGTGATCAGGCTGGCCACCGCGAGCAGCCACATGCCCGCCGGCAGGACGTACGGTACGCCGAGGCCCGAGAAGAAGGCCGCGACCAGCGCCACGACCAGCCGCTCAGGACGCTCGGCCAGCCCCACGTCGGCCGTGAGCCCGAGCCCCTCCGCCCTCGCCTTGGCGTAGGAGACCACGGCGCCCGCGACCAGGCACACCAACGTCACCGCGGCCATCAGCGTGTCGCCTCCGGCGACGAAATACAAGATCAGGCCGGCGAAGATGGCGGCGTCGGCGACCCGGTCGAGCGTCGAGTCGAGGAACGCCCCCCAGGCGCTGCCGCCCTTGCCGCCGAGCCTGGCCACCACGCCGTCGAGGAGGTCGAACAGCACGAAGACGGTGATGACGAGGGCGCCCACGGTCAGCAGCCCCAGCGGGAAGAAGAGCAGGGCGGACACGACGGTGCCGAGGGTGCCGATCGCCGTGACGGCGTCGGGGCCGATCCCGCGGCCGGCGAGAGCCCTGCCCAGCGGGGTGAGTATCCGGGTCATGGCCGGGCGCAGGAGTTTGAGCATCGCCGTCCGATCGTAGGCCATCACGGACCTGACAACTTTCTTTGCCCTGCCCCTCTTGTGATATCCGCCACAGGGGTATTTGGTGAACACACCGCGTCCATGCGGTTTCTGTCACCTTCCGCGCGGGCGCGGCGTTGGGAAACATCCGACGACGCGGGAGGCGATGTGGCGGAAAGACACTCAGGCGGCGCCGTGGGAGCCGCGGGCAGGGCACCCGCGGCCGACCGGGCGGACGCGATACGTAATGTCGTGCTGGTCGGCCACTCGGGAGCGGGCAAGACGACCCTCGTCGAGCAGCTGCTGGCCGCCACGGGCACCATCCAGCGCCCGGGCCGCGTGGAGGACGGCAACACGGTCAGCGACTTCGACGAGGTCGAGGTCCGGCAGCAGCGCTCCGTCAACCTCGCGTCGGCACCACTCATGTTCAACGGAATCAAGATCAACCTTCTCGACACGCCCGGTTACGCCGATTTCGTGGGGGATCTGCGCGCGGGGCTGCGCGCGGCCGACGCCGCGCTCTTCGTGGTGTCGGCCTCCGAGGGGATCGACGGCCTCACCCGCATCCTCTGGGAGGAGTGCTCCCAGGTCGGCATGCCGCGCGCGGTCGTGATCACGAAGATCGACCACCAGCGGGCCGATTTCGACGAGGTGCTCACCACCTGCCAGGACGTGTTCGGCGACGGCGTCGCGCCTCTCTATCTCCCGGTGATCACCAACGGCCACGTCAACGGCCTCATCGGGCTCCTGTCGCAGACGTTCTTCAACTACGCCACCGGCACGCGCACGGAGAAGGACCCTGGAGCCGAGTACGCGTCCCAGATCGAGGACCACCGCGGCGTCCTGATCGAGGGGATCATCCAGGAGAGCGAGGACGAGTCGCTCATGGAGCGCTACCTCGAGGGTGAGCCCATCGAGACCAAGGTCCTCATCGACGACCTGGAGAAGGCGGTCGCGCGCGGCAGTTTCTACCCGGTGCTCTGCAGCGGGCTCGGCGTCGGTGCGACGGAGGTGCTCGAGCTCATCACGCAGGGCTTCCCGTCCCCCCTCGAACATCCCATGCCGGAGATCACCGATCTGTCCGGCAAACTGGTCAAGGACATCACCTGCGACCCGGACGGCCCGCTCGTGGCCGAGGTCGTCAAGACCACCAGCGACCCGTACGTGGGCCGCATCAGCCTCGTACGCGTCTTCTCCGGCACGCTGCGCCCCGACATGACCGTGCACGTGTCCGGCCACGGCCTGGCCGAGCGCGGCCACGAGGACCACGACGTCGACGAGCGCATCGGCACCCTGACCTGCCCGCTGGGCAAGCAGCAGCGCGGCGCGGCCAAGGGCCTCGCCGGCGACATCGTGGCCGTGGCCAAGCTGTCGCGCGCCGAGACCGGCGACACGCTCTCGGACGTCGAGCGGCCGCTGCTGATGACGGCCTGGCAGATGCCCGACCCGCTGCTCCCCGTGGCCATCAGGGCCAAGTCGAAGGCCGACGAGGACAAACTGTCACAGGCCCTCGGCAGGCTGGTGGCCGAGGACCCGACGCTGCGCCTGGAGAACAACGCCGAGACCAGGCAGCTCGTCCTGTGGTGCATGGGCGAGGCGCACACCGACGTGCTGCTCGACCGCCTGTCCAAACGGCACGGCGTCGAGGTCGAGCGGGTGGACCTGCGGGTGCCGCTGCGCGAGACGTTCGGCGGCAGGTGCCAGGCGATGGGCCGCAACGTCAAGCAGACCGGCGGCCACGGCCAGTACGCCATCTGCCACCTGGAGGTCGAGCCGCTGCCGTCGGGAGGCGGCTTCGAGTTCGTCGACAAGATCGTGGGCGGCGTGGTGCCGCGCCAGTTCATCCCGTCGGTCGAGAAGGGCGTGCGGGCCCAGATGGAGCGGGGCGTCGTCGCCGGCTACCCGATGGTGGACGTCCGTGTCACCCTGTACGACGGCAAGGCCCACTCCGTCGACTCCTCCGACATGGCCTTCCAGATCGCGGGCCAGCTCGCGCTGAAGGAGGCCGCGTCCAAGGTGCCGACCCTGCTGCTGGAGCCGGTGGACGAGGTCTCCGTGCTGGTGGCCGACGACTATGTGGGCTCGGTGATGTCCGACCTGTCGTCGCGGCGCGGGCGGGTGCTCGGCACCGAGCCCGTGGGCACGGGCCGCACTCTGGTGAAGGCGGAGGTGCCGGAGCTGGAGATAACGCGGTACGCCATCGACCTGAGATCCATGTCACACGGCACCGGCAGCTTCCAGCGCACGTTCCTGCGCTACGAGCCGCTGCCGTCCAACCTCGCGAGCAAGGTGGCGGCAACCGGCTGAGGAACAGGCGGGCCGGCCGGAAGGCCTCTGTCCCTTCCGGACCGGCCCTACCCTTTAATCACAGAAGCATCACGAGTACATTTCTTTTTTTGGTCCCGAGCATGTCAGGGCAACTGCCACACTGGGTGGCACTATGCGAACTGGACGCCCACTCCTAGCCGCTGCCACGCTCGCCGTCGCCACCACGGCCGCCGCCTACGTGTTCGGCCCCGGAGCCGGAGAGAGCCCCGCAGCGAGCCAGAAGAAGACGGCCATGGCCGCCCCCGCCGCGGCATGCAAGGCCGACGCCCGCTTTCCCAAGCGCGAGCTGCGCGGGGTGTGGATCGCCACGACCCAGAACATCGACTGGCCGTCCAAGGCCGGGCTGAGCCCCGCCAAACAGCGGGCCGAATACGTGAAGATTCTGGACAGCGCCGCCCAGCGCCACCTCAACGCCGTCTTCGTCCAGGTCAGGCCCGCCTCCGACGCGCTCTACAAGTCGTCGCTCGAGCCGTGGTCGCAATATCTCACGGGCACGGCGGGCAAGGACCCCGGCTGGGACCCGCTGCCGTTCCTCATCGACGAGGCGCACAAACGCGGCATGGAGTTCCACGCCTGGTTCAACCCCTACCGCGCCTCCTACGGCGACAGCACCGCCAAGCTGCCCGCCGGCCACCCCGCGCGCAAGCACCCGGGCTGGACCGTGAAATACGGCGGTCGCCTCTACTACAACCCCGGCCTGCCCGCCGTGCGCCACCACGTGACCAAGGTCATCACCGACGTGGTCAGCCGCTACGACCTGGACGGCGTGCACTTCGACGACTACTTCTACCCCTATCCCGTGGCGGGCGCGACGTTCGACGACAGCGCGGCCTTCAAGAAGCACGGCAAGGGCAAGAAGCTCGCCGACTGGCGGCGCGACAACGTCAACACCCTGGTCGCCGAGGTCGACAAGGCCGTCCACGACGCGAAGAACCACGTGAAGTTCGGCATCAGCCCGTTCGGCATCTGGCGCAACACCTCCAACGACCCGAGCGGCTCCAAGACGTCGGGCATGTCGGCGTACGACTCGATCTACGCCGACGCGCGCGCCTGGATCAAGTCCGGCACGGTCGACTACGTGCTTCCGCAGCTCTACTGGCCCCGCGGGCACCGGCTGGCCGACTACAACACGCTCGCGCGCTGGTGGGCCCGCGAGGTCAAGGGCACCGACGTGCAGCTCTACATCGGTCACGGCCTCTACCGCGTCGGCGCCAACGACGACAAGGCCTGGAGGAAGCCGGGCGAGCTGGCCGCGCAGGTCGGGGTCAACCGCAAGCTCAAGCAGGTCGACGGCTCGGTCTACTTCAGCGCCAAGCAGGTGCTGAGCGACCCGCTGGGCTCGGTCGACCGCCTGGCCAGGTCCCGCTACGCCCGCCCGGCGCTGCCGCCCCTGATGAAGGAGCGCGGCGGCGAGGCTCCCGCGCCGCCCGCCGGCGCCCAGTCCTCCGACGGCACGCTGACGTGGACTCCTTCCGAGGGCGCCCGCGCGTACGCCGTCTACCGGGTGCCGAAGTCGGGCAAGGACTGCCGCACCACCGACGCCCGCGACCTCGTCGCCGTCGTCTCGCAACCGTCGTACGCGGCGAAGGAGGGCACCTACCTGGTCACCTCGCTCGACCGGCTCTACCACGAGAGCGAGGCCGTCAAGGTGAAGGCCGGCTGACGCCCGCTCCCGTACGCGTCGCAGGAGGACCTGCCGCACGGCATCGCGGCGGGTCCTCCCGCATGACGTGGGAGCACGCGCCCGAACGGAGAAAAGGTGCATCACACCCGGTGGAGGGAAGGCCGGGCGCGGGATGAGACAGCGGCACGAGACAGGGGCGCGACGCCCGCGCCGGGCGGGCCGGAATCGCACCGAGCACATCCGCCGCGTGAGAGGGTAGTCGGGTCCGGTGGCGCCGGGACGTGAGCTGATGCGTCGTGCCACGGAACATCGACCGCGGGAGGTTCTCGGGTGAGGCGCGCGCTAGTGGTGCTGGCCGTGCTGGCCGTTCAGATGCTGGCGGGGCCGGGGTTGTTCACCGGGGCGGCGCGGGCCGACGACAGCGCAGGCCGGGTGGCCCTCATCGGCGTGTCGGGCCTGCACTGGAACGACCTCACCCAGGCCGACACCCCCAACCTGTGGGAGCTGGCCAGGGCGAGCGCGATCGGCTCCATGTCGATCCGCACGGTCGGCACCGTGACCTGCCCCTACGACGCGTGGCTGACCGTGTCGGCGGGCACCAGATCGGCCGTCGGCTACCGCTGCGGCGCGCCTCCCACGCCCGAGCCGCAGGGCGCGGGCGCCGTCATCCCCCACTACCGCTACCTCATCGACGTGGCCGGCCAGCGCAACGCGGGCGTCCTGGGCGAGTCGCTGAAGGCCGCAGGCCAGTGCTCGATCGCCATCGGCCCGGGCGCCGCCCTGGGGCTGGCCGACCGGCAGGGCGCGGTGCGCCACTACCACTCCTCCCCGCTCCAGGTGAAGACCGCCGACCTGGAGAAGTGCCGGGTGATCGCCATGGACGTGGACGACCTCGTTCTCCCCTACCTCACGAGCGGCCAGCTGCCCAGGGTGCCCGACCAGCTCAGCGCCACCGAGCGCCGCGACGCGCTGCGCCTGGCCGACGCCAAGGCGGGCGCGCTGCTGTCGGTCCTGCCCGTGGACACCACGGTGGTGCTCGCGGGCCTGTCCGACCACGGCTCCGTGCCGCACCTGCGGGTGACCGCGCTGCGCGAGCCCGGCGCGGCGGGCCACCTGCTCGGCGCGACCTCCACGCGCCGCGAAGACCTCTCGATCACGCCCGACCTGACCGCCACCGTGCTGACCAAGCTGGGCGTGCCGGTGCCCGCCACGGTCGTGGGCGGTCCGCTGCAGGTCGGCGGCCAGGGTGCGACGGTCGACAGGCTGCGTGACGCCGACGCCGACGCGCAGGCCGTGCGCTCGGTGAAGGGCGTCTACTTCACGGTCATGGCGGTGCTGCAGGTGCTGTTCTACCTGATCGCGTTCCTGCTGCTGCGCCGCCGCAAGGGCCTCGTGCCCGTACGCGTCGCGGGCGCCGCCCTGGCCGCCGTGCCCGCCGCCAGCTTCCTGGTCAACCTGCTGCCGTGGTCGAGTGTGCCGCAGATGGTCGCCGGGGTGCTCGCATGGACGGCGGCCATCACCGCTCTGGCGTTCGTGGGGCCGTGGCGGCGCGCGCCGCTCGGCCCGCTCGCCGTCGTGGCCGGCGCCACGGCCCTGACGCTCGTCGGCGACCTGCTGACCGGCACGACCCTGCAGGTCAACAGCGTCATGGGCTACAGCGCCGACGTCGGCGCCCGCTACTACGGGCTCGGCAACATCCCGTTCGCGCTGCTGGCGACCGGCACGCTGCTGACCGCCACGGTCATCGCGCACCGCTGGCCCGGCAGGGCGGGCGTGGCCGCGATCGTGCTGCTCGGCACGTTCGCGATGGTGCTCGGCGGGTCGGGCATGGGCAGCGACTTCGGCGGCGTGATCGCGTTCGTGCCCGGCATCGCGGTGACCACCCTCGTCCTGGCGGGCAAGCGCGTCTCGCTGGTGAAGCTGGGCGTGTTCTGCGTGGCGGGCGGGGTGATCGTGATGACGTTCGCCTGGCTCAACTACCTGCGGCCGCCGGATCAGCAGACGCATCTGGGCAGGTTCGTGGGCCAGGTGCTGACCGGAGAGGCGTTCGACGTCATCTTCCGCAAGCTGCAGGCCATGCTGGGCACCCTGCTCAGCCCCAACCTCATGCCGATCGTGCTCGCGGCCGTCGCCTTCCTCGTCTACGCGATCCTGCGGCCCGAGCAGGCCTCGGCCGGCGTGGTGCCGGCCGCGTTCGAGCACTCCCCCGCCCTGCGCGCGGGGCTGATCGGCACGCTCGTCAGCGGCGTGCTCGGCATGCTCGTCAACGACTCCGGCGCGGCCGTGTTGTCCATGGCGCTGGCGCTGGCCGTGCCGCTGCTGCTGGCCACCGGCATCGGCGTGCTACGCGCGTCCGCGTCCGCCGGCGCTCTGGGAGACCTGGCGAGCGCGCGAAGGTGAGCCGTGGGCAGCGACCGGGTCAGTCCCAGGCGTCGGCGAGCAACCGCCGCGTGTCGCGCAACAACTGCGGCAGGACCTTGGTCCGGCCGACGACCGGCATGAAGTTCGTGTCGCCGCCCCACCGGGGCACCACGTGCTGGTGCAGGTGCGCGGCGATGCCCGCGCCGGCGACCTGGCCGAGGTTCATGCCGACGTTGAAGCCCTGAGCGCCGCTGGCCTTGCGCAGCGCCCCCAGCGACTTCTGGGTGAACTGCCCCAGCTCCACCAGCTCGGCGGGCCGCAGCTCCGCGTAGTCGGCCACGTGGCGGTAGGGCACCACCATCAGGTGCCCCGAGTTGTACGGATAGAGGTTGAGCACCGCGTAGACGGTGTCGCCCCTGGCGACGATCAGGCCTTCCTCGTCGCTCATCTTGGGGATCGCGTCGAACGGGCACCCGTCGCCGGGGCCGGTGCCCGTGGGTTTGTTCTCGCCCTTGATGTAGGCCATGCGATGCGGGGTCCACAGACGTTCGAAATTGTCCGGATCCCCTGCCCCTGCCTGATCGTGCATACCTAGCAGCATAGGACCAGGAACAATCGGGGTGCTCCCCCGGTACGAACCCCGAGCGCCGCCCGGCGGCGGGCCTGGAGCCCGCGCGGCCCGCCGTCTGGTTTGCCAGGATGTCACCCATGACCTCTCAGCTCGAACCCATGCCCGAAGACTGGCAGCGGGCCCTGGCGATCGTGGCCCATCCCGACGATTTGGAGTACGGCTGCGCGTCGGCCGTGGCGACCTGGACCGACGCCGGCCGCGAAGTCTCCTACGTGCTCGCCACGAAGGGAGAGGCGGGCATCGACACGCTCGAACCCGTCAAGTCCGCCGCCGTGCGCGAGCGCGAGCAGCGGGCCAGCGCGGCCGTCGTCGGCGTGACGAACGTGGAGTTCCTCGGCCACGCCGACGGGGTGATCGAGTACGGCACCGCGCTCAGGAAGGATCTGGCCGCCGCCATCCGCAGGCACCGTCCGGAGCTCGTGATCACGCTGAATCCGGACGACACCTGGAGCGGCACGTACTGGAACACGCCCGATCATCGTGCGGTGGGCCGGGCCGTGCTCGACGCGGCCGGTGACGCCGGAAATCGGTGGATTTTTCCTGACACGGAGGCGGAGCCGTGGGACGGCGTCCGCTGGGTCGCCGTGGCCGGATCCGACTCCCCCACCCACGCCGTGGACGTCACCTCCGGCCTGGAACGCGGCGTGCGCTCGCTCGTCGAGCACCGCGCCTACATCGAGGCCCTCACCACCGAAGACCCGCAAACCTACGCCCGCAACCTCATCGAGGGCTTCGCCACGGAGACGGCCGAACGCTTCGGCGGCCGCCCCGCCGTCTCCTTCCGCCTCTTCCCCCGCTGACCCCGCTGGCCCTCGCCGTCTCCGTGCCCCCGTCACCGCGGTGGCCCCGCCGGCTCCGTACGCCTGGCCCCTGCCGACTCGGTGACCGCGCCGGTCACTGACCTGGCCGGCAGGGCCCGTCCGGCAGGGCCCGTCCGGCAGGGCCCGTCCGGCAGGGCCGGTCCGGCAGCGTCCGTCCGGCAGGGCGCGGTCAGTACGGGCTGGCCACGGCGCGGCAGCGAGCCGGTGCGGGGAAGAGCGGTGAGGCGGCGGCCCGGTGCGGGGGTCGCCTCACCGCGGCGTACGGGGTCAGACCTGGACCCGGCGCTCCACGGCGTTGACGATCTCGGCGATCGCCTCGTCGATGGGGACGCCGTTCTTCTGCTCGCCGCTGCGGTAGCGGAACGACACCGCGCCGCCCGAGATGTCGTCGTCGCCGGCCAGCAGCATGAAGGGCACCTTGGCCTTCTGCGCGTTGCGGATCTTCTTCTGCATGCGGTCGTCGGACGCGTCGACCTCGACCCTGATGCCGCGCTCCTTCAGCCGCTTGGCGACGTCCTGGAGGTAGGGCACGTGGGCGTCGGCGATGGGGATGCCGGCCACCTGCACCGGGGCCAGCCAGGGCGGGAACGCGCCGGCGTAGTGCTCGGTGAGGACGCCGAGGAACCGTTCGATCGAGCCGAACAGCGCCCGGTGGATCATGACGGGCGTCTGGCGGCTGCCGTCGGCGGCCTGGTATTCGAGCTCGAAGCGCTTGGGCTGGTTGAGGTCGAGCTGGATGGTGGACAGCTGCCAGGTGCGGCCGATCGCGTCCTTGGCCTGCACCGAGATCTTCGGGCCGTAGAAGGCCGCGCCGCCCGGGTCGTCGACCAGCTCGAGGCCCGACTCCTCGGCCGTCTGGCGCAGCGCCTCGGTCGCTTCGTCCCAGTCGGCGGGGTCGCCGATGAACTTGTCGGAGTCGTCGCGGGTGGACAGCTCCAGGTAGAACTCCGACAGGCCGAAGTCGCGCAGCACGCTGAGCACGAAGGTGAGTAGGCTCTTGATCTCGCCGGCCATCTGCTCGCGGGTGCAGTAGATGTGGGAGTCGTCCTGCGTCATGCCGCGCACCCGGGTCAGGCCGTGGACCACGCCCGACTTCTCGTAGCGGTAGACCGAGCCGAACTCGCACAGCCGCAGCGGCAGCTCGCGGTAGGAGCGCCCGCGCGCCCGGAAGATCAGGTTGTGCATCGGGCAGTTCATCGGCTTGACGCGGTATTCGATGCCCTCCAGCTCGAAGGGCGGGAACATGTCCTCGGCATACCACGGCAGGTGGCCGGAGATCTCGAACAGCGTCGACTTGGTGATGTGCGGGGTGTTGACGAACTCGTAGCCCGCCTCGCCCTGCCGCCGGCGCATGTAGTCTTCCATCTCCTTGCGGATGATCCCGCCCTTGGGATGGAAGACCGGCAGGCCGCTGCCCAGCTCGGGCGGGAAGCTGAACAGGTCGAGCTCGGCGCCGAGCTTGCGGTGGTCGCGCTTCTCGGCCTCCTCCAGCAGCTTGAGGTAGTCGTCCTGCTTGTCGCGCGACTCCCACGCGGTGCCGTAGATGCGCTGGAGCTGCGGGTTCTTCTCGCTGCCCCGCCAGTAGGCGCCGCCGGAGCGCATGAGCTTGAACGCGGGGATCGACCGGGTGGACGGCACGTGGGGGCCGCGGCACAGGTCTTTCCACGCCCGCTCGCCGGTCTTGGGGTCGAGGTTGTCGTAGATGGTGAGCTGACCCGCTCCCACCTCGACCGACTCTTCGTCCCCGGCCCCGCCTTTGAGCCCGATAAGCTCCAGTTTGTACGGCTCGCCCGCGAGCTCTTCGCGTGCCTCGTCGTCGGAGACGGCCCGGCGGGAGAACAGCTGCCCCTGCTTGACGATCTCGCGCATGCGCTTCTCGATGCGCTTGAGGTCGTCGGGGTGGAACGCCTGCTCGACGTCGAAGTCGTAGTAGAAGCCGTTGTCGACGGGCGGGCCGATGCCCAGCTTGGCCTCGGGGAAGAGCTCCTGCACGGCCTGGGCCATGACGTGGGCGGTGGAGTGGCGGACGATCGCCCGGCCCTCCTCGCTGGAGATCTCGATCGGCTCGACCGCGTCGCCCTGCTCCAGGGGGTGGGCCAGGTCGCGCGCCTCCCCGTTGACCCTGGCCGCGACGACCGTGCGGCCGTCGGCCTCGAGGGCTTGCCCCGCCGTCGTGCCGGCCGCGACCACACGCTCGGCTCCGGCGAGGGTGATGCGTAGCTCGGCTGACACGGTGACTCCTCAGGGATCGCGCTCGATGCCCGGCACCGAGGCTGCTTCGATGGTGTTCACCGATGCTATCGCGGGCGATGGGCGTCCCCGGCCACCGTGCCCGCGCCCCGCGCGGTCCTCGGGGCGGAGCGGCTGCGGGTCAGCGCCGCCGGCGCGGACGATACCCCAGCTTCGTCAGCTCCTTGCGGGTGCCGTGGAAGATGTTGCGGTCGATCGGGCTGTTGGAGTACTGGTGGATGGTCCAGTCGGCCCAGGGACGCGGCACGTCGGGCCGGCCGCGCGGCTTCGCCGGGCTCGCGATCCACAGCGGATATTCGGCCAGGCCCGCGCAGTGTCCTCCGTTGGCGAAGGCGTGGAAGGTGTAGATGAACGGCCGCACGCCGCCGTGCCGCTCGACGTGGTGGCACCAGCGGCGCGCGAAGCGGGCGACCCGCTCGGGGCGCGCGCCGTCGTTGGTCTCCAGGTCGAGCGCGACCAGGTCGCCGCGGCGCAGCCCGCCCGCCTGACCGATGGTGCGCAGGAAGTGCCGCGCCTGCTCGATGGGGTCGCCCTTGGGCCGGGCGAAGTGGTACGCGCCGCAGACGATCCAGCTCTCCCGCATGCCGTTCCAGTTGCGCGCGAACCACTTGTCGACGTAGTCACCACCCTCGGTGGCCTTGGCGAAGGCGAAGGACACGCCGGTTTCCGCGTGGTCGGCCCAGTCGACGGTGCCCTGCCAGTTCGACACATCTATGCCCAGGAGCAAGCGCTTCACCTTGTCGGAGTTTATTGAGATGTCTCCTGATCAGCCCTTCGCCGCGCCGATCAGCAGGTTCAGGGTACGTTCCCTGCCGGAGTACGCGGAGCCCACGAAATCGGTCACTCCGGCCTGCCTGAGCTCGTCGAGCTTGGCCAGCACCGTGTCCTCGTCGCCGACGACCGCCACCTCGCCAGGGGTGGCCGCGCCCTCCCTGTCGAGCATCGCACGGTAGGACGGGAGCCGCCCGTACGTCTCGAAGATCTCGTTGGCGCGCGCGACCGCGGCCGCGGGGTCGTCGGTCACGCAGACGGGCAGCGCGCACACGATCCTGGGCGGCTCGCGGCCGGCCTCGGCGGCGGCAGCCTTGATGGTGGGCGCGATGTGCTCGGCGATCGTCCTGGGGCCGGTCATCCAGAGCACGGTGCCGTCGGCCACGGTGCCGGCTAGCCTGAGCATCCGGGGGCCGAGCGCGGCGACCAGCACGGGGAATCCGGCGCCGGGGGTGCTGAGCCGGATGTCGGCCTTGAGCGTCTCGCCCTCGTACCTGACCTGCTCTCCCCTGCTCGCCGGGATGAGGATGTCGAGGTATTCCTTCATGTGGCGGCCTGGCCGGTCGAAGCTGTAGCCGTACATGTCCTCGATGACGACCTTGTGTGACAGGCCGATGCCGAGGGCGAGGCGCCCGCCGAGCGCGGCGTTGACGGTCATGGCCTGCTGGGCGAGCGCGGCCGGGTGGCGCGGGTAGGTCGGCACGACGGCGGTGCCGAGCTCGATGCCGGGCACCTGGCCGCCGGCCGCCGCCAGGGCGGTGAGGGCGTCGAGGCCGAAGATGTTGGACAACCAGGCCGAGGTGAAGCCGTCCCGGGCCGCCCCGGCGATCTGGTCGCGCAGGTCGCCGATGGGGTCGTCCGCGTTCCGCTCGGACAGGAAGAAGCCGTATCGCATAAGAACAGAACTCCGTTCTGGTGACTGACGCGAATCTATCTCCCGACCCCGGCGGGGGGCATCAGCCGTGCCGGACAAGATTTGTAAAGTGGCGAACATGACGCACGAACGCGCGGGAAAGCCCGCCCGACCAGCCGACCTCGTCGACGTCGCCCGGCTGGTGACGTCCTACTACGCGCTCCGCCCCGACCCTGACGAGGTGGAGCAGCGGGTGGCGTTCGGCACCTCGGGGCACCGGGGGTCGGCGTTCGACGCTGCGTTCAACGAGGGCCACATCCTCGCCACGAGCCAGGCCATCTGCGAATATCGGCGCGCGCAGGGCACGGACGGGCCGTTGTTCCTCGGCATCGACACGCACGCGCTGTCGGAGCCCGCGCGGGTGTCGGCGCTGGAGGTGCTGGCGGCCAACGACGTCACGGTCATGATCGACACGCGCGACGGCTACACGCCGACCCCCGCCGTGTCGCACGCCGTCCTGCGGCACAACCGGGGGCGCACGTCGGGGCTCGCCGACGGCGTGGTGGTCACGCCGTCGCACAACCCGCCCGGCGACGGCGGCCTCAAGTACAACCCGCCGCACGGCGGCCCCGCCGGCACCGACGCCACCAAGTGGATCCAGGACCGCGCCAACCGGCTGCTGGCCTCGGGGATGGAGGGCGTGGCGCGGATCCCCTACTCCAGGGCGCTGGACATGGCGGAGCGTTACGACTTCCTCGGGACGTACGTCGATGACCTGCCGTCCGTGCTCGACCTCGACGCGATCAGGGCGGCCGGGGTGCGGGTCGGGGCCGACCCGCTGGGCGGGGCGAGCGTGGCCTACTGGGGGGAGATCGCCGAGCGGCACCGCCTCGACCTGACGGTGGTCAACCCGGTGGTCGATCCGACGTGGCGGTTCATGACGCTCGACTGGGACGGCAGGATCCGGATGGACTGCTCGTCGCCGTACGCGATGGCGTCGCTGATCGCCAATCGCGAGAAGTACGACATCTCCACCGGCAACGACGCCGACGCGGACCGCCACGGCATCGTCACCTCCGACGGCCTCATGAACCCCAACCACTACCTCGCCGTCGCCATCTCCTACCTCTACACGCACCGCGACGGCTGGCCGGCCGACGCCGGGGTCGGCAAGACCATGGTCAGCAGCGGCGTCATCGACCGCGTCGCGCAGTCGCTGGGCCGGCGGCTCTACGAGGTCCCGGTGGGTTTCAAGTGGTTCGTGCCCGGGCTGCTCGACGGGTCGCTGGGGTTCGGCGGCGAGGAGAGCGCGGGGGCGTCCTTCCTGCGGCGCGACGGATCCGTCTGGTCCACCGACAAGGACGGCCTCATCCTGGCGCTGCTGGCCTCCGAGATCCTCGCCGTCACCGGCCGGTCGCCGAGCGACCACTACAGGGAGCTGGTGGAGCGGTTCGGCGAGCCCGCGTACGCCCGCGTGGACGCTCCCGCGACGCGCGAGGAGAAGGCCGTGCTCGGAAGGCTCTCCGCCGAGCAGGTGACGGCCTCGTCGCTGGCGGGCGAGCCGATCACGGCGGTGCAGACGTCGGCGCCCGGCAACGGCGCGGCGCTCGGCGGGGTGAAGGTGGCGACCGAGAGCGCCTGGTTCGCGGCCCGCCCTTCCGGGACCGAGGACGTCTACAAGATCTATGCCGAGTCCTTCCGCGGGGCCGACCATCTGGCCAAGGTCCAGGAGGAGGCCCGCTCCCTGGTCTCGTCGGCCCTCGCCTGAACAGCGGAGCGTGGTGCCCCAGGCGCCGTGACTTCCGGGGCAGGAGCTCCCGGCCCGGCCCACGAGCGGCGGCTGGCGCGTCACGAATTCATCGGCGCACCGGAACTGCTGCCGTCAGCGAACGCATCACAGTCGCCCGGAGACTGACACCGTCTATACCGCCGGTCGGAGACGGCTCAGTGACTGCTGCAAAAGTTTACCGCCGAATTCAGCCCTCCGATTGACTACGGCATCAGGCCACCGTGGTTTCATCGTCACGAACGTAGCAGTTCGCAAGCAAGCCAACGTGAATGAGCTGGGCCGGTCCGATCCGACGGCCAATGGCGACGAACCCGTTCGGTGCCGGCGACCGCGAGGAGCCGGATTCGCGTCGAGGCTTGCCGGCACCATGCCTGGTCGCGCTTGCCTGCCGTATCGCCCGCAGAGCCGTCCAGCCGAGCGAGGAGACGAGCTCACATGAGTCGAACCAGGAATTTTCCCTTCGAACCTGGCCCTTTCGGCGCTCCTCCGCCAGAGCACAGGAGACGTCAGGCGGACGACCCCCTGGGCCGCGTGATCTTTCCCACGACGGACGAGGTGGTCCTGGCCGTCCGCTATGACGATGTCCGCGCCATGCTGGGCAGTGCCTCCTTCAGCGTCGAGGCGTTGCAACTCGGGCATGCGGACGCGCCATTGGCGCTCGCCCGCAGCGCACCCCTGCGCATGGTGGGTTCCTTGATGAATACGGATCCTCCGGACCATACGCGCTTGCGGCGCATCGTCATCGGATTGTTCACGCCCGCCCGAATAGAAGAGCTTCGTCCTCGCGCCCTCCGGCTCGCGAACGACCTCATCGACGATATGGCAGCGCCTCCGGCCGACTTCATCGAGGAATTCGCGGCACCGTTCTCCGCCCACCTTCTTCTGGACATCCTCGGTACGCCCGACCACAGCCGCGAAGATGTCATCAGGCACTTCGGCAGCTTCATGTTCACCAGTTCACTCACTCTGGCCGAACGCATGAAACAGGCCGGCGAGTTCAACAAACATGTGATCGCGTTGCTCATGAAGGCACGGTCGGCCAGATCCGGGCGAGGCCTTGTCGGCGTTCTGGCGAACGCGCGCGAGGAGGAAGGCAGGCTCACCGAAGAGGAACTGCACGGCCTGATCTACGCGATCGTCACAGTGGGGCACGGGACCGCGGTCGCCATGATGGCCAGAGCGGCATGCACGCTCCTGCGCCACCCGGACCAGTTCCGCCTGCTCAGCGACCCCTCCCGGGTGCCGTCCGCCGTGGAAGAACTACTCCGGCTGGATATTCCAGGTGAGGGCGGACAGCCTCGTGTCGCCACCGAGGACGTCGCGCTGCCTTCGGGCACCATCCCCAAGGGGGCGACGGTCGTCCCGTCCATCGCCTCCGCCAATCGCGACGAGAGCCGCTTTCTCGATCCTGACGCATTTGACATTCACCGCTCACCCAACCCACACATGGCCTTCGGCTACGGCCATCACCATTGCCTGGGCGCGAGTCTGGCAAGAATGCAACTGCAGGTCATGGTCCAGCAGTTCGCCGGGCGCGTACCGACATTGCGCCTGGCCGTTCCCGCCGAGGAACTCGTCTACGCGAACAACGGCGCCACCAGAGGGCTGACCTCGCTCCCTGTCACCTTCGACGCTCCCCGCCCACAGTGAGCGGGGCAACAGAGAGGAAATACACCATGTCAGCGACCACGACCATCGGCGACTTCTTCGACCGCGAGCTGATCAAGGAGAATTTCGGGGCGTCCCGCTCATTCCTCGATCTGGAGGAGGAGCTCAAGGACACCCGAGAGGCCGACGAGCTGAAAGCCGGAGTGTCCGACGACTCGAAGCCCTTCGGCTACGCCTTCGAACTCGACGGAACCCTCGACGTGAACATGATCACGCAGTTCCACTCGATGGAGGACGAGATCGCGGGGCACAGCTACGACCCCGAGGCCCAGATCTGGACGAGCTCGCACGACTCCACGCAGATCCGTTCCGCCTTGACGTTCTGCTTCAGGGGAACGTGTGGCTACTTCTGGGGATTCGACAACAACGTCGACGATGGGTGGCAATAGTAATGCCCGACCCGATCGTGCTTGTGCTGACCCAAGAATTCGATGTCACCGCCGACAGTGTGGTCAAAATTCTCAGCGAGCGCGACGTGGCGGTCTTCCGCTACGACACCAGCTACTTCCCGCAGAATTCGACGCTGACCTACCAGTCCACCGACGCCGGCTGGCACTCGACGCTTGTGGACACGACGCATGGTCATCGATCGCTCCGCCTCGAAGAGGTCACCTCTGTCTGGTATCGCCGTCCGACGCCCTTCACCGCCGACCCTTCCTTGGGGAAGGCGCACCAGGAATTCGCGGTAAAAGAAAGCGCCCATGCCATGGGCGGGGTGTTCACCGCGCTTCCCGCACGATGGATGAATCTTCCGGCCTTCGAGCTGCGGGCGCACTACAAGCCGCTGCAGCTGAAGGTCGCGCGCGAGGCAGGGCTGCGAATCCCGAGGACACTCATCACCAACGACCCGGAAGAGGTCCCTCCATTTCACCGCGAATGTGGCGGGGCCATCGTCTACAAGGCGCTCAACAGCGGTCTTCTCCATCAGCCCGGCGGCTGGCCACGAGGGCTGCTCACCACTGCCCTGCCCGACATCCCGCCGGACATCCTGCCACGGGTGCGCTATTCTCCGTGCATTTTCCAGGAGCTGATCGACAAGGCGTACGAACTGCGGATCACCGTCATAGGCAAGAAGATCTTCGCCGTCCGCGTCGACAACAGGAACGACGACGGCGAGCCGCACGTCGACTCCCGGAACTTCCGAGGCACCAGCCGATACACGCAGGTCACGCTCCCCGACGAGATCGAGGAGCGGATCAGACGGCTGATGGACACCTTCGAGCTCGTCTACGGTGCGATCGACGTCGCGGTCGACCGCGCCGGCGAGCACTACTTCCTGGAGGTGAACCCCGCCGGCCAGTTCGCCTGGCTCGACGACGAGACACCCGGCCTGAACCTGGCCTCGGCCATGGCCGACTACCTGTCCGGCGTGTCGGACTAGCACTGCGGGCGGCTTGTGCGGAGGAGAGAGGAAGGCAGCGAACGTGCCACATGAACCCTCGCAGGCTGCGACCACGCCACAGGAAGAAGACGTCGACGGCGCGCCGGGTCAGGAAGCACCGAAGGACGTCGGCGCCGTCGAACTCGCACCCCACTCTCTCTGGTACCACGAGGAAGCCCTGCCCCAGACAAGGCTCAGCACGATCGTCAGGCGACTGCCCGCCCTCGTGGGGACGGCCCTCAAGCTGGCGTGGAAGGCCTCCCCCGCCGACACCGCCGCGACCATCGGGCTCAATGTGATCGTGGGCCTACTCGGCGCGGTTGGGCTGCTCGCCACCACAGGTGCCCTTGACGCCCTTCTCACCGGCGGCCCCGCACCGGACAGGCTCCGCGCGGCCATGCCCGCATTGATCGGAGTGGCCGCGGCCCTGACCGCGCGTTCGCTCCTGCAATCGGCTGCCGCGTGGACGCAGTCCAGGCTCAAGCCGAGAGTGGACCGGCTGGCCGAGCGCCGCCTGTTCGAACTCACCACGGCCGTCGCCCTCCGCGCGATGGACGACGCCGACTTCTACGACGCCATGCAACGAGCCCGCAGCCGCGGCGCACGGGGAGCTGCGTTGGTGGTGGACGCAGGCGTCGGGCTGATCACGTCAGCCGCAGGCATCGCCGCGGCAGCGGGCACGCTGGCCGTCCTTCACCCGGTTCTCCTCCCTCTGCTCCTGGTCAGCGTGCTGCCGGCCGGCTGGGCGACAGCCCACTCAGCTCGCATGCAGTACCAGGTCATCTACAAGCTGTCGACCAGCATGCGACGGCAATGGATCCTCTCGGATCTCATGGCCGACCGCCGTCCGGCTCCGGAGATCCGCGCTTTCGGCATGCGGGACTTCCTGCTCAAGCAGTACGACGACGTCGCCCGTCTGTCCGAGAACGCGCATGTCGATCTGGCCCGTCGCCAGGCACTCGCCCGGTTCGCTGGAGAGGTGGCGAACGGCGTCGTGGCCGTGCTCGTCTATGCCGCCCTGGGTGTGCTGCTCATGGCAGGAGCCGTTCCACTGGCGATCGCAGGGGGGACGATCCTGGCCATCCGCATGGGCAGGTCGTCGTTGTCCGCGCTGGTCGGCGCGGCGAACGACGTCTACGACGAGGGCCTCTACTTCTCCGACTACCTGGATTTCTGCAAGGAAGCCGAACACCGTACGTCGCAACACCGCCTCGACCTGCCGGCACCGGAATTCGCCGGTGTCGAACTGCACGAGGTCTCCTTCACCTACCCCGGTGCGGAGAGGGCCGCGCTGAGGGACATCTCGCTCAAGATCGGAAAGGGCGAGGTCATAGCCTAGGTCGGCGAGAACGGCTCGGGCAAGACCACGCTGGCGAAGATCATCGCTGGTCTGTACGAACCCGGCTCCGGCACCGTCCTATGGGATGGGGCCCCGATGGCCCTGCTCGACCGCGATGCCGTACGAAAGAAGATCGCGATGATCCCTCAAGATCACACCCCATGGCCGCTCACCGCCCGGCAGAACATCACCGCCGGGGTGGACATTGACGACGACGCAGTCATCGGCGCAGCCGAACTCGCCGGGATCCACCGCACCATCGAGGAACTGCCTGAAGGGTACGACACCCTGCTCGATCCACGATTCAAGACGGGCCACGAGCTCAGCGGGGGGCAGTGGCAACGAGTGGCCGCAGCCCGCGGGTTCTGTCGCCGCGCTCCCCTCCTCCTCTGCGACGAGCCCACCGCCGCCCTCGACCCGCGAGCCGAGCACGCGTTCTTCGAGTCCATCCGCCACTTCGCCGAGACGGATCCCGCCGCCCCACAGACCACCGTCCTGATCACTCACCGGCTCACCAGCGTCCTCATGGCGGACAGGATCTACGTCTTGGCCGGCGGACGCCTCGCCGAGAGCGGGACGCACCCGGAGCTCATGGATCTCGGCGGCCTCTACGCGTCGCTGTTCAAGCTCCAGGCCGAGGCGTACACACCGTGACGTGGACCGCCCTTCGCCCGCGCCGACACCAGTGAAAGGTCTTCCTCGCTCATGCCTCGCACGGATCTGCCCGAGCACCTCGTCTCAGCCCTGACACGGCCGAACCCCTGCGTGATCAGCACGATCCGCCCGGACGGCGCGCCCGTCTCCGTGGCCACCTGGTACCTGTGGGAGAGCGGTAACCTCCTGGTCAGTATGGATGCCCAGCGCAAGCGGCTGGACTATCTGCGTGCCGACCCCCGGGTCTCACTGACCGTCCTGGACGCCGACAGCTGGTACCGGCACATCAGTCTTCGAGGGCGCATGGTGTCCCTGACGGATGATCAAGGGCTGGAGGACATCGACCGTATCTCACGTCATTACATGGGCGTGCCGTACGGCGACCGCGAGCGACCGCGGGTGAGCGCCCGGGTCGAGATCGACGCCTGGCACGTGTGGAACCTGTCCTGACCCCCCGTGGCGCGGCGAACGACCAGGCCGATCTCCCGTCGGCCACGCCCCTGCGCGCCCCGGGCCACGAGCTGAACCCCCTGTGAACGCGACTGTTGCAACGGTTGCCCCAACAGTGCATCGTGGCGTCACGAGGATCTCTTCGCCGGAGACCAGACCCATGACCCTTGCTCGATCGCGGCACCGGTGTGAGCCTTGCGCATAAGCCTCGTGCTCCTCGCCCGGCAGTTGTCCGCGCTGGACTCCCGGCTGCTCGACGGCACGCTCGCGACCGCGCTCGTCGTCGGCAGCTGGGCATGGGAAACCCTCGAGCAGGGCAAGGGACACCCGCCCACGCCCCTGTCCATGACACTGACCGTGCTGGTGAACGCACCGCTGACATGGCGCAGGCGAGCCCCGTTCACGGTCCTGATCGTCTCGGTGGGAGCGTCGCTGACGTATCACTTCCTGGGCTACCACCTGGGGCTCAACAGCATCGGCCCGCTGGTGGCGCTTTACTCCGTGGCCGCGCATGCCTCCCGGAAGGCCACCGGGGTGGGGGCGGTGCTGGTGATCGCCGAGTGGACGCACAGCTCGGCCAGCCAGCCCGGTGTGGCGCTGTGGTCGGCGTTGGGCCAGTCGATCATCGTGGCAGTCTGGGCGGTCAGCACAGGAATCGTCGTGCACCTGCTGGTCGAGCGCGGCAGGCAACTTGCCGAGGAACGCGACGCCGCCGCTCGACGAGCAGTCGTCTACGAGCGCGTACGCATAGCCCGCGAGTTACACGACGTCGTCGCCCACCACATGTCAGTCATCTCCGTGCAGGCCGGGCTCGGCCGTTACGTCGCCCTGTCGGACCCGGCCACCGCGCACACCACGCTGGGCGTCATCGCCGACGCCAGCCACGAAGCGCTGGCCGAAGTGCGGCGTCTGCTCTCGATCCTGCGCCCGGAGGCCCCCGACCATGATGACGAAACGCCGTACACGACGATGCCCGGGCTGCGCAGCCTGGACGCTCTGGTCGAGCGTATGCGCGCAGCCGGGCTCACCATACGCTTGACCGTCGACGGGGAGCCGAGGGCGCTCCCTCCTGGACTCGACCTGTGCGCCTACCGCATCGTCCAGGAGTCACTGACCAATGTCCTCAAACACGCCGGGCCCGCGCACGTGGACATCCGCCTGACGTACGAGACCGACGCGCTGAACCTGCGTGTCACCGACGACGGCCCGGGGGCGATGCCCGGCGCTCGACCTGATGGACATGGGTTGATCGGTATGACGGAACGTGTCACCCTCTACGGGGGAGTGATCCACGCGGGATCGCCTCCGGGGGGAGGGTTCGATGTGCTTGCGACTTTCCCGCTCTTCCCTTCTGAGGAGGGCCCACTGACCTGAGGCGGGGCGATGGTCGACGTCATGGTGGTGGACGATCAGGTGCTGATCCGAGCCGGCCTCGCCTCACTGCTGCGGGCCGCAGGGCTGAACGTGGTGGGCGAGGCAGCCGACGGTGAACAAGCCGTACGCATGGCCGCCGAGCTCAGGCCCGAGGTGATCCTCATGGACATCCGTATGCCCGGCATGGACGGCATCACCGCCCTGGAACACATCCTGGCGGGTGAAGGACCGCCGCCCAAGGTACTCATCCTGACCACGTTCAACCTGGACGAGTACATCTACAACGCGTTGCGCCTGGGCGCCAGCGGCTTCCTCCTGAAGGACACCGCTCCAGAGCGGATCATCTCCGCCATCCACGTCGTCGCCGCGGGCGACGTGCTCCTGGCTCCCAACGTCACCAGACGTCTGATCGAGGCGTTCATCGTCCCGTCCGCACCCGCCGCGCCGCTCCACGCCCTGACCGCCCGCGAGACAGAGGTGCTGCGCCTGGTGGGGCACGCCCTGTCCAACAAGGAGATCGCCGAACGGCTGTCGGTGAGCGAGGGCACGATCAAGACCCATCTCAACCGCGTGATGGCCAAACTGGGCCTGACCAGCCGGGCCCAGGCGGTCGTGCTGACCTACGACAGCGGCCTGGTCAGACCCACCCGCTGAAGCGGCCGAGGGCAGGTCACCTCTTACGCCATACGCTCGGCGAGCATGCCATGAACCACCGCCGTCGGCAGGCCCGCACGGCCGGCGACGCCTCCGTCGGTGTCCGTGCCGGTCCCTCACTCCCCGACCGGTCGCCGGCGCAGCGGGTCGAAGGCGGTGATGTCCATGTCCTTGCTCTCGGCCGAGGCGTGGAAGGCCGCGAACGAGATCGCCGCGGTTCCGACGAGAAACGCCGCGACCAGCCACGGCGCCCCGCCCAGCTGAGCCGCGAGCGCCGCGCCGATCAGCGGCGAGAACCCGGCCACCGCCGCGCCCAGCTCGCGCGAGGCCGCGAACCCGGTGTAGCGCACCCGCGCCCCGAACAGCTCGGCGTAGAACACCGGCTGCACCGCGACCTGCGGGGCGAACCCGAACGCCCCCATGATCATCATCGCCAGCCACACGAGCCAGGGCACGCCGGTGTCGACCATGAGGAAGTACGGGAAGGCGAACGCCGCGACGAACACCACGCTGAACAGGTTGAGCGGGCGCCGCCCCACCCGGTCCGACAGATGGCCGTAGATCGGCTGCAGCACGATGACGGTCAGCCCGAAGAAGATCACCCCCAGCAGCGCCGTGTGGCTGTCCAGGCCGAGCCGGCCGGTGGCGTACGCGACGCTGAACGTGGCCAGCGTGTAGACCACGGCCGTGTCGCAGATGTGCGCCCCGACGCCGACGAGGAAGTTGCGCGGGTAGCGGGCCACGGCGTCCTTGATCGGCAGCCTGACGATCTCGCGGTTCCGTTCCATCTCGCGGAACACCGGCGACTCGGCCACCCGCAGCCGCACGTACAGCGCCACCCCGATCAGCGCGAAGCTCACGAGGAACGGCACCCGCCAGCCCCACGAGAGGATGTCCTGCTGCGGCAGGAGCTGCACGAGCAGGAACGCCGAGGTGCCGAGCACCAGCCCGATCTGCACGCCGGTCTGCGCGTAGGAGGCGTAGTAGCCGCGCCTGCCCTGCGGGGCGTGCTCGGCGAGCAGCGTCGCCGCGCCGCCGAACTCGGCGCCCGCGCCCAGCCCTTGGCAGACCCGCAGCAGGGTGAGCAGGATGGGCGCCCACACGCCGATCGACGGGTAGGTGGGCAGCAGGCCGATGAGCCCGGTCGACACGCCCATGATCAGGGTGGTGATGATCAGGGTCGAGCGGCGGCCGATCTTGTCGCCGAGGTGGCCGAACAGGATGCCGCCGAAGGGCCTGACCACGAATCCCACGCCGAACGTGGCGAACGCGGCGATCGTGCCCGCCGCCGGATCGGCCTCGGTGAAGAACAGCTGGTTGAAGACGAGCGCGGCGGCGGTGCCGTAGATGAAGAAGTCGTACCACTCCAGTGCGGTGCCCACGAGGGCGCCCGCGACGACGCGCTTCAGTTCGGGTGTGGGGGCGGACATCTGACCTCCAGGGGCTCAGGGTGTGGCGGGCCGCGGAGCTCACGGCTGCGGAACGCCGAGCCGTGCGGCGAGGACGCCCAGCTCGGCCCAGACGGGCGCGGGCACGGGGATCCCCTCCTTCAGCCGCGTCGCGCGCGCCTCGGCCTCCGGCTCCCCCGGAACGACCACGCCGGGACCCGATGCGCGCAGGGCTTCGCAGAAGGATTCGACCTGGGCGACGTAGTCGTCCAGGGGGACGAACGCGGACAGGTCCACCGCGGTGATCACCGTGCCGAACGTGCCGTCGTACCCGGGTGAGCAGGCGGTGCCGGTGCCGGTGAGCAGGCCGCCGACCAGCTCGATGAGAACGCTCAGGCCATACCCCTTGTGGCCGCCGAACGGCAGCAGCGCCCCGCCCCGGTAGAAGTCGGCCGGGTCGGTGGAAGGGCGGCCCTCGGGATCGACGACCACCCCCTCGGGTGCCTTCGAGCCGCCGGCGAGCAGCAGGCCCAGCTTCCCTTCGGCCATGGCGGCCGTCGCCCAGTCCATGACCACGGCCGCGCCCCCTGCCCGGGGCACGGCCCAGGCCATGGGGTTGGTGCCGAGCATCCTGCGGCGCCCGCCGTACGGGGCGACGGTCGGGTCGGCGTTGCCGACCACCTGGGCGACGAGTCCCCGGGCGGCCAGCGTCCCGGCGTACTCGCCGAGCCTGCCGACGTGGTTGCACTCCCTGATGGCGACCACGCCGGCGCCGTGCCCGGCGGCGAGCCGCGCGGCCTCGGCGGTGGCCAGCCGGGCGGCGGCCTGCCCGAAGCCGCGCCGCCCCGACACGACGGCGGTCGCGCCACGGCGCGAGACGACGCCGGGGCGGGCGTCCGGCACGATCACACCGGCCTCGATGCTGTCGACGTACGGCACGAGCCGGCGCACGCCGTGCGAGCCGTGCCCGGCGAGGTCGGCCTCGACCAGGGAGGCGGAGACCGTCGCCGCCGTGTCGGCGGGGACCCGTGCGGCGGTCAGGAGGTCGCGGGCGAGATCGCGTAGCTGGTCGGCGGTGATGAGACGGGAGGATGCGTTCACGGTGACCTGTCTCGCTTCCGCGGATCCTGCGTTCCGTGCGCGCTTATGCCCGCGGTGAGCCCGCCCAAACGGATCTGCGGAAAGGGCTTACCCCAAGCGCTTGCTCCGAGTGGTGGGTGGGGTCAGCGGGCGAGCTCGGGGGCGGTGGCGGTGCTCATGCCGGTGCGGCCGATGTCCGCGTGGCGGCCCGCGGCGACCCCGTCGCGGTAGCCGGTGCCGCTCGTCCTGGGCACGCTCATCCGGATGTCCGGGTAGCGGGCCGCCACCACCCGCTCCACCTCGGCCCTCCGGTCGGCCAGCACCACCGCCGTCCCGGTGCCGGCGGACTCGGCCTCGGCGCGGGACTCGGCCTCGCACAGCAGCCGGTACACCTCGTCGGTGAACCCGAGCAACCACGACCGCCGGTAGGCCCGCACGGCCGTGACCCCCTCGGGAAGCCGTACGCGTGCGAGCCCCGAGGCCATCTGCAGCAGCAGCGAGGTGGCCAGCAGGTCGGCGCGTTCGAGGTCGGCGGCGAACCCGAACACGTGCACCCGCTGCCCGCCCTCACCCCGCCCGATGAGCAGGGGCCGGCACCGCACCGCCTGGGCGACCAGGCTCACGAGGCGGGCCTTCTCCCTGGCCCACGGGTGGGGCAGGGAGACGATGCGGTCGCCGGGCGTCTGGCGGGTGCCCGCGGGAGGAAGCGCGTCGATGCCGTGCCTGGCCATGAGCGCCGACGCGGCCGCCATGAACGTCGCCCGCTCGTGCTCGTTGTCGGTGCGTTCGGCCTTGGCCAGGAGTTTCCTGACGCGCTCCAGCGTGCGCTCCCGCAACGGTGCTCCTCCAACGACGCCTCAGGACTTCGTCAGCACCCTCCCGTCGGCCCCCAGCGCGGGGAAGGCGCCTGTGTCGACGATGCCGTGCTGGTGGTAGAGAGCCTCGATGAGGGCGTGCGCCTGCGGCTCCAGCTTCCAGAGAGCACGATACTCGCGCGCCGTGGCCAGCGAGATGCCGATCTCCTGGGCGATGTCGACGGTGCGCGGCACGATGCCCTTGGCGATCTGCCGGTCCCAGTAGTCGCGCGCGGCCCGCATCAGGGCGGCCCGCTCGGCCGTGCTGACCACCTGCGGGGTGGCGTCGAGCACCTCGACGTCCTCGTCCTCGTCCTCGACGAGCTCGGCCAGCGCGGGCGGCAGGGCGGGGCGGGCGGGCACCGGCCGGTGGTCGGCCTCCGGCTCCCAGGGGACGCGGGGGTCGGCGTCGATGAGGGCGGAGGTGTTGTACAGGGCGGCGATCTGCGCCAGCAGGGCCTCCTGGCGGCCCTGGTCCACGGCCAGCCCGGTGTGCTCGACGGCCTGGTCCATGGCCTTGTCGAGCTTGCTCAGCGCGCCGCGCATCTTCCGCTCGGACGCCCCTCCCTCGCGCAGCGCCTTGGCCCGCTTGGCTGCCAGCGCGACGCGGGTCAGCCTGCGGTGGGCGTCGACCTCGCTGGCCGTACGGTCGCTGACCTCGGCCAGGCCCATCCTGACCATCAGCCGCTCGGGCGTCAGCCGCCAGTTGATGCGGCCGGTGCCGCGGATGCGGTGGCGTTCGATCGCCATGCCGCGCTCCCACAGCCAGGCGGCCACCAGCGGGGCGGCCAGCCTGAACAGCGCCTCGGGCACGCTGCGCGCGTCCATGCTGGACAGGACGGCGGTGAGGCAGGTCAGCGCCCACACGGCGATGCCGTCGATCCCGGCGGAGAAGTTCTCGCGCATGTTGCGGCGGGCGCGCACGGCGGAGGTGATGATCGCGACCTCGATGAACGCGAACAGCAGCAGCCGCAGCGGCCCGTCGAGCCCCAGCACGTCGCCGGAGAAGCGCCACATGCCCTGCGCCGACACGCCTGTGGCGATGGACGCGGCCACGATGGTCAGCACGTCCTCGACGGGACGCTGGGCCACGTATCGGGCGAACAACCAGGCGGCCGCGCGCCAGACGACCCTGATGACCAGGAACGCCAGCGCGAGCCCGGCAAGGCTGAGCAGCGCGATGACAGCGGTGGCGAGCGGCTTCTCTGTGACGAAGGCTGCTATTTCCTCGAATGTCGGCATCAGTCACTATCCGTGGGGGCTCTGGCTCCGGCTCTATGCGACGAGATCATCGCAGAATGTCGCCATCTTGTACGCCAAACGGCATCTGCGGCCCCATTTTGCCCAGCTTTCCCCCCAGTTCCAACGCTTGATCGACTCCGGAAAACCGGTTCGAGGCGATCGGTGACACTCCCGGCAGCCCTCTCCCCGCCACCGTCCGTACGGTCCGTCCAGCCCGCGATCGGGTGACCCGGCGGTCACAAAAGGTGAGCGCCGGGAGCAGCGGTTCCGCCCGCGAGCGGGACCGTAGGGTGAGGACGACCTCCACCGGGTCGAGGACAAATTCCTCCTTTGGGAGGGCAACAGTCCCCTTTGCGGGTGAGACCATCTATGGAGGGGTTTATCCCGACATGGTGTGATGCATCCCAGCAGGACGGATATCGATGGCAGACAACGAGTTCCCTCTCGTCCAGTTCATGCGTGACGGGTTCGATCCCGTGGGTGAGCTCGGCCGCATCCGGGCCGAGCACCCCGTCTTCCCGATGGAGATCCCCGGCGGTCAGACCGTTTACCTGGTCACCCGCTGGGAGGACGTGCGCGGCGTCCTCGGCGACCACGAACGCTTCAGCAACGACTTCGCCGGAGTCGTCGGGCTCGGGTCCAACCAGGAGGACCCGGGCGGCCTCGGCTTCCGTGACCCGCCCGAGCACACCCGGCTGCGCAAGTTCCTGACGCCCGAGTTCACCATGCGGCGGCTGCGCAGGCTGGAGCCGCGGATCGAGGCCATGGTCGAAGAGGCCCTCGACCGCATCGAGGCCAAGGGCGCCGAGAGCATGCCGGTCGACCTGGTCGAGGAGTTCGCGCTGCCGATCCCGTCCCTCGTCGTGTGCGAGCTGCTCGGCGTCCCGTACGACGAGCGCGCCGACTTCGTGAAGCTCAGCAAGGACCGCTTCGACTTCACCGCCGGTCCCGAGGCGTCCCTGCAGGCGATCAACGACGCGATGGCGTACCTCACCGACCTCGTGGCCAAGGAGCGCCGGCAGCCGGGCGAAGGGCTGCTCGGGCAGTTGCTGCGCGACCACGGAGACGAGCTCGACGACCGCACTCTGGCCAGCATGGCCGACGGCCTGTTGACCGGCGGCCACGACACCAGTACGAGCATGCTCGCGCTCGGCACCCTCTGGCTGCTGCGCAACCCCGAGCAGGCCGCCAAGGTGCGCGAGGTCGACGGCTACGTCAACGACGTCGTCGAGGAACTGCTGCGCTACATGACGGTCGTGCAGGTCGCCTTCCCGCGGTTCGCCCGCGACGACATGGAGCTGCACGGCGTGCCGATCAAGAAGGGCGAGATGGTGCTCTGCTCGCTGACCGGCGCCAACCGCGACCCCAGCCTGGGCGACGACATCGACGTCGTCCGGCCCGGCCGCGACGTCGCGGGCTCGCACATGGCGTTCGGCCACGGCATCCACCGCTGCATCGGCGCGCCGCTGGCGCAGATGGAGATGCGCATCGCCTTCCCCGCGCTGCTGCGCCGCTTCCCCGGCCTGCGCGTGGCGGGCGAGGTGCCGTTCAGGGAACTCGCCATCGTCTACGGCGTGAAGGAGCTACCCGTCGCCTGGTAGAGCGGTTACGTTCGCACTGTGAACGAACGCAGCGCGAACGAGCCCGTCATCGACCTGGGCGTGATCAGCGCCGTCGTGTTCGACACCGACGGCGTGGTGACCGACACCGCCCGGGGGCACGCGGCCGCCTGGAAGCACGTCTTCGACGCCTTCCTGCGCGGCCGCTCGGCGCCCTTCGACATCCGCGACGACTACCTCCGCCACGTCGACGGGCGTCCCCGGCTCGACGGCATCCGCACCTTCCTGGCCGCGCGCGGCATCACGCTGCCCGAGGGCGCGCCCGACGACGAGCCAGGCGCGCCGACCGTGCACGGGCTCGGCCTGGCCAAGGACCAGATCTTCATGGCCCAGGTGGACAAGTACGGCGTGGCCGCCTTCCCCTCCACGGTCGCGCTGCTGCACGAGCTGCGGCGGCGAGGAGCGCGTACGGCGGCCGTGTCGGCCAGCCTGCACGGCCGCAGGCTGGTGACCGCGGCGGGCGTCACGCACCTGTTCGACCTGCTGGTCGACGGCAACGACGCGGCCCTGATGAACCTGCCGGGCAAGCCCGATCCCGCCCTGTTCCTCGAGGCCGTACGCCGCCTCGACCTGCCCGCCGCCAGGGCCGCGGTGGTCGAGTCCGCGCTGCCCGGCGTCGAGGCGGGCAGGAAAGGCGGCTTCGGGCTGGTGATCGCGGTCACCAGGGACGGCGGCGGCGCGGCCGAGCTGCACGTGCACGGCGCCGAGATCGTGCTGCCCGACCTGGGCGAGCTGGCCGTGCGCGGCCGGGTCCTGCCCGTCCGGCGCTGAGGCGGCGGGCCCGGCCCGGCCGCCCATGGTGGCCTGGCCGTCCGGCGCCGGCCCGGCCGCGGCGCCCTTCTATTCTTGGGGTCGTGACCGTCCTCATCGACCCGCCCAACTGGCCGGGGCCGCGCGGCCTCATGTGGTCGCACCTGGTCAGCGACAGCTCGCTGCGGGAGCTGCACGACTTCGCGCTGCGGCTCGGGGTGCCGGAGCGGGCGTTCGACCGTGATCACTACGACGTGCCGGAGACCGTGCACGCCCGCGCGGTGTCGCTGGGCGCCCAGGCGGTCAGCTCCCGCGAGCTGCTACAGCGGCTCGTCGCCGCCGGCCTGCGCCGCCGCAAGCGCCGCTAGCTCGGCGGCCAGGTTGGCGCGGGCGGCCTCCTCCCACCACTCGCGCGCCCGCGCCGTCCGGTAGATGGACGGCCCGGCCAGCAGCCGGCGCAGCACCTCGGAGCGCCCCTTGGCGAACAAATCGTCGGGCACGTGGGCGTACTCCTCGCGGACGGCCGCGGCGTAGCCGGCGTAGTCCGGGCCGCCGAGGACGGCGAGGTCGGCGTCGCACAGGACGGCGCCGTCGCGGTCCCCGTCGGCCGGCGCGTGGGCGGCCGTCAGGCGTACCAGTCTGGCCACCTCGGCGACGCGGCCGGCGGGCACGCCGCACCTGGGCAGCCTCGACTGCGCGAGCTGGGCGCTGCGCTCCTCGTCCCAGCCCGGCCTGCCGTCGTAGACGGCGTCGTGGAACCAGGCGGCCAGCAGCACCGCCGCGGGATCGTCCGCGTCTCCTGCCAGCCGGCCGGCGGCCGCGAGCACGGCGGCCAGGTGGCCGAGGGTGTGGTAGCGGCGGTGCGGCTCCGACCAGCGGGCGACCAGTTCCGCCCCGGTGGCGAGGCTCGCGGGCGAGCCGCCCGCGAGCACGGTCCAGTCGTCGATCACCATCCCACCGTACGCGGTTCGTCCAGGATCGTTTGGTAACGTCCTGGTCATCGACGCCACACCGAAGCAGCCGCGGCGCCTGCCCCGCTGGCGGGAGCTGCGGGCCGTGATGCCCGGCCGGCCCCGCTGGTCCGCGGCCCAGCGCATCGCGGGCGCCGCCGACGTGGCCGGCCTGCGGCTGCTGGCCAGGCGGCGGGCTCCGCGGATGGTGTTCGACTACGTCGACGGCGCGGCCGAGGGCGAGCGGTCGATGGCCAGGGCGCTGGAGGCGTTCGAGCGCGTGGAGTTCAGGCCCCGCGTGCTGCGGGACGTCGCCGAGGCCCCGACCGCGGTCGAGATCCTGGGGCGGCGGATCGCGATGCCGGTCGTGCTCGGCCCCACCGGCTTCACCCGCATGATGCACCGCGAGGGCGAACCGGCGGTGGCGCGGGCCGCCGCACGCGCGGGTGTCCCGTACACGCTGTCCACCATGGGCACCACCAGCGCCGGCGACGTGGCCGCCGCGGCCCCCGGCGGGTGGAACTGGTTCCAGCTGTACGTCGTCCGTGACCGCGCCCGCAACCTGGACGTCCTGTCCCTGGCGCGGGAGGCGGGCATGGACGTGCTGGTGGTGACCGTGGACGTGCCCGTGGCGGGGGCCCGGCTGCGCGACGTGCGGCACGGCCTGACCGTCCCGCCGTCCCTGCGCTGGCGGAGCGCGCTCCAGGCGGTGCGGCACCCGGCGTGGTGGTTCGACTTCCTGACCAGCGAGCCGCTCAGGTTCGCCACCGTGGACGGCGCGCCCGACGACCTGGCGGGGATCACGAACCTGATGTTCGACCCCTCGGTGACGATCAGGGACCTCGGCTGGATCCGGTCGGCGTGGCGGGGCAAGCTGCTGGTCAAGGGTGTGCAGCGGGTCGACGACGCCAAGGAGCTGGCCGCGGTGGGAGTGGACGGCATCGTCGTGTCCAACCACGGCGGGCGGCAGCTCGACCGCGCCCCCACGCCGCTGGAACTGCTGCCAGCGGTGGTGGCCGCCGTCGGCGACCGCACCGAGGTCTTCCTCGACGGGGGCGTCCGCACGGGCGCCGACGTGGCCGCCGCGGTCGGGCTGGGCGCGAAGGCTTGCTTCATCGGCCGCGCCTACCTCTACGGGCTGATGGCGGGCGGCGAACCGGGCGTGCGCCGGGTGCTCGACCTGCTGCACGCCGAGCTCGTACGCACCCTGCAGCTGCTGGGCGTCGGCGACGTCACCGAGCTGGGCCCCGACGCGGTCCGCCTGCGCTAGACGGACGGCCAGAAGTCCGTCATCCATCACCAGAAGGGTGCGTATTTCCCCGCCATCGGCGGCGCTCTGCACCTTCGCACGGGGCACCGCCCCGCGGAGAGGAGAGCGACATGGCGACCGGGGAATTCCACGTGATGAAGGTGCCGGCCGAGCAGCTGACCGGGACTCTGCACGGTCAGGTGGTCGATCCCGGTGCTCAGCCCACGAAGGTCGTGCGGCGGGGCGAGGGCTGGACCGTGGACGTGAGCTGGGAGGTCACCGGTGAGCTGGTCGACTGGCTGGCGGGCTGCTGGAAGCTGGAGATCGTCACCGACCGGCCGGGAGGCGGTGAGTCACGGCATCCCACTCCGCCCATGGAGTTGACCTTCACCCCTGGCTCGGGCCGGTACACCGCTTCCGTCCCGATGCGCGGCCGGCTCAGCGCCGGCACCTATGACCTCGTGGTCAACCTCACCACGGCGACCGCCGCCGGCAGCGCGGGGGCGCTCGGCGGGTACGTCGTGCTCAGCAGGATCGTGGTGCTGGACTGAGGGCGCCGCCCCGGGAGTGCCGCCCGGGGCGGCGGATCGACGATTCGTCTGCAAGCCCGTCGCAAGCGGCGGCTCCTACGCTCCTGGCTGGCGGCCACGGGGCAGAGCCGGCCGCCGACCGTATCCGACGCCCCCGGAGCACGCTCTCCGAGGCGACGGGACCAGCAACACGGGAGACCCCATGTCCGACACTCCGATGACCGCGGACGACGTGCTGCGCATCGCGGCCTACAAGGACCGGAGCCCGGCGCTCGAAGCGATGGTCATCGCCCACAGCTACCACCGCGTCGCCGGTGACCTGGCCGCGCACCTCGGCAGGGACGCGACCAACTGGTACTGCTACGCCACCTGGACGTCCAAGGCGGTCGGGGAGAGCCTGGACCTCAGCCCCGGCTCGCCGTTCATCGAGGACGTCGGGCGCCGGCTCGGAGTACCGCAGCGGTTCATGCGGGTGTTCAGGGCCGCGCTGCTCACCCTGCTCGGCCCCAGCTACCGGCTCGGGCTGGCGCTGGCCAACCGGGCCATCTTCCTGGAGACGGCCAGCCTCGCGGTCAACCTGTGGAACGACACGCCCGACCGCTACCTCAAGGTGAGCCCCGAGTCCGGCCTGACGCCGACGCCGCCGCGGTTCCTGACCGACCTGCTGGCCGACGCCGACGAGCGTTACCTGAAGGACGCCGCGCAGCTGCTGGTGGAGGCCCGGGAGGCCACCGACCCGGCGGACCGGGCCGAGCTGATGCTGGGCGCCAACATCGCGCTGTCCGCCTACGAGCAGGCACGCGCGCAGAAGGCCCTGGAACTCGTGCTCTACCGGCCCGTCAGGTGGCTGACGCGGGTGTCGTGGCGGTCGTTGCGCTCGCTGGTGACCCGGCGGCCCTTTCCCAGGTTCCGGCTCTACAGCGCGCGGCACGAGGACCAGCCGTGGCTGACGCGCCTGCTGGAGTCGGCGTGGTCCTCCCTCTACACGCGCCACATGTTCGCGGTGCGCACGCCGCTCAGCGACGTCAAGGTCGGCAGGCCGCTCACCGCGCCCGCCGGCGTCGACCTGGCCGAGGTGTGGGCGCCGATCAGGAACGAGAAGGTGCGCAAGCTGGCCGAGGAGTTCATCACCGAGGACCAGGAGGCGTCCATGGCGGGCGTCGCCGACTGGGTGTCCTACCGCGACCGGATGCGCTTCATCGTCAGCTATTTCCGCGTCTACCAGACCGTCTCCGCGCTCTACGACGCCCCGTTCGCGAAGGAGATCTCCGAGGGCCTGGCGGAGGAGATGAAGCGCGGCCTGGTCCCCCAGGCGGTCGGCGACATGTTCGCCGGCAACCCGGGGCTCGGCCGTCCGCGCGGGGTCTACCGCTATCCGTCGGAGACCGATCCCGACGCGTACGAGATGGAGCACTTCGACTTCGAGCCGTTCCTGGAGGCGATCCCGCTCGGCCCGGACACGAAGTGAGTCAGTCAAGGAAGTCGCGGGTGATCTCCCGAGCCTGGAGCAGCCCGCGCAGCTTCGCGAAACAGCGGGCTCGGGTGGGCCCGATGCTCCCGACCGGCCTGCCCAGCCTGCGTGCCACGTCCACGTAGTGGGGCTCGGAGGTTTCCGTGAGCGCTCTGAACAGGACCCGCTGCGCCGCCGGCAGTTCCTCGACCAGCTCGGCCAGCGTGCCCGCCAGCCAGATCCTGGCCAGTTCCCTGTCGACGTCGTCCGTGCTGCCCAATGAATCGAGGTCGGGCGTGCAGATCTCCTTCGTCCGCCTGGTGAGCTTGAGACACTCGCGGAAGGCGATGGTCGCCAGCCAGCCCGCCATCCGCTGGCCGTCGCTCACGCTCTTCAGGTTCTGCCAGGCCAGCAGCCAGGTGGTCTGGAGCACGTCCTGGGCGTCCTCGTGGCTGAGCCTGAACCTGCGGATGCGCGCCCTGAGCATGGGGCTGAACTCCTCGACCAGCCGCTCCCACGCCGCCGCGTCGCCGTCCTGCGCGGCCGACACCAGCGCGGCCGTGGCCGTGCCGGGACGCTCGATGGTCTCCACGTGCATGTCTGTCTTCTCCCTGCCGGTCCGGGTACTCGGGGGGCCAATCCCGTCCGGCAGGTCCACCGTGCGTCGAGTGATCTGTCCGGTCTGTTCCGGACGACACAGTACGGCTGTGTTCCTCGTCACATTCCAGGCATCGGCGGCGGCTCCCTGTCCAGGCGCGGAATGCGGCCTAAAGTTCTTGCATGAAAGGGCATCTCCCTCACGACGCCGAGGCGATCGCCACCGTGCTGGCGGAGATTCCCTTGTTCCGCGTGCTCGGAGAGAGCGGCATCCGGAGCACGGCTCAGGCGGGGCTGGCGCGGAGATACCGCTCGGGGCAGATCATCTTCCACCAGGGCGACCCGGGAGAGTCCCTCTACGTCCTGCTGGCCGGCCTGGTGAAGGTGGTGTTCACCACCGAGCACGGCGACGAGATCGTGCTCAACATGCTGGGCAGGGGCGACACCTTCGGCGAGATGGCGCTGCTGGACGGCTCACCGCGCTCGGCGTCGATCGTGACGGCGCGGGCGGCGTGGGTGTTCGCGCTGCCCAGGGCGCGGCTGCTGGAGCTCATGCGGGAGCACCCGGGGCTGGCCGACGAGTTCCTGCGCATGCTCGGCCACATGGTGCGCAGGCTCACCGACCAGGCCGCCGACCTGGCCTTCCTCGACCTCGGCGGGCGGCTGGCGAAGCTGCTGCTGCAACTGGCCGACAAGCACGGCCACGCCGACGGCGTGGTGGAGATGCCAAGGCTGACGCAGTCCGACCTGGCGGCGCTGATCGGCGCGTCGCGACCGGCGGTCAACCGGGCGCTGCAGTCTCTCGTGTCGCGCAATCTCATCGCCGTCAAAGGCCGGACCATCACGCTGCTGGATGTCGCCGCTCTGCGCAAACGGGGCGGCCTCTGACCGAATCTGGAGTACGGGGCACATGACGGAACAGGACGAGCGCTGGCCGGAAGAACGGTTCCGGCAGCTGAGGCAGCAGGCGGATCCCGACATCGACAAGGTGGTCGCCGACTATCTCGAGGCCCAGCCCGAGGGGAGCGGCCCGCTGGAGCTGCTCAAGGCCGTGGTCGCCGAGCTGGGGCAGGCCAAGCGGGAGGCGAGGGCGCCCTCGGGCGAGCCGCCCGCCTCCGAGATTTTCGACGCCATCGACTTCGCCAGGGACCTGCCCGGCTGGGGCGACGACGAGGAGTTGCTGGCCAGGGGGCAGGCCGTGTTCGCCGACTACGGGCTCTACCAGTCGGCCGCGCTGTTCTGCAAGTGCCTGCCGATGGCGTACGTGGAGGTGTCCAGCGCCAAGGTCCTGGCCGGCGTCTCCAACCTGGCCACGCACAGCCTCACCCGGAGGGTGGCCGAGACGGGGCAGATGCTGATCGACGTGATGGGGCTGCGGGCGACCGGCAGCCTGCGGCCCGGTGGCCCCGGGCACACCACGGCGATCGGGCTGCGCATCCTGCACTCGTTCGTGCGCGCCGTGGTCGACGAGCGCTACGCCGACCGCTGGGACACCGCGAGATACGGGCCCCCGGTCAACCAGGAACTGCTGCTGGCCACCATCTTCGACTTCTCGGTGGTGACGTGGGAGGCTCTGGAGCGCATGGGCGTCGTGCTGACCGAGGAGGAGCGCGCCGCCCACCTGCACACGTGGAGCGTCTTCGGCCATCTGATGGGCGTCGACGCCTGCCGTGACAGGCCTCTCACGCTCGCCGATGTCGAGCCGGTCAGCGAGCGTCTCGGCCGCCTCTACGAATCCAGCGAGGAGGGCCGCCGGCTGATGGCCACGCTGCTGGCGGAGATGGAGGAGTTCATGCCCCTCGGGTGGCGCAAGCTGCCGCGCAGCCTGGTGCACTGGGTCTTCCGCGACGCCGCCCACCGTGCCGACCAGGTGCCCGAGCTGCTCCAGGTGCCGAAGCCCGCATGGTGGTTCACCGCCCTGTTCGCGGCGGCACGTTCGGCGCACCGGCACTCCTGGCTGGCGGGCCCCGTCGACGGCGTGGCCCGCCGGCTGACGCGCAAAGCCGGCAGGCACATCGTCATCGCGCTGATCGACCGCCACTCCGACGGCACCGCGGCGTTCCGGATCCCCGAAGAGCTGGCCCGCGCCTGGCGGATCAGGCAGTCGCGCCCCGCGGTGGCGACCCGGGCGGTCCGCCGGGAGGTCCGCGGCAGGTTGCGCGCGCCCGTGCGGGCCATGAAAGGGCGGACGCCGCAAGGGCCGGGCACGTGACTCCCCCGCACGCGCCCGGCGCGCTCACCACGGCGACCATCCTGTTCACCGACGTGGTGAGCTCCACCGCCCTGCGCGTCAGGCTGGGCGAGGAGCGGGCCAACGTCGTCTTCCGCCGGCTCTACCAGCTGCTGCAGTCCGTCGTGACCGCCAACGGCTCGACGTTCACCAAGAGCCTGGGCGACGGGCTGATGGCGGTGTTCGACTCGGCCACGGCCGGGCTCGACGCGATCATCGCGGTCGAGCAGGCGGTCGCCGACGAGAACGAGCGCGCCCCGGAGAAGATCTCCATCCGGGCCGCGCTCGCCGCCGGCGACGTGTGCTGGGGGCGCGACGACGTCAGCGGGCTGCCCACGGTGGAGGCGGCACGCCTGGTCGCGCTGGCCGAGGGCGGCCAGGTGCTCTGCACCGACCTGGTACGCCGGCTGGCGCAGGGGCGGGGCAGGCACGAGTTCAAGGACCTGGGGCGGCTGCCCGGCAAGGGGCTGCGGGAGCCGCTGCACACGTACGAGCTGCACTGGCAGAGCGCCGAGCACCACCAGAGCGGCGGGCCGGCGCCGTGGCTGGACGAGAACCACGTGCTGCCCTTCGTCGGCAGGGAGGAGGAGCTGCGGGCGCTGGACGGCGAGCTGGCGGCGGCCGAGTTCGGCAGCGGGCTGGTGATCCTGCAGGGCGAGCCGGGAGTGGGCAAGACCCGGCTGGCCTCCGAGGTCGCCAGGCGGGCGCTCAAGCGGCAGTTCACGGTGCTCGCGGGGCGGTGCACGGATCCGGCGCGGCAGGCGTACGAGCCGATCGCGGGCGCGGTCGAACGGCTGGCCCGCACCTCACCCGCGCTGCTGCTGCGGGCCGGGGTCGACCAGCAGTGCGGCCAGCTCGTCCGGCTCGCTCCGTCGCTGGCCGCGCCGCCGCTGTCGCTGGAGGTGCCGCCCGCCACCGAGCCCGTCTCGGAGCGCTACCACCTGATGGCCGCGGCCCGCACGCTGATCGAACGCCTGGCCACCGTACGACCGGTGCTGCTGGTGATCGACGACCTGCAGTGGGCGACGCTGGAGTCGCTGCAGATGCTCAACGCCCTCATGTGGGACGCCGACGCCCTGCCCATGCTCGTCCTCGCCATGTCGCGGCCGTTGCCGGTCGAGTCGGCGATGCCGGAGCTGCACAAGGTGACCGCGGAAAGCCGGGTCATCCCGGTCCCCGCCTTCGGCCTCGACGAGGTCGGTCACGCGCTGGCGCAGCTGCGCACCGGCGGCGACGCCGAGCGGCTGCACCGGATCACGGGCGGCAACGCGTTCCTGGTCAGCGAGGTGGTGAGAGAGCTGGCCGCGGGCAAGGACCTCGACGCGCTGGCCGTGCCCGACTCGGTGTCCAGGATGGCCGTGGCCCGCATGGCGCAGCTCCCTCCGGACGCGCGTGACCTGGTCAACCTGCTGGCCGTCGGCGAGCGCATGGAGCCGGCCGAGTTGCGGGCCGGGCTCGACCTCGACGAGGCGCGGTTCGTGGCCGCCGTCGAGGAGGCGATGGGCGCGGGCCTGGTGAGCATGTCCGACGGCGGCTCCTGCCACTTCACGCACGAGCTGACCAGGAACGCCCTCTACGCCAACCTGTCCGTGCCGCGCGCCGGGCTGCTGCACGGCCGGGTGGCCGACGCGCTGTCGCGGACCGACCCGGGCGCCATGGAGGCCCGGCCGTACGTCGTGGCCGCTCACCTGCTGGCCGCCGCCGAACACGGCCGCGACCCCGCCCGGGTGCGCGCGGCGGCGGAGGCGGCGGTGCGCGCGGCGCAACACGCGCTGGCCGGGCTGGCCCACCGCGAGGCGGTCACGTGGTACCAGCGGGTGCTCGACCTGCTCGGCGACTTCCCCGGCACGACGCGGGAGCGGCGCGCGGAGCTGCTCATGGAGTGCGGCAGGGCGATGTGGCTGGCGGGCGACCCGGAGGCCAGGCAGACCCTGGTGCGGGCGGCCGACCTGGCCAGGGAGTGCGAGCGCCACGACCTGATCGTCATGGCCGCGCTCGGCGGCGACCGCGGCTTCTCCACCATCTCGGCGGCGCCCGACACGCAGCGCATCGCCCTGCTGACCGAGGCGCGCCGGCTGGTCGACTCCACTGACGTCAGCACCAGGGCGCTGCTGGCGGCCCAGCTCGCCTCGGAGCTGATCTGGGCGCCCGACGGCGAGCGGCGCTTCGCGCTGAGCGACGAGGCGGTGGCGCTGGCCCGCAAGTCCGGCGACCCGCGCACGCTGGCCGGCGTGCTGGGGTTGCGCAGCCTGACGATCATCCCCGCCGACCCGCTGCACCAGCGGCACCGCGACGGCGACGAGATGCTGGAGGCCGCCCGCATGACGGGCGACGACCTCGCGCTGTTCCACGCGTACGTGCAGCGCACGCCCCCGGTGCTCGACAGCGGCGACGCGGCCAGGGCGGCGACGCTGCTCGACCGGGCCGACGAGCTGGCGCGCCGGCTGGCGCAACCCCAGCTCAACTGGGTGATCGGCTATTCCAGGGCCGGGCTGACCCTCATGCAGGGCGACCTGGCGCAGGCGGAGGCCGAGGCGGAGGCCGCCATGCGGCTCGGTTCGGAGATCGGCCGCCGCCTGGAGGCCGTGGCCATCTACGCCGAGCAGATCGGCGAGATCCGGCGGTTGCAGGGGCGGCTGTGGGAGCTGGGCGACCGGCTGCGGCGGGCCGCCCGGGCGCCGCGCGTCGACCCGGTGCACGCGGTGCTGCGCTTCCTGTGCGAGCTGGGCGACGAGGGGGCCGCTCCCCTGCTCGACCGCATCCTGGCCGACCAGGGCGCCGAGCCGCCACGGAACATGGCCTACCGGCCCGCTCTCGACAACCTGGCCGTGGCCGCGTCCAGGCTGGGGCGGCCCGAACTGGCCGGACAGCTGTACGACGCGCTGGCCGCCGACGGCGAGACGTTCGGGCACGGCACGGTGGCGCACCACTGCGGGCACCACTATCTGGCGCACCTGCGCGTCGCCATGGGGGATCCGCGGCGGGCCGCCGAACATTTCGAGGCGGCGGCCGAGGTGCACGAGCGGCGTGGGGTGCCGCTCATGCTGGCCGAGTCCCTGCTCGACTGGGCCGGCCTGCTGGCCGGGGGCGAGGCGCGCGGGCCCGACCCGGCGGATCTGCGCGAGTGGTGCGGCTCGCTGCTGGCGGGCCGGGGAGCGCACCTGCTGGAACGCCGGCTCACGTGATCTCGAGGGTCTGGCCCGCTTCGATGGCGTCGCGGACGCTCCTGGTCAGGGTCTCCTGCAGCGTGTCTCCCTGGGCTTCGAGCTCGCGCAGCCCTTCGGTGTCGTCGGTGTGGGCCAGCAGGGCCCGGTACTTGTGGTTGTTGCCCAGGGCGTCCATGGCCCGCAGGGCGGCGTCGGCCTCCTGGACCCGACCGGCGTACCGCTCCAGGCTCTCCACTCTGGCCGTCACCGACGCGACGGAGCGGCGCAGGGCCTCCTGCTGGGGTTCGAGCACGGCCAGCAGTTCGGGGGTGACGCGTCCCTGGCGGGCCTCGTCCTGCTCCTCCTGCAGGTGCGTCTGCACCCGCAGGAGCATGGCGATCTCCCAGAGCTGCCTCGGTAACAGGGTCTCGTTGGCCAGGTCGTCCAGCAGCCGCCGCCGCATGACCTGGGAGGTGTAGACGGACATGACGGCCGCTCTGGCCCGTTCCAGCAGGGCGCGTGACGGCGGGGACAGCTCGTCCACCGCCACGAACCTGTCACGGTACGGCGACCGCGCCGGGTTCCGTCCCAGCCTCGGAACGAAGCAGTCGATCACGGCCAGGCGCTCGACGTCGGTGAGGGAGGGGTCGGTGACGAGGTCGACGGTACGCCGGACCCGGTCACGCTCGCGGGCGAGCCGCTGCCGCTCGCCGGCGTTGACGGCCCGGTGGTTCATGACGTCGTGCGCGACGACCAGCCCGCACAGGCCGATGGGCGCCATCAGCAGGGCGAGGAGCAGGACGCCTGATCCGAGGTGGACGTAGGCGACGAAGCCGATCACGACGAGCGCCGCGCATCCCGCGCCGGATGCCAGCGCGTACAAGCACCCCTTGGCCACGCCGTCCCCCTCGAAACGAGTTTCCGAAGTGTCCCTAGAAATTCACAATAACCGCCTGATTAACGGAGATCATGAGATTTGGGTGGACTTGTCAGCGAAGGTATGAGGCGCCGTTCAGATCGAGCACCGTGCCGCTGGCCCACTCGGCGGACGGCGACGCGAGGTACAGCACGGCCGTCGCGATCTCCTCCGGCCGCGCCACCCGCCCGAACGGGCTCTGCGACCTGATCGCGTCGCCGCGCGGCGCCTTGAGGTGCTCGTTCGTCATGTCCGTCTCGACGAATCCGGGCGCCACCGAGGCCACCGCGATGCCCCGCGGGGCGAGCGCGATGGCCAGTGACTGGCCGAAGGCGTTCAGCCCCGCCTTGCTCGCGCCGTAGGCCGGGCTGTCGGGCTCGCCGCGGAAGGCGCCGCGCGAGGAGACGTTGACGATCCTGCCGCCGGCGGGCATGTGCTGGATCGCGCACCAGGTGGCGTTGGCCGCGCCCGTCAGGTTGACGTCGAGCGTCCGCCGCCAGGCGTCCTGCCACTGCTCGTAGGACATCTCGGTGACGGGGTGGTGGAGGAAGACCCCGGCGTTGTTGACCAGGATGTCGATGCCGCCGAGGGCGCGCGCCGCCTCGTCGGTCATGCGCCGCACGCCGTCGGGGTCGGCCAGGTCGGCCTGGACGACCACATGGCCCCGGCCCGGCAGCTCGCCGAGCAGGCTCTGGGCCTCCTTCGCGGAGTCGCGGTGGTGGATCGCGACCCGATCTCCCTGGGCGGCGAAGGCCGCCGCGATCGCGCGTCCGATGCCTCGCGACGCTCCGGTGACAAGAACTCCACGTCCGCTCATCCGCCGCACCCTAGCAGCACGCCACCGGTACGCCCCGCCTGCGGTCCTGTCCGCGGCGCCTGGTGACGCTCAGGAGCCGTCCTCCTGCTTGACCGTGTCGAAGACCACGTCACGCCAGTCGGCGGGCGTCTTCTTGACGACGCCGACCTCCTTCATGAAGGCGCCGAGCTTCAGCAGGGCGTGCGGCGTCGTGGTGAACTCGATGCCGTCGAACGTCAGGTACTCCTCGTACCGGGCCGGGGAGACCTTCCCCCCTTCGGCCTTGGAGAGGATCTGCGCGGCCTCGCCGGGAGAGTTCCTGATGAGGTCGCTGGCCCGGGCGATGTTCCTGTGCACCGCCTCGATCACGTCGCCGTTCTGCTCCGCGTACTCCTGGGTGGCGACCATCATGTTGAACCCGTGCGGGCCGAACAGCTCGTAGCTGTCGACCAGCTTGCGCGAGCCCTGCTCCACCGCCTGGAACTGGAACGGCGGCGAGGTGTAGGCGGCCGCGATCTGCCCGCCGACCAGGGCCTGCAACGCGTCGGGGTGGGCCATCGCGACGATGTTCCCGTCGAGCGCGTGGGCGTCGCCGAGCTGCTGCCGCGCGGCCTTCTGCAACATGACGGACTGGATGGAGCCCGGCGAGACGGCGGCGATCTTGTCGGTGGGCTCGAAGTCCCGCAGCCCGCGCAGGCGCGGGTCCTTGGCCACCAGCCACAGGGGCATGTCGTTGAGGGAGCTGACGATCTTCCAGGGGATGCCGGCGTCCCAGCCGATGAGGTAGGGGCCGACGCCGCTGGAGCCGACGTGCAGCTGGCCGGCCAGCAGCCCGTCGCGGGTGGCCGCGCCGCCGCTGACGAGCTTCCAGTTGATCGTACGTCCCGGGAGATCCTTCTCCAGCCAGCCGTTGGCCTGCATGATGGTGAGCGCGGCGTAGCTGATCCCGGAGCCCTGCGAGATGTTGATCTCCTCGCCGGAGCCACCCGAGCCGCCCCCTTCGCCGCACGCGGCGGCCAGCGCCGCCAGCCCGGCGCCGGCCGCGCCGACGCGCAGGGCGTCGCGGCGGCTGTAGCGTCGCGGTGCGAGCCGGTTCGCCGGCGTACGCGAGCCTTGCGGAGTCCAGATCATGCCGTGCCCTCCCTCATGCCCCAGCGGGTCACCGTGTACCGCTCGACCAGGTTGAACACCAGGTCGAGCGCGATGCCGATCAATGCGATCGTCACCAGCCCGGCGAACACGTCCGGGATCCGGGCGTAGTACCGGGAGTTGTTGATGAAGAAGCCGAGCCCGCCGTCGGCGCCGGCGGCCCCGAACACCAGCTCCGCCGCGATGATCGTGCGCCAGCCGAACGCCCAGCCGGTCTTCAGGCCGGCGATTGCGTGCGGCAGCGCGGCCGGCATCATCACGTCGCGGGCCAGCCGCCAGCCGCTCAGGCCCAGGTTGCGGCCGACCATGACGAGCGTGGCGGGCGTGGTCCGCAGGCCCATGCTGACGTTGACGGTCATCGGCCACAGCACGGCGTTGGCCGTGACGAAGATCAACGCAGTGTCGGTCAGCCCGAACCAGAGCATCGCGAGGGGCAGGATCGCCACCGACGGCAGCGGGTTGACCATGGACGACACCAGCGTCAGGACGTCGTTCCCGATCGTCGTGGTGACGGCGAGCACGGTGAGGACGACGGTCAGCACGACCCCGATGCCCACGCCAGCGCCGAGCAGCCTCATGGTGGTCAGGGTGGAACCGGTGATCTCCCCGCCGGCCCAGCCGTCGGCGAACGCCGTGGCCACGTCCCAGGGGCCGGAGAAGACGAACGGGCTCACCCCGGACAGCGAGGTGTAGAGCTGCCAGGCTCCGACCAGCGCGACGAACACGATCGTCCGGCGGGCCCAGCTCGGCAGGCGTGACCAGAGGCGCGGCGACCGGCGATGGGCGACCGGCTCCGGCCGGTCCCTCCCGGCGGGCTCCAGCACGTCACTCGAAGACGGCGCCGTCAAGGTCCTCCCCTTCCTCCGCGAGCAGGGCACGCAGCCGGCGCCGGGCCTCGGCGAACCCCGGCGAGTCCGGCTGCAGGCCGGAGACGTCGACGATGTCCTCGACGCGCGAGGGACGGCCGCCGAGCACGACCACGCGGTCGCCGAGCAGCACGGCCTCGTCGATGCTGTGGGTGACGAACAGCAGGGTCACGTCGGTGCGCGCGGCGATCCCGGCGAGCTCGCGCTGCAGCCGTCCCCTGGTCTGCGCGTCGAGCGCGCCGAAGGGTTCGTCCATGAGCAGCATCAGGGGGTCCATGGCCAGCGCCCGCGCGATCGCGACGCGCTGTTTCATGCCGCCCGACAGCTGGTGGGGATGGCTGTCGAGGGCATCCCCCAGCCCCATGAGCTCCAGGTGCTCGACGGCCCGCCGCCGGGCCTGCCGCCGGTCGGCGCCTGTCACCCGCAGCGCGTGGACGACGTTGCCGAGCACCGTGCGCCACGGGAAGAGCTGGTCGAACTCCTGGAAGACGAAGGCACGGTCCGGGCCTGGCTCCGGGGTGTCGCGCCCGTCGACGAGGATGCGGCCGGCCGTCGGGCGGAGATATCCCCCGACGGCCTTGAGCAGGGTGGACTTGCCCGAGCCCGAAGGGCCGAGCACCATGATCTTCTCGCCGCGCCGCACCTCGAAGCCGGCCTCCGCCACCGCCGGCACGTGGCGGCCCTGCCGCTGGTAGCCGATCGCGACCCGGTCGACGAGCAGCAGCGGCGGCTCACCCCTCGTTCCGTCGCGTGGGGTGGCGTCCGTCGTCGCGGATGTCACGGAAGTCTCCTTCGGTCCTTCTGCCCGTAAGGAGATTAAAGCTACCAACAAACAGGGGAATATGTCAGACCAGGTGCGCGTCCACCTCCAGGGCCGCGACCTCCCTTGGCTCGGCCAGCAGCTCGGCGTTGGTGACCGTGACCGCGGTGCCCGTCGCCGGCGGGCTTGGGCACGCTGATGCCGGACGCCACCGCGACCAGCTCGCCGACCATCCGCCCCGCGTCGCTGATCAGACCATCCACCAGGTGCAGGTCCGTGCCCGACGCCACGCACTCGCGCCGGGTGATCTCCGGCCGCAGCCCGGGAGACGCCGACCGCGGTCCCTGACCGGGGGCAGCTCGTGGTAGCGCCACAGGTCGGGCCCGCGCCCCGGGAGCTCAGCGAGGTGTGGACCCCTGCGGCCACGTCCACGGCCGCGCCAAGAACGCCACCGTCCACCGCATTCCGCCGGCGCCCCTCGGGGACGCCGGCGGAGGCGGGCATTCAGGTGCGGACCGGTCAGCGGAAGTCGGAGACGCGCAGCACCGCCAGCATGTCCGTGGCCCGGGAGCCGGTCGAGAAGGAGGCCTCCGCGCCGACCCAGCCGCGAAAGGCTCCCCGGTCGTCGATGATCTGCATGAGCGGTTTGACGTGGGAGTTGCCGGTGTAGCAGAACTCACGGCGCTCCATCGCCAGGCAGGTGCACCAGTGCCACAGGGTGTCACGGCGGTCGGACTTGGAGATCATCGTCAGGTAGTACTGGATGGAGCTGATGTTGGGGCGCGTCCCGCCTCCGTACTTGGGGCAGCCGCCGGACTTCTGGCACGCGCCGCGCGAGGACGGCTGCAGGTAGGTCAGGCATGAGGTGGTGCCGGTGCAGGCGCGGAAGGCGGAGTGGCCGAACGGCTGATCGGCGGAGTTCACGAGCTTGCCGCTCGCCCAGCTCGTCAGGTCCTGCCTGAGCGAGCCGCGGAACGCCTTGACCGAGCTCATCGCGCGACGGGTCCCGAGCGCGGCGTTGCTGCCGTAGGCGTACCCGTGGGTGGCCAGCGTGCTCCGCTTGAGGTCCAGGCGGGCCAGCCTGCCGTCGGGCGAGCGCCGCACGTACCACTGCTCCGTCCACGTCTGGGCGATCTTCCACCGGATCGTGAGCACGTCGCCCGCCACGGTGTACGTCCCCGTGCGCTTCTCGCTCGGGCCGCCGGTGAAGCCCCCGGCGGTGAGCACCTCGCAGGCGCGGGGCCGCGACGCGGCACCGCCCGCCTTGGTGGTGCAGCTGGGGTCGGGGACGGTGCCGGTGCGCTGCCTGGCCTTGGGATGACGTTGCCACCACAGGTACAGGGCGGCGCTCACCGTGCCGTTGGCGGCGAAGCGGTAGCTGCCCAGGCGGACCCAGTTCTGCCGGGAGGCGGCCTTCAGATGACCTTGTGAGACGACATAGGTGGTCTTGCCGCCCGGCAGCGGCGAGGCGGAAACCGCGGCGGTGGCGGGCCGGACGGGCAGGATGGTGATGGCGAGCACGAAGGAGAGGACTGCGGCTGCGGTGCGCATGAAGTGACCCCCGAAGGCTTACGGGCTTGGCCGAATGTCAACGAGTCACCGTATTCGGACCGGACCGGATGTGTCCCGCGAAACCGCGGTCTCGACGCACCTGGCGCACCGGGTGCCTGTCGGCGCATCTCGGATCCGTCCGCGGCGAACCGGCATCCGCCGCCAACTCATCACCCCCGGCTCTCTATTCCGCCTGACGGAATCCGGTCTTGCGGGAGCGCTCCCACGAAATTATATTGCGCTCGAAACGCGACTAACAATCATTGTTATGCATCTCAACCAGCTTGAGTCGGGGCGCAATGGCGTGCGTCCGGCCCGCATGGCCGGCGCCCCTTCTCGGGCACCGGGCCGGGGCTCGCGGCGCGAACGCCCCTGGCCGACGGAGAGAACCGCTGCCCCGATGCACCGACCAGTGCCGCAAGTCCCCGCACTCCTGGAGCCCCGATGGCGAAAGTCCTGTTCGCGGCGACACCCTTCCACGGTCACGTAACCCCCTTGCTCACGGTCGCGAAAAACCTCCAAACCCGCGGCCACGACGTGCTCTTCGTGACGGGTTCACGTTTCGAGGATGCCGTGATGTCCGGCGGGACCCGTTTTGAAGCGCTCCCCGAGGAAGCGGACTTCGACGACCGGCACATGTCCGCCGCATTTCCAGAATTCGCCGACGCGGGCACGGGACACGAGCACCACACCTTCTTCTGGAAGCGGGTGTTCGCGGACGCGGCGGCCGCGCAATACCGTCAGATCCAGGCCCTGCTCGAACATTTCCCCGCCAGCGTGCTCGTGCACGACACCGTCTTCCTCGGCGCCCTGCCGGTGTCCCTGCGACCGCCGAGCGCCATCCGGCCGACGACGATCTGCCTCGGCGTCCTTCCCCCCATGCTGCTGAGCGACGACGTTCCCCCGTTCGGGCCCGGGATTCCGTATCTCGGCGGCCCCGAGGGACGTGCGCGGAACCGCCGGCTCAACGCCGAGACGCTCGACGCGTACGCGGGCCTGCAGAAGGACGTCGCGAGCGTCTTCGGGGCCATCGGCTGTGACCTGCCCGGGTTCATCTTCGACTGTGCGGTCACCGGGCCCGATCACTATCTCCAGCTGACCGTGCCCGGCTTCGAGTACCCACGTTCGGACGCGCCCGATTCGTTCCGGTGCGTCGGGGCGCTGCCGCAACCGTCGAGCGACTCCTTCGTGACGCCGGAGTGGTGGCCCGAGTCCGCCACGGCGGGCCGCCCGGTCGTGGCGGTGACCCAGGGCACGCTGGCCAACGAGGACCTTTCGGAGTTGATCCTGCCGACGGTGCGAGGGCTCGCCGCCACCGACGTCACGGTCGTCGCGGCGACGGCCCGCCCTGACGGCCCGGAGGACTTCGCTCGCCTGCTCCCCGAGATCCCCGGCAACGCCGTCATCGCCGGCTACGTGCCGTTCGACCGGCTGCTGCCGCTGGCGAGCGTCCTGGTCACCAACGGCGGCTACGGCGGCGTGCATGCCGCGTTGCGGAACGGGGTGCCGCTGGTGGTCGCCGGCGACACGGAGGACAAGCCCGAGGTGGCGGCCCGGGTGCAGTGGAGCGGCGCGGGACTCGACCTGCGTACCGGGCGCCCCCGGCCGGAGCAGGTCCGTCGGGCGGTCACCACCGTGCTCGGCGATGCCCGCTACCGCGCGGCGGCCGGTCGGCTGCGCGCGGAGATCGCCGAGTTCGACCCGTTCGGTGCGGTGGCCGGCCTCGTGGCCGCGTCGAGCCCCGTGCGCGAGCAGGCCGCGCTCCGCCTGAAGAGCCCCCGGTGACCACCCTGAGCAGCAGCGACCCGCTCGCGGACACGGTCGCCGACCGGTTGCGCCGGCTCGCCGCCGCCGAACGCCACAAGGTCGGCTTCCCGGGCTGGTCGGCCGCCTTTCCCCAGTCGCTCGTGCCCTTCCTGTCGCATGAGCTCAACAACTACGGCGACCCCGAGGTCGACCCGGTCTTTCCCTGGCACACCAAGGACCTCGAACGCGAGCTCGTCGAGGACCTGGCCGACCTGTTCGGCGCCGGCCCGGCCCGGCGGTGGGGCCACGTGACCTCTGGGGGCAGCGAAGGCGTCCTGCACGGCCTGTGGCTCGCGCGGGCGGCGCATCCAGGGGCGAAGGTCTACCACTCCAGGGCGGCGCACCCCTGCGTGGCCCGCAGCGCCGGCATGCTGCGCATGGAGAACGTCGCCGTGCCGACCGACATCCAGGGCGAGATGAACTACACCGCCCTCATGCGGCGGCTCGTGGCCGACCCGCACCCGTCGGCGATCGTGGTGGCCACGATCGGCACCACGCTGACCGAGGCCGTGGACGACGTGCGGAGCATCCGTGTCACGCTGTCGGCCGCCGGCAAGCAGTCCCATCTCCACGCCGACGCCGCCATGTCGGGCATCCCGCTGGCGCTGCACGCCGAGGGCCGTCCCGTGTTCGGGCTGCACGCCCAGGGGGCCGACAGCCTGTCGATCAGCGGCCACAAGTTCCTCGGCGCGCCGTTCCCCTGCGGAGTCGTCCTGACCAGGATCGACCCCGGGCGGAGCCCGAGCGCCTCGGACCTGCTGTGCGGCGCCTCCGACTCGCTGACCAGCTCCCGCAACGGGCATGCCGCCCTGATCCTCTGGTACCTCCTCAAGGAACGTGGGATCAGCGGCCTGCGGGAGCTGGCACAGGCCGGGCAGGCCACCGCCGAGTACGCCCAGCGCCGGCTCGCCGCCGCCGGGTGGCCGGCGTGGCGCGCGCACCGCCGTGCCCGCACGGTGGTGTTCCCGACGCCCCCGCGCACCGTCCTCGAGACGTGGGCGCTTCCGGCGGTCCGCGGGATCAGCCACATCGTCTGCACCCCGGGCGTGACCCGTACCCGCGTCGACCGCTTCGTCACGGCGATCAGCGCCGCGATCCCCGAACCGATCAAGGACGGACAGCCATGGACCACTCCCTCACGTGTTCTGTGATCATCCCCACGTACAACCGCGCCCGCCTGCTCGACTGGACCCTGCACGCGCTGACCCGCCAGGACCTGCCGGCCGACCGGTTCGAGGTGGTGGTCGTGGACGACGGATCCAGCGACGGCACGGCCGCGGTCGTCGACCGGTACCGCGACCGGCTCGCGGTGACCTACCACTACCAGGAGGACCAGGGCTACCGGCTCGCCGCCGCCCGCAACGTAGGGATAGCACACGCGACCGCCGACATCTGCGTCTTCATCGACTCAGGGGTACTGGCCCACTCCCGCTGTCTCAGCGCCCATCTCGACAGCCACGCCTCCGCTCCAGGCCCGACGGCCGTCGTGGGGTACGTCTACGGCTTCAACCTGGACAACGAGGACGCCGAGCTCATCGAGCGGAGGGTCGACGTCACCGACCCCGACGCCAGCATCGTCCGGCTCGCCGAGGACGGGCGGCTGGATCTCCGGGAGGAGTTCTACGTCCGGCACGACGACAGGATCGGCGACCTGCCCGCGCCCTGGACGGTGTACTGGAACTGCAACGCCTCGGCCCGGACGGCCCAGTTGCGCTCGGTCGGGGCGTTCGACGAGGCCTTCCGCACCTGGGGCGGGGAGGACATCGACCTCGCCTACCGGCTGCACCGCGACGGAGCCCGGTTCGTCCTGAACCGGCAGGCGTGCTCCATCCACTACCCGCACGAGAAGAAGGCGGACGACAACATCGCGAGCTGTGCCCTCAACTACCGCTACATCGCCGACAAGTACGGCACGCCACTCACCCGGCTCCTCCTGCCGCTGCCGACCATCAACCCGTTCAACCTCAACGACGTCGCCCGCTTCCTCGACGTGCCGTCATGCGCGGACTACCTGGCCGGGAAGGCGTGAGCGGGGCGCCACACCCGGGTTCGCAGTGGCGGGTCGTCCGGCTGGTGCCGCGCGTGGGGCCGGCGCTGCTCTCGGTGATGGTGCCGGTGAACCTGGCGCTCGGCGCGCTGCCCGTCGTCTTCGTCGTCGCCGCCGGCCACCTGCTGGCGGAGGTGCCCGCAGCGGTGTCCGGCCCTGTGTCCGGCGCTGTGGCCGGCGCTGTGTCCGGCGGCACCGGGTCACCCGCGTTCGACCGGTTGCCGGCCGCGTTCGCGGTCGCCGCGGCTGCGTTCCTGCTGCGCGAGGTCCTCTCTCCGCTGCAGGAATCGCTGGGTGAGCTCGCGGCGCGCCGGGTGGACGGCCTCATGTACGACCGGCTGATGGCGGCCGCCCTTCGCCCCCGGGGCATCGCGGCCCTGGAGGATCAGCGGGTTCTCGACGCGCTGCGGCTGGCGTCGCGGGAACTGGAGTACGGGGTCCAGAGCCCGGGGCAGGCCTGCGCCGGAGCGCTCGCCCTGCTCGCTCGCGCAACCGAGTTGTGCTGCTGCCTCGTGGCCATCGGCACGGTGTTCTCCTGGTGGGCCGCGCTCGGGCTGGCCGGGGTGGTGCTGCTGTTCCGCCACGGGCAGCGGGGCGGGCTGCGCCGCTACGCGCAGGCGCGGGTCGCGCTGGCGGACGAGGAACGGCGGATCGACTACCTTCGCCGGCTCGTGATCGAGCCCGCCGCCGGCAAGGAGATCCGGGTGTTCGGGCTCATCGGGTGGTTGTCCGGCCTGCTGGAGGACGCCTACCGCGCGTGGCTGCGGCCCCTGTGGGCGGCCCGGCGGCGCGCGTACGTGTGGCCCTTCGTCTGGTTCACGGCCGCGGGCGTCGCCGTCACCGTCGCCGTGTTCTGGGCGGTCGGGACGACGGCGGCGGACCGGCTCACCCTGGTCGGTTTCCTGATCGTCGTGCAGGCGGCCCTGGGCGCGGTGCGGCTCGGCGAGCACTACTCCGAGGCGGACCTGCAGACCGAGGTCGGCCTGCGGGCGCATGACGCCGTCGAGCGCCTCGTCGCCCGGCTCGACGCGTACCCGGCCGGCCCGGGGACGGTGACCGCGGCCGGGGCGGTGCCGGATCCGGTGCAGGCCATCCGGTTCGACCAGGTCCGCTTCGGCTATCCGGGAGGGCCGGGGCTCGTGTTCGACGGCCTGGACCTGACGATCCCGGCCGGCCGGTGCACCGCCATCGTCGGCATGAACGGCGCGGGGAAGTCCACGCTGGTGAAGTTGTTGTGCCGGCTGTACGACCCCGACAGCGGCACGATCCGCGCCGACGGCACCGACATCGCGTCCTATCCGGTGGCGGCCTGGCGCCGGAAACTGAGCGTGGTCTTCCAGGACTTCGCCCGGTACGAGGTGTCCGCGGCGGAGAACATCGGCTTCGGCGCGGTCGACGCGCTGGGCGACCGGGCCGGGATCGAGGCCGCCGCGCGAACCGCAGGCGTGTCCGCCATGCTGGACGCGGTGCCCGGCGGCCTGGACGTGCCGCTGGCCCGGCACCTGTCGGGCGGCGGGGACCTGTCGGGCGGGCAGTGGCAGCGAATCGCCCTGGCCCGCACGCTGTTCGCGCTGCGGCACGGCTCACCGGTCATCGTCCTGGACGAGCCCACCGCGAGCCTGGACGTCCGCGCCGAGGCCCGGTTCTTCGACGAGTTCGCCGAGCTCACCCAGGGTGCGACCACTGTGCTGATCTCGCACAGGTTCGCCACCGTACGCCGGGCCGACCTCATCGTCGTTCTCGCCGGCGGCCGCCGCGTCGAGCAGGGCAGCCATGACGAGCTGATGGCGCTCGACGGCCGGTACGCGTACCTGTTCCGCCTGCAGGCCCACCGCTTCGCCGAGTGCACCGGAGACCCGACGTGAGGGAGGTCTTCCGGACGGTACGGCACCTGGTCTGCGGCGCCTGGCGGGCGGACCGCGGCAAGACCGCGACCGCGTTCGCCCTGGTGCTCGCCGGCGCGGCGGCCGCTCCGCTCCTGGCCGCCTGCCTGGGCCGGATGACCGACGACGTGCTCGCCGGCCGGTCCGGTGCCGCGGCGCTCGCCGGAGCCGGCGTCGCCGTTCTCGCCATCGTGTCGCTGACCTTCGGCCACTTCGCGCACATCGCGTACTTCGAGCTGTCCGAACTCGCCGAGATCGACTTCGACCTGCGGCTGGCGGCGCTGTCCAACGGGACGCCCGGGACCGCCCACCACGACCGGCCCGAACACGCGGACACGTTCACCGTGCTGCAGCGGGAGAGCCGCCGCTTCCACACCGGTCTCGGCGCGATCGTCAACGCCGCCGGCCTCGCGATCGCCATGGCTTTCACCGGGATCCTGCTGGCCCGGGTGAGCGCGCTGCTCCTGCTGCTCCCGCTCGCCGTGGTGCCGCCGCTGGTCGCCGGACGCGTCGCCGACCGAACCCTGGACCGCGCCCGGCAGGATTCGGCCGAGCCGACCCGCATCGCGCTCAATCTGTTCCGCCTGACGACCACGGCCCGGCACGGTGGCGAGCTGCGGGTCTCGGCGCTGGGAGAGGAGTTGCGCGACCGCCACGCCCGGCTGTGGGCGACCGCCACCCGGCGCCTGTGGCGAGGGCAGCTCACCGCCACGGTGGTCCGTGCCGCCGGACTGGTGACGTTCGCGGCGGGGTACACGGGCGCGGTGCTCGTCGCCGTCAGGAGCGCGGTTTCCGGGGGCGCCTCGGCGGGTGGCGTCGTCCTGGTCGTGGTGCTGGCCGTACAGGTCAACCAGCAGGTCACCACCGCCGTCCGGCTGATGCAGGACCTGCACAGGATGGCCACCGCGCACCGGCGGCTGGCCGACCTGGCAGCCGCCCTCGCAGAGCAGGCAACGGTCGGAGGACAGCCGGCGGCGGCCGGCGGTCACGGCCCACCGGACCGGCTCGATCGGGGGATCACCCTGGAGGACGTGAGCTTCGCCTATCCCGGCAGGACCAGGCCGGTGCTGACGGACGTCCGGCTGGTCCTCCCGGCCGGCGCCACCGTGGCCGTGGTGGGCGAGAACGGCGCCGGCAAGTCCACCCTGGTCAAGCTCCTGTGCGGGCTCTACCAGCCCACCCGCGGCCGGATCCTGCTCGACGGCGTCGACCAGCGGCAGGTGGCGCCCGACCCGTGGCGGCTGCGCGTCTCGGCCGGCTTCCAGGACTTCGTCCGGTACGAGCTGACGGCCCGGCAGGCGGTCGGCCTGGGCGACCTGCCGAGGATCGCCGACGATGCCGTGGTGGCCGCGGCCCTGGAACGCGCCGCCGCGTCCGACGTCGTCGCCCTCCTCCCGCACGGCCTGAGCACCCAGATGGGAAGGTCGTACGCCGACGGCGTCGAGCTCTCCGGCGGTCAGTGGCAGAAGCTCGCCCTGGGCCGCGCGTTCATGCGGGAGACCCCCCTGCTGCTCGTCCTGGACGAGCCCGGCTCGGCCCTCGACCCGGAGGCCGAGGACGCCGTGTTCGAACGGTACGCCGCGCAGGCCAGGCGCGTCGGCCGGTCGGTGGGCGCGATCACCGTGTTCGTCTCGCACCGCCTGTCCACCGTCCGCATGGCCGACCTCATCGTGGTCCTCGATGAGGGCCGGGTGGCCGAGGTCGGCGATCACGCCACCTTGATGGCGGCCGGCCGGACCTACGCCGGCCTGTTCACGATGCAGTCCTCCGCGTACGCTCCCGGCCGGCACCCGGTGCCCAAGGCGGGGCCGGAGAGCTCACCTCAGCCGGCCGCCGGCACCTGCCCGCGACGGGACAGGCCGGGCACGGGATAGCGAGCTCATAGGTTTTTCATAGAGCTCTGGGATTCGATGGCGTCTGTCCCGATCCGGTCCATCACCGTCTGGAGATCAGATGACCCGCCTTCGCGCCCTTGGACTCCTCGCCGTATCCGTCGCCCTGGCCGCCGGCGTGACCGCCGCGCCGGCCGGCGCCGCCGCACGGAGCGGCAGCGCCGCGTCCTGCTCCGCCACCAGCAACAAGACCGGCAAGTACGGCCTGGTCACTCTCAAGTGCACGACGACCTGGAAGTTCCAGGTCAGTACCTGGTGCTACAAGAAGAACAACACCGACTCCGACCGCACACGCATCTATGGAGGTCTGGCGCAGGGCCCGCGCCAGCTGTCCTCGGCCGTCTGCCGCGGCTCCTACCCCCACCGCCTCAGCACCGGATACACGTACGACGTCGTGGGCTAGCTAGGACGCGGTGGGTGCCGTAGGACTTACGCAGCCCCGTCACCGAGACGAGACACGCATCTCGATGCGGGCAAGCTGCTGACCGAGGCACAGACGGACGCCGTGGCCGAAGGCCGGATGCCCGGCGGCTGAGCGGCGCAGATCGAGCACGTGGGGGTCGGAGAACCTGGCCGGATCCCTGTTTGCGGCGTTGATCGCGATGACGACCGTGTCCCCGCCTTGAGTTGCCTGCCGCCGAGCTCCACGTCCTCAGCACGCCGCGCATACCGGTGGCGGCGACCACCCCGCCGAGCTCCTCGTCGGTCAGGTCGCCGCTGCTAATTAGGTCGCTGCGCAGGTCGCGGTCGGCTTGGCCCGCTTCGCGAGCGCGAGCTCCCGCAGGTACGGCACGCCGGGCAGCTCACAGATCGTCAGCGCTGGAACCGGCTGGGCGAAGACCTCGACGAGGTCGGCGGGCGGCCCCGTCATGGCGGAGCCGGCGTTCGGCCCGCGTGAGTGCCCCGGGGCCGGCCGCCACCCAGGTCAGCACCCTGATAGTGTGTTCCGCCGGCCAGGACGGAGGCGCGGTGACGGCATGGTGGCGACATCGCCGGACACGACGTGGGAACACTCGGTGATCTCTGATCAGCGCCTCGGCATCCGGGTCGATTCCGCCCTTCGAGGTCGACGGCGCCCCCGCGTCGCCCTCCGCCGATCCCGGTCAAAGCTGACCCGCGGCATCGCTCTACCGGAAAGCATCAGCAACCGTGCGCACAACGTCCCTCATCGCCCTTGCCCTCCTGGCGGTGACCACTGCGGGCTGCGGGCTGCCGCCTCTCACGCCGCCCACCGAGCAGGCTCGGCCGACCGCCTCCGCCCGCGGGTCGTCCCCGGTCACGCCATCGACGTCACCGGTCGCCACCGGCCTCACGATCGCAGACGCCAAGCGGGGCGCCGCGAACTGGCTGGCTGACCACAACCGGACGGTCAAGGACCGCGACTGGTGGGACGATTCATCCGCGATCGACAGACTGTCTGGGACGGCACCAGGCATGAAGCGGTGATCGACCGGTGGGCCGTGAAGGACGGCGACAGGAGGAAGAAACGCGAAGCGATCCGCCTGACCGGGCATGTCTACTACGTCCCCCGCGAGCAGACGATTCCTGACGGACAGTGGTTCCTCCTCCAGGCCACGTACGCGGGCCAGGACCGCCCGCACATTCTGGCGTTCTGGCGCCCCGAGGGCGGAGCGTTCAAGCTGGCGGCCAAGAGCCCGTTGCACCACGGTCAGCGGGTGCCCGAGCCGCGGCGGGACGCCGAGGGCTACGTCACCGCCATGCCGGCCCGCATCGGCAAGGAGGTCGCTCAGGAGTACATGGTGTTCTGGGATTACGACAGGCACGACCAGGAGGGCCGGAACGGCTACCGGCTGGCCGAGGACAACTACAGCAGGCGCGCCTACCGCACGGGCTCCAAGGGCGCGTACATGGGTTACCAGTCCTACAGCCGCCCGTACGGGTTCCGCACCGGGGACGGCGGTTCATTCCACGTCTTCTGCCTGCTCAACGACCCGCAGAGCATCTCGGCCGTCCTCACCTTGGGCGTGTCCACCCGCGGGAAGGGCAACGCACTCCACGAGATCGCCGCAGACTGGTACGCCTGAGGCCCCTCCCCCGGGCTCCAGCTGGGAGAGCAGGAGCTTGATCAGGGGCACCGGCGTGAACCAGACGAGGGTCCGCGGACGGTGACGAGCGCGAGGCTGGGCACGGCGATCGCGGACGGCCGACGGGCGACGCACGTTCGGTGGCACGACCTGATGGAGTCGTTCTGGTCACGCCTGCAGGTCGCGCTCCTGAGCCGCCGACGCTTGTCCATCGAACCGGGGCACCTTCACGATCTCGCCTGCGGGCGGACCCGGCCAAGCCCCTCCGGGCTGTTCGCCCTCCGCTCGCCTGACCGGCTCGTGTGTCCTACTTGAAGGCGCCCGCGGTGAGGCCGGTGACGATGCGCCGCTGGAACACGAGGACGGCGGCGATGAGGGGGAGCGTCACGATGGCCCCGGCCGCCATGATCGCCGTATAGGGGATCTGGTGCGGCTGGGAACCGGCGAAGTTGGCGATCGCCACGGTCACCGGCGCGACGTCGGGGTTCCCGTTCGACAGCAGGCTGGACAGCAGATACTCATCCCAGGCGGAGAAGAACACGATGATCGCAGTGGTGAACAGACCGGGCGCCGCGAGCGGGAGCAGGACCTTGCGGAACGCCTGGGCCGGGGTCGCGCCGTCCGCGAGCGCCGCCTTCTCCAACTCCCAGGGCATCGCGGCGAAGAAGCTGGTGAGAATCCAGAGGGCCAAGGGCAGGGCGAAGGAGATGTTCGGGACGATGAGCGCCTGGTACGTCCCCAGCCATCGGATGTCGGTGAACAGCTGGAACATCGGGGTCAGGATGGCGACGCCGGGGAACATCGACGCGCACAGGACGGCCGCCAAGATCTTCGGTTTGCCGCGCATCGGCAGCCGTACCAGCGCGTACGCCGCCGGGCCCCCGATGAGCAGAGCCAGCGCGGTCGTCGCGCACGCGACAACCATGCTATTGAGCAGCGCCCGTCCGAAGTGGTCGCCTCCGCTCGTGTCGAACGCCGCCCGGAAGTTGTCCAGCGTCGGGTGCGCCGGCCACGGGGTGGCGTCGAAGGTGTGGCCAACGTCCCGGAACGCGGTGACCACCATCCAGTAGAAGGGGCCCAGACACCAGAGCACGATGACGGCCGCGCCGGCGTACAGCCACAGTGGCCGCCGCGTCCGCCGAAGGCGCGTCTTCCACGTGTGTTTCGAGAATTCGGCTGTCGTCATCACTAGGACATCCCATGCTGTTCGGACTGGACGAGGTTGACCCGGAACACCCGGACAAGCGCCAGAGCGACACCGAAGATGAGCACGAAGGTCAGCGTGGAGAGGGCTGACGCGCCGCCGTAGCCTTGCTGGATCTGCCGGACCGTGAGAATCGACAGCGTCGTGGTCGCGTGCCCATCACCGCCACCGCCTTGAGTGAGGATCGCCGGCAGGTCGTAGATGCGCAGGACGTCCAGCACGCGGAACACGATGGCGACCAGCAGCGCCGGCCGTATCAGCGGCAGGGTGATCCGCAGGAAGCGCTGGAACGTGGAGGCCCCGTCGATGCGGGCGGCCTCGTAGAGCGCACCGGGAATGCCCGACATACCGGCGAGCAACAGCAGCGCGACGAACGGCGTCGTCTTCCACACGTCGCTGATGATGACAGCCACCCGTGCTGACCAGGCACCGTCCGTCCACAGGATATGGGTGCCGAGGGCTCGATTGACGATGCCGTCGTAGGCGAACATGAAGAACCAGAGCTTCGCGGTGACGGCCGTCGGGATCGCCCAGGGCACCAGGACGACGGCGCGGAGGAACCCGCGTCCGGCGAACGCCTGGTTCATGACGATGGCCATCAGGAGACCGAGGACGACCTCAAGGGACACCGTGACCACCGTGAAGAACAGCGTGACCAGGACCGAGGTCCAGAACTGGTCACCGAGCGTCCCCGGCGGACAGGACGTGTCGCCGCACTGCTGCCCCAGCCAGTGCAGGTAGTTGGAGAATCCCGCGAACTCCCCGCCGGTGGTGAAGAACCCGTCCCGCAGGGTCGGATCGGTGCGGAACGAGGTGACCAGCGCGGCGACGATCGGGTAACCGATGACGGCGGCGAGCAAGACGAGTGCCGGTGAGACCAGTAGCGCGCCGAGCCTGCTGCGGCTCTGCGCTGTCGTATCGGACGGTTTGGACATGGAACGTTCCCGTCTGGCGTGCGTCACTGCTCGCTGGTCGCGGCGAGGATCGCCGCCTGGATGTCTTCGACGGCCTTGTCGACCGGCTTCTCGCCCTTGATGGCCGCGTAGGCGTTCTCGCTGATGGCCTGGGTCACAGCCGGATAGAACGGCGTAACAGGCCGCTCGGCCGCGGTGGCGATGCTCCGTTCGAGCGCGCCCAGGTAGCCGAGCGCGGGATCGTCGAGCAGCGACTTGTCGCGGTAGAGGCTCTTGACGACGGGAGGCTGGCCCTGCTCGATGAGCAGTTTCCGCTGCACGTCCGGAGACTGCAGGTAAATGAGGAAGTCTCGGGCGGTCGCCTTGCGCTTGGAGTAGACGTTCACCGCGTTGTCCTGACCGCCGAGCACCGCCCGACCGGGCCCGTCGACCCCCGGAAGCATGGCCACCCCGAACTTGCCCTTCACCACGGAGCCGCCGTCGCTCTCGGCCAGCGGATACACGTAGGACCAGTTGCGCAGGAACAGTAGTTTGCCGGCTTCGAACGCCTGGCGGCTGTCTTCCTCCTGGTAGGTGATCGCTTCTTGCGGGATGTCGCCGGCGCGATAGGCGTCGACGAGTAGGGACAGGCCCTTGCGGACGGCCGGGGTGTCGGCCGAAGGGGTCGTGCCGTCGGCTTTGACGAAGCTGCCGCCCGCGGCGGCGACGGCCTCCGCTACGTTGACGGTGAGGCCCTCGTACTTGGCGAACTGCCCGGCGTAGCAGCCCATGCGCCGTTCCCGGGCGATCTCGCAGTACTTCAGCAGCTCCTTCCACGTCCGAGGCGGACGCGGTACCAGGTCCTTGCGGTAGTAGAGCAGGCCGGCGTCCGTCATGAACGGCGCGGCGTAGAGAGTGCCCTGATACCGTGCGGTCGTGACCGTCTGCTCCAGCAGCGGCGACGTGTCGAAGGTATAGTCGCCCTCGAAGGGCTGCAGCCAGCGGTGCGCCGCGTACTCCGCGATCGTCACGATATCGGCGCCGAGGACGTCGTAGTTCGCGTCCTCGGCCTTGAAGTGACGCACAAGGTTGTCGTGCAGTTCGTCGACGTCACTGAACTGCCTGAGCGTGACCCGCTGGTCCGGATGACGCAGGTTCCACGTCTCGATGACCTGTTTGGTCGCGGCCCCGGCCACGTCCGACGCCTGGACGTACGTGATCGGCCCGCGGCCCGACAAGTGCTGCCGCGCCGCATCGAGCCTGCTGTCCGGCGTCGCACAGCCGGTGACCGCAAGGATAAGCGCGCCCGCTGCGGCGGACAGCCTACGCCGCGCCCTCACGTCCATCTCCTCCTCGTTCCTCGCCGGGTCATCCCGCGGTCCGCAGGACGACCGCTTCCCAGGGGCGCAGCGTCGAGTTCGTGCCGGTCTCTGGCAGGCTCTCGCGCACCGTGGCACTCGACAGCAGCGGCTCACCGGTCAGCGTCAGCCGCTGCGGCTCGGCGGAGAAGTTGGCCGCCACCGTCAGCGGGCCGCAGGTGTAGATCCATCGCGAATCGCTCACCTCTACCTCGCGGTAGCCGGCGATGCCGCCGGCGAAGGCTTCCCGGCGGAGCAGCACGAGCGCGCGGACGAGAGCGAGAGTCGATGCAGAGTCGGCCCGCTGCTCAGCCACGTTGACGCTCTCGTCGTCGGGCAGCGGAAGCCAAGGTGTGCCGGTCGTGAACCCCGCGCCGACAGTGCGGTCCCAGCGCATGGGAGCACGCGCGTTGTCCCGCGGCCACTGCCCGTTCCGGCCGCCGGCCGTGAGCGGATCACGGTGCAACCGGGCCGGAATGTCGCTGTCCACCATTCCCAGCTCGTCGCCGTAGTAGAGCGCGTAGGTCCCGGGAAGGGTCGCCATGAGGGTGTGCGCCAGGCGGGTCTTGCGGTTGTCTCCGGCCGCCCATCGCGTCGCCATGCGCGGCAGGTCATGGTTCGAGCCGGCCCAGATCGGACACGTCCCCTCGGGGAAGGAGGCCAGAGACTCCGCCACCACCCGCGAAAGGGCCGGCGCCTCGAACGGCGCGAAGATGAACGGAAAGTTGAACCCCAGATGCAGCTCGTCGTCGTCCCCGAAATATGGCACGAGCTCGTCGACCCGCGCCACCCACGTCTCACCGAGGAGCAACGGCGTCTCCACCCGGCTCTCCGCACGCCGGCGCCATTCCCGGTAGACGTCGTGCACTTCGGGCTGGTTGAAGTTGTACAGGTGCTGTATCCCGTACCGTCCCTGGACCTCGGTGCCGTAGATGTGGGCGCCGTCGTGCGTGGGGTTGTCCCGGAGCAGCGCGTCCTTGTACAGCCCATTCGCCACGTCGATCCGGAATCCGGCGATCCCGCGGTCGAACCAGAAGTCCATGATGGCGGCGAATTCGGCATGCACCGCCGGATTCCACCAATTGAGGTCCGGCTGTTCGGGGAGGAAATTGTGGAAGTAGTACTCGCCGCTCTTCTCGTCCCATGTCCACGCCGGTTCGCCGGTGTCGTCGACCCAGTTGTTCGGCAGCGACCCGTCGCTCTTGGGCGGCGCCCACACGTAGTAGTCGCGGTACGGCGAGCCCGGGTCGGAACGGGCTTCGACGAACCACGGATGCTCGCTGCTGGTGTGGTTCGGGATGAGGTCGAGTATGACGCGCATCCCGCGCTCCCACGCCTGGGCGATGAGAACGTCCAAGTCGTCCAGCGTACCCAACTCTGGATGGACGCCACGGTAGTCGGAGACGTCATAGCCCCAGTCGTGGTTGGGAGACGGCATCGTGGGAGAGAGCCAGAGGGCGTCGACTCCGAGCCACTGGAGGTAGTCGAGACGTCCGATGAGACCTTGGAGATCTCCATAGCCGTCCCCGTCGCCGTCCTGGAACGAGCGGACGTAGACGTGGTAAAGCGTGGCACCGTGCCACCAAGGGGAATGGTCCACCGGAGTCCTCTCATGGAAGCCGAACACGGCAAACGAATCCGGATTCGTTTCTCCGGTATGGTGTCTACCAGGATTTATAGCTGTCAAGGCGCCAACCGAATGACGTTCGTTTATCGCGTCGGCCGCCACCATGGAAAGCAATCCGGAAGGGACCACGGGATGCCGCGCCCGCGCAAGGCACTTCTCTCACGGGAGATCATTGCGACCGCCGCACTGGAGATGACCAGCGAGACCGGCGGCTTCACCGTGCCCGATCTGGCGAGGCGGCTCAATGTCCGCCAGTCCTCGCTCTACAACCACGTGAGCGGGCGGGCCGAGATCATCGAGCTGATCCGGCAGCGGCTGCACGAGGCACTGGCGGTCCGCGTCGACGTCACCGCCGACTGGGCGGATGTGATCCGGCACGTCGCCTCCGCCCAGCGGGCCTCGATGGCCAAGCACCCGTGGGTCATCCCCCTGCTGGCAACGTCCCCCGCCGACCTGGACGCCACGATCACCACGCTGGAGAACGTGGCCATCGTCCTGTCCCGCGCGGGCTTCACCGATCGCGACGTCATGCTCGCGATAGCCATGCTTGACATAGTGACGATCGGCGCAAGCCTGGACCTGGTCTCCCCGGAAGACCTCTACCCAGCCGAAGCGCTCGCCCAGGCAGCGACACTTGCCCGCGTAGTCCGTACTGCGCCACCAGGCGTCCCCCGCGCCGACGTCGCCTTCAACTTCACCCTCGACCTGATCATCGAGGCCCTACGCATCCGCCTCTCCCACAACACGAATCCCCGATAGACCCTTGGACCCAACAGAACCATCCGGACCGGCTGCGGCGGAGTCGTACGACATCGCCTCCGAGCTCGGGCAGGGCGCACACCTTCGACACCGCCGGACCGTTGGATGGCGGAAGAGCGCCTCACTCCGGCCCATTCCTGAGGGCCTCAACGGCTAAGATCACCCGGTGGATGCCTGCGGAGTCCGCCATTGTTTGACATGCGGTCAGAATATCTTGTAGCAAAAACATCCAGTCGCGCGAACAAGGCACTGAAGGTGCCGCTGATGAGCATCATTGTGCAAGCACAATCCATGGCGGACACCTCCTCCCTGCCGGCCTTAAGACGCGCGAGATCCAGATCCGTTCGGCTGTAGATCTTTACTCGCATCCTCTCCGATCTTCCCAATCGTGCGCGGATGCAGTTCATGAAAGCGCCTCTTGTGGAGGCCCGGCATCCGAGTTATCGTCCTGTGTAGCGTCGACTGCCGGGAGGGGAATTATGGCAGAGGCTGACTCGCCAAGATCAAACGTGCTCTATCAAGGCGCCAATTCGCAGCAGACGGCGTGGGTGGGTTCAATTCTGGACGGCAGTCGCTTCGTACGGTCGAGTTTCAGCGACTGCGAGTTCATCGACACCTCCCTCCGAAGCGACACGTTCGCACAGGTTTCGTTCGATGACAGTCGGATGTTGAAGTGCAGCTTCAACAATGTCGTGATAGAGGCGAGTGACGTTTCCGGCCTCGTCATCAATGGCGTCAACATCGGCGATCTGCTGGCCGAGCGCAAGGCGGAGGGGTGATTCGTGTGGCGAGGGAAAAGTTCTTCATCGTTGAGAATGCCCGCCCGGACGTCCTCGGCGACTTCAGGTTGTCAGCGCTCACGATCGATGACGCCATCGCCAACGCCCTGTCCCTTGCCGCGGACGGCTGTCATTCCGATGGAAAGGAAGGCGGCTCCGACGGGAACGAGACGGGTAAGGAATCGAGCGAGAAGGACAGCGAGGGCAAGGAGGCCAGCGACCCTGAGATTCTCAGCCCGATCGACGCAGTCGTGCTTCCGGGTGAGATAAGCGCCGTGGAGCAATTCATGCGCCCAATGATGTGATGCGGTCGATCCTGGTTTTTGCTCCTCCGCATGACGACGGCGCCCAGGCCTTCAAGGAGCATTGTTCGAAAAGCAATGTTTCTTGCGCGCTCGTGAGCGATCTTCGAGATATGTCCTTGGCTCTTGCGTACGAGCACGCCCGTGATCCCCGATGGGTCTGCTTCGTGGATGGCCAGCGTTTGACGTCCACCGACACCTGTGTGTGGGTGAGGCACGCCGGAGCCCTTCGACCGATCATCGATGTCGAAGAAGAGCGATTCGCATCCCAGGAGTACTTCGCCGCCCTGTGGTCCTTGGCAGGCATGGCGTCCCACACGGTGAACCGTCCGGGTCGTTGGGCTTGGGACTACGTCCAGGGCCTACGATCGCTGATCGGGGATTCGTTCGTCGCCACCTACACGGGTTCCCGCACCGCTGAGCTCCAGGAATTGGTGCATCTTGCCCACGAGAAGTCGGCCGGCGAGATTCATTGGCAGAACGCGATCTCCTTGGTCACCTGGTGTGGTGACACGGATCCGACGGAGCGGGAGATGCCACCGTTCGTGCGGGCACAGGTGTGTGACACTGCGTCCTATGATCTGTACCTGATAGTGGGCGATCACTTGTTCCCCTTGAGGTCGGGGAGCGGCCTCGATCGCTCGTCGGAAGGGTACAAGACCTGGTTGACTCGTTTCAGGAACCGGGCCGCGAGAGAGGGCCTGTGTTTCTATACGGTTGCGGTGGTCGGCCGTCGAGGCCATCCTCTGGTCTCCGCAATCAGGACGGATCCGCCACTCGCCTGGTACCGGCAGTGGGCCGGTAAGGTACACGATGCTTTGCTTGACGTCTGCTGCGGGAGCGGTAAGGACTCGTGATCGTCCTCTTGGGTGCCACGCGTGACAAGACCATGGCTCATACTGCGGCGATGGCGAGGGGCCACGATGTTCCGTTTCTGTTCTTCGATGTGCAGCGTTATCTCGACGAGGGAGGGTGGATCTGGGACGGCGAAGCTCGTGAAGGACGACTGTGGTACGGCGAGACCGTCCTTGAGCTCTCGAAATCATCGGTCAGCGGCATATATTCCCGTCTGATCGATACCACCGAGCTGCTGCCCGCGGAAGCGAGAGGCGCGGCCCGTGCGCGGTTACGCGCCCTGGTCGAAATGCTCGGCGCATGCGAGATCACTGTGGTGAATCGTCCGCGCTCCGAGCCCAGCAACGGCTCCAAGCTCTATCATCTGTGGGTGCTCGCAGGTTTCCGGTTCACGACCCCTCCATCTCTGCTGACGAACTTTGGGGAGCCGCTCAGCGACTTCCTCGAACAGAACGGCCGCGTACTGTACAAGGGTGCGAGCTCGGAGAAGACCATCGTTTCCCAATTCACCGATGCGGAAGCGGCGAGGGTGAATTCACTGCGAAACAGTCCGGTCCTGTTCCAGGCGTATGTGCCGGGCGTGGATGTTCGATTGCACCTGGTGCGCGGTGAACCCTTCGCTGTCAGTGTGACCCCCGAGCGGTCGGAGGACTCTCTCGTCGTCGATTACCGCTTTGATCCTTCGCCGAAGCGTTACGCGGTTGTTCCGGTGCCGGACGACGTGCTGGCATCGTGTCACGCATACCAGGCATGGTCGGGGCTCGACTTCATCGGTTTCGACTTCCGGGTGAGCCAGAAGGGGTGGACCGTCCTGGAAGCGAACCCGATGCCTGGATACGAGAGTTACGACCGCAGAGCCGACAACCGGATATCCGAAGCGCTGCTGAGCGTGTTGGGCGTCCGCATGACCTAGTACTCCAGTGGCACTTGGCGATCTTGAGGGATCGGGGTCACATGGCGACGGCCAGCACCACAGACGACGGCATCCCCCTGACCCTGCCCGAGATCCGCCGGCTGCTCGCCGCCCTGATCGCGACATGTCACTGGAGTACTAGGCGCCTCAGGGGCACCTTCGGACTTCCTAGAAGTTTCGTGATGAAAATGACCTTTTGTGATGTCGAACCTCCGTACGGCCTACGATGAGCACCGTTAAGGATCATGGTGTACCAGAGGGAGTGTTCGGTGGTCGTAGCCAGACAAATCGCCAGGGCCGTCACGGCGGTCGTGATCTCAGGAGTGGTGTCCGTCGCATCTGCGGTCACGGTCAGCCAGCCTGCCCTCGCCGCGGACGGCTGTTCGGGAAAACTGCTCCAGACCCGGAACATGAAGGACAACGGGGGAAGGGTCATCGCCAAGCTTCACCTCTACTGGGACGGCACCCGCAACTGCGCCGTCCTACGGGCCACGTCGGCGTCCGTCGCGACGAAGAAGACCATGTCGGTCACCCTCCTCACGTGCGCGCGCTCCGCCAAGGGCAAGCGGACGTGCGACCCGCGCATCGGACGCGCCTACGACGGCGGCCAGTTCACGTACTACGCGGGTCCGGTCAGGCTCAACGGCGTCAACAAGTGCGTCGCGGCCTCCGGCACGTTCAGGAAGGTCCGCAACCCCGCCATCCGGCCGCCGGAGGCGCATCCGCAGTACACCGTCGCCACGAGTCCGTACGTGGGGCACTGCGGGTGACTCCCTCGCGCCGCGGCGCCCGACCGCCCGGTCACCCGGCTGCGGACGCTCGGGCGCCGTGTCGTACATGCGTCATGACCGATGGCGCCACCCAGGTTGCTTGATCGGGCGAATCCTCCCCTGCTTGACTCCTCATGCCCTATGAGGAGGAAACGACGATGTTAGCCAGAACGCTCGTCGCGGTGGTCGCGCTCGCGATCCCCTTGGCCGCCGTCCCCCCTGCCGTCGCGGACACCCCACCGCCCGACTCGGCCGCCGCCAGGAGCGTGACGCTGATCACCGGAGACCGCGTGACCGTGGACGGTGATCGTGTCGGCTTCGAGGCGGGTCCCGGCAGGAAGAACATCCGGTACGTCACGGAGGGCACCAAGGACGACTGGGCGCTCATCCCGCTGGACGTCGCCGGCGACGTGGCCAGAGGCGTGCTGGATCGCAGCCTGTTCCAGGTTCCCCGGCTGATCGCGGCCGGGCTGGATGACGCCTCGGTCAAGGGGCTGCCGCTGATCGTGCAGTATCGGGACGGGGCCGCGCCCATGGCCTCCTTGGCCGGGGCCCGTACGCTGGCCTCGATCAACGCCGTGGCGGCCACCGCTCCGCGTGAGCGGGCCGTGTGGACGCAGCTCGACCAGGACAGCTCGGTGGCGAAGGTGTGGCTGGACGCGCCCGTCAAGGCCTCGCTCGACCGCAGCGTTCCGCAGATCGGCGCGCCCGAGGCCTGGCAGGCCGGGTTCAGCGGCGAGGGTGTCAAGGTGGCCGTTCTGGACACCGGCGTCGACGACGAACACCCCGACCTCGCCGGCCGGGTGGAGGCCGCCCAGAACTTCACCGACAGCCAGGACGCCGTGGACCGGCACGGCCACGGCACCCATGTCGCCGCCACGATCGCCGGTCAGGGTGCCGCGGGGACGCCCGCGCGCAAGGGCGTCGCGCCCGGAGCCCGGCTGCTCAGCGGCAAGGTGCTGAACGACAGCGGCAGCGGCTACGCCTCCGGCATCATCGCCGGCATGGAGTGGGCCGCCCAGCAGGGCGCCAAGATCGTCAACCTGAGCCTCGGCCACCGGGACGAGCCCGGTCTCGACCCGCTGGAGCAGGCCGTCGAGCACATCTCCGCCGACAGCGGCGTGCTCTTCGTGATCGCCGCGGGCAACGACGGGCCGGGCGCGAGCACGCTCGGCAGCCCGGGCAGCGCCGACTCGGCGCTCACGGTGGGCGCGGTGGACTCCGAGGACGAGCTCGCGAGCTTCTCCAGCCGAGGTCCCCGCGTGGCGGACTTCGCGATCAAACCCGACCTGACCGCCCCCGGCGTGGACATCACCGCCGCCCGGGCCGGCACGACCGGCCACATCGCGTACTCCGGCACGTCGATGGCCGCCCCGCACGTCGCCGGCGCCGCCGCCATCCTGGCCCAGCAGCACCCCGACTGGACGTGGCAGCAGCTCAAGGCGAGCCTGGTCGGCTCGGTCAAGCCAGGTGGGCCGCTCACCGACAACGGCGCCGGTCGGGTGGACGTCGCCAAGGCCGTCAAGCAGAGCGTCGCCGCCGACGCGGGCACGCTGTCCTTCGGGCACCTGCGCTGGCCGTACGAGGACGAACCCATCGAGCGGACCCTCACCTACCGCAACTCCGGCACCGCGCCGGTCACGCTCGACCTCGCCCTTGACGCGCCCGAGGGCGTCTACAGGCTGGGCGCCACGCAGGTGACCGTCCCCGCGAACGACACCGCGGCGGTCACCGTCACCGCGCAGGTGAAGTCGTCCCGCCCCGGCGCCTTCCCCGGTCGCATCACCGCGACGGGCGGCGGCGTCACCATCTCCACCCTGGTCAACCTCTCCACCGAGGCGGAGAGCTACGACCTGCACGTGAAGATGATCGACCAGCTCGGTACGGTCCCCGACCGCCCGGACGACTACATGCCGATGACGCTCATGCCGGAGAGCGGCGGCGACCCCATCAGAATCGGCGTCAACCACGGCGACAGCGAGGGGCCCGTCCGCGTGCCCGCGGGCCGCTACCTGGCCTATGCCGTGCTGCGGACCGCGTTCCCCGACGGTCACGACGAGCTGAGCGTGGTACCGGTCCCCGGTCTGGAGGTCAAGCAGGACCGGGAGCTCGTCTTCGACGCCCGCGACGCGCGGCTGCTGAACGTGGCGACCGACCACGCCGACGCCAGGACGGCGGGAGAGACCTTCACCTTCATCCAGGACCGCCAGGACGGCCGGCAGTGGGGGGCGCGGTTCTCCCTCGACCGCTTCTCGCTGCCGCGGAACGTCTCGCCCGATCCGCTGCGTTTCCGCGTGTCGCCCACCGAGGGGAAGGCGCGCGGGTTCCGCTTCGAGACGTTCACCCAGCTGGCGGCCCTGCGCGCGGACGGCACGTTCACCGACACGCCCTACCAGTACAACCTGCTGCTGCGCAGGGAGGGATCCGTGCCGGGCACGTTGCGGGTGCGTGACCGCGAGCTGGGCACCGTACGAGCGCACCTGGCCACCCTCCGGGCCGACGCCACGGGCGCGTTCGGCGCGGGACCCGTCACCGACGGCCCCGCCGGGTCCTACACCTCGTGGAGCCAGGCGGTCGTGTCGTTGCCGGCCACGCCGACCTGGTACTTCACGCCGGGCGTGCCGTGGGCGCGCTCCATCGAGACCATGCCTACCGGGCGTCTCCACCAGACCGACGAGCACGCCGAGGCCGACTCCTACCGGGCCGGCCGTACCGAGAAGGAGTGGTGGAACACGGGCGTCGTGGGCCCGGCCCTGCCGGGCAACGCCGCCGTGACCAGGAACGACAAGGCCTTCACGATCACGCGCATACCGCTGTGGCACCCGCCCCGTCCCGGCCGCTCCGCCGTGAGCAGCGACTACGGCGGCGGCACCACGACGCTCCTGCGTGACGGCCAGGTCGTGGGAACGGCCGACAAACTGCCCGGTACGGTGACCTTCCCCGTCGAGTCCGGTCCCGGGCGTTTCCAGCTCGTCCTGGACGGCACGGTCAACCCCAAGGCCAGCGAGCTGTCCACCAAGGTCAGGACGGAGTGGTCGTTCACCTCGTCGGGTGCCGGTCCCGTGCCGCTGTTCGTGCTGCGTGCCTATCCCCAGCTCGACCTGGACAACGCGACCAGGCCGGGGGCCCTCGTGCTGCCCCTGCGGCTGGAGCGCATGACCGGGGCGACCCGGCCGCTGTCCCGCGTCGGCGTCGAGGTGTCGCGCGACGGCTCCTCGTGGATCAAGGCCGTGGTCGTGCCTGCCGGCAAGGACACCTGGAAGGCGATCGTCCCGGTCCTTCCGCGACAGGGAGGGTTCGCGTCGCTCCGCCTCACGGCGCGCGACACGGCGGGTAACACGGTCCAGCAGACCGTGGAGCGCGCCTTCCGCGTGCGCTGACGCCCCGTGGCGACGAACGTGGTCTCTCCGGCCGCTTCGTCCTGGCCGAACCGGTGCGCCTCGGCTGCCTGACCAGGCGTTGGGGACGACGTCGTCAGACGGGCATGCTCGCGGGCGTCACCGGGATCCCGTACAGGGCGGTCACCGCCGAATCGCCCGTACCGGTACGAGTCGCCTGTACCGGTACGGGCGGGACCTGGCCGCGCCGCACCCGCCGGCTCCGATCACTGGCGCAGGAACTCCGTGACCATCGGCAGCACCAGGTCGGGCCGGATGACCTGCAGGTGCTTCGTGCCCGGCAGGATCGCGAGTCGCGCGTCCGGCAGCAGCTGCTTCATCTCGACGGCGTGCTCGAGCCGGACGAAGTCGGTGTCGCCGATGATGATCAGGACCGGCATCGTCAGCCGGGCCAGCTGTTCATCGGTCCACCCTTCGAAATCGTGCACCGCCGGCTGGAGCTTCACCACGAACGGGAAGAAGTCCTCCGGCTTCGGCGCCACCTCGTCGTAGGCACGCTTCATCGCCGCGGAGTCCTCCTCGGTCGGCATCCGAGGCGAGTCCAGCTTCAACTCCGTGATCTCGGGGTAATACGCCTCGGATCGTGTCGACCGGACATGCGAGGCCGCCAGCACGACCCGGCCGACGCTGTGCGGGGCCGAGACAGCGACCTCGGTGGAGACCAGCCCGCCCAGGCTGTAGCCGAACAGGTCGGCCCGCTCGACGCCGAGATGATCGAGCAGCGCGATCACGTCCTCGGCGCACTGCCGGATGGAGAACGGCCGGTCACTGTCGGCGGTGTGCCCGTGCCCCTGCAGCTCGACACCGATCACCTTCCGCTCAGCGGTCAACGCCGGCAGCAGCGAGTCGAAGCTCAGACGGAACGTGTACGCGCCGCCGTGCAGCATGATCAGCGGCGGACCGGGCCGATCGGCGCCCAGAACCTCGTAGTAGAGGTCGATACCGTTCACCGAGGCGTACGCACCCTGAGTCATGTCGATTCCCCCGTCCCTGTCCACCGACTCGGCACATAGGTCAGCACCACTGTGCCGTTACCGAGCTCGGTCACCTTCGTCAGATCCATTGCGGTGGCACGCATGCCGGACAGCAGCGACTCACCGGATCCAGCGACGAACGGGGAGATGCTCAGATGCAGCTCGTCGAGCAGACCCGCCTCGACCAGCGCCCGGCTGAACGGGCCGTTGCCATACTTGATCAATGTGCCGTCGCCGGCCTCCTTGAGCCGGGCGACTGCCTCGACCGCATCGCCGGCCAGCACCTCCGCGTTCCACGTGGTGCCGGTCAGCGTGGTGGAGGCGACGTACTTGGGCAAGGAGTTGATCTTGTCTGCGACATCGCCGGTCATGGTCGGCCAGGTTTGGGCGAAGCCCTCATAGGTCGCCCGGCCGAGCACGAGACCGGCCGCCGAGGACAGCAGCCCGAGCTGATAGGCGAAGTGGTCGTCGTTGGGGACGATCTTCGCCTGCCCGGCCCACCAGGCGTCGCCGGACATCCTCCCATCGATCGAGAGGTGGTCGTATTCGATCAGTTTTCGCACGGCCGGGAGTCAACCATCCGGCTTGTCGGTCTGTCTTGTATCGAACCGAACCCGTGTCACAACGCCAGGAACGGCGTACCGGACCTCAACTCGCCCGGAGTCTGACCGGTCGCCCACCGCATCGCCCGCGCGAGCTGCGACTGATCGTAATAGCCGCCGGCGGTGACCACGTCGGCGATCGAGCTCCCCGCCATGAGGAGTTGCGCGGCGTGCCGTGCCTGCTCGATGCTGGCGAGCTTGCGGTGCGAGATCCCGACGGCCCGGCGGAACCGGATCTGCGCGCTCCGTTCGGACATGCCGCGTGGCCGTTCGCCGTGCCGGATCTCGTCGATGAGCGGGTCGAAGGACAGCAGACCTGCGCGCACCAGCCGGTCGACGAAGACGTCGATGTTCTGCACGGTCGGCATCTCCCAGTCCCGGTTGCCCAGCAGGATCCGGCCGCTCGGGAGGATCGGCACCAACGCATCCCTGAGGTCGGTCAGACCGGAGGGCGGGTGAAGCGGCAGACAGGCACCGAGCCGCAATTCCACACCGAAAAACTCCCAGCCGGCCGGGAAAGTCAGCGATGAGCCCTTCGTCTCCGGTCCGCGCACGTGCACCGTCATTCCACGGTCACCTCGCGCAAACGCGATCATGGATGAGGCTTTGACCGCCGAGCTGAAGACAGTCGTGGTGTCACAGCTCGCCGACCACACTCGTTGCACCAGCGGGAGTTCGCCGATCACAGCGTCGAAAATTATCCCCACCCGGCGTGATTCTAGATCTCACACGACACCCGGCCACAACCGGGACCTGGCAGGGCCGGAGCCCACGTCTACACTCAGTCCAAGGACGTGACCAGCCAGAAGACGATCGGCAGCGCCCGGCCGGCGCTGGCAATCGGATGAAAGTGTCCGGCAGAAGTCCGGATATCGCCCTGTCAGATGTCCGACCGACATCACATGATGCAAGTGGAAATCCGGAGCTGCGCTCTTGAAGGCGCTCATTTGGATATCGCGACGAGCACGTAGGCTCGCCTCCCGCAAAAAGATCGTCGCACTACGGGAGCACGACGGTGAATGTGGAAACGAACATCAGCCCGCAGGTGCGAAAGCTCGGATCGGCCAGGCCCTCCCTGTCCACCGTGGATCCGGCCACCCGCGAGCGTGGAAGGGGCAGGTCCTGTCGCCTCGGAGGCGGTCGGATGAAGACTTCTTCCGAATTTCTCTGCGGACGTGTCGAGTGGCGTCGAGCCCGTTCGTAGCCAGGGTGAGAGGCCGGCGACGGGCCGGTCACCACTCACCGGAGGTCCGCAATGTCCATCATCACCGCTACCACCGCCACCACCGCTACCGCCAAGCGGCTGATCATCGGCGGTCTGACCGCCTCCCTCGTGGCCGGCGCGGCGACCGCGGCCGTCGCCGCGGCGGGCGAGGCCGCCGGGATCAGCCTCGTCGTCAACGGCGCGCCGATCCCCGCATCCGGCTTCGCGGTGCTGACCGTCGTCTTCTCCCTGGCAGGCCTGGTGCTGGCCGTGGCGCTGGCCCGCTGGGCCCGGCGGGCGCGTACGGCGTTCGTCCGTGCCACGCTGGTGCTGACCGCGCTGTCCCTGGTACCGGATGTGCTCGTCGGCGCGTCGGTGGCCACGAAGGTGCTGCTGATGGTGACGCACGTGGTCGCCGCCGCGATCGTGATCCCCGCCATCGCCCGCCGCCTGTCCGCCTGATCCTGGTTCAAGGAGTTCGACCGTGAAGAAGTACCTGCTGGCCGTCCAGTTCGACGAGAGCACGTCATGGCCGTCCGATGCGGAGCTGCAGGAGCAGCAGGCCCGGACGGCCAAGGTCACCGCTGACATGCAGGCGGCTGGTTGCTGGGTGTTCGTGGGTGGCCTGGTGGGCTCGCACGCCACCACCGTCGTACGCCCTGGCAACGGCACGACCACGATGACCGACGGCCCGTTCGCCGAGACCAAGGAACAGCTCGGCGGTTTCTGGGTGATCCAGTGCGACGACCTGGACCAGGCGCTGGCCTGGGGCGAGAGGTGCGCACTGGCTTGCGGGGCCCCGATCGAGGTGCGCCCGTTCGAAGACGCGCAGTGGAAGTGAGCAGGCGATGGACGCGGTGGATCTGGACGTCGTCTACCGGGCCGAGTACGGCCGGTGCGTGGCCACGCTGACGCGCCAGCTGGGGGACATCGGCCTGGCCGAGGAGTTCGTGCAGGACGCCTTCGCGGTGGCCGTCCAGAAGTGGGGCGAGGCGCCGCCGCCCAATCCCGGCGCATGGATCGTGACCACCGCCCGCAACCGGGCGATCGACCGCCTGCGCCGTGAATCCACCCGCGAAGCGCGCCACGCCCAGGCACTGCTGCTGCACCAGCCCGGCGAACCCCAGGAGGTGGGACCGGTGCGCGACGACCAGCTCCGCATGATCTTCACCTGCTGCCACCCGGCGCTGTCGCCGCTCGCGCAGACCGCGCTCACCCTGCGCCTGCTCGGCGGCCTGGAGGTGGCCGAGATCGCGCGCGCCTACCTTGTTCCGGAGGCGACCGTCTTCCAGCGGATCGTCCGGGCCAAGAAGAAGATCCGCGACGCCGGCATCCCCTACCGGGTGCCCGGCGCCGCCGAGCTCCCCGACCGGCTGGCGCCGGTTCTCACCGTGCTCTACCTGGTCTTCAACGAGGGATACACCGCCACGGCGGGGGAGCTCCTGCGCACCGACCTGAGCCTGGAAGCGATCCGCCTGGCCAGGGAACTGGCCGAGCTGATGCCCGACGAGCCGGAGGTGATCGGCCTGCTGGCGCTGCTGCTGCTCACCGAAGCCCGCCGGCCCGCCCGGCTGGGGCCGGCCGGTGAGCTGGTGGTGCTGGCCGAGCAGGACCGCTCGCTGTGGAACCGGGAGCTGATCGCCGAAGGACACGAGCTGGTACGCCGCTGCCTGCGCCGCGACCAGCCGGGACCGTACCAGCTGCAGGCCGCGATCAACGCCGTGCACACCGACGGGCCGGCCACCGACTGGGCGCAGGTGCTGGCCCTGTACGACCAGCTGCTGCGGCAGTCCCCGACCCCGATCGTGGCACTCAACCGAGCGGTCGCCGTCGCCGAGGTGCACGGACCGGCGCAGGCGCTGGCCGCCATCGACGAGTTGGACCTGCCGGGCTACCACCTGCTGCCCGCCACCCGCGCCGACCTGCTGGCCCGCCTGGGCCGCACCGCCGAGGCCGTCGCCGCCTACGACCAGGCGATCACCTGGGCTGCCAACGACACCGAACGAACCTTCCTGCGGACCCGGCGGGCACGCATGGAGCAGGAGGCCTGAGATGACACGGAGCGTGCACATCATGAACCAGGAGAACGTGAACGCCACCTTGACCGTCGCCGTGCCCGCCGCGAGGGTGTTCGCGGTGCTGGCGGACCCGGCGAGCCACGCCGCGATCGACGGCACCGGCTGGGTGCAGCAAGCCGTCAACCAGGCGCCGCTGACCGAGGTGGGGCAGATCTTCCGGATGGACATGCATCACGCCGACCATCCGGACGGTGACTACCAGGTGGTCAACAAGGTCCAGGTGCTCGACCCGCCGCGCGCCATCGGCTGGCTGACGGGCTATGACAAGGGCGACGGTCAGCTGGAGTTCGGCGGCTGGATCTGGCGGTACGACCTCACGCCGCTCGGTCCGTCCAAGACCGAGGTCACGCTCACCTACGACTGGTCGGCGGTGCCCGACTCCGTCCGGGCATACCTCCGGTTCCCGCCGTTCGGCCCCGACCATCTCATCAACTCGCTGCGCCACCTGGCCGAGCTCGTCCCCGGCAGGTGACGTCGTCCGTCTCTTCGCAGCACATCAACTGGATTCGAGGAGAACATCATGACCGCCACCCCGGCAGACGGCCTCAAACGCCCGCCAGAACACGATCAAGTGCCGCCCGGCCCGCAGGCCCCCAGTGCGGCTTGCCGCCGGGAAGGCCCCGATCTCCGTTCTGTCCCATGAGCATCAGGAAGAGGCTCTTCATAGCGGCCAGCCCGCGGGCGCGCCGGATCGTCGCCTCGTCCGCGTGCCCGTACGCGTCGAAGAACCGGGCAGCCGCGCCCGCGGGGAGCAGCACCCACGCGGCGCCGAGGTCCCACGCGGGATCGCCGGCGAACAAGGCACCGAAATCGATCACACCCGAGAGCGTTCCGTCCGAGACGACGACATTCGCGGGATGGAGGTCGCCGTGCACCCACACCGGCGGGCCCTCCCACTCGGGGGCCGCGACGGCATCGGCCCAGACGGCCCGGACGGCGCGGACATCGCCGACGGCGTCGGGGTCAATGGCCTGCAAGAACTGCTCGAAGCCGCCCGTACACCTCTTGGGGTGAGCGCCGAAGTCCGAACTGGCCGGGGCCTCGGCGGGCGCCTCCACATGGAGCGCCCCGAGGAAGCCCGCCAGCGTGTCGGCCGCGTGGGCGCCGCGGCTGATCAAGCCGTGGTCCAGCGGCTCGCCGGGAACCCATGTCATCACGGTCCAGTGCTTGGGGAAGCGTCCGGACGGTTCGCCGAACCGCACCGGGGTCGGCACCGGGAGCGGCAGGCGCGGGGCCAGCACGGGCAGCCACCGCCGCTCCTTGAGCTGGAGCTCCGGGGTGGGGTCCATGCGCTGCATGCGCACGGCCAACTCGTCCCCGAGGCGCCATATCTGGTTGCCCCAGCCACCCTCCACCTCACGGATGGCCAGCCCGGCAAGATCTGGATGTTGCTCCCGAAGCAGGTCGCGGACCAGGTCTGCGGTGATCTCGATCTCGGTGTCGGTCATGCGAAGTCACAGTACTGCGCTGCTCTGCCCGAACCGGCAGTGCAAGGTGGTCCAGCCCGCAGCACCGCCTGGACCGCGAGCGACCCACCCCCTGATGGCCGAGGCCGGGTCCGTCAAGCCTTCTTCCTGATCAGGCCCAGGAGGCGCCGGCCCAGCGCCCGGCTTGACCGCCGACGGCCACACCGACTTGGTGTGAGAACTGACTTCTGTCATGCGGGACCAGTGATACAGAACACTGACCTCCGCCGAGCGGAGGGCTCATGCTGAGCGCCATGACCACTCGTCGATTCGGCACACTCGCCTCGCGGCTGGGAGCCGCGACCCTGGCCGCCGCGTTGCTCGCGGCGGCACCCGCGGCCGTCGCCGAGGACGGCGGCCTCGACCGGCAGCGGCTGCGCCAGACGCTGGACGCCGTGCACGAGGCCGGCATGTACGGCACCTCTTCGAACGTCGTGGACGGCCGGCGGAGCTGGAAGGGCGCCGCGGGCGTCGCCGACGTCGGGACCCGCCGCCCGATGCGTCCCGAGATGGTGCACCGGGCCGGGAGCATCACCAAGTCGTTCGTCACCGTGGCGGTGCTACAGCAGGTCGGCAAGGGCACGATCGAGCTCGACGCCCCCATCGGCCGCTACCTGCCGAATCTGCTCCCGGGTGAGCGCGGGCAGCAGATCACCGTACGCATGCTGCTCAACCACACCAGCCACATCGCCAACCACACCGAGGTGCTCTTCCCGACGATCGAGAGCCTGGACGCCAACCGCTTCCGCGCCTTCCCGCCGGAGGAGCTGGCGCGGGCAGGGCTCGGCGCCCCAGCGACCGGGCAGCCGGGGGTGACACCCGGGTCGTACTCGAACACGAACTTCGTCATCGCCGGCCTGCTGCTGGAGAAGGTGACGGGCACGAGTGCCGAGCGGTACATCACCGACCAGGTCTTCAGGAAGGCCGGGCTGCGGCACACGTCGTTCCCGCGTACGCCGTACCTGCCTGGGCCGAGCTCCAAGGCGTACGAGGCGCTGTTCGGCTACTTCGACCCGCCCAAGGACTACAGCGTCTACAACATGTCCTGGGCCTGGACGTCGGGTGCGGTCGCCTCGACGATGGAGGACCTCAATCGCTTCTTCCGGCTGCTGCTGCGCGGAGAGCTGCTCGACGCGACTCTGCTCGCCGAGATGCAGAAGACCGTGCCCATCCGGTCGTTGTCGGGCGCCGCGGTCGACTACGGTCTCGGGATCTTCCCTCTCGACCTGCCGTGCGGCAGGTTCTGGGGGCACGACGGGAGCGTCCCCGGCATGCAGACCTTCGCGTTCTCCGACGCCGGCGGCGGCCACCAGTTCGCCTTCGGCATCAACCTGAGGAACTACCAGCAGCTCGACGAGAACGGTAGTCCTGTCACGCACGCCATCGACTTCGCGATCGGGAACCACTTGCTGGAGGCGGCGTGCGGGCCTGACGCGGGGGCGGCGACCAGGGCGGCACTGCCGCTCCCGGCGATCGGCGTGGACGGGGGCACGGCCACACCGTGACCGGCGGCGCGGGCGGGTCACCGATCGGCGGCCCGCCACAGCACCGCCGCCCTACCCCGGACGTTGAGCTCTCTCGCCGGCGAGGTAGGCGACACCCGGCTGGCCATCGGCGAGCCGGCACAGCGGTTCGGCCTGGCCACGCACGTTGTGCGGCACCGGGGTGGCATCAAGGTAGCTTTACCGGCCGCCTGTGCGTACTTATGCATGGCTACGGACGCGTGGACGCTCTTACAGTCCGGTCACGACTTGCCGACAGGCAAGCTGCCATCCAGGACGGGGAGATCATCATGGCACGTTCCAAGTGCGCAGTTGTCATCGGGCTCAGCCCGGCCCTCCTCATCCCCCTGTTCCTCACAACCGCGCTAGCGACGCCGGCGCAGGCAGCCGTCTGTGACGGCAGCCGGAGGATGTCCGAGCGGATCGCCGCCAGCGGGAACTTCTTCGAGGCCGACATTGCCTTCGGCATCCCTGGCGGGAAGGTCGTCCTCCGAGTCGGCGGGCCTTGCGCATGGGGGCTCATCGAAAGCCCCTTGCCGTGGATGCGTACGGGCTGGGTATGGCTGGAGCGCAAACAGCCCGGATCGTCGACCGTCGACAGGCTCGGCGAGCGCGAGCTGGGAGGTACGAAGTCTCGCACGCACACCGGCGCCTACACCCGGGCCGGCTACTACGTTCGTGCCTGCGGCGCGGTGCTGGACAACCGCCCGTCCAAGAACCTCGGCTACGTACCGGAACGCTTCGCCGACTGCACCAAGTGGTCGTTGTACATCTAGAGGTGCCCCGCCACGGGCAGCGAGGCGTCCAGACCACACATCTGCAGCACGCCAGGGCCCATCTCGTACGGACGGTCCAGCGGGCCGAAGGCACGCAGTACGGCGCTCAGCCCGAGGGGTTTCCCAGAAAGATCTTCTCCCCACCGCCGCAGCAGGCGTGCCACGGCGACGCACCGGCTCGCCCAGTGATCATGTAGCTGCGGCGGTCGTGAGCGGGCAGCCGAAGACCGCCATCGAGATGAACCGGAACCTGATCCGGCTGTCGCCGTATCACAACCACCCGCAACGAACTCTTGTCTCTACTGAGTCCCGACGACAGTGGGAGAGGGCATGTTCTCGGCGTCCAACTACGCGGCACAGCGGTACGAGAGCGAAGCGGGTAAGGAGCACCTCGAGGCACTTCAGGTGCTGGTCCACCTCGCAGGACTGGAGGAGGAGGACGAGTTCATCACCGCCGTGCTGAACGGCGTCACCTACAACGGGCCGGAGGGAAACCTCGCCTCCGACATGGAGAGCATTCGCACGGCGCTGGCGGAGGCCTCGGCCATCTACAGGCTGGGTGACCCGTGGCGGGATCATCTCAAGGAGTTCGCCGTGCACCTGGGCGAGGACGACTACTTCAGCGCGGAGAAGTTCTACAAAGCCCGCTCGTTCTCCCCCGACCACACGGAGGTCGTCGGCGGGCGCTCTCTGCAATTCGCCACTCCGATGGTGCTTGCCCATCCGCCGATCGTCGAGGTGAATCAGCACCTCAGGGGCGCTCTCGCCGGATACGCCTTCCAGCCCCCGACGATCTGGATACGTTTCGGTCTGTTCAAGGTTCTCACGGCGCTCAAGGCCGACGGGGACAATACGGACGCGACGAAGGCCGGCGTCCTGCAGTTCGTCACAAGCAGCCGGGTCGCCGAGTATGACGGGCTAAAAGTCGACTACTCGTTCGAGCGGTCCTTGGACACCAGCCAGCCGCCCTGGTACAAGGGCCAGACCGACGATATCCCGCCCGGCGAGCCGGTGGTCCTCATCCGCGACGACTCCCCGACATGGGCAGTGCCGACCAAGTGGCAGAAGGGCCAGGATCTTCGTAGCGTCACGATCACCGACACCTTCGAGACGTACTTAGCCGTACAAGTAGGTCCCCATGCCTTCACGACGCTTTTCACCTGCGAATGGACGTTCCACGCCAAGTACGACATGCAAAAGCCCAGTGAGGGCAGCGCGGAGTACAGCATCACGGCTCAGAAGATCGAGACCCGCGACATCAAGGTGACCGGGCTACCGCTGGCGCACAACGTCGAGGCGAAGGTCGTGAGCTGAGGCGACCCGCACCTCACTGTTAAGCGGGGGGGTGAACGGGCGCGGTCCGGGATGACGGACCGCGCCCGAGCCTCAGGAGTCCACTGCGGCGTGGAAATCCTGGACTCGGTCACGACGACGGCGAAGCCGCAGCCGCGGGCCAGCCCCAAGAAGGCGGCTCTGCATTTCCGGACAGTGCTTCTAGCCGGTCAGCACCGATTGAACGGACTTCGTCACCATGTCACCGGCGTCGTGTGAGGGCAGGCGTCCCACGCGTACCTCGCTCGCCGCCCCGTGCAGGATGTAGTGGACGAGGCTCACCAGCCAGGTGGTGGGAAGATCGGCGCGGAAGACGCCTTGTTCCTGGCCGCGGCGGATGAGTTCGGCCATGCGTCGAGCGGGTTCGGCGTGCAGTTCGCGGACCCGGCCTGCGGGGAGGACTGTCTCGGCGGCGGTAAGCAGCGCCGCGGACTCGGCCACGATCTCCCAGCTCGACGCCAGTAGGCGGGTCATGGCTTCGTGGGCGTCCCCCGTCAGGTCGAGGGACGACAGGGTTTCGTCGCCGGCTCGCAGGGCGTCCATGAGTGCGGCTTCGACCAGGTCTGCCCGAGTGCGAAAGTGCCCGTACAGGGTCATCCGCCCGACACCTGCGGCCTGCGCGATGTCGTCCGTGGTCGTGTTCGGATCCGAACTCAGCAATGCGCGCGCTGTGGACACGATGCGGGCGATGTTGCGCTCGGCATCGGCGCGGCGCCTGGAGCGCGCGGAGGGTGCAGCCATTCCACCAGTCTAACTCGTATGTGCATATACAGGTTATAGTGTCGACTAGATCTCGTACACGAGAGTACGAGTTATGTGCATGGAGGAGAACTGATGGCCCAACCAGAAGTACGGCAGGTCTCACCCCAGGAGCCGCATCCGGCCCGGTGGCACATCCTTGGTTTCCTCGGGGTGGCCCAGCTCATGCTGATCCTCGACGTCACCGTCGTGGCCATAGCACTGCCCCACATCGGGACGGACCTCGAACTCGGCCGCGAGGCGCTGACCTGGACGGTCAGCGCCTACACGCTCACCTTCGGCGGACTGATGCTGCTCGGCGGACGGATCACGGACCTCGTAGGAGCCAAGCCGGTCGTGCTCGCCGGACTGCTTCTGTTCGCCGTCGCATCGCTGGTCACCGGGCTGGCCGGGTCCGCGGGCATGCTGGTGGGCGGTCGCGTGGCGCAGGGCGTCGGGGCGGCGCTCCTGTCGCCCTCCGCCTTGTCGCTGGTGGTGGCGCTGTTCGACGGAGAGGAGCGGAACAAGGCTCTGGGCGTCTGGTCCGCGCTGGGCGGCGGTGGCGCCGCCCTCGGTGTCCTCCTCGGCGGCCTGCTCACCGCAGGCCCAGGATGGTCATGGGTCTTCTATGTCAACGTGCCCATCGGGCTCGTGATCGCCGCAGTGCTCGCCGCTCTGCTGCCGGCCCGGCCGGCCACGTCCGCCGACCGGCCAAGGCTCGACGCCCTCGGCGCGATTCTGGTGACGTCCTCCTCCGCGTCGTTGATCTACGCCCTCATCGCCGCAGGCGAGCGGGGCTGGCTCAGCGCGCTCACCGGATGGCTCGTCCTGGCGGCCGCCGTGGGCTATGTGCTGTTCGTGCTCTGGCAGCGGCGGGCCCGGTCACCCCTGATGGACGTCCGGATGCTGGCCAGGCGGCCTGTGGCGACCGGCGCTTTCCTCATCCTGATGGCAACGGCGCTGATGATCGCCGTGTTCTTCCTGGGCACCTTCTACTTCCAGCACGCTGTCGGATACGGCGCCTTGCAGGCAGGGCTGCTGTTCCTGCCGGTGGCGCTGGCGACGATGCTCGGCGCCAATCTGACCGGACGCATGCTCGGCCGATGGGGTGGACGCCGGCTGGCCGTCGCGGGCCTGACGGTCGCGGCGATCGGCCTGGCCGTACCGGCGGTGTCGATGAACACGGTCAGCGTCGTGCTCGGCGTGGCCGTCGCGGCGGCGGGCACCGGCGCGATGTTCGTCATCGCCTCAGCGACCGCGCTCGGGCAGGTGGCGCCCCATGAAGCCGGGATCGCCTCCGGCATCGTGAGCACCTTCCACGAGTTCGGCGCCTCCATCGGAGCCGCGGTCGTGTCGAGCGTCGCAGCCGCGAGCCTGGTCGGGACCACGCTGAGCGGCTTCACCAACGGGTTCATCGTGGCGGCCGCCGCAGCGGCGGTCGGCGCCGTCGCCGCCGCGCTGTTGACACCCGGCCGCACGAACCGGCAGAACCAACCTCATCAGTCCTGAGCCATCCGTGGTGCGGGGGATGACGAAGGGCATTGCACGCATCACGGCACCAGAGCCCGGTCAAGACTGGTGATCCATCCGGGATCGCTGCTCGCCCCCGCCCGCGCCGAGGGTGGCCGGCGCCGCTACAGCCGCATCGATTTGTACCGAATCGCGGTGGTCCTCCGCGCCAGGGAAGCGGGCATCGCTTGGGAGGACCTCCGCGAGATGTTCACCGCCCCGGAGCCCACCGCCCGCCGCGAGATCCTCCATCGCCACCGCCGGAGCCTGGTTCGGGCGCGTCGCCCGGGCCCAAGCGTCGCCAGAACGCATCGACTGCGCGTTGACCTGCGACCACGAGGACTTCGCCAGTTACGCGGACTTCCAGGCGATGCTGACCGCCCCGCGTCGCGCAGGCCGCCCCTAGGCTTCCGGCGCCGCGGGTTCGAGCCCGGCGAGGAGGTTGAACGTGCCGGTGAGCTGGTTCAGGGCGACCAATCCCGGGATCTCGGCGATGATCCTGTCACTCCAGCCATGTGCGCGCAGCTCCGCCACATCGTCGTCGCCGATGGAGGACGGCTCGGCCAGAATACGGACCGCCATCGCGATGAGGGCCGCCTCGCGCGTGTCCGTGGCCGATCCCTGACGAGCGAGTGCGATGTCGCTCTCGCTCAGCCCTGCCGCACGTGCCGCCTCCGTGTGTGCTTCCAGGCAGTAGGCGCAGCCGATCCACTCCTGCACGGCGAGCGAGATCTTCTCGCTGAGAGCACGAGGCAACTTGACGCGCTTCATGGCACGGGACAGCTCCAGGTAGCCCTGCAACAGGGCCGGCGAATGAGCCATGGTGGCGACCATGGCTCCCACACCGCCCCTCCTGACGACGATGTCCTCCAGGAGCTCACGGGATTTCCCGGGTGCTTCGGCGGGCTCCAGCGCGGTAAGGCGTCGCATACGATCTCCTTAGCTCCATTTATACCCCCTAAGGGTATATCGACGAGAGGCATTCCCGCCACCTCACCGAGCCCTCCCCAGTCCTGCCCCTGTTCCGCGACGCCTCGAAGCCCACACGACTTCCCCGCACGCTTTCACACTCACTACCGCGGCCAGGCACACAGTCCACTCCCGCCCCGCCCGCTTCTGTGCGCACCTATGCGGTAGCCCTTCGGACCCGCACCACTTCACGACACCCTGCCGCTTCGCCGCAGCCAGTCACACGCCGGCCCAGCCGCAACTCTCCCAGTCCAGGTTTCGCCGCGGAGATGCCGTGCCACGCCAGCATGCAGCCCTCTCCGCCAGTCTCACTTGCCACATACCCAAGGGGGGTATAGCTTCGGGATGAATGACCTCTAACCCATACCGTTGAGGAGGGGCCGATGGCTGAGCAGAACCCGCCCACGCAGGACCAGCGCGCCGTGCATGCCCAACACCACCCCACCCAGGGAACGCACCAGGGACACACGGGCAAGGCGTCATGGTCGATGGCCGCCTCAGCCACGTTGCACTGCCTAACCGGGTGCGCCATCGGCGAGGTGCTGGGGCTGGTCATCGCAACCTGGCTAGGCTGGAGCACCGCTCCCTCCATCGCCCTGGCCGTGGTGCTGGCCTTCTTCTTCGGCTACCTGCTCACCTTGCTGCCGCTGCGCCGGGCCGGCGTGAGCTGGCGCGCTGCGATCAAGCTAGCGCTGGCCGCCGACACCGCGTCGATCCTCGTGATGGAGATCGTGGACAACGGCGTGATGCTCGCCGTCCCCGGCGCCATGGACGCCACGTTGACCTCCGGCCTGTTCTGGGGAGCCCTCGCCTTCGCGTTGCTGGTGGCCTTCCTGGTCACCACCCCGATCAACAAGTGGATCATCGGCCGGGGCAAGGGCCACGCAGTCGTACACGCCTATCACCACTGATCTCGATCCGCGGCGGGCCGCGCAGGCCACTGCGGCCGGAGCGCCCCGTCAGGTGGGCGGCCGGTCTGCTGAGCGCTCGCGCTGCGCACGCCAGTCGCCCGTGCCGCCCCGTTCGAGCAGGCGATGGCCTTTGAAGGCGCGCACGTGGAAGCCGAGGTCGCGATGAACGCTGATACGGGTTAAGCGGCTCGGCGCCGACGGTCTGCTACTGCTCAACGTGGTCACCGTCATCTCCGCCCTTGGCGGGGCCGGGCGGTCGGTGCAGGGCCAGGCTTGCCCGCATCCAGACGCACCTCTCCTCATGCGGGAGGCGCTCGCGGCCAGCGGCAACCAGGCGGTCACGCTGGTCCACTTCCCGGACGTCCCAATGCGGACGGACATCACGCCACCAGGCGCTCCTATCGGCGTCACCCGACCTCGCGGGACATGACCCGTCCGGGCGTCCATCGCGCTCGGACGGGTCATGAAATCAGAGCCGGTCGAGGATCTTCTGCAGTTCCTCCACCTCGGCCTGCTGCGTGGTCTCTATGGTTGCCGCCAACTCTCTGGCCTGCGGGTTCGACCCACCGGCCTGCTGGGTGCGGGCCATCTCGATCGCACCCTTGTGGTGGGCGATCATCTGCTGCGCGAACAGCTTGTCGAAGTCCGTGCCCTTGGCCGCCTTGCTTGGTCATCTCCTTCTCGGACATGACGCCGGGCATGTCGTGTCCCATGCCGCCCTCCAGCGCGGCCTTGCCCCACCCCGTCAGCCAGCCCTTCATGGTGCGAATCTCCGGATCCTGGGCAGCCTTGATCTTGACCGCGAGCTCCTTGATCTCCGGATCGGCTGCACGCGCCGGTGCGAGATCGGCCATCTCGACGGCCTGCTCGTGGTGCGGAATCATCATCTGCGCGAACATGACATCCGCGTCGTTGCTTGTCCGCACTTGTCATCGGCTTATATGCGCAACATCGAGAGACTTGCCAGACGTTGAGACGTGAGCTTCGGCGGAGGCCGGGCGCCATGCCTGATGGAGGATCGTGTCAAGCCCTTGGCGCTGCTCCGTCGGCCCGCTTTCGTCCAGGCGGCCATCAGCAGCAGGACCACGAACGACACGAGCACGGCCAGGCAGACGTCCGTGGGGTCGAACCCGGGCATCTCAGGGGCGGGAACGAAGGCATGTCACGGCACTTGCCGGTGTACTAGTGCGGCTCGTAGCACCTGCCAGGAGCCGGCCGGGTGCCGGCACACACAGATGCACGACACCCGGCCGTCAGCCGTTCACCGCGGCTCTCCCGCCAGAGCCCTCTTCGAGGCCCGGTCAGGCGGAGACCAGCTCGTAGCCCGCTTCTTCTACGGCATCGCGCACAAGAGTTTCCTCGATCGGCTCGTTCCCCGTCACGGTTACCTGGCCGGTGGCCAGGTCGACATCGACCGCAGTGACACCGGCGATCTTGCCGACTTCGGCCTTCACGGTGCCCACACAGTGGCCACAGGTCATCCCACTTACGGTGTAGGTCGCATTGCTCATCATGACTCCCCTCGACAAATACCCCTATTAGGTATACGGGCGAGTTGACCATACGGCAGCGCAGCTTCTCTGACAACCGTAACCCCCTATGGGTATATGAGATCTAAATCACGTTCACACATATACCCCTTAGGGGTATGGTCGTCCCTCATGAGAGAGCTCAACTCCATCGCCATCGTCGGAGCTTCGCTGGCTGGCTTTCGTGCGTTTCAGGCTCTGCGACGTGAGGGCTTCGACGGCACGATCACCCTGGTAGGGGCTGAGAAGCACCTTCCCTACAATCGTCCCCCGCTGTCCAAGAGCATGCTCAGGGGCGATGACGAGGTCACTCTCCCAGGCGCCGAGGAGCTCGGCAACCGCTGGCTACAGGGCCGCCATGCCGTACGGCTGGCCCCGTCTCAGCGCCGGCTCATCCTGGACGATGCCTCGGAAATTCGCTACGACGGCCTGGTCATCGCCACCGGCGCCCGCCCACGCCACCTGCCGGACACCCCCGACGGCGTGTACACCCTGCGCACCGTCGAGGATTCCCTGGCGCTGCGCGCCGAACTGGCCGCAGGACCCGGCGACGTCGTCGTGATCGGCGGTGGCTTCATCGGAGGAGAGGTCGCCTCGACCGCTCGAGCCCTCGGGCTCGGCGTCACCCTCGTGGACACGTCGCCGCACCCGATGGAGAAGGTCGTCGGCGCCGAGACCGCACGCTGGCTGGCCGCCCATCACCGGGACAACGGCGTCGAACTCGTCACCGAGACCCGCGTGACCGGCTTCGACCGGAACGGCAGGGTAACGGGCGTGCGATTGAGCGACGGCCGGACGCTGCCCGCCGACCTGGTCATCGCGGGCATGGGCGTCGTCCCGAACACCGACTGGCTGGAAGGCAGCGGGCTGACGCTGAGCGACGGGGTGGTCTGCGACGAGCGCCTGTTCGCGTCGGGAGCGGAGGACGTGGTCGCCGCGGGTGACGTGGCACGCTGGCCGCACAGCCTGTACGGCGGCGCCATGGTACGCGTCGAACACTGGTCGAACGCCAACGACCAGGGCGCCGCCGCGGCGCTCAACCTGCTGGCCGGTCCGGACAACGCCAAGCCCTTCGCCGACCTGCCGTCCTTCGCCACCCACGTGCACGGCGCCCGCATCCAGACGGCCGGCCTGCCGCACCTGGCGGACGAGACCCGCGTCGTGACCGGCGACCCGCGCGAGGGGCGGTTCGCCGTCGCCTTCGCCAAGGACGGCGCTCTGGTAGGCGCCGTCGCGGTGAACGCGCCCAAGGACCTGATCCGCGTCAAACGCGCCATCCTGGCGGGCGATCGCCTGGCTTCCCTGGTGTGACGAGAAGACACGCTGAGGCCACGCTTCTACGATCGCCGGTAGCATTTGAACAGACCCGGGTGGAGGGACTGTCACATGGTGCGTGGCCTAGGAGAGCTCGAGTCCACGACCAAGACCACATGGGCTTCGCCATCACCGGCCCGAAGACGTTCCTGGCCAGCGGACACCCCTCGCCCGAGGACGTCTCGCCGGAACACCCGCCCCACCTCGGCCTTGTCAAGTCGACGGACTCCGGACGCACCTGGAAGACGCTGTCGGAGGACGGCTCCGCCGACTTCCATTCCATCCAGCCCGCCGGCGGCAACTTGTACGCCTACGACAGCCAGACGTCTAAGGTATGGCGCAGCATCGACGGCGGCACCACCTGGTCGAAGGGCACCGAGGAGAAGGTGATCGACCTTGGAGCCAGCGCCGAGCAGCCGTCACGCGTCTACGCCACCACACCCGACGGGCTGAAGGTCAGCACCAACGGCGGGCTGCACTACAGCAAGGTCACGAAAGCCCCCCTCCTCAGCCACATCGACGTCCTCGCAGGCGACGCGCTCGTGGGAGCGGGAGCCGAGGGCCGAATCCACATCAGCCAGGACTCCGGGAAGACCTGGTCCGCCTCCGGACTTCTCCTTGTCGACGTGGCCGAGGTCCTGTGGATACGCGGAAAGCATCTCCGCAACCTGTGAAGTCATGTTCCTCCCGTCGCGAGTGACGGCCCTACCCAGCAATCGAGGCGCCCTAAGCACATCTACGATCAGCCGCAGTAGTACAGCCCATTGCCGTATGCAGCACCTCCGGACTGACCAAAGCCTTAGCGGGTACCGGTTCTACGATGAGCCATCGTGAAGTAGAGCTCTGTGGGAGGTGACAACCATGAGCGACTACGTCCCTGCGCGACCTGGCGAAGACAAGGAACGCAGCACTGCGATCCTTGACGTCAGCGGGCTGCACTGGGCTTCCGAACAGAACGTCGTCGTGGCCACCCTGGGCCGGCGCCCAGGCGTGCTGCAGGTCGAGGCCAACGCTGCCGCCCAGACGGCGACGGTGCGTTTCGATCCGCGCGTCACGTCCCTCGCCGAGCTGCGTACGTGGATCACCGAATGTGGCTATCACTGCGCCGGGCAGTCGGTTCCCTCTCACATCTGCGATCCCATGGCTGAGCCTGACCCGCCAGGCGCGAGCGTCGAGGCTCCGCCCGCTGATCACGCAACGCATGCCGAAGAAGCGGCGTCACCTCACGACATGATGGGACACGGCGGCCATGCCGAGATGTCGATGGCCTCGATGGTCACTGACATGCGCAACCGCTTCCTGGTGGCCGCGGTCTTCTCCATCCCGATCGTGTTGTGGTCTCCGATCGGCACGGAGGTGTTCGGGCTGGACCTGCCTGTCCCGTTCGGATGGCGTCAAGACGTCTGGGCGCTGCTGCTCAGCCTGCCGGTGATCTTCTACTCGTGCTGGATCTTCTTCGACGGAGCCGTCCGCGCACTTCGCGCCCGCACCCTCGACATGATGGTTCTCGTCGCGGTCGCGGTCGGCGCCGGCTGGTTGTACTCCCTGGTCGTCACGCTCACCGGCGGCGGCGAGGTGTTCTACGAGGCCGCCACCGTCCTGGCCGCCTTCGTACTGCTCGGCCACTGGTTCGAAATGCGGGCGAGGGGCGGCGCCAACGACGCCATCCGTGCCCTGCTCGACCTGGCCCCGCCCAAGGCGACGGTTGTTCGTGATGGTCAGCCGGTCGAGGTCCCGACCGCCGAGGTGATGGTCGGCGACCTCCTGCTGGTCCGTCCTGGCTCCAAGATTCCGGTCGACGGCACCGTCGAAGAGGGTCAGAGCGAGGTCGACGAGTCGATGGTCACCGGCGAGAGCCTGCCGGTGCACAAGGAGCCGCGTTCTGCCGTCATCGGTGCCACCGTCAACCGCAACGGCACGCTCAGGGTGCGCGCGACCAAGGTGGGAGCCGACACCGCCCTGGCACAGATCGTCCACCTCGTCCAGCAGGCGCAGAACTCCAAGGCGCCGGGGCAGCGGCTGGCCGACCGGGCGGCGTTCTGGCTCGTCCTCGTGGCATTGATCGGAGGGGTCCTCACCTTCGCGGTCTGGCTGCTGGCCGCAGGGCAGCCGTTCAGCGTCGCGATCCTGTTCGCCATCACGGTCGTCGTCATCACCTGTCCCGACGCGCTCGGCCTGGCGACCCCCACCGCCATCATGGTGGGCACCGGGCTGGGGGCCAAGCGTGGGGTGTTGTTCAAGAATGCGATGGCGCTCGAGTCCTCGGCCCGCATTCAGGTCGTGGTGATGGACAAGACCGGCACCTTGACCAAGGGCGAGCCGGAGGTCACCGATGTGGTGGCAGGTGACACGCTGCCGGACGACGAGTTCCTGCGCCTGGTCGCTGCCGTCGAGCGGGAGTCAGAGCATCCGCTGGCCGAGGCGATCGTCCGGCATGCGGATGGCCTGGGCTTGGCGCCGATGAGGGCCGAGCACTTCGAGAACGTCCCCGGACACGGCGCTGTCGCGCAGGTCAACCGGCGCAAGGTCGTGGTCGGCAACCGGCGGCTGCTGGAGCGGGAAGGGGTGGAGCTCGGGAAACTGGCGGGCAGGCGGCGGGAACTGGCCGAGGGCGGCCGCACCGCCGTCGTGGTCGCCGTGGACAACACGGTGGCCGGCATCATCGGCATCGCGGACGCGGCGCGGGACACGTCCTCTGCTGCCGTTGCCACGCTGCATGAGCTCGGCATCGAGGTGGTGATGCTCACGGGAGACAATGCCGCGACCGCGGAGCGGATCGCGCGGCAGCTCGGCATCGACACCGTGATCGCCGAAGTGCTCCCGCGAGACAAGGCGGCCAAGATCGCTGAGCTCCAGGCAGGCAGCCGCAAGGTGGCCATGGTCGGGGACGGCGTCAACGACGCCCCGGCACTCGCCCAGGCCGACCTGGGCATCGCCATCGGCGCCGGCACGGACGTGGCCATCGAAACCGCCGATGTGGTGCTGATGCGCTCCGACCCGCTGGACGTGCCCACGGCCCTGCGCATTGGCCGGGGTACGTTGCGCAAGATGCGGCAGAACCTGGGCTGGGCCATCGGCTACAACGCGCTCGCCCTGCCCGTCGCCGCCGGGGTGTTCGAGCCGGCGTTCGGGCTCGTGCTTCGGCCTGAGATCGCCGCGCTGTCGATGTCGGGATCGAGCGTGATCGTGGCCGTCAACGCCCTCGCGCTCAAACGGCTGCGCCTGCCCTCTACGTGACGAAAGGCGGGTCGAGAACGCACCAGCCTGGCGACGGCGTCGCCGGGCTCCTTGACTTCCGCCTCGGCATCCGGGCCGCCCTGGCGGGTGGCTTCGGAGACGCAGTGGGCAAGGTGCTCCTCAGGCAGGGCCAGGGAGAATGACTTCAGTGCGCTGGTGGCCGCGGAGACCTGGGTCAGGATGTCGATGCGTGCTGCGTCTGGCAGCACAGCCGGCCGTAGAAGCCGCGCGGTCGGACCGGTACGGGTCGAGGTTGCTCCCGATCGCACCCGATCTGCGGCACCTGAGCAAGAGGAGGATGGCTCCACGCCGTACGGCGTGGAGCCATCCCGGCACTGCTACTTGAAGCGCCGCAGGCGCAGACTGTTGCTGACCACGAAGACGCTGGAGAACGCCATCGCCGCTCCTGCGATCATCGGGTTGAGCAAGCCGAGCGCCGCCAGCGGCAGGGCGGCCACGTTGTAGGCGAAGGCCCAGAACAGATTGCCCTTGATCGTGCTGAGCGTCTTACGGGACAGCCGGATGGCGTCGGCGGCTACCCGCAGGTCGCCCCGTACCAGTGTGAGGTCGCTCGCCTCTATGGCGGCGTCGGTGCCGGTGCCCATGGCCAGCCCCAGGTCGGCCTGGGCCAGCGCGGCAGCGTCGTTGACCCCGTCACCGACCATGGCCACGACCTTGCCCTCGGACTGCAGGCGCTTGACCACGTCGACCTTGTCTGCGGGCAGCACCTCGGCGATCACCTCGTCGATGCCCACCTCGGCCGCGACGGTCTTGGCCACGGCCTCGTTGTCGCCGGTCAGCAGCACTGGTGTGAGACCGAGGGCACGGAGCTGGGCGATGGCCTCCTTGCTGGTCGGCTTGACCGCGTCGGCCACCACGAGCACCGCCCGTGCCTGGCCGTCCCAGCCGACCGCGACCGCGGTGCGGCCGCCGGCTTGGGCCTCGTGAAAGTCCCGTTCCAGGTCGGCCGGAAGGTGCTGGGACCACTCCTCCAGCAGCCGGGGGCGGCCGACCAGGACCGCGTGGCCGTCGACGATGCCTTGAACGCCGAGCCCTTCGACGTTGGCGAAATCCTCCGGCGCGGGCAGTTCGCCGACGCGGGCAGCGGCACCCTTGGCTATGGCCTGGGCGATCGGGTGCTCGGAGGCGTATTCCAGCGCACCTGCCAGGCGCAGCACCTCGTCCTCGCTCGTCCCCTCGGCCACGTGGACGGCCGTGAGGGTCATCCTGCCCTCGGTGACCGTGCCGGTCTTGTCCAGCACCACAGTATTGATCTTGCGGGTGGACTCCAGCACCTCCGGCCCCTTGATCAGGATGCCGAGCTGCGCGCCTCGGCCGGTCCCGACCAGCAGCGCAGTCGGCGTGGCCAGACCGAGTGCGCACGGGCAGGCGATGATCAGCACCGCGACCGCCGCCGTGAAGGCCGCCCCGACACCGTCGCCGGTGCCGAGCCAGAAGCCCAGCGTACCGAGGGCGAGTGCGATCACGATCGGCACGAAGACGCCGGAGATGCGGTCGGCCAGCCGCTGCACCTGCGCCTTGCCGGTCTGCGCCTCCTCGACCAGCTTGGCCATCTGGGCCAGCTGGGTGTCGGCGCCGACCCGGGTTGCCCGGACGATGAGCCTGCCGCCCGCGTTCACGGTGGCGCCGGTGACCGCATCGCCCACGCCGACCTCGACCGGGACGGATTCGCCGGTGAGCATCGAGGCGTCCACGGCCGAGGAACCTTCCTCGACCACGCCGTCAGTAGCGATCTTCTCCCCCGGCCGGACCACGAACCGGTCGCCCGCCGTGAGCTGCTCGACCGGCACGCGCCGGCCGTCGGCCAGCTCCACGTCCTTGGCGCCCAGCTCCAGCAAGGCCCTCAGCGCAGAGCCGGCGCGCCGCTTGGAGCGGGTCTCGAAGTAGCGCCCGGCCAGGATGAACGCCGTCACCGCGGCGGCCGTCTCCAGATAGATGTTGCCGGAGCCGTCGGTGCGCTCGATGGTGAACGTGAACGGGTGCGTCATGCCGGGCGTGCCGGCGGTGCCGACGAACAGCGCCCACAGCGACCAGCCCAGCGCGGCCAGAGTGCCGACCGAGATCAGCGTGTCCATGGTGGCCGCGCCGTGGCGCAGGTTGGTCCAGGCTGCCTTGTGGAAGGGCCAGCCCGCATACGCCACCACGGGAGCGGCCAGTACCAGCGACAACCACTGCCAGTTCGTGAACTGCAGGGGCGGGATCATCGCCATGGCCACCACCGGGACCGACAACACCACGGAAGTGATGAGGCGGTGGCGCAGCGGCTGGAGCTCGTCCTCCGGCTCCTGCTCGGCCGCCTCCGTTGTGGGCGGGGCGGGCAGCGCGGCCGTGTATCCGGCCTTCTCCACCTCCGCGATGAGCTGCTGCGGGTTGACGTCCTCGGGGAAGGTGACCTTCGCCTTTTCCGTCGCGTAATTGACCGTCGCGGTCACGCCGTCCATCTTGTTCAGCTTGCGCTCGATGCGGTTGGCGCACGAGGCGCAGGTCATGCCGCCGATCGAGAGCTCGACCGCGTTCTGCCGGTCATCGGTGACCTGGGTCATCACCGTTCTCCTTTCTCTCGCTCAGTGGCTGTGGCCGTCGTCGGCGTGCCCGGTCGATGTGGGCGTCGGCGTGGAGGTCGGGATCGCCGGCCGCTCCCCAGCGCCGAGGGTGAAGTCCGCGGTGCGGACCTCGCCCTTGTGCTGGAAGTCGAGGAACAGCCGGTAGTCGCCGGTGCTGGGCGCTTCGGCGTAGAAGACGATCTCCGGCCCGGGGTCGGTCTCACCGTCGCCGGGCTCTCCGTCGGGATGGACGTGCAAGTAGGCAAGGTCCCTGGCGCGCAGCGCCACGAGGTGGCCGTAGGCGCCGAGGTAGGGCTGCAGGTCAGTGACCGGCTCGCCGTCCTTGCTGACCTTGAGGGTGAGCCTGCTCGACTGGCCGGGCGTCAGCTCGCCGTCGAGGGTGACCTCGTATCCGTCGACGCTCGCCGTACGGCTGGCCTGCGGCAGCGCCTTCGGCTCGAAATCGCCGGCGACGAGCAGGTCTGTGCCCAACGTCAAAGCCTTGCCGCCCGTGGGGGCGAAGTCGGCGAAGGCCCGGTACGCTCCCGCGCCGGGCAGGGTCAGCTTGACCGACCAGACGCCGTCACCTGCTTCGGTGGGGTGGAGATGCAGGAAGGTGCTCAGGTCGCGGGACACGACGATGAAGTGAAGCTTCTTGTCGTGCTCAACCTGGTAGTCGGTGACCGGCTCACCGTCAGGCCCGGTCACCGAGAAGCGGAAGTCGGTCGGCTCATCCGGCTTGATCGTCGCGGTGAGCGGGTGAAGGGTGTAACCGCTCTCGGACACTTGGAGCCCCCCGGGGGTATCGTCCTTCACCTGCTCGGTGGCGTGCTCCCCGTGGCCCGCGCTCGCGCTCGCGGTGGGCGCTGTCATGGCGGCGTGGTCCTCGGCCGGGGGCGTCCCCACCGGTCCCACCACCTTGCCCGCGCCCAGAGCACCGCCGAAAACGACGGCCAGTCCCAGGACGTATGAGCCGAGCTTGGCTGGGGTGTTCACCGGTTCGCCACCTCGTAACCGGCCTCTTCAACGGCAGCGATGATCTTGGCTGAGTCAATAAGGCCGTCGCTGTCCACGGTCAGCAGCCCGGTCGCCAAGTCCACCTCGACGTTGGCGACCCCGGTCACTTCGCTGACCTCCTCCTTGACCGAACTGACGCAGTGGCCGCAGGTCATGCCCTTGACGGTGTAGGTGGATGTGGTGCTCATATCGATCTCTCCTTCAGGTCGGCAGGGTCAGGAACGCACGAGTCTGGCGATCGCCTCGGAGGCCTCCTTGACCTTGGCGTCAGCCTCCGGCCCGCCCTTCAGCGTGGCCTCAGCGACACAGTGGGCCAGGTGCTCTTCGAGCATCGACAGGGAGAACGACTTCAGCGCGCTGGTCGCCGCCGACACCTGAGTCAGGATGTCGATGCAGTATTTGTCGTTTTCGACCATCCGCTGCAGCCCGCGGACCTGCCCCTCGATACGGCGCAACCGCATGGCGTGGTCCTGCTTGCTACCGCTGTATCCGGCCATGTCCACCCCTCCCCTTGTCGATCGCCCAGAACAACACCATACCCCCCTACCGTATTCCTGGCAAAGCAGGGCGGCGCCGCCGTTCACTTCGCCAACGACTCCTTGGATGACTCCAGGAGCTGGCTCGACATCGGAATGACTGTCAGCGCCGCCCTGGCCGGCACCGTCTCGACGGCATCACCACCTACCCTACCGGGGTACCGCTCCGTTCCTGACTCTGCGCGAGGTGGCTCGGGTTGAGCGGCTCGCCAGTCGGTCGGTGCCCCGCCGGCGCAAGGCGTGGCGCGAAGGCGGGACGCAAGCGCTGCTGTCCAGAGCCGTCCTCTTCGGCTACCACCGCGTGGCGCCCTCCGAGCGGCCGTGAATCTGGGCCATCGACCTGGATCAAGCCCGGAAGGACCCGCCACTCTCTTGACCTGCGTCAGGCGAGCCTTCCCGTCAGCGTTCGCAGCGCAGGCTCATACCTACTTCTCTACGATGTAGATCCCTAAGACCCTTGCGCGACTTCACCTTGCGGATGGCAACGTCGCATGGAGTGGACCCGGCACACCAGTTGGACATCCCAGACCACCTGGACCGCAGCGAGCGTGCCGAGACCTGCCACGCCGTACGCTCCAGCTCCCTCATCGGTGTGTCCGCGCCCTGGTCGTGCTCTGGGAGCACCTGGACGCCCGTGGAATGCCCCCGGGCAAGGACGATCAGGCACGTCTGGTGTTCGCCACTCGAAACGGCACCGCGATGAGTGCGGGCAACGTCCGTCGCGAGTTCCGGTGGGTCATCACCAGGGCCGGCCTGGTCGGTTCCGAGTGGACCCCTCGGGAGATGCGGCACAGCTTCGTCTCACTGCTCTCCGCTGACAGCGTGCCCATCGAGCACATCGCTCGCCTGATCGGTCACGCGGGAGGGTCGGCGGTGACGGAGAAGGTCTACCGTCAGCAGATCCGTCCGGTGATGCAGGAAGGAGTCGCGATCATGGATCGCATCTTCCCCGCTCCGGACCACGGCCCCGAGGAGCCGTAAGTCACTCACTTTGTCACTCAGAAGATCCAAAAGGCCGGTTCCTGACGTGGAACCGGCCTCTGAACTGGTGGGCGATACTGGGATCGAACCAGTGACCTCTTCGGTGTGAACGAAGCGCTCTCCCGCTGAGCTAATCGCCCGCCCTGCCGGCTCCGCTTGGTGCCGACGGGGAAAACCATACCGCACTCTGGCGCCTGCTGGCGAAGCGATGTGATCAGAAGAGGGTGGGCCGGGCGGCGGGAGGGGGCCGGCGGGGGCCGGATCGGCGCAGCCGTAGGGATTCGGGTGAAACGCGGCGGTTGCCCATCGGCATGGCGGGTCGGTGGCATACCATCAGTCGTGTTCCGGAAGACACCGGTCGCGATCATTTCGCAAGAAACGTTCATGACCGACGCCTCCGGAACACGGTCCACCGCACGCAAAACCCTTGCAAATACGACCCGATTGATGCCGTTTAGCCTGGTAGATGCCCAAATGTCCAGCTGTGATGTGCGTTACAGAAGGCCCTAGGAGCGGAATCTTTCCTACGGGTTTCTTCGTTCCCTGCGTCATGGCTCAGGACGAAGTCCGTCAGAGCAGTGAAAGCCCCGTAGAGGGGACCTACGACGAAAAGGTTTGGCTGACGATGAACAGCACCACCGTCTCCGCCGAGCTTGGCCTTCGGCTTGTGGTCCCCGACCGTACAACCGTCCCCCTGCTCGCCGGGTTGAGTTACACAGCTGACGACCCATACGCCATCCGCATGGCCTTCCACGTAGGGAACGACGAGCCGGTCGAGTGGATCTTTGCTCGCGAACTGTTGACCGTGGGCATCGTGCGACGTGTCGGCGACGGCGACGTGCAGGTGTGGCCCGCCCGTGCCGACGGCGAGCGCACGCTGCACATCAGTCTCACGTCACCGTTCGGGCAGGCGCTCTTCGAAGTGCCGCTGGCCCCGCTCACGGAGTTCCTCCACCGCACGTACGAGAAGGTGCCCGCGGGCCGCGAGACCGACTTCATGGATCTCGACAGCGAGCTGACCAACATGCTCTGGCCCTCGTGACCGGAAGCGACCTCGTGAACGAGAGCGACCCCGTGCCCCCGGTGTCCCCCGGTCGGAGCACCCCCAGGCCCCGGAGCTAGGCCGGCAGCGATTCCAGCACCCGCTTCATGCGGGTGATCTCGATGCTCTGACCCGAGTACACATCCTTGGCGAGCAGCCGCATGCGCCGGTCCCGGCCGGTCGCGAGCTGCTCGCCCGCCATCTTCACCGCCCCCTGGTGATGTCTGATCATCAGCTGGAGGAACAACCGGTCGAAGGCGGTCCCCTTGGCCGCGCCCAGCGCGTTCAGCTGCTGCTCGGTCGCCATCCCGTAGCCCTCGGCCTCCCCGTGGTCGTGTCCCGACGGGGCGGAGCGGCCCAGCTCGGCAAGCCAGTTGGTCATGCCCTTGATCTCCGGCAGCTGGGCGGCGTCGATCGCGCGGGCGATCGCGCGGATGGTGGACGTGGTCGTGCGGTCTTCCACGAGCGCCGTCATTTCCAGAGCCTGGCGATGATGCGGGATCATGGCCTCGGCGAAACGTACGTCGGAGGCCACGGTCGGGGCGGGCGTCTGCCCGAGCCGCTCCCCCGGTGTCGCCGTGCGCCCCTGGCCTCCTGGGCTGCCGGGCACGATGACCGGCGCCTCCGTACCCACGGCAGAGGGTTGGGCAGACGGCTGCGAGCAGGCGCTTAGGCCCAATATGGTCAGAACCGTGATAAAGACCGTGCGCGGCGTCGAACCTGCTGACATAGCTTCCATACTGAGCCACAACATGAAGGGGAATGCGCGTTGATCTCTGCCAAGCTGCGCGGAGCGTTGCTGTGTACGGTCATGCTGCTGGCCTCCGCGTGCGCCGGAGTCCCGCTGGGGGGCATGCCCGAAACGCCCGCAGGGTCGTCGCAGGAGACCGGCGCTCCAGCAAAAACCACCGCGGACGGCGTGATGAAGAGCGACAATGTGGAACACGTCGCCAACATTCCGAGAACTGCCCCGTTAAACGGTTCGGAAGACCTCAATACGGACCTCGCCTTCCAGGGCGACTACGCGTACATGGGCAACTTCGGCGGGTTCACGATCTACGACATCAGCGACCCGACGCAGCCGCAGATCGTCAGCCAGGTGTCCTGCCCGGCGCAGCAGAACGACGTCACCGTCTACGGCGACCTGCTCATCCTGTCGATCGACGAGCCGCGCAGCGGCCCGGAGTGCGACTCCCGCGATGACCGCCGCAGCTGGGAAGGTCTGCGCATCTTCGACATCAGCGACAAGAAGAGCCCCAGATACGTCAGCGCGGTCCAGACCGACTGCGGCTCCCACACGCACACGATGGTCCCCGCCGGGGAGACCTTGTACGTGTACGTCTCCTCGCCGGGCCCGGAGCCCGAGTCGGAGACCTGCCAGCCGCCCCACGAGCTCATCCAGATCGTGGAGATCCCGGTGCAGGACCCGCAGTCGGCGAAGATGGCGGCGAAGCCGGACCTCTTCCCTGAGCGCTCCAACAGCGAGGGCGGCTCCGGCTGCCACGACATCACCGCCTACCCGGAGAAGAACGTGGCCGCGGCCGCCTGCTTCGGCGACGGTGTGATCATGGACATCACCGACCCGGTCGAGCCGAAGGTCGTCCAGCGGCTGAACGATCCTGAGAACTTCCAGATCTGGCACTCGGCGACGTTCAACAACGACGGCACCAAGATCGTGTTCGGTGACGAGCTCGGCGGCGGCGCCATGGCCACCTGCGACAGGAACACCCCTCCCACGAAGGGCGCGGACGCCGTCTACGACCTGATCAACGGCCAGTTGGAGCGGCGCAGCTACTTCAAGATCCCGAGGGAGCAGCAGCCGGACGAGAACTGCGTCGCCCACAACGGCTCCCTGATCCCGGTGCCGGGCAAGGACGTCATGGTCCAGTCGTGGTACCAGGGCGGGGTGTCGATCTGGGACTTCACCGACTCCGCCAACCCGAAGGAGATCGGCTTCTTCGAGCGCGGGCCCGACGAGACCGGCGGCACCGTGGGCTCCTGGTCCGCGTACTACTACAACGGCTACATCTACTCCAGCGACATGCGCCAGGGCCTCGACGTGCTGCGGATCGACCATCCGCTCACCGACCCGGCCAAGCAGGTCAGGATGGACGACTTCAACGTACAGACGCAGAAGTCTTACTGAAGGGTTCAGTGCGCCTCGGTGGCCCCCCAGGACGGCCAGCAGTGCTTCGACCGCGCCGCCGCGCCCGCGATGGCGGCGCCGTCGAGCCGCACGATCTCGAGGCCGATACCGGCCCACGGCCACTCCATGGTGAGGACGAAGTCCTCCGGCGGCGGCAGCGGATGCAGCCACAGGGGCGTCTGGTAGAGGGTGAACGTCGCGTCGCCGCGCACGCCGCCGGGAAACCAGGAAAGGCTCGGCGGCGCGCAGTGGTGGTCGGCGTCGGAGGCGACTTCGACGCCGTCCGGATAGCGCAGCGTGATGTGCAGCGACGTGCTCTCCTCGCCGGAGAACGCGGAGTCGAGCTGCAGCGCCAGGCCGCGCGGCGCCGCCGCGTTGCGGGCCACGACGTCGATGTTCAGCAGGCAGCCGGTGTCGAAGGCCTGGATCATCGGCAGCAGGACGGCTAGGGCGGGGGTTCGGGCGAGCACACGCTCCACTGTGACGATGGCACCCATGGTGGAGATCGGCGGCACCGGGGCTGTCTCCATGTCCCTCATCATCGCCGCAGGACGCGCCTGAGGCGATCCCGTGGCGCGTCCGGATCCCTAGCCGGGTGCGGCGATCTCCCCCTGCCGCCAGCCCCCGAACGTCGTGGAGTAGGTGGAGGCGAGCTCGGTGCCGCGCACCTCGGTCACCCAGGAGAGCACGAAGAGCCGGGGACGGTTCTGCCGGTCCAGTTCCAGCTGCCAGTTGATCCTGGTGCCTTTGAGCTCGCTCGTCTTCCAGGCGGCCATGCCCGCGAGCCGCTCCTGGATCGCGCCGGGCGCCTTCTCCGCCGGCAGGCTGCCGGAGTAGCGCAGGCCGGCCGCGTCCACCCGCTCCGTGCGCCCCACCAGGTCGAGGATAACGCCGATTCCCGACATGGTGACGACCATGTCGAGGTAGTCCTGGCCACGCGGCTCGCGCTCCCCTTGCGGTTTCCCGTCGACGAACAGCTCGGTGGAGCCCTCGGACAGCACCATGGCCACGTCCATCGCGGGCTCGCCGGCGGGGGTGACGGTCATGGCGTAGGCGCAGTTCTGCGGGCTGAAGCTCACCTCGGGATGGAACCGGATCCGGCCGTGCGCCTTCGCGGCGAACTCGCTCTGCGTCAGGGCGCCGTCGAAGGTCAGGTCCGCCATCGGCTTCACCGTGATCGCGCTCTGCATCGCGATCACGATGTCCTGCCCTTCCGGCCGCGGCGGGACGACCGTGCGCTCGGGTGACGCGGTGGCGCTCGGCGAGCGGTCCTGCGCGGCCGGGGTCGCCGAGCCCGCGGGGGTGGTGGACGTCACGGAGCCGCTCGCGTCCGGGCTCCCCGCAGCGTCGGGGCCGGCGACCCGCCCGCCGGATGCCGGGCCCCGGGCCGAGCGCCACCACAGCACGCCTCCCGACACGGCCCCCGCACCCGCGACCGCGCCCGCCCCGAGCAGCAGCGCCCGCCGCGACACCCGGCCTCGCCCTCCGCCCGCAGCCGCCCGCGCTCCCCTGCTGAGCTCCGCCTCGGCGGCCCGGTCGTCCGGGGTGCGGCTCTCCGGTGCGGGTGCGGCGCTCGCGCCGGGCGGGTCCGAGGGCTCGCCGAGAAGTTCCAGCAGGACCGTACGGGCGCCGGGCCGGGCGGAAGGGTCCTTGGCCAGGCAGCGCGCCACGATCCCGCGCAGCGGCTCGGGCAGCCCGCCGAGGGCGGGCTCGCCGTGCAGGATCCGGTACGCCACCGCCGCGAACGTGTCGCGCCCGAACGGCGGCTCACCCGTCGCCGCGAACGTCATGGTCGAGCCCCACGCGAACAGGTCGGCCGCGGGCCCGACGGTGTCACCGGACAGTTGCTCGGGCGACATGTACGGGGGCGTCCCCGAGGGCGAACCCGCCGTCGTGGTGGCGTCCACCAGCCGGGCGATGCCGAAGTCGATCACCCGTGGCCCGTCGGGGCCCAGCAGCACGTTGCCGGGTTTGAAGTCCCTGTGCACCACGCCGGCCCGGTGGATGGCGGCCAGGGCGGTGACGGTGCCGATGGCCAGCCGGGTCAGCGCGGCGCCACGCACCGGCCCGGCCGTCGCGAGGGCGGGGCCGTCGATGTACTCGGCGGCGACGTAGGGAGGATCGTGGTCGAGGTCGGCCACGATCACGCGCGCGGTGCAGAACTCGTCGACCATCCGCGCGGCGGCGAGCTCGCGGGCGAAGGCCCGGTCGATCCCGCCGGTCATCACCTTGACGGCCGCCTGGCCGGAGCCGGGCGACTCGCCCAGGTAGACGATGCCCTGCCCGCCCTGGCCGAGACGGCCCACGATGCGGAACTCTCCCACCGCCTCGGGATCTCCCGGGCGGAGCGGATCGACTGCCACGTATGCCTCACACGATCAGTTGTGAGGCATGACCTTAGCTCATGGGTCGAGGTCGGCGGCAGAGCGTTCTGCGAAGATCCGCATGGCCTTGATGGTGATCGGACCGGGCGCGACGGGCAGCTCGGTGTCGTCGACCCGCCTGATCGGCTGCACGTCGCGGGTGGTGGAGGTGAGGAAGGCCTCCTCGGCTTCGTAGAGGGCCGTCAGCGGGATGTCGGCCTCTTCCGCTCCGCACCATTCGAGGACCAGCGCCCTGGTGACGCCCGCCAGGCAGCCGGACCCCAGGGTGGGGGTGAGCAGGCGGCCGTCGCGCACGACGAAGACGTTGGAGCCGGTGCCCTCGCACAGGTGGCCCGCGAGGTTACCGAAGACGGCCTCGCCGCCGCCGCGCTGCTTGGCGTACAGCAGGGCCTTGGCGTTGTCGCCGTAGGACGTGCTCTTGACGCCGGCCAGGGCGCCGCGCTCGTTGCGCGGCCACGGGACGACGGTGACATCGGCGGCGGCCGGGAACGGCTTCTGCTCGCCGACGATGACGACGGACGTGGTGCCCTGGTCGCCGCGGTCGGAGCCGAGCGGGCCGGGGCCGCTGGTGTAGGTGACGCGGATGCGGCCGAGCGGCCAGGCGGGCCCGTTGGCCGTCGTGGCGGCCAGGAGCTTGCCGATGCCGTCGGCGATGGCCTCGACGTCGGGCTCGGGCAGGTCCATGCGCTGTGCTGAGAGCCTGAGCCGGTCGAGGTGCCGGGTGAGCGCGAACGACTCACCCTTGACGATCTTGATGGTCTCGAAGACGCCGTCGCCCACCATCAGCCCGTGGTCGAACACCGACACGGTGGCCTGAGCGGGGTCGATCAGCTCCCCGTTGACCCAGACAGGGATGTTCACTTCAGTCTCCTCCTGTGGATGCCAGTGCGATGAGCCTGGCTGCCTTGAGCTCGGTCTCGTGCCATTCGCGCCCGGGGTCGCTGCCCCAGGTGATGCCCGCGCCCGTGCCGAACCGGATCTCGCCGCCCGCGAGCCAGAACGTCCTGATGCCCACGGCCAGCGCCGCCGTGCGCCGGTCGGCGTCGACCCAGCCCACGGCCCCACAGTACGGGCCCCGGGGGGCTGGTTCGAGCTCATTGATGATGCGGACCGCCGACGACTTCGGCGCGCCCGTGACGGACCCCGGCGGGAACGTCGCGGCGAACAGCTCGGGCCATCCCGCACCCGGGGCCAGCCTGGCCCTGACGGTGGAGACGAGGTGGACGAGGCCGGGGTGCTCCTCGACCGCGCACAGCGCGGGCACCTCGACGGATCCGACGTCGGCGACCCTGCCGAGGTCGTTGCGGACGAGGTCGACGATCATGACGTTCTCGGCGTAGTCCTTCTCCAGCAGGTCGGCCGCGGTGACGCCGGTACCCTTGATGGGCCGGGACTCCACGACGTCGCCGTCGCGCGACAGGTAGAGCTCGGGCGAGGCCGACACCACGCTCAGCCCGGGCACCTGGATCACCGCGGAGTGCGGCGCGGGGTTGCCGGACGCCAGGCGGGCGGCCAGCGCGAGCGGGTCGGCGTCGGGCGGGGCGGGCGCCGACAGGATCCGGCAGAGATTGGCCTGGTAGACCTCGCCCTGCTCGATGAAGGCGCGGATCGCCCGCACGCCGCTCTCGTAGGCGGCGCGGTCGAGCGAGCTACGCCACTCGCCTCGGCGGGGCCCGTGCCAGGGGCGGGCCGGCGCGGGCAGGGGCGCCCGGCGCACCCGGTCGAACCGGGCGCACATCACCTTGCCCTCGTAGTCGACGACGACGGCCCACCAGCCCTGGCCGTCGAGGGCGGCGAGGTCGGTGGTCACGTCGCGCAACTCCGTCGCGAGCACGCCGCCTAAGCAGGCGTATCCGTCGTGCACATCTGCCATTCTCCCAGCATCCCGGCCAGCTCGAGCGCGGCGGGCAGCGGGGTGCCGGGCAGGGCCGCGTACACCTTGCGCGCGGGCGCCGTGCCCCGCAGCGGCCGCAGCACCAGGTCGCGCGGCACGGCCCTGGCCGCCAGCTCGGGCACCAGCGTCACGCCCAGCCCGGCGGCGACGAAGCCGAACTTGCCCGACCATTCGGCCACCCGCAGCCCGGTGCGCGGCGTGAACCCGGCCGCCGCGCACGCCGTCACGAGGAGGGTGGGCTGCCCGCGCGGGGCCGCCTCGATCCAGCTCTCCCCGGCCAGGTCGCGCAGGTCGACGTCATGCTCGGCGGCCAGCCGGTGGTCTCCGGGCAGCGCGACGAGCAGCCGGTCGTCCAGCAGCGGCACCGTGCCGGCGACGCCGGCGGGCAGCCCGGAGGGGTAGTCGCTGATCACGGCCACGTCCAGCGTCCCGGCGTTCAGCCCGTCGACCAGCCGCGCGCTGAGCCCTTCTGTCAGCCGCAGGTCGACGCCCGGGTGCCGGTCGGCGAACCGCCTGAGCGTGGCGGGCACGAGGCCGACGTTGGCCGTGGCGAACGCGCCCACCCGCAGGACGCCGCCTCGCCCGGCGTGGATGGCGGTCAGTTCCTCGCCCGCCCGCTGGAGCCGGTCGAGCACGGCGACGGCGTGGCGGTGCAGCGCCTCGCCGGCGGGCGTCAGGCGTACGCCCCTGGCCAGGCGCTCGAAGAGCGGCCCTCCTGCGGCGCGTTCCAGCGCGGCGACGCGGCGGGAGACCGCGGACTGGGTGTAGCCGAACAGCTCGGCGGCGGCGGTGAACGAGCCGCTCCTCGCGACCTCGTCGAAGAGCCGCAGCGTGGCGGCGTCAAAGGCATTCGTGTCAAGCATGGCTGATATGCAATCTAGTCGGTGGTGGAATGCCTCGCTCCCCGCTTCACTGAGCGCATGATTGCTTTTTTCGGACAGGGGCGCATGGGAGCGCCGATGGCCCGGCGGCTCGTGGAGGCCGGGCACGAGGTACGGACGTGGCGGCGCGGCAACGGTGTCACGGCCGCCGCGGCGGTGGACGGCGCCGGCCTGGTCATCACGATGCTGAGCGACCCGGCCGCGGTGCGCGAGGTGGTGACCGCGGCCCTGCCGGGGCTGCGGCCCGGAACGACCCTGGTGGAGATGTCGACGATCGGCCCGGAGGCGGTGCGCGAGCTGCGCGCGCTGCTGCCGGCGGAGGTGGGACTGGTGGACGCGCCCGTGCTGGGGAGCGTGGGCCCCGCCGCGTCCGGGACCCTCACGGTGCTGGCCGGCGGCGACGTGGCAGGGTGCCGAGAGGTGCTGTCGGCGTTCGGGCGGGTCAGGGAGCTCGGCCCGCTGGGGACGGGCGCGGCCATGAAGATCGCCGTCATGAGCGCGCTCGTGCCCGTCCAGGTGCTGCTGGCCGAGACGTTCGCGTACGGCGGCGCGCACGGCGTGGACCGCGACGCGCTCGTCGACGTGCTGGCGGACACCCCGCTGGGCGTGGCGGCCGAGCGGCTGAGGGCTCCTTCCGGAGAGACCCGTTACTCCCTGGCCCACGCCGCCAAGGACCTGGAGCTGGCCGCGTGGGACGGGGCCTGGATGAGCGCGGCCGCCAGGACGCGGCTGCAGGATGCTCGGGCGGCCGGGCTCGGCGAGCGGGACGTCACCGCCATCGCGGAGCACGTCGCGGGCCCCGCGGCCGGATCCGGCGCGCGGCGGGCGGTGCCGCTCAACCTGGCGACCGTCCCGGCCACGAACGGCATGTACTCGCACGCCGTCCGCGCCGGCGACACGCTCTACGTCTCCGGCCAGGCCGCGTTCGACGAGCGGGGGAACATCGTCGGCGCGGGCTCCATGACGGCCCAGGCCGAGCACGTGTTCCAGGTCGTGGCCCGCATCCTCGCCGATCAGGGCGCGACGTTCGACGACGTGGTGTTCATCAGGACGTACCTGACGGACATGGACGACCGCGTGGCGTACGGGCGGGTGCGCAGGAAGTACATCACCGGCACGCCCCCGGCCAGCACGACCGTCGAGGTGTCGAAGCTGTTCATGCCGGGGTTGCTGCTGGAGGTGGACCTGATCGTCGCCCTGCCGTCACGCTAGGGGGCCGGTCACCGACTCGGCGGCGGCCACCACTCCCCCGTCGGCGACCAGGCGCACGGCGGAATCGATCTCCGGCGCGAGGAACCGGTCGGGGCCGGGGGCGGGGACGGTCTCGCGCAGCGCGCCGAGCACGGCCGCCGTCGCGGGCGCGGGCTCCAGCGGGGCGCGCAGGTCGATCGCGCGGGCGGCGGTGAGCACCTCGACGGCCAGCACGCGGGTCAGCCCGTCCACGGACCTGCGCAGCTTGCGCGCGGCCGACCAGCCCATGGAGACGTGATCCTCCTGCATGGCCGAGCTGGGGATGGAGTCGACGCTGGCCGGCACGGCCAGCCGCTTGAGCTCGGAGACGATGGCGGCCTGGGTGTACTGGGCGATCATGTGACCGGAGTCGACGCCGGGGTCGTCGGCCAGGAACGCGGGCAGCCCGTGGTTGCGGGCCACGTCGAGGAACCGGTCGGTACGCCGTTCGGACATCGAGGCCAGGTCGGCGGCCACGACGGCCAGGAAGTCCAGCACGTACGCGATCGGGGCGCCGTGGAAGTTGCCGTTGGACTCGACGCGGCCGTCGGCCAGGACGGCGGGGTTGTCGACGGCGCTGGCCAGCTCGCGCCCCGCCACGGTGGCGGCGTGCGCGATGGTGTCGCGGGCGGCGCCGGCGACCTGGGGTGCGCAGCGCAGGGAGTAGGCGTCCTGGACGCGGGTGCAGGCCTCCGGGTCACGATGGCTCGCCATGATGCCGGAGTCATGCAGGATTTTCGTCATGTTGGCTGCGGACAGGGCCTGGCCCGGGTGCGGTCGCAACGCCTGCAACTCGGGCGCGAACACCCGGTCGGTGCCCAGCAGCGCCTCCACGCTCATCGCGGCGCTCACGTCGGCGGTCCTGACCAGCCTGGTGAGGTCGTCGATGGCCAGGATCAGCATGCCCAGCATGCCGTCGGTGCCGTTGATGAGCGCCAGGCCCTCCTTGGCGGCCAGCTCGACGGGGTCGATCCTGGCCTGCTTGAGCGCCTCGGCGGCCGGCAGCAGCGCGCCGGAGGCGTCGCGCACGACGCCCTCGCCCGTCAGCGTGAGCGCGACGTGCGCCAGCGGCGCCAGGTCACCGGAGCAGCCGAGGCTGCCGTATTCGTGCACGACCGGCGTGATGCCCGCGCTGATGAGCGCGGCCAGGGTCTTCGCCGTGACCGGCCTGATGCCGGTGTGGCCGGTGGCCAGCGTGTGCAGGCGCAGCAGCATGAGCGCGCGCACGACCTCGGTCTCGACCTCGGGCCCGCTGCCGGCCGCGTGCGAGCGCACCAGGGAGCGCTGGAGCTGGGCACGCAGCGCCGGGTCGATGTGCCGCGTGGCCAGCGCCCCGAACCCCGTCGAGATGCCGTACGCGGGGGTCGGGCTCTCGGCGAGCTCGTCGACCCGCTGGCGGGCGGCGGCCATGGCGGCGACCGCGTCGTCGGTGAGGCGCACCGGGGCGCCGTGGCGGGCCACCTGGATGACGTCGCGGAAGGTCAGGGGCTCAGGGCCGACGTTCACGACTCCGTTGTCGCGCATGGTGTCTCTCTCGCTGCTAGGTAACCGGCGTACCCGATGTTAGCTCCTTACCAGCGAACAACGCCGACAGCCCCTCCCTGCCCTCCTCGGTGAGGACGACGGCCCTGGGCACGGCGCCCCGGCGGAACCAGCCACGCTCCAGCAGCACTCCCGTGATCGCCGCCCCGAGCGCACCGCCCAGATGCGCCCTGCGCTCGGTCCAGTCGAGACATTCAGGGGCGAAACGCCTCCTGGACCCGCGAGCGCCGGCCACGTCCACGCCGATCCCCGACAGCAGCCGCTCCCCCGCGTCCGTGAGGTCGTACGCGGCGTAGTAGCCGCCTTCCCGCAGCCGGTCCAGCAGGGCCACGCCCGCCCGCCCCGCCAGGTGGTCGTAGCAGGTGCGGGCCTCCTCCAGCAGGCGGGCCTGCCGGGACTGGCGCAGCGAGCGCACGGGCGGGCGCCCGCTGATCCTGGCCAGCGTCTCCAGCACCTCGGCCACCTCGTGCCCGGACAGCCGGTAGTAGCGGTGGCGGCCCTGGCGCACGACGTCCACCAGCCCGCCGTCGAGCAGCCTGGCCAGGTGGGCGCTCGCGGTGGCGGCGCTCACCCCGGAGGTCCTGGCCAGTTCCCCCGCCGCAAGCGCGCGCCCACCGAGCAGCGCCGTGAGCATGGCGGCCCTCGTCGGATCGGCGATGAGCGAGGCGACGGGCGCGACGTCGGCGTCACGTGCGACGAACTCCATGCCTGCGACGTTAGTACGACGACATTTCGCCCGTCGTCGAAAGGTGCCGTCAACGCCTGCCGAGAGCCTTGCCGATCATGTCCCGGGCCCGGTCCATCAACGCCAGGGGCGTCCCCACCAGCATGTTCCTGGCGACGGTCTCCGTGCCGGGGTGCGGGCGCACGGGCGCCAGGGCCTCCGCCGCCCGTATCGCCGCCGCCATGGCCCGCCGCTCGACCATGGAGGTGTGCGCCCGCAGCTTGACGAACTCGTACCGCTCCTCGCTGCGCGCGTGCGCGGTCACGGCCGTGCGCAGCTCGGCCAGCCGGTCCCAGAACTCCGGATGATCCACCCCGTCCTTGTGCAGCTCGACGAGGAGCCGCTTGGCGCGGTTCTCCTCCTGCAGCCGGTCGGCCACCACGCCCTGGCCGTTGTCGAGCTTCCTGCGCGCGTACGGGTGCACGATCTCCTCCTCGGCGGTCTCGTGCACGCACAACATGCGCGTCAGCCGGTCGAACGCCTCCTCGACCTTGTCCGGAGGCGCCTTCTCCACCTCGTCGAACAGGTCTCTGATGCGGCCGTGCTGGGCCGTCAGGAGATCGATGACATCGTGTTCACCCACGGGTGCGCCCCTACCCCCGCTCCCGTGCGGCTACGCGCCCCCTTACCGAACACGGGCGGTTCGGGGACCGAACGCGGAGGTTGCCAGGTCAGGCCACGGGTACGCGCTGCGGCATGGCCTTCGACCCACTGCAGGAGCGGGGCGTCCCGCTGGACGAGCAGGTGCGTGACTGGCGCGAGCTGGACGTCACGCCCATCGACGCCGACCGCTGCGATCCGTACACGCGGTGCCGGATCATCACGATGAACGGCATCGAGGTGGAGGCGATCATGTTCAGCCACCACCTGGCCCGGCACTGCCAGGATCAGGAGATCAGGCGGCAGCTCGCTCGCGTGCGCTCCATCGAGGCGCAGCAGCAGAAGGCGGTCAACTGGCTGCTGCCCGGATCGGCCTCGGTGCTGGAGACGACGATCGCGTACGAGCAGGTGGCCGTCGACCTGACCGCGTGGGTGGCCCGGATGGAGCCGGACGCGTATCTGAGGCAGGCCTACGAGTTCGGCGTGCTGGAGGACTTCGACCACCTCTACCGCTACGCCAACCTCTACGAGATGATCGAGCACCGCAAGGCCGAGAAGATCGTCGACCAGCTCACCGAGGTGATGCCCGGCCGGCCGACCTACCTGCACCACCGCGACCCCGTCGACAACGTCCGCGAGCCCTACGACCGGCGCAGGACCGAGCCGCTGTCGCGGCTGCACGCGCTGACCGTCATGTCGGCCGAGCAGCAGACCATGAACTTCTACATGAACGTCGGCCCGATGTACATGGAGCCCATCGCCCGGCAGCTCTACCAGGAGATCGGCCTCGTCGAGGAGGAACACGTCACCCACTACGAGTCGCTGGTCGACCCCGGCGAGAGCTGGTGGGAGATGCTGCTCAACCACGAGTACAACGAGTGCTACCTCTACTACTCCTTCATGGAGACCGAGTCCGACCCCAAGGTGAAGAACATCTGGGAGCTCCACCTCAACATGGAACTGGAGCACCTGCGGCTGGCGGCCGAGCTGTTCAAGCGGCACGACGGCCGCGACCCCGACCAGGTGCTCGCGCCCGCGCTGCCGCCGCCGGTGACGTTCGAGCCGAACAAGCAGTACGTCCGCGATCTCCTCGCCACCCGGATCGACCACACCACCCTGGGCACCGGCTACGTGCAGGAGGCGCACGAACGCTTCGAGAAGATGCAGGAGGCGATCATGGGCGGCGAGAAGGCGCCTTCCGAGCGGGTCGTCGACGACAACCGTGCCATCACCGGCATGGAGTACCGCCTGGAGACCGAAGGGCCGCATCCCGCGGGCCTCCGGCTCAGGTGACGACGAGCCCGGCCACTAGAGTCGGGCCCATGTCAGTCGCCCTCGTCACCGGCGCGTCGCGCGGCCTCGGAGCCGTCATCGCGCGCAGGCTCGCCGCCGACGGCCTGGCCGTCGCCGTCAACTACCGCTCCAACGGCGCAGGCGCCCAGGACGTCGTCTCCGCCGTACGGGAGGCGGGCGGCACCGCGGCGGCGTTCGCCGCCGACGTCACCGACGAGGCCGGGGTCACGGACCTGGTGGCCGCCGTCGCCGAACGGCTGGGCCCGGTGGACGTGCTGGTGGCCAACGCGACCGGCCCGCAGCCCTCCGTCGCCGTCGAGGACCTCACCTGGCAGTCGCAGCTCGACCAGCTGACGTTCTTCGTCAAGAGCCCCACCCTGCTCGTACGGGCGGTGCTGCCCGGGATGAAGGAACGCGGCGGCGGCCGCGTCATCCAGATCGGCTCCGACATCGTCGACCGCAAGCTGCCCGGCATGTCCGCCTACATCGCCGCCAAGAGCGCCCAGCACGCGATGACCCTGGCGTGGGCCCGCGAGCTCGGCCCGTACGGCGTCACGGTCAACATCGTCGCCCCCGGCTGGATCCCGGTCGAGCGGCACGCGGGCCTCGACGAGAGCGGCTACCGCGCCGAGGTGCCGCTGGGCCGGATGGGCACGCCCGGCGACGTGGCGGCGGCGGTGTCCTACCTCGCTTCCGACGGCGCCGCCTTCGTCACCGGGCAGTGCCTCACCGTCAACGGCGGCCACACCTGACCTGGGCGGATCTCCTCAGTTTGGGGACCAGGCCGGGATTCGCTAGAGTTCTCTCGTCGCCCGGCGCGAGCGGGGCACACGCGGAAGTGGCTCAGTGGTAGAGCATCACCTTGCCAAGGTGAGGGTCGCGGGTTCGAATCCCGTCTTCCGCTCGGAGCTTGTGGCTCGGTGGCGTGCCCGAGAGGTGGGGCGGTGACCTGCGTCTCCTCGCCACGCAAGGACGATTAGCTCAGCGGGAGAGCGCTTCCCTGACACGGAAGAGGTCACTGGTTCAATCCCAGTATCGTCCACCAGGCATCATGGGGCGGCGTTGCGCCGTCCGCGCGTTACCGAGGCCTCGCCTGGGCAGGGCGTGCCGCCGCCAGGACGTTCTCACGCCTGCCGTCCGCAGAGGGCGGCGGTCGCGGCCTGCTGCAGGGCGCCGATCACCCGCTGGTAGTCCGCACCGAAGAAGTCGCGGTGCGTGACCGACAGGGACACATGCCTCCGCCCGTCCTCGGAGTGCAGCGACTGGGTGGAGAAGCCCTGGATGCCGCCGTCCTTGCCCCACGCCGTCATCCCGCACCGCAGGGTCAGCCGCATCAGGCCCAGACCGTCCCTGCCGCCGTCGGGGCTCCCGGTCGCGACGGTGGTCTTCATGGCCGCCAGTTGCTGAGGCGGGAGCAGCTCTCCACCGAGCAGGGCGGCGAAGAAGCGGTTGAGGTCACCGGTGGTCGAGATGATCTCACCGGCGGCTCCGGCCCAGGACGGGTTGAGGCGCGTGACGTCAGCGGATCGTACGCCCCCGCCGGGTTCGGCGACCTTGAGGTAGCCATGGGCGTGGGGTCCGGGGTCGCCGTCCGCGTGCCGGGGACGGACGTGTGCCTGAGCCGTAGCGGCCGGAGGACGCGCCGCTCGACCTCCTCCGCGTAGGTGTGCCCGGTGACCTTCTCGATGATGAGGCCGGCCAGGACATAGTCGGTGTTGGAGTAGTGCCAGCCGGTCCCGGGCGGGAAATACGGCGGGCGGCCGGTGGCCATGCGTACGAGGCGCTCCGGCGTGTACGTGGCGAAGCGCACCTTGGTGAGAAATCGCTCGCCCTTCATGGGCAGCGCCTCGGTGTCCTCCAGGTATTCGCGCAGCCCGGAGGTGTGGTTGAGCAGCTGGCGGACGGTGATGTCGCGGCCGCCGGGCACCAGGCGGGGCAGGTGCCGTTCGATCGGGTCGTCCAGGCCGACGCGCCGCTCCGCCACGAGCTGGAGCAGGACGGTGGCGGTGAACGTCTTGGTGGTGCTGCCGATGCGGAAGCGGCCCCGCGCGGGCACGGGCCGCCGCCCGCCCAGCTCGGCGGTGCCGCTGACGCCGCGCCACCGCCCCCGCGCGTCGACCACCTCCGCCTGCGCGCCGACCGCCCCCGCCTCGACGATGGCGTCAAGTGAGCGCTGCAGATCCGCGCGCGTGCCCGTCGCGGCGCCGCTCTGCGCCGCCGGCACGAGTGCCAGGGCCAGCGCGGCCACGGGGACGAGGCGCCACGCACGGCGCGTCCTGTACGTGCTCGATCTCATGGAAGACCCCCTGAACGTGTCATGTGTGGTGTCGTGGGTGAGCCGCATCGGGTGCGTCACGGACGCGGTGGCCCGGTCCGGAGAGCTCTCATCACGCCGCACCACGCTAGGAAAGGCGCCGCCGCGCCGCCTCCCCCGGCTGGGGGAAGGAGCGCCGCGCCCCTGGACGAGCCGGCGAGCGGCAACGGCCATCTCACCGCGCCGGAGACAGCCTCTGAATCGGCCGGCACATAACGTGGTTATGTCTGGTCCTTATGGGGCAGCCTGATCCGCTGGCGCAACCCTTTTCGAGGCAATGGTGACTGTGGTGACGACCCTCAACAAGCGGCGCCCGGTGTCACGGCTGCCGGTCGAGGTGACGAGTTTCGTGGGGCGCCGGCACGAAGTGGCCGAGGTCCGGCGAGTCCTCGGCGCGGCCAGGGTGGTGACGCTGACGGGCGTCGGGGGCGTCGGCAAGTCCCGGCTGGCCCTACGGGTCGCCGCGGAGGTCCGGCCGGCCTTCCGCGACGGTGTCTTCCTGGTCGAGCTGGCCGGGCTGGAGAGCCCGGCGCTCCTGCCCAGGGCGCTGATCAGCGCCCTGGAGATCCGGGACCAGTCCTCGCGCCCGCCGATGGACACGCTCATCGAGCGGCTGCAGGACCATCAGATTCTCGTGGTCCTCGACAACTGCGAGCACCTCCTGGACGAATGCGCCCTGATCGCCCAGACGATGGTTCGCTCCATCGCCGGCCTGCGTATCCTCGCCACCAGCCGGCAGGCGCTGGGCATCGAGGGAGAGCAGGTGCTGGCCGTGCCGACGTTGTCGCTGCCTGAGCCGGACCTCCCGGGACCGCGCGGGGGCTCCTTCACCACCCACCCGGACGCGGTGCGGCTGTTCGCCGACCGCGCCACGGCCGTGCTGCCCGGCTTCGCCGTCACCGAGTCCAACCGTGAGGTCATCGAGCGGATCTGCCGCCACCTGGACGGCATCCCGCTCGGGATCGAGCTGGCGGCCGCGCGCCTGCGGTCGCTCTCCATCGAGCAGCTGATGGCCCGCCTGGACAACCGGTTCCAGCTGCTCACCGCGGGAAGGCGGGCGGTGCTGCCGCGGCAGCAGACGCTGCGGGCGCTGATCGACTGGAGCCACGGCCTGTGCACCGAGAAGGAACAGCTGCTGTGGGCCCGCGCCTCCGTGTTCGCCGGCGGTCTCGACCTGGAGGCGGCCGAGGCGGTGTGCTCCGGCGACGGCATCGACCGCGACGAGGTCATCGATCTCGTGACGGGGCTGATCGACAAGTCGGTGCTGGTCCGCGACGACCGCTCCCCCGCGGCGCCGGCCGTCCGCTACCGGCTGCTGGAGACGATCAGGCAGTACGGCCGCGAGCGGCTCGTCGCACTGGGCCAGGAGGCGGCGCTGCGTCGGCGGCACCGCGACTACTTCCGCGGCCTCGCGGCCGGATACCGCGCCAACGTCTTCGGGCCCTCGCTGGTGACCTGGTCCGCCAGGCTGCGAGCCCACCACGCCAACCTGCGCCGGGCTCTCGAGTACTGCTTCGCCGACCCCCAGGAGGCCCCGACCGGCCTGGCCATGGCCGCCGACCTGTTCCACCAGTGGGCGGCCGGAGCCTACCTGGGCGAGGGTTGCGACTGGCTGGACCGAGGGCTGGCCGCGGCCGGCGAACAGGACGAGGTGTACGCCAGGGCCCTGTGGTCCCGCGCGTGGCTGTCCATCATCCAGGCCGACGTCGACTCCGCCGAGACGATGTTGCGCGAGGCCGGGGCGATCGGCGCGAGGCTCGGCGACGAGTCGGCGCAGGCGTACGCGACGCTCTGCTCCGGCATGATCAAGATGTACCGGGGCGACCCCGGGTCAGCCGTCACCTGCTACGAAAGGGCCGGGGCCCTGCACCGGGCGGTGGGCGACCCCATGGGGCTCGCGCTCTCCCTCGTCTGGACCTGCCTGGCCCGCTCCTTGCGGGGCGACTCGGCAGGCGCCCTCTCCGCGGGCGAGCAGTGCGTCGTCCTCTGCGACACCCACGGCGAACGCTGGGTCAGGTCCTACGCGCACTTGGCGCTCGGCGTGGAGACCTGCCGGCACGGCGACACCCGGCGGGCGGCGGCGTACGCGAAGGAGAGCCTGCGGTTCCAGCGGACCATCGACGACCTGCTGGGCGTCAGGTTCAACATGGAGGTGCTGGCGTGGATCGCCGCCACCGAGGGGCGGCACGAGCGGGCGGCCGTGCTGCTGGGCACGCTCAGGACCGTCCGCCGGATGATCGACGTCATGCCGCTCGAATACGTCTACGTCCTGCGCCACTACGACGACTCCGAGGCGCGCACCCGCGAGGCGCTCGACGAGGCGGACTTCGAGGAGGCCGTCAGGCGGGGGTCCCGGCTCTCCTACGACGAGGCGCTCGCGTACGTCCTGGAAGAACATCCGCCCCGGGAAGGCGCGCCCCGCGCCGGTGCGTCCCGGCCCGGCGCGTCCCAACCACACAGGGCCGCGTCGGCGCAGCCGCTGACGCGTCGCGAGATGGAGATCGCCCGCCTCGTGGCCCAGGGCATGAGCAACAAGGAGATCGCCGCCACCCTGGTGATCGCGCAGCGCACCGCCGAGGGGCACGTCGAGCACATCCTGACCAAGCTCGGGTTCACCTCCCGCACCCAGATCGCCATCTGGGTCACCGACCAGGAACGGTGATCCTCGGGCGCGCCTTCGCCCCCGTAACGGGCCCTTTGTCACATATGCGCGGCGTAATGCGTCTTATGGATAGACCCGTTCTCAGCCGAGCTTCCTGTACGAGGTGATTCCCCTTGCCGCCCACTCCGGACGCCTCCTACGCCGACCCGGAATCCCTGCGGATCGACGTCGGCGCCAGCGAAGGGCTGATCTCGACGGGCCCGCGACTCCTGCGCACGCTCCCGTCGTTCCACGGCTCGATCTACCTGCGGCCGGCCGGTTCGCTGGCCGGCTTCGCGCTGAGATTCCCGCTGCCGCTGCCCGACCGCGAAGAGCTGGTGTGGGAGGCGGTGGAACTCGGTGCGGGCCGGCTGCCGCAGGAGGTCAGCGGGCAGGGCACCCTGCGGCTGGGGCGGCGGCAGGCCTTCGGGCGCGTGTCAGGCGTGTGCGCGGAGGTGCCCGGAGGGCGCTCCGGCCGCCCGTACCTGAAGATCGTGCTGGAAACGCGGCTGCCGTCACTGGCGCTGCGCTGGCCGCCCGAAGCCCGGCACCGGCTGCGGCAGGCCAGGCTCAGGCTCTTCACCGAGATCCGCCCGGACCCGATGAGAAACTAGGGAGCCACCGGGGTCGAGGCCGGAGCGGGGGGCGAGCCAGGCGTGAAGGTGATCCTGTTCGGGGCGGCCGGGACGGTCGGGCGCGGGGTGCTCCGCCAGTGCCTGCTCGACGACCGGGTGACCGCGGTGCTCGCGGTCGGCCCCGCCCCGACGGGGGTCGTCCATGACAGGCTGCGCGAGATCGTGCGCGCCGACCTGCTCGACCTGGCGCCGGTCGAGGCCGGGCTCCGCGGCCACGACGCGTGCTTCTTCTGCCCGGGCGGCCCGGGACGCCCGCGCGCCGCGGGCGAGACGCTCGCGCGGCTCAACCCCGGTTCGGCCTTCGTGTACGTGTCGGGGGCCAGGGTCGACCGCGCGGCCGAGGAGGCGCTGCTCGCGCTGCCGTTGCGGTCCTACGTGTTCCGGCCGGGCCCGGTCCGGCCGGAAGGCGGCGTCACGGCGAGGACCGGGCTCCACCGGCTGGCGTACATCGTCGTCCGGCCGCTCTATCCCGTCCTGCGGAGGGTCCTCCCCGCGACGGCGACCACGCCCGGGCAGATCGGCCGGGCGATGATCACGGTCGCCGAGCGCGGCGCGCCCCGGCGGGTGCTCGGGCCCGCCGACATCAACGCGCTCTGACCCGGCCTCCCGTGCCCACGGCTCGTCCGCGGCCGATGGCGGATGATGGAATATCGGGACGGGCTTCGGCGCTACCCTTATTGTCAAATGTTCAACAGTCATGGACGGTGACTAAAGTGCAGTTCGGGATCTTCAGCGTGGGCGACGTGACCACCGACCCCACCACGGGCCGGACGCCGACCGAGCGCGAGCGCATCAAGGCGATGGTGACGATCGCGCTCAAGGCCGAGGAGGCCGGCCTCGACGTGTTCGCGACGGGTGAGCACCACAACCCGCCCTTCGTGCCGTCCTCGCCGACCACCATGCTCGGCTACATCGCCGCCAGGACGGAACGGCTGATCCTGTCCACGGCCACGACGCTGATCACCACCAACGACCCGGTGAAGATCGCCGAGGACTACGCCATGCTGCAGCACCTGGCCGACGGCCGGGTGGACCTCATGATGGGCCGGGGCAACACCGGCCCGGTCTACCCGTGGTTCGGCCAGGACATCCGGCAGGGCATCCCGCTGGCCATCGAGAACTACGCGCTGCTGCACCGGCTGTGGCGCGAGGACGTCGTCGACTGGGAGGGCCGCTTCCGCACCCCGCTGCAGGGCTTCACCTCGACGCCGCGCCCGCTCGACGGGGTGCCGCCGTTCGTGTGGCACGGCTCGATCCGCACCCCCGAGATCGCCGAGCAGGCCGCCTACTACGGCGACGGCTTCTTCGCCAACAACATCTTCTGGCCGAAGGAGCACTTCATCCGCCTGATCAACCTCTACCGGCAGCGCTACGCCCACTACGGCCACGGCACGCCCGAGCAGGCCATCGTCGGGCTGGGCGGCCAGGTGTTCATGCGCAGGAACTCGCAGGACGCGGTGCGGGAGTTCCGCCCGTACTTCGACAACGCCCCCGTGTACGGCCACGGGCCGTCGCTGGAGGAGTTCACCGCGGAGACGCCGCTCACGGTGGGCAGCCCGCAGCAGGTCATCGACAGGACGCTGGAGTTCAGGGAGCACTTCGGCGACTACCAGCGGCAGCTGTTCCTCATGGACCACGCGGGTCTGCCGCTGAAGACGGTGCTGGAGCAGATCGACCTCCTCGGCGAGGAGGTCGTGCCGGTGCTGCGCGAGGAGTTCGCCAAGGGCCGCCCCGCCGAGGTGCCCGGCGCCCCGACCCACGCCTCCCTGCTCGCGGCGAAGGACTCCGGCGCGCCCGTCACCGCCTGACCCCGATTCCCCGAAGGACTTCTGGAAGGACCGACGTACATGAAGCTCGCCATCGTCACGGCCGGACTGACGCAGCCCTCCTCCACCCGCCTGCTCGCCGACCGCCTCGCCGAGGCGGCGCGCCGGCGGCTGGAGGAGCGGGCGGAGCCGGTGGACGTACGCGTGATCGAGCTGCGCGAGCTGGCCGTGGACGTCGCCGGCGCGTTCGTGGCCGGCTTCCCCAACGCCCGGCTCCGGGGGGCGATCGAGGAGGTGACGGAGGCCGACGGGCTCATCGCGGTCACGCCGATCTTCAGCGGCTCGTACAGCGGCCTGTTCAAGAGCTTCTTCGACGTGATCGACAACACCGCGCTGGAGGGCAAGCCCGTGCTCATCGCCGCCACCGGCGGCACCGCCCGCCACTCGCTGGCGCTGGAGCACGCGCTGCGGCCGCTGTTCGCCTACCTGCGCGCGATCGCCGTCCCGACGGCCGTCTACGCGGCGTCGGAGGACTGGGGCGGCGGTGGCGACGCCTTCACCGACGGCCTCGGCGAGCGCGTCGCCCGCGCGGCGGACGAGCTGGCCGGGCTCATGGAGAGCCGCGCGCCCCGGCGGGACGACGCCGAGGAGGTCGTCCCGTTCGAGCAGCAGCTCGCGGCCCTGCGCCCGGCGAACGGCCAGGTCCGCTGACCACCTCGGGAGCGCGGAGCGGCCGCGCCCCCCGAGGTCCTTCTCAGCGCTTGACGGCGACCACCGTGTACGGTGTCTCCGGCGTCGGCGTCGTGGTGAAGCGGGCGTTGGGCAGGTAGAGCCGGTGGCCGTGGGCGGCGACCGTCGTGGGCACGTCGAAGCGGGGGTCGGTCAGCCGCTTGACGATCTTGCCGGACGAGGCGTCGCGCGCCAGTTCGACGGCGGCGACCGTGTTGAGCCGGTTGAGCACGGCGTACAGGGTGCGGCCTGACAGGAGCAGGCCGTCGCCGTTGGCGAGCGCCTCGCCGCCCAGGTCCACCTCCGTGGTGGCGCCGGAGGACGGGTCGGCCTCGAACAGCTTGCCGGTGTTCGACTGGACGATCAGCAGTGACCTGCGGTGGGGGCTGGGGGCGATGCCGTTCGCGTTGATGCCGGTGCCGTACTCGATGTCGCCCTTGAGCGGGATCTTGACGGCCTTGGCGGGGAGCGCGCCGCCGCGCCCGAGCTCCAGCTTGTAGAGCACCGGGTTGGTGGGGTCGGTGAAGTAGGCGGCGCCGCGGGTGAGGATGACGTCGTTGACGAACGACTCGCCGGTGGCCAGCGTGTACGACCTGATCACTTTGCCCGTGCGCAGGTCGACCACCCGGGCGTCGCCGCCCGTCCCTCCGGCCACGAACAGCCGCCGCCCGTCCGTCTCGAGACCGAGCGACGGCGTGCCCGGCCCTTTGCTGACGACGGACCCCTTCCCGGTGCGCAGGTCGGCCCGGTAGATGTCACCGGTCGCGCGGGAGCCGAAGTAGGCGTACGGTCCCGGCCCGATCGCGATGCCCTCGGGCTGGAACCCGTCGGGCAGGTCGAACGTGTCGGGCTTGCCCGTGGCCTGCGCGGGGACACCGCCCACGAGGAGGGCGGCCAGGGCGCTGAGTGCGGTCTTCAGGATCGCGGATCTCATGCGGCCCACGATGCCCGCGCACGCCCAGGCGGGCAACGGCCGCCGGCGGGCTTCACAGCGATTTCGCAGGAACGTCCACGGGAGAAGCCGAGGGGCCCCTCACGCGGACGGATGCCGCACGGTAGCTTGGGACAGAGCCGAACAAACGGGGTTTTAACATGTCAAACGGTGCCCGTCATGGTCTCGGAGTGGTCGCCGGGCTGCTCCTGCCTCCGCTGATCGCCGTCGGACTGTCGTTCGGAGTCGGCGATTTCGCGACGCGTCTGAGGGTCGCGTACGAGCTCTCCTGGCTCGGGCTGGTCGTCATCGCCGTGTCGGCGATCGCGCTCGCCTTCCTGGTCGGCTCCCGCCTGTCGCCGGTGGCGTCGCTGCTCGGGGGCCTCATGTTCACCGCGCTGGGTGTCCTGCCCCTCCTGGAGATGTTCACCCGCCAGCGGCTCCTGCCGAGCCAGTGGCTGCCCGACACCGTCGGGATCGGCTACCAGACCCTGGCCTACTCCTGCCTGCTGCTCTTCCTCGGCATCACGACGCTGGTGGTCTCCATGTTCCCGTCGAGGTGGCGGGCCGCCCACCGGCCACCACCTCCCGACCACCACCTCGAGCACGGCCTCGATTACGGTCACGCGTACGGCCCCGCCCAGGACCCGTACCCGCCGCAGAGCGGCCCCGCCTACCCGCCGCAGAGCGGCCCCGGCGACACCACGCGGCCGATGTTCCGCGAATGAGCCGGGCACGGCCTGGCAGAATGCCGCCATGCGCGACTCTAAGATCGTCGACTTCCTGACCGAGCTGGCCGACAGGGTGCCCGCACCCGGCGGCGGCGCGACCGCGGCCCTGCACGCGGCCCAGGCCGCCGCGCTGCTCGGCATGGTGGCCCGCTACACCACCGGCGAGAAGTACGCCGATCACGCCGGCACCGTCGCCGGCGTGATCGCCGAGACCGACGCCCTGCGGGGGCAGGCACTGAAGCTGGCCGAGGAGGACGCCGCGACCTTCACCGCGGTCACCGACGCCTACCGCCTGCCCAAGGGAGAGGAGCGCAGCGCGGCCATCGCCAGGGCGCTGGCCGCCGCCGCCGAGCCGCCCGCCCGCGTGGCCGAGACGGCCACGCGCGTCGTCGAGCTGTGCGAGGTGCTGCTGCCCGTCGCCAACCGCAACCTCGTCACCGACGTGGCCGCCGCCGCGGACGCCGCGCGCGCCGCGCTCTCCACCGCCAGGGTGAACGTCGAGGTCAACCTGAGCGGCATCGAGGACGAGCGGGCACGCCATGAGCTGACCGGCCGCCTGTCCGGCGTCGACGCGACCATCGCCAGAGCCGGCGCCGTGACCGCCTCCGTACGCGAGGAGGTCAACCCGTGAAGGCGCTGCCGGGCAAGGACCTGGCCGCCGCCATCCGCGCCCGGACGCAGGCCGAGGCGGCCGCCGGCCCGCAGCCGCGCCTGGCGGTGGTGGTGGCCACGGCCGACGAGGCGAGCCTGTGGTACGTCCGCTCGATCGCCAAGGCGGCGGTCGGCGTGGGCATCGCCTGCGACCTGGTCGACCTGGGCCCCGGCGCGACCTCCGACCAGATCGGCGAGACGCTGACCCGGCTCAGCACGGACGCCGGCGTGCACGCCGTGATGATGCAGACACCCCTGCCGGAGGGCGCTTCGGCGCAGGAGCTGGCCGGCGCGATCGACCCGCGCAAGGACGTCGACGGCGCCAACCCGCTCTCGCTCGGCCGGCTGGCGGCGGGACTGCCCGCGTTCCCGCCCGCCACGGCGGCCGCCGTGATGGCGCTGCTCGACCACCACGAGGTGGAACTGGAGGGGCGGCACGCCGTGGTGGTGGGCCGTTCCACCGTGGTGGGCAAGCCGCTGGCGCACCTGCTGCTCGACCGGAACGCCACCGTCACCGTCTGCCACTCGCGCACCCGCGACCTGGCCTCCGTCACCTCCACGGCCGAGGTGCTGGTCGCCGCGGCAGGCCGAGCCGGGTTGATCGGCGCCGCGCACGTCGCCCCCGGCGCGGTGGTGATCGACGTCGGCACCAACCCCACCGAGGACGGCGGGCTGACCGGCGACGTCGCCTCCGACGAGGTCGCCGCCGTGGCCGGCGCGCTCACCCCGGTGCCCGGCGGCGTGGGGCCGGTGACGACCGCCCTCCTGCTCCGCCACACCGCCAGGGCCGCTAACCTGCCGTGACCCCGGTCCCTTCCACGCCGTGCTTCCACGCCATGCTTCCACGCCATGCTTCCACGCCATGTTCGCGAACCCCAGCGGAGGCCCACGATGGGTGATGTCCTGATCGTCCAGAACAGCCGCAGCGGCGGCCCCGGCCGCGTGGGCGGATGGCTTGAGGACGCCGGACTGAAGCTGGACGTCGTGCACGCCCACGACGGCGCTCCCCTGCCCGGCCGCCTGGAGCACGACGCCATGATCGTGCTGGGCGGGGGCTACCTGCCCAGCGAGGACGACAGGGCGCCGTGGCTGGCCGGCACCCGGCGGCTGGCGGCCCAGGCGCTGGCGGACGGCGTGCCGTTCTTCGGGATCTGCCTGGGCGGCCAGCTCATAGCCGAGGTGGCGGGAGGCGTGGTGACCGGCGACACCGGAGCGCCCGAGAACGGCAGCGTCCCGGTCACGATCCGGCCCGAGGCCGCCACCGACCCGCTCTTCCACGACCTGCCCCCGGTGGTTCCCGCCGTCGAGCACCACAAGGACGCCGTCACCGGGCTGCCCGAGGGGGCCGTGCACCTGGCCGAGACGGCGGCGTGCCCGTACCAGGCGTTCCGGGTGGGCGAGCGGGCGTGGGGCGTGCAGTTCCACCCGGAGGTGACGCCCGCGCGCATCCGTGAGTGGCGGGCCGAGGGGTTCGACCCCGGAGAGGTCTACGAGCGGGCGGTGGCGGACGAGCCGGTGTCCACGCCCGTCTGGCGCCGGGTCACCGGCAGGTTCGCCGCGCTCGCGAAGGAACGGGCGGGCGTCCCGGTCAGGTCACGTACGAATCCCAGCCCAGCTTGATCGCCACGGCCAGCCCGCAGGCCGCCGCCAGGTACCGCAGCCCCGAGCCCGGCATCCTGCGGGCGATCTTGGGGCCGGTCCATCCGCCGAGCAGGAACCCGGCCGCCAGCGGCGCCGCCGCACCCCAGTCCACCGGGCCGAACAGCGCGAACCCGAGCGCCGCCACCGCGTTCGCCAGCCCGGACAGCACGTTCTTCATCGCGTTGAGCTTGGCCGCGGGCTGGGCGAACGTGGCGGCCAGCACGGCGAACACCATCAGGCCTCCGGCCGCGCCGAAATAGCCGACGTAGATCGTCACGGCGAACAGCCCCACCCGCGCCGCCAGCCCGTGCTCGCCGTCCGCCCGGCCGGACGGCGGGCGGGCCAGCAGCAGCGAGGCCATCGCGATCAGCCACGGCGCGATCAGCTCGAACGTCTCGGCAGGGGTCACCAGCAGCAGGAACGCGCCCGTCGCGCCGCCGATCGCGGCCACCGGGCCGAGGCGGAGCATCCGGCCGCCCTCACCGGCCAGTTCGGGCCGCGAGCCCGCCGCGGCGCCGATGCCGGTGAAGACCAGGGCGACGGTGTTGGTGACGTTCGCGGTCAGCGGGGGCAGGCCGAACGCCAGCAGCGCCGGGTAGGAGACGACCGACGCGAGGCTCACGACCGTGCTCACCACGCCGGCCACCACACCGACGCCGAGCAGTCCGAGCACCTCTCCGACGATCACCTGGACATGCTAGGCGGTGACCGGTTCGTCCCCTTCGGGCGGGTGGCGGGCTTCTTGCCACGCTCAGGTGAGCGCGGCGGTGATGGCCTCCGCCGCTGCCCGCCAGATCGAGGTGGTGGGAGTGATGACGTCGAAGTGGTCGCCGGGCTGTTCCAGGTACGTCACGTCGTCGCCGGCCCGTCCGGCGGCCTCGGCGTAGCGGCGGCCGAAGTCGATCAGGTCCAGGTCGTCGGCGGCGCCCTGGACGACGAGCTGCGGCACGCCGATCGGCACTCTGAGCAGTGGCGACCCGGCCCTGTGGACGTCTGCTCCCCCGGACGACCGTTCCTCGCGACCGCCCATGGCGGCGGCGACGGCGCCGGAACCGAGCCACCGCCGCTCGGCCTCGACCAGGTCGAGCACGCCCGCTAGCGACACCGCCAGCGCGGCCCGCGCCCCGTCGGCCACCGCCCGCAACGCCAGCTGGGCGCCGGCCGAGTGTCCTCCTACCGCGATCCGATCGAGGTCCAGCGGGGTGCGGGGACGAAGGGCGTGGAGGGTGGCCAGGCCGGTGGCGACGTCGGCGGTGGTGGCGTGCCAGCCATGCGTGTCGGGACGGCGGTATTCGAGGTTCCACACCGCGAACCCGCGCCCCGCCAGGTCGGCGCAGAGTGCCTCCATGAGGTCCGCGGCCCAGATCGAGCGCCAGTATCCGCCGTGGACCAGCGCCACGACCGGCGGCCTGGGCACGCCCTCCGGTACGTACAGATCACCCCATTGATCGCGGGACGGTCCGTAAGGGATCCTCAGGGGACTGTGGCGTACCCGGTTGAGGGCGTGCCGGATGCCCCAGCTCAGGCCGCTGAGCCCGCGCCCGTGCAGGTGGGAGGCGCCCTCCCCCGGCTCGACGCCGTCGGCCCGGTGCGTGTCCACCCAGACCACGGCTCCGAGCGGCCGTCCGATGAGGGCGCGCACCTCGGCCTCGGGCCCGGGGATCACGACCGCCCCGTCCCGCACGAGCGACAGCAGGTGAGAGGCGTCGCGGGCGTGGACGAGGGTGCCCCGCACGCCCAGGGCGGCGAATTCGCGGCCGGCGACCCGCGCCAGCAGCGCCGGGTCGGCGACGACCCCCGGACCGACGATCACCGGTACGTCCACCGGAACTTCGTTCATGACGACCGACCCTACGCAACGATCTCCGGCCGCGACCGCGTACCTTGATCGGGGTGCGGGTACGACGACTTCATCCATGGCCCTCCAGCGTCGCGGAGGCGGAGTCCATCCAGGACCGGCTGCGCGGGCACGTCGAGCTGACAGGACCCACCGGGTTCGCGCTGGTGGCGGGCCTGGACGTGCACTACCACGGCGACGACGCGGTGACGGCGGCCGTGGTCGTGCTCGACGGGAGCACGCTCACGCCGGTGGAGCAGGTGGTCGCCGAGGCGCGGGCGGCGTTCCCGTACGTGCCGGGACTGTTCGCCTTCCGCGAGCTGCCCGCGTTGATCGACGCCCTCGAACAGCTCACCGTGACCCCTGACCTGCTGGTCTGCGACGGGTACGGGCTGGCCCATCCGCGCGGGTTCGGGCTGGCCTGCCACCTGGGGGTGCTCACCGGCCTGCCGGCGCTGGGGGTGGGCAAGACGCCGTTCATCGGCACGCACGAGCCTCCCGGGCCGGAGCGCGGGGCGTGGACGCCGATCGTGTACGAGGGCGCCACGGTCGGGCGGGCGCTGCGCACGCGACGAGGGGTCAAACCGGTGTACGTCTCCCAGGGCCATCGCATCTCCCTGGACACGGCCACCGACGAGGTCCTCCGGCTCGCCGCCCGCTTCCGCCTCCCCGAGCCCGTCCGCCACGCCGACCACCTGGCCCGCCACCCCTCCTGACCCGCGCCCGCCGCAGGCTCAGCGGCGCCAGGACCAGACCACGAGCCACACGCTGAGCCCGAAGAGCCCCACCCCGAGCGGCACGTGCGCCGTCACCGCCCCGGAGCCGCCCAGCATCGACTGGACGAACCCGAGCAGCAGGATCGCCAGGCTGACCAGCGCGGGCCAGCCGGCCGCGCGGCCCGGACGCCACATCAGCACGGCCACGATGAGCTGCACCAGCCCCAGCACGTGCACGGCTAACGACCCCTGACCGTGCAGGGCGGCGCCGGCGCCGCTCATCAGCTGCCCGGCCGTCACGGCCTGAGCGAGCACGGATGCCGTGTTGAGGATGGCGACGACCTTGAACGCGGTCATGTACCCGCTGCCCTTGGCGACCTCGGTTACCACTGGACTTCTCCTTAGGCCTCGTAGGAAGGCCTCCAGGATTCTCCCTGGCGGTGCGCGCGGCATCCGCCGACCGTCGTCATCCCCGCTACGCCTCTCGTCGTACGTCAGCCCTGTCCGTGTGCGCCCGACGAGTCCAGCGGCGGCAGGATGGCCTGGGCGTCGGCGCCCCCGAACCACAGTCCGATCACGAACGCGGCGGTCGCCTCCAGTTGCATCGCCCGGTCGAGCCCTCCTCCGTTCAGCGGCTCGCAGCCGAGGTCGGCGACCAGCGCGCGGGCGGAGTCCATGGCGGCCGGGTCGTCGCCGCACAGCGGCACGGCCAGTGGCCTCGCGCCGAACACCGGCGGCGTCATCCGCCACACGTCCACGTGGCACAGGTTGAATGCTTTCACGACGTGGCCTCCAGTGAGGTCGCTGATCAGGCGTGCGATCGGTCGCGTGGGGTCATAGCGGTCAGGGGCGGCAGCGTTGGTCACGTCGATGACGGGTTTGCCGCGCATCGACGCACCGGCGGCCTGAAGCACGTCCACGAGGCCCGCTTCCCTGACGGCGACCATCACGACCTCGCCGAACCGGGCCGCCTCCGCCCACGTCCCGGCCCGGACATCCGCCTCCCCGGCCGGTGCCCGGCCGGCCCGGGCGCGCATCCTGCCGGCCTGTGCCGTGCTCCTGCCCGGGTCCCGCCCGCTGATCATGACCGTGTGACCCGCCCTGGCCCACTGCGTGCCGAGGGCGTCCGCCATGCCGCCGGCGCCCAGAATCCCGATACGCATGTCCGTCCTCCTCAAGGGATTTGCTTGGATGACGACGATAGAAATTCCGTCGCACACCATCCGGTGCCTAACGGAGGCTTCGTTGTTCCTCGCCGACTGCCAGGCCAGACTCGCCTTCGACCTGATCGCCAACACCTGGAACGCGGTGGTCGTCTGGGCGCTCCGCCACGGCCCGCGCCGTCCGGGGCGGCTGCGGGAGGAGATCGGCGGCATCAGCCCGAAGGTCCTCACGGAGACGCTGCGCCGCCTGGAGTTCAACGGCCTGGTGGCGCGGCGCGCGTACGCCGAGGCGCCGCCCCGCGTGGAGTACGAGCTGACCGAGCTGGGCCGCAGCCTCCTGGGCCCGATCGAGGCGTTCGGCGTGTGGGCGTCCGACCACGCCGACGAGGTGATGGCCGCCCAGGACCGCCGATCCGCCGATCACTTCCCGCAGGAAAATCTTTAACTTAGAGTAATCATTCCATTACTCTGGGTAGTGTCATCGGTCGTTCGGCACCCCTACCCAGGAGGTTCGATGTTGTCCATCTCCCGGCGGATCACGCCCGCCATGCTCGCCGCGGGCGGCCTGGCCCTGTCCGCCGCCGTCCCGGTCCATGACCCGTCGTCCGGCAGCGCCGTGCGCGCGGGCGAAGAGCAGTGACAAGGAGTTCCGTTGAAGTTCGGTGTCCTGACCGCCGTCGCCGCCGCCGCGCTGGTGGCCGGCGCGTCCCCGATCCCGCTGGAACTGCTCGGCAACGGCTCCCCGCTCATTGACGTGGAGACCGTGGTCCAGCACGTCAACGTCCTGACGTCCTAGTGCGACTCGCTCAGGTGCCCGTGACCGCGTCGCGTACGAGGTCGCAGAAGATGCCGGAACGGGTCGGCTACGTCATGTTCCTGAGCCGGTGGATCCAGGCCCCGCTCTACGTGGGGTTGATCGCGGCCCAGGTCGTCTACGTGTGGCGGTTCATGGCGGAGCTGATCCATCTGATCCACCTCGGGTTCGGCGGCACGCCGCCCGAGACCACGGTCATGCTGATCGTCCTCGGTCTCGTGGACGTCGTCATGATCTCCAACCTGCTGATCATGGTCATCATCGGCGGCTACGAGACGTTCGTCTCGCGGTTGCGCATCGAGGGCCATCCTGACCAGCCCCAGTGGCTCTCGCACGTCAACGCCAACGTGCTCAAGGTCAAGCTGGCCATGGCCATCATCGGCATCTCGTCCATCCACCTCCTCCAGATCTTCATCAACGCGGCCAGACCGGCCATCACCGACAGGGAGTTGCTATGGAAAACCCTGATCCACCTGACCTTCGTGGTCTCGGCGCTGGCACTGGCGCTGATCGACCGGATGATGGGGGGCGGGCACCCTCAGCACGACACCGGCGACGGCGTCAGCCCCGCCGGCATGAAGGCCGCCTGGGCAGGCCGGCACACCTCGCCGTGACGCGGTGGTGCCGGGGGTGGGGGTTCTGATGGGAACGAGGCGCTTCGTCGCCGCGGGGCTCGGGGCCGCGGTGGCGAGCGTGCTGTTCCCGTACGCCGCGCACGCCGTGGTCACGCCCCCGCCCACCGCGGCGGGCGCCCAGCCCGCGACGGCCGCCGAGCCCGCCGAGCCCGCCGAGCCGGCCGCGGCCTCGGGCCGGCCGCTCATCGGTGACGTGATCGTCTTCAATGACGAGATCGTCGAACCCGTGTCGGCTCCGGTGAGCACGTGCGGCGGGCTGATGCCCGTGCTCAGCACCTCACCCGGCTCCTGCGACGGTGCCTCGCGCGTGTCCGACGACGACGCCTGAGGCCGTACGTGCCCGCCCGCGTGGGCGGGCACGTCACCCGCGGGACCGTCCGTAGAGATCCTCCAGCACCGCGGCCACGCCGTCCTCGTCGTTGGAGAGCGTGCGCCGCTCGATCGCCGCCAGCACCAGATGGTGCGCGTTCGCCATGGCGTAGCCGGCGCCCGCGTACGCGAGCACCGCCAGATCGTTGGGCATGTCGCCGAACGCCACCACCTCACCGGCCTCGACGCCTCGCTCCCCGCAGAGCCGGTCGAGCCCGCCCGCCTTCGTCACGCCCGGCGCGCTGATCTCCAGCAGCCCCTCGTCGCTGGAGTACGTCACCTCGGCCTGGCCCTCGACGGCCGCCACCACGGCGGTGAACATCTCGTCGGCGGTGTGCGCGGCGGACATGGCGAGCAGCTTGACGATGGGCTCGTTCCCGTCGAAGACCGACGCCACCTCGCGGTAGTGCGCGAGGTCGTGGCTGACCCGCCGCGTGTAGGCCACTTCGGTCAGCACGTTCCTGCCGGTCTCGACGGCGAGGCCGACGCCGGGGATGGCCTCGGCCAGGGTGGCGGCGACCTTTCTGGCCGCCTCGGGCTGGAGCGGACGGCTGTCGATGATCTCGTCGGCGGCCACGTCGTAGGTGACGGCTCCGTTGCTGCAGATCGCGATGCCGGTGACGCCGGTCTGCTCGGCGATCTCGCGGACGCCGCGCGGCGCCCTGGCGGTGACGAAGACGATCTCGGCTCCGGCCGCCCGTGCGGACCGCAGGGCCTTCTTGGTGCGCGGGGTGATGGTGCCGGTGGAGGTGAGGAGGGTTCCGTCGAGGTCGGTGGCCACGATGCGCGGCGAGATCACGGTGCTCACCCGGGCGATTATCCCCGGCCGTGCCCGCCCGCAGGGTAGGCGGGTGTGCTCCCTCCCCCGCCCTGGTGACCGGCGGTGGTTGCCGGCCCGCCGGCGAGCGCTCGTGGAGGACGCCTCTCCGATCAGAGCCGCAGCTCGGGCGGGAGCGCCGCCGCCGCGTTCATGATCTCCAGGCCGAGGATCTGCCCGGATTCGCCGTAGTCGACGATGACGTCGTCAGCCTCGACCTGACGTACCGCCTCACCTGGTGACATTTCGTGCTTCATGGAGACGTAGGCGATGTCGTGTTCCTGGTCCACGCTCACGTACACCGTCCGCGCCCGCCGGCCCTGCGGCGCGTCGTCCCAGCTCAGCAGGCCCCCCTTGGCCTCGTGGGACCCGGCGAGCGCCGCCCGCACCGTGACCATCGCCAGCCCGATCGCCTCCAGCGAGTCGAACGCGGTGACCTTCCGCTCGTGCTCCCACCCGGCGAGCCCGTCGATGCGGTACGGGCACGACCACTCGCCCGCCGGCTCCTCGTACGGCAGGCCGAGCGTGACGACGACGTCACGGGGCGGATCGGTACGCAGCACCAGCACACGATGGGCGATCTCGTACATGTCTGCTGATCTACCCCTCAGGCCAAGCGAGGAAGACTCGGATCGCACACCCTGTTCAGCATCGGGAGTCCTGTCCCGTATCGTCGCCGGAGAACCGTTCCGCCGGGGCCGGCGCCGAGGGTCGTGGCGGTGGTCGTGAGAGAGGCCGGGCGAGCACCATGTCGGGGGCAGCCAGGGGTCTCCGGCGAAGGAGGAGCCGATGAATGACACGTTCGGGGCGCGCCTGCGAGCCAGGCTCGACGCGTGCGGACCGCTCTGCGTGGGCCTCGACCCGAGCCCGGCGCTGCTGCACGCCTGGGGGCTCGACGACTCCCCCGCCGGTCTGGAGCGTTTCAGCCGTACGGTGGTCGACGAGGTGGGCGACGTGGCCGCGGTGGTCAAGCCGCAGTCGGCCTTCTTCGAGCGCTGGGGCAGCCGCGGCATCGCCGTGCTCGAACGCACCATGGCCGACCTGCGCGAGGCCGGCACGCTGGTGCTGCTCGACGTCAAGCGGGGCGACATCGGCAGCACGATGGCCGCCTACGCGGAGGCGTACCTCGACCGGGGCGGCCCGCTGGCCGCCGACGCGGTGACGCTCAGCCCTTACCTGGGGTTCGGGTCGCTCGAGGGCGCGATCACGTCGGCCATGCTCAACGACGCGGGCGTGTTCGTGCTGGCCCGCACCTCCAACCCCGAGGCGGCCGCGTTGCAGCGGCACGTGGCCGGCCAGGTGATCGCCGCCGCGGCGGCGGCGAACGCGGGGCACACGCCGTTCGGGCCGGTCGGGCTGGTCATGGGGGCCACGCTGCCCGCACTCGACGACGCGCTGGACGACCTCAACGGCCCCATCCTCGCGCCGGGGCTGGGCGCCCAGGGCGCCACCCCCGCCGACGTGGCCCGGGTGTTCGCGTCCGTCCGCCATGCCGTCGTGCCCTCGATCTCCAGGGCCGTGCTCGCCGACCCCAAGCAGCTGCGCTCGCGCACGCTCGACTACCGGGACGAGTGCGCCGCCCGCCTGGGGGCGAAGGTCGCCGCTCAGAAGTGAGCGTCGACGCCGTTCCCGCGTGACGGTCAGCCGGTGGGGCCGGCGTCCGGGCGGATGACGTCGTTCCCGTTCTCCTCTTCCCCGGCTTCCTCCTCCTGTTCGTCCTCCTCGTCAGGGAGGTCGGCGGAGACGGGGCGGCGGCTCCTCGGGGTGCCTGCGCCCGAGCGTTCGGCGACGACGTCGCTCTCGCCCTCGACCCCGCCGACCGCGTCCGGCTTTTCCTCTGATGTGTCGCTCATGGTCACCACCTGCCCAGGCAGAACGTCATGAGACCTCGCGTTCGATCTCCTGGCGGGCCGGCATCGACGTGCTGGCCCCCTCGCGCTGCACCGACAGCGCCGCCGCCGCCGAGGCGAACCGCAGGGCGCCGGCCATGGCACGCCCCTCCGAGCGGGCCACCGCCAGCGCGCCCACGAACGTGTCGCCGGCCGCCGTCGTGTCCACCGCCTTCACCGGCACCGCGGGCACGCGCAGCCGCTCCCCCGACCGCGACCCGAAGAGCGCGCCCTCAGAGCCCAGCGTGATCACGGCCTCCTCGACCAGCTCGAGCAGCGCGTCGAGCGCCGCGTCCGCGCCGGAGACGCCGGTGATGGCAGCCGCCTCGTGCTCGTTCGGGACGATGGTCGTGACCGCGTCGAGCAGCTCAGCCGGCAGGGGCTGCGCGGGCGCCGGCGTGAGGAACACGGGCACGCCCGCCGCCCTCGCCCCCCGCGCCGCCTTGACGACCGCGCCCATGGGCAGCTCCAGCTGGAGCAGCAGCGCTTGAGAGGCCGCGATCACGGCCAGGTCGTCGGGGGACGGTCCGGTCACCGTGCCGTTCGCCCCTGGCACGACGACGATCGAGTTGCCCCCGTCGTCGTCGACCACGATGTGCGCGATGCCGCTGGGCCCCGGCACCTGGCGCAGGCCGCTTACGTCGACGCCGGCCTCCGCCAGCGTGGCCCGCATCTCCGCGCCGAAACCGTCGTCGCCGACCGCCCCGAGGAACGCCACCCGCGCGCCCGCGCGGGCCGCGGCGATCGCCTGGTTGGCGCCCTTGCCACCAGGGATGGTACGGAAGTGGCGCCCGGTGACCGTCTCGCCGCGCTTAGGGGCTTTTGAGACGTACGCGACAAGGTCCATGTTGGCGCTGCCGAAAACCGAGATCATATGGTCATCATCTCCTGGGTACGGGCGGCCAGCTCTTCCAGACCCACCCCGTCGAACCCGGTGAGGCTGCTGGCCAGGCGGTCGCGCATGCGCCAACGACCGGGCACGCCGCCGTTCAGCGCCCCCGCGAGGGATCCGGCCGTGGCCCCCGCCGAGTCGGTGTCCCAGCCGCCGGCGACCGCTCCCGCGATCGTGGCGGTGAAGTCGCCCCGGCCATGGATCAGCGTGGCGGCGACGAGGGCGGCGTTGTTGACCGTGTGCACCCAGTGCAGGGCGCCGTGGCGTTCGTGGAGGCGGTCGACGACCCGCTCGAAGTCGTCCTCGCGGGCGGCGTCCGCGACGGCCAGGCGGACGGCCTCGTGCAGCCGCGACCCCTCGGGCACCACGGACAGGCCCGCCCGCACCACCTCCTCCGCCGACGTGGCCACCAGCGAGGCGGCGCACATCGCGGCCACGAACATCGCCCCGTAGATCCCGTTCGCGGTGTGGGTGAGCCGGGCGTCGCGCCAGGCGTACTCGGCGGCCGTGGCCGGATCGCCCGGGTTGACCCAGCCGTACACGTCCGCCCTGATCAGCGCTCCGATCCACTCGCGGAACGGGTTGCGACGGGTGGCCGTGCGGGGCGGCTCGACGCCGTCCAGCAGGTTGCGGTACGCGACCCGCTCGGCGGTGAACGTACGGCCCGCGGGCAACTCGTCCAGCCACAGCCTGGCCACGTCGTCGGTGGTGAACCCGCGGCCGTGACGTTCCAGGACGGTCAGGGCCAGCAGCGGGTAGTTGAGGTCGTCGTCCTCGGGGATGCCGTCGATGTTCTCGGCCAGGGAGTTGACGGCGCTGCGGCGGTTCCACGGCCAGCGGCGCGCGACGTCATCGGGCAGGCCCTTCGCGGTGAACCAGCCCCTGATGGGCCAGTTGCCGGTGGTCTCGGCGATCCGCCTGATGCCCTCGCGCGGGATCTTCTCGACGGGTTTGCCCAGGACGCACCCGGCCGCCCGCCCGAGCCAGGCGCCCAGCACCCGGGCGGGATCGGCCGCGCCGGGGCGGGGGGCGGGCCAGCCGGGGCAGGCGGCGATGATCGCGGCCAGGTCGGACGGCTCGTCGAGCGGCGACGGGATGGCCGCCAGCTCGTCCAGCAGCTCCTCGGCCGGCCCTCGCAGTCGCGCGGCGCCGGGGCCGGAGGCACCCGCGCGTGGCGGGGCGTCGTGCCCTCCGGCCGCGTGCCACCGGGCCGCGATCTCCCGGACCCGGTCGCCGGCGCGGCCGTCCTCGGCCGCCTGGCGGAGCTCGTGGCCGAGCAGGTCCTCCGGCTGGACCCAGGTGAGCCGGATCACCGGCGGTCCAGGGCGGCGAAGGCGGCCTCGTGGTCGCGCCGCCGCGCGAGGTCGTCGGCGTGCACCCGGCGGGCGACCCCGGCGATGGCGAGCCCGGGAGCCACCAGGTCCGTACGGCTGGCGGCGCCGACCTGCTCCACCCACTCCGCCGGCACGGAGGACAGCCCTCCGAGCGCCCCCGCGATGGCCCCGCCCATGGAGGCGATCGAGTCGGCGTCGCGCCCGTAGTTGACGCCGCCGAGCACGGTGTCGCGGTAGCCGCCCTTGGCGATCACCAGGAACCCGAGCGCGAGCGGCAGCTCCTCGATGCTGTGCGTACGGCTCGGCCGCCGCGCCCCCAGCCCCTGGTCGCGGTAGGTGTCGGCGACGGTGTCGTACGGCCGCATGGCGGCGCGCAGCGCCTCGAACGATCCGTCCCAGTGCCCGAGCCCGGCGGCGGCCTCGCAGACGGCCTCGATGGCGGCCCTGGTGCCGTCCTTGGCCAGGCGCAGGCAGGTGGCGACCACGGAGTCGGCCGTGGCGCCCGGCCGCATGGCCTCGGCGACGGCGGCGGCCATCACCCCGGCGGCCTCGCGGCCGTAGCTGGACTGGTGGGCTCCGGCCAGGTCGATGGCCTCGGCGTAGGCGCCGTCGGGGTCGGCGGCGTTGACGATGCCGACGGGGGCGACGTACATGGCGGCGCCGCAGTTCACGATATTTCCGACACCGGCCTCGCGCGGGTCCACGTGCCCGTAGTGCAGCCTGGCCACGATCCACTTCTCGGCCAGGAAGATCCGCTGCAGCGGCAGCGCCTCGGCCTCCAGCTCGGGGATCCACCGCCGCTCGCCCATCAGCTCCGGCACCATGTGCTCGGCCATCGCATACGCACCGAGGTGCCCGCCGGCCTTCTCGTAGACCCGGATCAGGGCGTGCGTCATCAACGTGTCGTCGGTGATGTGGCCGTCACCCTTGTGGTACGGCGCGATCGGCCGGGCGTTGCGCCAGTCCTCGTTGAACGGCGGCACGATGCCCTCGACCCGGCCCGCGTACCGGTCGACGATCTGTTCGGGGGTCCAGCCCTCGGTGGCGCCGCCCAGCGCGTCACCGACCGCCGCCCCCACCACGCAGCCGGTCGCCCTGTCCTCAAGCGGCGTCATGCGATTCCCTCCGTGACATCGTTGGCTAGTTCGATCAGATCCAGGCCCGCCAGGTCGGGCAGGCAGCAGCCGGCCAGCGTGCGCACCGGCGTGATCCACCCCTCCGGGACCGCGCCGAACCCGCCGCAGGCTCCCGTGAGCGCTCCGGTCAGCGCGGGCGCCGAGTCGGCGAGCGCGGCCAGGCACGCCGCCGCGGGCACCGCCCGGCCCAGTTCCCCGCCCGACACCGCGGCCAGCGCCAGGGCGACGGGCACCGTCTGCGCCGCGCCGACACCGTAGCTGTAGACGTGGTCGAGCAGCGCACCGTCCAGCGCGGGGACGGCGGCGAACGGGTCACCCGCCGCCCGCGCGGCCTTGACCGCCAGCCGGGCGTTGTGGCCGATGGCGGTGCCGTCGGGCAGTGCGGCGAGCGCGGCCTCCACGGCGTTGACCGCCGAGCCCGACGCCACGGCCTCGGCCACGGCGGCGGCCATGGCTCTGGCGCCCAGGACGCCGTCGCCGGCGTTCGTCACCTCGGCGTCCCGCGTGGGGTCCCTCCCGAGGGCCCCGAACGCGACGGCCCTGACCGCGGCGGCGTCGTCGAAGAAGTGCGGGTTGTCGTGCCCGGACGCGGGCGGCTCCACCCCCTTGGCGAGGTTGTCGAGCGCGGTCGCCACCGAGATCCGCGCCCTGACCGCCCCGCCGCCGGCCCGCGCCCCGGACGATCCGAACGCCGCGTCACCGACCGCCCGCACCCCGGACGGCCCGGACGCCGGGTCACTGGCGGCGCGCGTCCCGGGGGTTCCCGGGGCCGGGTCGATGAGGTCCCTGAATGCCTCGGCCCGCGGCCGGTCGATGGTGAGCGCCGTCCACGCCAGCCATTCGGCGTCGTCGGACGGGCCGACGCGCAGCGGCGCCACCGGCTGGTTCAGCGCGAACGGCACCGGCAGGGTGGTCACGCGATGTTCTTCCGCGAACGCGTCCAGCTCCCTGTACAGGCGCCGGCTCCAGGGCGCGTGCAGCGCCGCGCGGTGCCTGGCGGCGGGCCATCCGGCCGCGTCGCCCACGGCGAGCCCGGCGAAGGCGCCCCTGATCCTGTCCCCCGACATCGTGATCTACAGCCTTTCCGCCAGTTCGTCGGCGACGTCCAGCACGTGTCTCCCCGCCACGACGGGCAGGCATTTGCCCGTCACCGGCCCGATTCCTCCTGCCCACCGCCGGGGCACGCCGCTCTCTCCGCGACCGGCTCCCGCCACGGCCCCGGCGATGGCGCCGATCGTGTCGGCGTCCCTGCCCAGGCTCACCCCGAACGTCACCGACGCCTCCACGTCACCGCCTCCCGCGAGGAAGGCCGCGAACGCCAGCGCCACGGCTTCCGGCGCCACGTCGGTCCAGGGGTAATGCCGCACGACCACGGCCTCGTGCAACGCCTCGCCGATGGCTGCCCCGCCGGCACCCGCATCCGGGCCGGCCGCGCCGGCGCCCGCAGCCGTGGCCGAGAGCCGGCCGAGCACGTCGCGTACCCGGACGATGTTCCTGGCGGTCCAGGAGTCGGGCGGGATGACCGCCAGCGCCGCCGCCACGACCTCGTCGGGGGCGGCGCCGCCCATCGCGGCGGCCACCGCGCCGGCGACCGCGCGGCCGCCGAGGATGCCCTCGCCGGCCGCGCTGACCAGACCGTCCTGCTCCACCAGCCGGGCCGCCTCCGCCGGATCGCCCGGGCAGAAGATCCCGTACGGCGCGGCCCGCATGGCCAGCCCGTCCGACCACCCGTGGGCGTGCACGAGCCCGGTCAGCGGCGGCTCCAGGCCGCGGCGCAGCGCTTCGACGGTGCCCAGTTCGGAGAACCCGGCCCCGCGCATCGGCCCGGCGATCCGGGGCAGGATCAGCTCCCGGTACGCGGCGGCGACGTCCGCGCTGGTCAGCGCATGACCGTGGCGGACGAGGAGCGACGCGGCGAAGATCGCGTACTCGGTGTCGTCGGTGCCCCCGCCCTCGATCTCGGTGAGCCGTCCCCACCGGCGCCGGATCTCCGACGGCGTCAGGTTCTCGGCGGGAGCGCCGAGGGCGTCGCCGGCCGCCAGGCCGAGCAGGCACCCCCGGGCCCTGTCGCGAGGAGTCACCGCTGGTACCGCTCCAGCACCTGGTTGCCGTCCTCGACGAGCCTCTTGGCCACCTCGTCGATGGTGATCTTGTTGGCGAAGTACTCCTGGAGGGCCGGCGTGGCGACCTTGCTCTTCCACTCGTCGAACCCGTTCACCTTGAGGAACGGCGCCACGACGAGGTCCTTGGCGGAGGCGGTGGCCACGTCCCAGCCGTTCTCCTCGCTGGTCATCGCCGGGTCGGCGGCGGCCTTCACGGAGGTCGGCAGCAGCCAGTCGCCCTTGGCGAGCTTGGCCTGGTTGGGGCCGTTCAGGAAGAACGAGATGAACTTCATGGCCTCGTCGGAGTGCTCGCTCTCCTGCGCGATCGACAACGTCTGCGAGACCGCGCCCTGCTGGGTGGTGGTGCCCTTCGGGCCCGGCAGGGTGACCCACTCGAAGCCGTCCGGCGCCTGCTCGGCGACCTGCTGGCGCAGGTAGACCCCGGAGGGCAGCAGCGCGAACTTGCCCTTGTAGAAGGCCGGCAGCGGGTCGGCCGTGCCCTGGCCGAGCGCGGCGGGATCGGCCGACTTGTCCTTGTAGAGCTGGTCGTGGATGCGCTGCAGCACCTCGCGCTCCTCGGGCCCGACCTTGACCGTGGTCTTGCCGCCGGCGGTCTGGAAGAACGTGCCGCCGAAGTTGAGCGCCAGGTTGAGCGTCTTGTTGACCGGCGACTTCATCGGCCAGGCCACGCCGTACGTGTCGCCCTTGGTCATCTTCTTGGCGGCCGCGGAGAACTCGTCCCACGTCCACGGGGCGTCCGCCGTCGGGATGCGCACCTTGGCCGCCTCGAGCAGCTTCTTGTTGGCGATGATGACCTGCGACTCCTGCAGGAACGGCACGCCGTAGACGCCCTGCTCGCCCTTGCCGCCGTCGAAGGTGACGGTGTCCCAGGCGGCCTGGGGGATGTCGTTCTTGAGCTCGGCGGGCAGCTTGCCGCTGAGGTCGAGCAGGTAGCCGTCGGTGGCGAAGCCGGACAGCGCGGGCGAGTCGTTGTGGATGACGTCGGGGGCCGTGCCACCGGCGAACTGGGTGACGAGCTGGTCGTTGACGTTGTCCCAGCTGCCCTGGACGTAAGTGACCTGGATGTTCGGGTTGGCTTTGTTCCACTCCTCCACGAGCTGCTTGTTGGCGGCCACGGACTCCTTCTGCCACGCCAGGCTGAGGAAATTGACCTTCACCGGCTCGTTCGGGGAGGAGGACTCGCCGCCTCCTCCCCCGCCGCACGCCGTGGTGAGCGTGGCGATCGCCACCACCGCCAGAGCGGACTTGATACGCATATGAGCCTCCTAGCCCTTGACGGCGCCGGCCATCAGGCCGGACTTCAGGCGCCGCTGGATGATTGCGAAGAAGATCAGGCTCGGGATCGTCGCCATGAGCGACGCCGCGGCCAGCGGGCCGAGCCTGGCCACCCCCTCGGGGCCGGTGAACCTCACCAGCGTCAGCGGGAGCGTCATGACATCGGGGTTCTGCAGGATCACGAGCGCGAACATGAACTCGTTCCACGACGAGATGAACGCGAACAGCAGCGTGGCCACCACGCCCGGCGCGAGGAGCGGCGCCACGACGGTGGCGATCGAGCGCAGCCGGGTGGCGCCGTCCACGGCCGCCGCCTCCTCCAGTTCGGGCGGCACCGCGCGCACGTACCCCTGCAACATCCACAACGCGAACGGCAGCGTGAACGTCACGTGCACGGCCACCAGCCCCGGCAGCGTGTTCACCAGGTCCATCTCGCGCAGGATCATGAAGAGCGGGATGATGATCAGGATGAACGGGAACACCTGGCTGACCAGCACCCACCCGAGTGCGACCCGGTTGAGCAGGCTGCGGTAGCGAGCCATGGCGTAGGAGGCGGGCAGCGAGATCAGCACCGTGATCACGCTGCTGAACAGCGCCACGATCAGGCTGCGCACCGCCGCGCCCACCAGGTCCTGCTCGCCGAACGCGTCGGTGAAGTTGGCCAGCGTCGGCTCGCGCGGCAACCACGTCGGCTCGGTCAGCGCCATCTCCTGCGGCGTCTTCAGCGCCGTCGACAGCAGCCAGAGCAGGGGAAAGGCCAGGAAGACGATGTACGCGACCAGCGCGGCGTACTGCGGTAGGCGTCTCATCGGCTCTCCCTCATCTGCCGCCACAGGTACAACCCGAGCACCGCGAGCACGACGATCGCCATGGCGAGGCCGAGCATCGAGGCGTAGCCCGCGAACCGGTAGCGGAACGCCTCCTCGTAGGCGAACAACATCGGCAGCCGCGTCTGCCCGCCGGGCCCGCCCTGCGTGAGCACGTAGACCAGGCCGAACTGGTTGATGTTCCACACGAAGTCGAGCGAGGTGATCGCCACGATCACGGGCCGCAACTGCGGCAGCGTGATGCTCCAGAAGCGCCGCCAGCGGCCCGCGCCGTCCATCTCGCCGGCCTCGTAGAGCTCCTTGGGCACGTTCTGCAGGCCCGCCAGGAGCACGACCGTGGTCTGCGGCATGCCGGTCCACACGCCGACCACGATGATCGCGGGCAGCGCGAGCGAGAAGTCGGCCAGCCAGTTGACGTCCGTGCCGAGCAGGTCGTTCAGTATGCCCGCGTCGGGGTGGTAGACGAGCTTCCACATCAGGCCGATGACCACGGGCGGCATCGCCCACGGCACCACCGCGAGCACCCGGGCCACGCCCCTGAAGCGCAGGTTCTGGTTGAGCAGCACGGCCAGGCCGAGCGCGGCCAGGAACTGCAGCACGGTCACGGAGACCGCCCAGACGGCGCCGATCCTGAACGACGCCCAGAAGTCGTCGTCGGCCAGCAGGTCGGTGAAGTTCGCCAGGCCGACGAAGCTCGTCTCGTGGACCCGCGTGTTGCGGGCGTCGGTGAAGGCCAGGCCGATGCCGTACAGCAGCGGGCCGACGCTGAACAGCAGCACCGGCACCAGCGCGGGCAACATCAGCAGCCACATCTCGCGCGTCTGGCGCGACATGCGGCGGCGCTTGGCGCGCGGCCTCCGCGGCGGCGCCGGTCTCGTCACGGTCGCCGTCACGCGCCGCCCTCCTTCCTCTCGGTACGTCCCGCGTCGTCGTGCGCGGCTCCCTCGCCCGCCGTGCTGGCGCGGATGACGAGCCGGGGTGGCACGGTGACCACCCGCGGCTCGCGGTCGCCGCCCTGCAGCCGGTCGAGCAGCCGGTCGAGCAGCAGCTCGGCGGCGGCCTTGCCGCGCTCGGCCGACCCGAGCGAGACGCTGGTCAGCGCCGGCCACGAGGCCGCCGCCAGGTCGGTGTCGTCCATGCCGACCACCGCCACGTCGGCGGGCACCCGCTTGCCCGCCGCGCGCAGCACGTCGAGCGCGCCGAGCGCGATCAGGTCGTTGGCGCACATCAGCGCGTCCACGTCGGGAACCCTGTCGAGCAGCTCCGCCACCGCGCGGCCCCCTTCCGCGCGGTAGAAGTCGCCGATCCGCACGAGGTCCTCGTCGTAGGGCAGGCCGAGGTCGGCGAGCGCCTCGCGGTACGCGGCGCCGCGGGCCGCGCCCGGAACGGTGTCGAGCGGGCCGTTGATCATGCCGATCCTGCGGCGGCCGAGCGCGTAGAGGTGGTCGATCGCCAGCCGCACGCCGGTGCGGGAGTCGGCGCGCACGTTGTCGGCCCGCGTGCCCTCGGGCACCGAACCGATGATCACGACGGGCGCCCTGGCCGCGGCCAGCATCTCGAGGTGCTGCTCGGTGACCCGCAGCGGGCTCATGATCAGGCCGTCCACGTAACGTTCGCCGAGGCTGTGCAGCACATCGATCTCGTCGGCCACGACGGCGTCGGTGGAGTGCAGCACGAGCCGGTAGCCCGCCGCCTTCAGCACCGGCTGGATCTCGCGGAGCATGGCCAGGTAGGCGGGGTTGCCGACGTCGGCCATGGCGAAGGCCACCTGGTGGGTGCGGCGCGACTTGAGCGACCTGGCCACGGCGTTGCGCACGTAGCCGAGCTCGTCGGCGGCGGCCATCACCTTGCGCACGGTCTCCTGCCTGGTCGGCAGGCCGTTGAGAACCCGCGAGACCGAGGCGATCGAGACGCCGGCGCGCTCGGCGATCGTGGTGATCGTGGGTCCGTCGGCCACGGTTGTCCTTCCCGGTGGTGTAAACGTTTACGATCTGATTGCTGTAAACGTTTACCGCGTGAGCCACATGAAACCGGCGCGCAACCTGCAGGTCAAGTCACGATCGCATAACACCAGGTCAGCCGCCATGCCGGCAAATCCGCGACCACCGGCGCGGCAAGCCGGGCGCGCCCGGAGCATGCCGGACGCGCGACGGATGAGGCCCGCGAAGACGGGCAGGACGCGGCGCCGCGCGGGGTCAGTCCCGGGCGGGTTCGGGCTCCGGCCCGGGCGCGACGACCCCTTCCCCACGGGACTCCGCGCCGGAGACCCTGAGCAGCGAACGGATCGCGGGCGCGCCGGCGAGCGCCACCACGGCGGCCAGGACCGTCGGGATGACGAGCGCGACCGGCAGCGAAGAGGCCTCGGCCACGTAGCCGAGCACGGCGGGCCCCAGCAGCAGCCCGCTGTAGCCGAACGCCGTCACCATGGCCAGCGCCCGTCCCACCCGGTCGCCGACCGCTCCGACCGCGCTGAACAACACCGGCACCACCGTGGCCAGCCCCACCCCGGCCAGCGCCCAGCCGGTCCACGCACAGACCACCTGGAGCGGCTCGCCGACGACGGGCGAGAGGAGGATCAGCACGTAGCCGACGGTGGCGAAGAGCCCGGCCAACTGGATGGTGCGCACGGAGCCGAGCCTGGCCCTGATCGGGTCGCCCAGCAGCCGGACGGTCGTCATGGCCACGGAGAAGACCGTGTACGCCAGCGGCGCCATGGCGGGGTCGGTCTCCAGCACCGTACGCGCGTGCAACGCGGCCCAGTCGATGGCCGCGCCCTCGCTCAGGTGCCCGGCGAAGGCGGCCAGCCCGAGCACCGCGATGAGTCCCCACTTCAGCCCGGCGCCCTTCTGGGCCCCCGGCTCCGGCGAGGCGTGCTCGGGCTGGTCGGGCAGCAGCAACCGGGCCGCGGGAACGTACAGGAACGGCACGACCAGGGCCGCCGCGATCAGCAGCCACTGGGCGTCGAGCCCGGCCTGCAGGACGAGCGCGGTGAGCCCGCCCCCGGCGGCGCCGCCCAGGCTCCACGTGCCGTGGAAGGCCGAGATGATCGGCCGGCCGTAGCGGCGTTCGACTTCGACGGAGTGGGCGTTCATGGAGACCTCGGTCACCCCGAGCCCGATCCCGAACACGATCGCCAGCACCACGAGGGCCTCGTACGAGGGCGCCAGCGCCGGGCCGAGCAGGACCAGCGCCGAGAACGGGCCGGCGAACCAGCACACCCGCCTGCTGGACCACCGGTCCACCAGGGATCCCGCCACCAGCATCGACACCAGCGCACCGCCGGAGATCAGCAGCAGGATGCTGCCCAGCCGGGCGAAACCGAGGTCGAGCCGGTCGTTCAGGGACGGCAGCCCGGCCGCCCAGAGACCCATCACAAAACCGCAGAGGATGAAAAATCCGAAAACTCCGGCACGAGCACGCCTGGCTTCAATGAGGCTTTTGTTCACGGCTAGAGCATAAACTGTGTTCGTGAACGGAGCCACGACGAGCGGCGAGCTTCGCGCGCACAACCGGGTGCGGCTGCTGCGCGCCGTCCACGACTGCGGGGCCACCAGCACCCGATCGCGGCTGACCCGCGACCTGCGGCTGGCGAGGGGGACGGCGTCGGTGCTCGTCGCCGGGCTGGCCGAGGACGAGCTGCTGCACGAGGAGCCGGCCCAGGAACACGCGCGGGGACGCCCGACCCAGGTGCCGGGCCCTCATCCACGCGGGCCGCTGGCGCTGGCGGCGGACGTGCGCGAGGACGCGTGGGAGCTGGCGGCGTGCGAGCTGGGTGGCCGGGTCGCCGTCCTGGACGTGCGCCCGCACGACGGCACGCCCGAGGGCGCTCTCGTTCCGCTGGGCGAGGCCGTCGCCGCCCACACGTCCCGGCTCGGCCACCGGGTCGTCGGCGTCGGCGTCGCCCTGGCGGGGCCGGTGCGGTTCGGCGGCCTGGTGGACATCGCCCACCTCGGCTGGCGCTCGGTGGACGTCCCCGCCCTCCTCGGCCTGTCCCCCGCCCCCGGCGACGCCCCGCGGGAGGACGCCGCACCGGGCGCGAGCGAGGTGGTGGTCGGGAACGACACCGCGTTCGCGGCGCTGGCGGAGGCGCGGCGCGGGCGGTTGCGAGGGGTGCGGGTGGGACTGCACCTGCATGTGGACTTCGACCTGGGCGGCGTGCTGGTCGTCGAGGGGCGCCCGCTGGGCGGGGCGAGCGGCACCGGCGCCGAGTTCGGGCACATACCGCTGGGGGGCGGCGACCGGCCCTGCATGTGCGGGGCGATCGGCTGCTGGGGCATGGATGTCGGCGCGAACGCGCTGCTGCGCCACGTCGGCCTGGAGCACGGCGGCGGCCGGGGACGCGAGCAGGCCGAACGGGTGCTGGCCACGAGCGAGGAGGCGGTGGCGGCCGGCGCCGCCGCGCTCGGCCGCGGGATCGCCGCCCTGGTGAACGCCCACGATCCGGAGGTGGTGACCCTGTCGGGCCACGGCGTGGAGCTGGCGGAGCGCGCGGGCGGGACGCTGCTGCGGGCCTGCGAGCCCCGCCTCATGGCGATCCGCCGTGACCCCCCGCCCAGGATCGCGGGGTCGGCTCTGGGCTGGCGCGGGGCGCTGCTGGGCGCCATGGAGTCGGTCTTCGACGCCTTCCTGACCCCCGAAGGGCTCGGAAGGTGGCGGGAAAACCACCCTGACCAGGGTCGCGACACGCCCGAAAGGCGAAATGTGACGCATTCCACCCCGCGTAGGGATAAGCCGCAATAGCGCCCTCCGTATCCGAACACGTTTGCGATCTTGTACGGCCCTCCGCCGGCGAGCCGTACGGCTGCGAGGATCCGGCGGGCCGGACCCCCATGACCCGGGCGGCGAACGCGTGAACCTGGAGCTCGCGCCCCCATGACGGAGGCGGGCGCGACGCGGGGCGTGCCGGGCGTGCGCGGCCATCCCCGTGGCGCTCGCGGGCACGGGCGATGTCCGGCGTTTCCCCAGCGTATGAAGGGTACGGAGGCGTGCTCGCGCCGGGCGGGGCGCGCACCTCGGCCGCCCCGCGAGGGACGACCGCGGACCCGGCGAGGCCGGCGGCTCGCTCGCAGGGCCGGCCGGGGCCCGGTCCCGCCGCCGCTGAGGTCGCACCCGCTCCGTGAGGGCTACGGTGTGGGAGAACGCGTGGTCGGCGGCATGAGGGCCGGCGAAGGCCCGGTCACGCGGCACGTGGCGTGCGCGTGAGCGGCCACGACGGGGTGGCCGGCACGTTGAGCCGGGCGCTTTCCGCAACACGAACCGCTGGTATCCGCCATGATTAGCCACTGCACCACGGGTAACAGAACCCGAACGTAAAACTCCCCGAGGAGAGAACAGAGATGGCACTTCCCACCCTCACCCCCGAGCAGCGTCAAGCGGCTCTGGCCAAGGCGGCCGAGGCGCGTGCCGCACGCACCGCCCTGCTGGCCAAGGTCAAGGCCGGCGAGCTGACGTTCGCCCAGCTGCTCGAGCGCGACGACGACATCGCGAAGAAGATCAAGGTCTCCCAGGCGCTGCGCGCCGTCAAGGGCGTGGGTCCGGCCAAGGCCACCGCGCTGATGGAGGAGGCGGGCGTCGACGAGAAGCGCCGTCTCGGCGGCCTGGGCGCCCAGCAGCGTAAGAAGCTGGTCGACGCGCTCGGCTGACCCCGAGCGGCCAGGTCCGCGCGCAGCGCCGCGCGGACCGGCCAGCCACCCCTCAGCGCGGCCGAGGAGGGACCGGAGAGCGGAGCCGCCCCCGCTCGCCGGCGGGCCGGGGCCGGGGGTGTGGGCGAACCGACAACGACATAAGGGTCAGGACCGCAGGTAGGTCAGCACAGCGAGCACCCGGCGATGCTGGTCGCTGTCCTCCGCGTAGAGGCCGAGCTTGCTAAAAATGCTCCTGATGTGCTTCTCCACGGCCCCGTCACTGATCACGAGCTGCCGCCCGATGGCCGGATTCGACTTCCCCTCGGCCATCAGCCCGAGCACCTCACGCTCACGCGGCGTGAGCTGCGCCAGCGGGTCGTCCTTGCGCCTGCGCACCATCAGCTGGGACACCACCTGCGGATCGAACACGGTGCCGCCGGCGGCCACCCGCCGCAGGCCCTCGAGAAACTCGTCGACGTCGACGACGCGGTCCTTCAGCAGGTAGCCCACCGCGCCCCGGGCGTCGGCCAGCAGGTCGTCGGCGTAGGAGACCTCGACATACTGCGACAGGATGAGCACGGGCGCGCCCGGCACCCTGCGCCGCGCCTCGACGGCCGCCCTGAGCCCCTCGTCGGTGAACGACGGCGGCATGCGCACATCGACCACCGACACGTCGGGCCTGTGCCCGGCGACGGCCTCGACGAGGCCGGGGCCGTCACCGACGGCCGCCACCACCTCGCAGCCGAACTCTTCGAGCAGCCTGACCAGGCCCTCCCTGATCAGGACCGCGTCATCGGCCACGACTACCCGCACGGCACCTCCGCCACGATCGTTGTCGGCCCGCCGTCGGGTGACTGGATCGTCAGCTCCCCGTCGACGGCGCGGAGCCGGTCGGCCAGCCCGGCGAGACCGTGTCCCTTGGCGACGCTCGCGCCGCCGACACCATCATCCCCGATCGTGAGCATCAGGCCGTCACCGATGCGGACCAGCTGGACCGTGCAGACGGTGGCGCGGCTGTGCTTGGCCACGTTCGTGAGAGCCTCGGCGCACACGAAGTAGACGGCGTTCTCGACCGACGCCTGATAACGATCGACCGTCTGCACGTCCAGGTCCACCGGGATCGTGCAGCGCCCGGCCAGGGCGGCGAGAGCGGGCGCGAGACCGCGGTCCGACAGGACGGGCGGCGCGATGCCGCGGGAGAGCGCGCGCAGCTCGTCGAGCGTCTCGCGGGTGGCGCCGATCGCCGACTTGAGCGTGACCTGCGCCGCCTCGGGGTCCTTGGCCATCTGCCGCTGCGCCCTGGACAGCTCCATGGCCAGCGAGACCAGCCGCTGCTGCGGGCCGTCGTGGATGTCGCGCTCCAGCTTTCGCAGCGCGTTGGCCTCGGCGGAGACGGCCGCGGCGCGCCCTTCGGCCAGGTCGTCGATGCGCTCGTGCAGCTCGGCCACGCCGGTCAGCAGCGCCCTGCCGAGCCCGGCCCGCAGCAGCGCGGCCCCGCGCACCATGAAGGGCATGAGCACCGCGAAGACCAGGCCGATGCCCACGTGGAAGACCACGTTGACGAGATAGCCGTCGCCGAGGCCGAGCAGCTCGGGCAGCTCCGTGTTGCCGGGGATCCGCATGGTGATGATGCCGTACAGCGGCCAGGTCAGCCCTGCCAGGGGGATCGCCCAGAAGACGACCGTCAGCACGAACGCCACGATGGCGAACGGCAGGCTGACGATGCCGTGCAGCAGATCGAGCCAGGACTGCCCGCTGGTCAGCGGGTTGACCAGCCGGCGGAACCAGCCCGCGCCGTCCGGGGCCGGCTTGTAGCGGGGCCGCACCGGAGGGCGCTTGAGCACGTCGGACAGCCAGCCGCGCTCCGCGTCGGCGAATCCCCGCGCCATCATCAGCGTGCCGGCCAGGAGTGGCACGCCGAGCCACACGACCAGGGTGCCCGTGCCGGCGGAGAAGCCGGCGACCATGAGCACGAAACCTATGACGGTCGTGGGGAAGCCCACCAGCGTGTAACGGGTGTCGAGAAGGACACGCCTCATCAGGGAGCGCATGGCCTCAACCGTATTTCGTCCCGTCGTCCCGGACGAGCGGGTGCGCCGGTGTGCGGGGGTAGGGCCAGCCCTACCGGAGCCGGTGGTGCGATCTTGACCTCGACAGGGTGGGCGGCGGCAATGTGCGCGGGCGCCCGCGACGGAAGCCTTGAGTCATCCGTCCCCTGCGAATCGAGGCGCCCCCATGACCGTTCTGCTGGACCGCCCCACCGCCGCGGCCACCACGACCACGGGGCCGCGCCGCACGGCAGGCGTGCGCGCGGCGCGGGATCCGTTCATCGACCTGCTGCGCGTGTTCGGCATGGCACTGATCGTCCTGCAGCACTGGACCATCCCCGTGCTGTCGTACGACGGGGTCCGGCTGAGCACGGGCAACGCGCTGTCCACGCCCGGCGTGTGGGTGGTGACCTGGATCAGCCAGGTGATGCCGCTGGTGTTCTTCGCGGGCGGCGCCGCGAACGCGATCAGCTTCGGGCGCACCGGCAAGAGCGCGCCGCGGTGGCTGGCGGAGCGGCTGCGCCGCCTGGCCTGGCCGCTCCTGCCGCTCGCCGCGGTGTGGATCCCGCTGCCGCACATCCTGCTCACGCTGGGCGTGCCCGAGCAGCCGCTCGACGTGGGCGCGAAGCTGACCGGGCAGCTGCTGTGGTTCCTGGCCGTCTACCTGATCGCCGTCACGGCCACCCCGTACGCGCTGCGCCTGCACCAGAGGTACGGCCTGTGGATCCCCGCCGGGCTGGCGGCCGGGGCGGTGCTGACCGACGTGGCACGCTTCTCCACCGGGGTCGAGGCCGTGGGCTACCTGAACATCGTGTTCGTCTGGCTGGCCGTGCACCAGCTCGGCTTCCTCTACGCCGAGGGCCGGCTGCGCCACGCGTGGGCGCTGGCGGCGGGGGGCTTCGGGGCGGCGGCTTCGCTGGTGGCGTACGGCCCCTACCCGGGCAGCATGATCGGGCTGCCCGGCGCCGAGATGTCGAACATGGCCCCGCCCACCCTCGCCATGCTGGCCGTCTCCGCCGGGCAGATCGGGCTGGCCGTGCTGCTGCGGCCGTGGTTGCTGCGGCTGCCCACGGGCCGGCTGCTGGACTGGGCGGGGCCGCGGATCATGACGGTGTACCTGTGGCACATGCCGGCCCTGTTCGCCGTCACCGGCGTCGTGGTGGTCCTGCTGGGCATCGAGACGCCGGCGCCGGGCAGCGCGCTCTGGTTCGCCGGATGGCCGCTCTGGTTCGGGCTGCTGTGCCTGGTGTTGTGGCCGCTGCTGAAGGGGTTCGCCCGGTTCGAGACGCCGCCCGCGCTGCCGTACGGCAAGGAGGGCTGGGGCACGGTGCTGGGGGCGACCGCGCTGGTCGGCGCGGGGGTGCTGATCCTCACCGTGGGCGGCTTCGCCCCCGGCGGCGGGCCGTTCCTCGCGGTGATCGCGCTGCTCGGCGGGCTGCTGGTGACGGCGCCGCGCGCCGGGGCGTGAGGTCGGGGAAACACCGGCGTAACGCGCCGGTGCGCAGAATGGGGGCATGACGAAGGTCCGAGCCCTCGCCGGCGCCGATCTGCCCGCCGTCGCCGCCATCTACGCCCACTATGTGACGGGCAGCGTGGCCACGTTCGACGAGACGCCGCCGTCGCTGGACGACTGGCGGGCGAAGGCGGCCGGCGTCACGCGGGCCGGGCTGCCGTTCCTGGTGGCCGACGTGGACGGCGTGATCGCCGGCTACGCCTACCTCGCTCCATACCGTCCCAAGCCCGCCTACCGGCACACCGTCGAGGACACCATCTACCTCGCGCCCGGCATGACCGGGCGCGGGCTCGGCCGGCTGCTGCTCGGCGAGCTGATCGACGCGGCGCGCCGGACGCACGCCCGCCGGGTGGTGGCGGTGATCGCCGACTCGGGCGACCCGTCGTCGGCGCGGCTGCACGAGGTGTACGGCTTCGCCGAGGCCGGCCGGCTGAGGGCCGTGGGATTCAAGCACGGGCGCTGGGTCGACACGGTCCTGCTCCAGCTCGACCTGGAGGTTTGACCTAATCGGGGCGGAGCCGGTTCGACCATCGGGCAAACTTCGGCAGGATAGAGGGCGTGAGCCTACTCGTTGACCGCCTGCCAGATGACATCGACGCCGATCCCGACGCCATCTTCGACGCTTTCGTCGCCTGGAACTCCGAGCGGGGGCTCACCCTCTATCCCGCCCAGGAGGAGGCGCTCATCGAGGTCGTCTCCGGCAGCAACCTGATCCTGGCCACGCCGACGGGGTCGGGCAAGTCGCTGGTGGCCGCCGGCGCCCACTTCGCCGCGCTGACGCGTGACGTGCGCACGTTCTACACCGCGCCGATCAAGGCGCTGGTCTCGGAGAAGTTCTTCGACCTGTGCGCCGTCTTCGGCACCGAGAACGTCGGCATGATGACTGGCGACGCGAGCGTCAACGCGGGCGCGCCCATCATCTGCTGCACGGCCGAGATCCTGGCCAACGTGGCGCTGCGCGACGGGGCCGCAGCCGACATCGGCCAGGTCGTCATGGACGAGTTCCACTTCTACGCCGAGCCCGACCGCGGGTGGGCCTGGCAGGTGCCGCTGCTGGAGCTGCCCAACGTGCAGTTCGTGCTGATGTCGGCGACGCTCGGCGACGTGTCGATGTTCGAGCGCGACCTGACCAGGCGCACCGGGCGGCCCACGTCCGTGGTCAAGCACTCGGAGCGGCCGGTGCCGCTCGTCTACTCCTACCGGATGACCCCGCTGCACGAGACGCTGGAGGAGATGCTCAGCACCGGCCAGGCGCCGGTCTACGTCGTGCACTTCACGCAGGCCGCGGCCATGGAGCGGGCCCAGGCCCTGATGTCGATCAACATGGCGACGAAGGCCGAGAAGGAGGCCATCGCCTCGATGATCGGCGGGTTCCGGTTCACCACCCGGTTCGGGCGCGCCCTGTCGCGGCTGGTCCGCCACGGCATCGGCGTGCACCACGCCGGCATGTTGCCGAAATACCGGCGGCTGGTGGAGCGGCTCGCGCAGGCGGGGCTGCTGAAGGTCATCTGCGGCACCGACACGCTCGGCGTCGGCGTCAACGTGCCGATCAGGACGGTGCTGTTCACGGCGCTGTCGAAGTACGACGGCAACAAGGTGCGCCGGCTGCGCGCCCGCGAGTTCCACCAGATCGCCGGGCGGGCCGGCCGGGCGGGCTTCGACACGATCGGCTACGTCGCCTGCCAGGCTCCCGAGCACGACATCGAGAACGCCAAGGCACTGGCCAAGATCGGCGACGACCCCAAGAGGCGGCGCGGCTATGCCCGCAAGAAGCCGCCGGAGGGCTTCGTGGGCTGGAGCGAGGACACGTTCGTCAAGCTCCAGGAGGCCGAGCCCGAGCCGCTCAACTCGCGTTTCAAGGTCAGCAACGCCATGCTGCTCGCGGTGATCAACCGGCCGGGCGACTGCTTCCAGGCGATGAAGCACCTGCTGACCGACAACCACGAAGACCGCAAGTGGCAGCGGCGGCACATCAGCCAGGCCATCGCGATCTACCGGTCGCTGCTGGCCGGCGGCATCGTGGAGCAGTTCGCCGAGCCCGACGAGCAGGGCAGGCGGGCCCGGCTGACGATCGAGCTGCAGGAGGACTTCGCGCTCAACCAGGCGCTCTCGACGTTCGCGCTGGCCGCGTTCGACCTGCTCGACCGCGAGTCGCCGGCCTACGCGCTCGACGTGGTCTCGATCGTGGAGTCGATCCTCGACGACCCGCGCCAGATCCTGTCCGCCCAGCTCAAGAAGGCCAGGGGCGAGGCCGTCGCGCAGATGAAGGCCGACGGCGTCGAATACGAGGAGCGGATGGAGCAGCTGGCCGAGGTCATGTATCCGATGCCGCTGGACGACCTGCTGCTCGGGGCGTACGAAACCTACCGGCGCGGGCATCCGTGGGTCGGCGACTACACCGTCAGCCCGAAGTCCGTGGTGCGCGACATGTTCGAGCGGGCCATGACGTTCGCCGAGTACATCCAGTTCTACGAGCTGGCCCGGTCCGAGGGCACGGTGCTGCGCTACCTGGCCGACGCCTACCGCACGTTGTCGCGCACGGTGCCGGAGCATCTCAAGACCGACGACCTGGTCGACCTGATCGAGTGGCTCGGCGAGCTCGTCCGCCAGGTCGACTCGTCGCTGATCGACGAGTGGGAGAAGCTGACCAACCCGGCCGAGGTGCTGGAGCAGAAGGACCAGCTGGAGGCCAAGGTGCGCCCGGTCACCGCCAACCCGAGGGCGTTCCGGGTGCTGGTGCGCAACGCCATGTTCCGGCTGGTCGAGCTCTGCGCCGTCGAGAAGGAGGACGAGCTGGAGGAGCTCGCCCCCGACGTCGACTGGGGCGCGGCGCTGGACGCGTACTACGACGACCACGAGGAGATCCTCACCGACGCCGACGCCCGGGGGCCCGCGCTGCTGCGGATCGAGGAGGAGAGCGGGTTGTGGAAGGTCCGCCAGACGATCAGGGATCCGGCCGGCGACGGTGACTGGGGCATCGACGCCCAGGTCGACCTGGCCGCCTCCGACGAGGAGGGGCGGGCCGTGCTCCACGTGATCGGGCTCAACCGGCTCTGAGATCCCGGAGAAGCGACAAGCCCTGTGCCGGAACGGACTGGCAAGGGCGCCCCGGCACAGGCCTGTCGATTAAGTGTCCGGCTCTGAGTGTTGAGGTCGTGTCATAGCCATGTCTCAAGATCGAGACATTTCGTGACATATGCGATTACAAAGAGTCAGGAAAGCCTCGCGTCGATCATAGGACAAAATGGGTGAGGTGAACGACCACGACCTCCGGCGCGTCCTCGGGCTGCTCTCCCAGGACGACACGCTGCGCGCCTTCTCCGCCCTGGTGCTCGGCCTCCCCGGCGACCCGTCCCCCAAGGCGCTGCACAGGCTGGCCGCGGGCGGCCTGGCCGCCCGCGGCGACGACGGCACGTGGCGGGCCACGCCCGAGCGGTTCCGCGAGCTGCTGCGCGCCCACGCGGAATCGGCCGACGAGCCGGCCGGGGAACTCGGCGCGGAGGAGCGGGTGTTGCGGACGTTCCTGGTCGGCGGGCGGCTGACGACCACGACGATGCGCCGCGACAAGCGGCTCGTCGTGCTCCGGTACATCGTGCGGGTGTTCGAGCCGGGAGTGCGCTATCCGGAGAAGGACGTGAACGTGGCGCTGCGGGCCTTCCACGACGACCACGCGGCGCTGCGCCGCTACCTGGTCGACGAAGGGCTGCTGTCCCGGGAGGACAACGTCTACTGGCGCAGCGGCGGCCCCGTCGACGTCTGAGCGGGCCGCCGGTCCCGCAGGCGGGCGCGATAGTCGCGGGGCGGCATCCCGTACTCCTTGCTGAAGGCCCGGCTGAAGTGGAAAGGGCTGACGAAACCGCACGCCAGCGCCACCTGGCCGACGTCCATGTCGGTCACCTCCAGCAGGCTCGCGGCGTGGCCGGCCCGCGCCCGGCGCACCACCCGCATGGGGGTCTGACCGGTCTGCTCGGCGAACAGGTGGGCGAAGCGGGAGGGCGAGAGCGCCACGGCACGGGCCAGCGAGGCCACCGAATGCGGGGCGCCGGGCTCGGCCGCGATGATCGCCAGGGCCCGGCGGACACGTTCGTCGCCCTCCTCGCCCGTCCGCGTGGCCTCAGGGCGCGCGGACGCGGTGGCCAGCACCAGCACCTCCTCGACCGCGCCGAGCACCAGCTCCCGCGCGGGCCCGCCCACGGCGAGCGCCGGAACCCGCGCCTCGACCGGCGCCACCGGCGCGAACCCCGGCGTCCAGCGCGCGTCCTGGAGCGCCCGCTGGAACGCCAGATCGACGCGCTCGTGCACGGACGGCGGCACCCCGGCGACCAGGTGACAGCCGTCGCCCTCGCCGTACGGCGCCAGCCACGCCGCCCAGCCCGGCCGCGGCTGGAAGTGCACCCACCAGAACCGCCACCGCTCCGCGCCCGCCCGCACCCGGTAGTGCTGCGCCGCCCCCGAGCCCAGCACCGCCAGATCCCCCGCCGCCACCGCGAACGACGTGCCGCCCTGCTCGACCAGCCCCTCCCCCGCCTCCGTCCACAGCAGCAGCCAGCTTGGCGACCCCGCCGGGCGGCGTGTCGCGTAGCCGGGCGCCTTGTCGTAGTGGCCCACGATCAACAGCTCGGCAGCAGGAACAGACAGGTCCTCAGCGGTCACAGGCATACCGTCGCACGAACGTGCTCTCTAGCGTGAGACCCATGAGGCTCAACGACTTCCACGACCAGGGATTCATGCTGGCGCCAGCCCTCCTGTCGCAGGAGGAGGTGGCCGAGCTGCGCGAGGAGTTCATGGCGCTGCACGCCAGAGGGCCGATCCCCGGGCACTTCGCCCCGCAGCCGCAGGAGCCCGGCCGGCCGTACGACATCCTGCGCGACTATCCGCGCATCATGCACCCGCACCAGGTGAACGACGTGGCCCTGCGCTTCCTGCTCGACGCGCGCATCGCCGCGATACTGCGCGACCTCCTCGGCGAGGAGCCGATAGCAGCTCAGAGCATGTTCTACTTCAAGCCGCCGGGCGCCAGGGGCCAGGCCCTGCACCAAGACAACTTCTACCTCCGCGTCGAGCCGGGCACCTGCGTGGCCGCCTGGGTGGCGCTCGACCGGGTGGACCGGGCGAACGGCGGCCTGGAAGTGGTGCCGGGGACGCACCTGATGGACCTGTTCTGCCCGGAGGAGGCCGACCAGGGCACGTCGTTCACCAGGGAGTACGTGCCGCCGCCACCCGGCCTCGAACGGGTGCCCGTCGACATGGACCCCGGCGACGTGTTGTTCTTCAACGGCAGTCTGGTGCACGGCTCGGAGCCCAACACCACGAGCGACCGGTTCAGGCGCAGCTTCATCTGCCACTACACGGGCCGCTCGGCCGAGCGCATCGCGGAGTATTACCCGACGCTCACGATGTCGGGCGAGCGGATCCGGCTGGAGCCGGCCGTGGGCGGCGGCCCCTGCGGCACCGAGATCACCGGCCCGCACTGAGCGCGTCAGCCGCCGGAGACGTCCGACTCGGCCGCCTCCGGCACCACGCAGTCCCACGGATCGTCCAGCCACCCGTCCGGCAGCAGCACCTTGGACCGCTCACCCGACTTGCCGCGCGGGGTGTCGGTGTTGGGCGGCCACGGCTGGTCGTGATCGAGCTTGGCCAGCCCTTCGCGCAGCCCGTCGAGCGATTCGGCCGTGGCCAGCTCACGCCGCAGCTCGCTCCCGACCGGGAACCCCTTCAGATACCACCCGACGTGCTTGCGGAAGTCGGCCACCGCGTAGCGCTCGATGTCGAAGCACCCGGTCAGCCCTTCGGCGTGCCTGGCCATCGTCTCGGCCACCTCGCCGAGCACCGGCCTGGCCCGCTCGGGGCTGCCGTTGAACGCGTTCTCCAGATCTCTGAACAACCACGGCCGGCCGAGGCACCCGCGCCCGACCACCACGCCGTCGCAGCCCGTGCGCGCCACCATCCGCAGCGCGTCGTCGGCCGACCAGATGTCGCCGTTGCCCAGCACGGGGATCTCCGGCACGGCCTCCTTGAGCCGGGCGATGGCCGCCCAGTCGGCCACGCCTCCGTAGTGCTGGCGGGCCGTGCGGGCGTGCAGGGCGATCGCCGCGACCCCCTCCTCGACCGCGATGCGCCCGGCGTCAAGATAGGTGAGGTGATCGTCGTCGATGCCCTTGCGCATCTTCATCGTCACGGGCAGCGGCCCTGCGTTCGCGACCGCCTCGCGCAGGATCCGCCGCAGCAGATGCCGTTTGTACGGCAACGCCGACCCGCCCCCGCGTCTGGTCACCTTGGGCACGGGGCAGCCGAAGTTGAGATCGACGTGGTCGGCGAGGTCCTCCTCGACGATCATCCGGACCGCCCGGCCCACGATGGCGGGGTCGACGCCGTACAGCTGGATGCTCCTGGGCCGCTCGGACTCCGCGAACCGGATCATCCTGAACGTCTTGGGATTGCGCTCGACCAGCGCCCGCGTCGTGATCATCTCTGACACGAACAATCCGGCGCCCTGCTCGCGGCACAACACCCGGAACGGCGCGTTGGTGATGCCCGCCATGGGCGCGAGCACCACCGGCGGCCACACCTCGATCGGCCCAATCTTCACCCGCTCAGTTGTAGCGCAGGTATGGCCGCGAGCGGTATTCGCCCATGGGTTCGGCCCCGGGTGGGACGAGTGTCCGCGACCTCAGTTCGTCCGGGGCCTGATCAGCACTTCTTCGGGGACGTCACCTTGACGTTCGACGTCCTTGCTCTCCACCTCAGGGGTGACCACCGCTTCGTCGGTGACCGCCGTGCCGTCAGAGGTGGCCGCCGCGGCGCCCAGCGTGAGCACGGCCCCAGTGATGACGCCGGTGATGACGCCGGTGATGACGCCGGTGATGATTCCCGTGAGCAGGCGAGGCGGCGCCGAAAGCACGGACCGCCGCACCCCTCACCGATAAACTGTGCACCGGCATCTTCATGCGAGGGGACACGGATGCTTCTTCGAGTGCGCCTGGTGCTGCCCGACCGGCCCGGCTCTCTGGCCCAGGTGACGAGGGTCCTGGGGGCGGCGGGGGCCGACATCACCCAGGTGACCGTGCTCGACCGGGGCGCCGGCCGGGCCGTCGACGACATCACGATCTTCAACCCGGCGGGCACGCCCAGGCAGGCGCTGGTCAAAAGCCTGGAAGGCGTCGAAGGCGTGACGGTCGAGGGTGTCTGGACCACCCGGGAGGCCCCGGGCACCTACCCCGAGCTGGAGATCCTCAAGTTCATCACCACGGCGGGCGACCGGGCGCTGACCACGCTCGTCGACTCGCTCCCCGTGTTGTTCAGCGCCGACTGGGCCGCCACGATGACGGCCGAGCAGCGGGTGGTCTACGCGAGCTGGCGTGCCCCGCAGCAGCCGCCCGCCATCCCGGCCGACGTCCCGGCCCGCCCCGTCGCCCTGACCCTCGACGACGACCTGCACGTCATCCATGCCCCGCTGCCACCTCTGGCGCTGTCTCTGGTGCTGGCCCGCTCCGACGGCCCCTCGTTCCACCGCATCGAGGTGCACCGCCTGACGAGGATCCTGGAGATCTTCCTCAGCCTGCCCGCGACCGAACGCGGCATGGTCCGGCTGCTCCGCGACCAAGGACCGGAAGCATCCGGTCGAAAAACCCGCTAGAGTTAACGGAGCAACGCGGAAGTGGCTCAGTGGTAGAGCATCACCTTGCCAAGGTGAGGGTCGCGGGTTCGAATCCCGTCTTCCGCTCGGAGTTTGGGCTCGGTGGCGTGGCCGAGAGGCGAGGCAGCGGCCTGCAAAGCCGTCCACACGGGTTCAAATCCCGTCGCCACCTCCACGGACGATTAGCTCAGCGGGAGAGCGCTTCCCTGACACGGAAGAGGTCACTGGTTCAATCCCAGTATCGTCCACCAGCTCTGGCGGACCCCCGGCTTCTCGTCGAAGCCGGGGGTCCGTTCTGTGTGCCGCGGTTTTGCCGAGCCGCCGTTCGTGCGCTTACGAGGCCCTCTGGCGGCGCACCACCAGCCAGTTGATCCCCCACAGGACCAGCCCGACGGCCAGGAGCAGGCCGGCCCGGACGTACACCTCGGCGGGCCGGCCGGTCAGCGGGCTCGCCATGATGAAGGCCAGCACGGCGCCGATCACGGGAAAGGCCGTGGGCGTGCGATAGTGCGCGTGCTCCACCCGGTCCTTGCGCAGCACGAGCACGGCCACGTTGACGATCGTGAAGACGCACAGCAGCAGGAACGCCGTCGTGTCGCCGAGCCCCGCGATCTCTCCCGTCGAGATGAGCGCGATGGCCAGCGCGGTGGTGAAGATGATGCCGATCACCGGAGTACGGCGGCGCGGATCGACCCAGCCGAGGCGGCGGGGCACCACGCGTTCGTTGGCCAGGCCGTACACAAGCCGGGAGGCCATCATCATGTTGATCAGAGCCGAGTTGGCGACGGCGAAGATGGCGATCGCGGCGAAGAGTTGCGGCGGGAAGTTGAGCCCGCCGGCCTTCACCACCTCGAGCAGCGGGCCGGACGACTCCTCCAGGACCCCGGGCGCGACGAGCAGCGATGAGGTGAGGGCCACGAGGATGTAGACGACGCTGGTGATCGCCACCCCGAGGAAGATCGCCCGGGGGAAGTTCCGCGAGGGGTCCTGCGTCTCCTCGGCCATGTTCACCGAGTCCTCGAACCCGACGAACGCGAAGAAGGCCAGCGCGGTGCTGCCGAGCAGGGCGTACATCAGGCCGCCCGCCTGCTCGGTGTCGATCTCGACCAGCCTGGAGGGCTCGCCCGCCCCCGTGAACACGGCGTAGACGCCGATCAGGATGATCACCAGCAGGCCGGTGAGCTCGATCAGCGTGAACACGATGTTGGTCTTCACCGACTCGGAGACGCCCCGGTAGTTCAGCGCCGCGACGGCGACGATGAAGACGATGCCGACCACCACGCTCGGCAACGTGAAGAACGCCTCCAGGTAGTCGCCGCCGATCGCGCGGGCGGCGGCGCTGGCCGAGGTGAGACCGGAGCACATCACCGTGAACGCGACCATGAACGTGAAGAAGGGCTTCTTGAAGGCTTTCTGCGTGTAGAGCGCGGCGCCCGCCGCCCTGGGGTATTTCGTGACCAGTTCGACGTAGGACATCGCGGTGAGCAACGCGATGACGAAGCCGAACAGGAAGGGCATCCAGAGGGCGCCACCGACCTGGCCGGCCACCACGCCGGTCAGCGCGTAGACGCCTGTGCCCAGGATGTCGCCGATGATGAAAAGGATGAGAAGCTTGGGGCCGATAGCCCGTTTGAGGGGAATGTGGCCGGCCTCAGGTGCGGCGCCTGTCATGCGAATGTCATTCCCCGGTCACGGTTTCTGACACCGGGCTGGGTCACCCCGCGCGGTCGAGCCGTGACGCCGCCCGCCCGTCACTGGCCCGCCAGGCCGCTGTGAGCGACGCCGCGTACGATCTGCCGCTGGAACAGCACGAACACGACCAGCAGCGGCAGCCCGGCCAGCACCACCGAGGCCATGATCTGCGCGTACCGCAGGCCGAACGTGCCCTGCACGACGTTGGCCAGGCCCACCGGCAGGGTCATGGTGTTCGGGTCGGTGGAGACCAGGAACGGCCAGAGGAAGTTGTTCCACGTGTTGATGAACGTGAAGATCGACACGGCGGCCAGCACGGGCCGCGACAGCGGCAGCACGATCGTGAAGAACACCCGCCATCGCCCCGCCCCGTCCACGAACGCCGCCTGCTCCAACTCGGGCGGCACGTCCTGGAAGAACTTGAACAGGATGAAGACGATCAGCGGCGCGGCCACCTGCGGCAGGATGATCGCCCACCAGGTGTCGACGAGCCCGAAGGTGACCATCTCGGCGAACAGCGGCGCGATGAGCACCTGCGGCGGCACCATGATCCCGGCGAGGATCACCGCCAGCAGCGCCCGCTGCCCCTTGAACCGGGTGCGCGCGAACCCGTAGGCCGCCATGGCCGAGAACAGCACGGTCATGAACGTGACGATGACCGCGGTGACGGTCGAGTTGACGGCCCACTTGAGGATGCCGCCGGTCTCCAGGACCAGCGCGTACGAGTCGAAGGTGATCTCGCTGCCGAACCACTGCAGCGGGGTCACCGTGGTCTCGTCCTCGGGTTTGAGCGAGGTGGCCACCGCCCAGGCGATGGGAGCGAGCCAGATGGCCGCCAGCACGAGCGCGGCCAGCAGGAGGATGGCCTGGCTGAAGCTGAACCGCTTGGTCACGACGCGACCTCCTCGCGCTTGCGGAACAGCCGGAGCTGCGCCAGGGAGACGATGACGATCAGGACGAACAGGATGTAGGAGACGGCCGAGGCGTAGCCGATGCGGTAGCCGGTGAAGCCGACGTCGTAGGCGTACTCGATGATCGGCCTGGTGGAGTCGTCGGGACCGCCGCCCGTCATGAGGTAGATCTGGTCGAAGACCTTGAGCGAGGCGACCAGCTGCAGCACCACGATGAGCGCGGTCGTGCGGCCGAGCAGCGGGAGCGTGATGGAGCGCAGCTTGTCCCAGGCCGTGGCGCCGTCGATCGAGGCGGCCTCGTACAGGTGCTGCGGGATGGCCTGCAGGGCGGCCAGGTAGAGCAGGAAGTTGAAGCCGACCGTCCACCAGACCGTGGTCAGCACCACCGACCACATGGCCGTGGACGGGTCGCCGAGCCACAGGACGTCGGTGCCGAGCGTGCCGTTGAGCAGGCCGTAGTCGGGCGGGTAGATCATCTGCAGCCAGAGGATGGACACCACGGCGGACGGCAGCAGGAACGGCCCGAAGAACGACAGCCGCCACAACCACTGCATGAACCGCAGGTGGTGCACCAGCAGCGCGAACACCAGCCCGAGGAACACCAGCGGGATGGTGCTCAGCACGGTGAAGACCAGCGTGTTCCACAACGAGCGCCACATGCGGGGGTCGCCGAACGCCTCGGCGTAGTTGGCGAACCCGACGAGATGGTCGTTGCCGCCGGCGATGTTGACGCTCGACAGGCTCATCCGGAAGCCGAGCAGGGTCGGCCAGACCAGGAAGACCACGTACACCAGCAGGAACGGCGCCACGAACAGCAACCCGTGCTGGGTCCATCCGCGCCGGACCCTGGCCCTGGCCGCGGGGACGGAGGAGGCCGCGGGTGGTGCGACGGCAGCAGTCATGTGCCCTCCTTGGCCGGGCCCATCGCCTTGATGACCTCGACACGCCTGATCATGAGCGCTCCTCGTCGGGGAAGGGGTCCGGGGCGGACAGCAGCCGGCCGAGCGAGGCCCTGGCCGCGGCCAGGCCCTCCTCCGGCGTGCGCTCCCCGCTGATGACGGGGGAGAACGCCTCTCCGAACTCGATCCACAACCGCGACGCGGAGCCGGCGAACCACACCTGGGGATCGAGCGCCACCTCGGTGACGACCGAGCGGTACTCCGACTGCGGCTCCAGCGCCAGGTACTCGGGCAGTTCCAGGGTCGGCAGGTAGGCGGGCACGTGGCCGGCCACGGCCCAGTCGGCGCTGTTCCTGACGAGGTAGGCGATGAATTCGTAGGTGGCGCGCTCCACCTCGGGGTCGCGGTCGCGCTGGTGCGGCAGGACGAACGCGTGGCAGTCGGCCTGCGCCGATCCGGTGCCGAAGACGGCGGGGAAGCGCGTCATGCTGAACGGTGTCCCGCGGTCCTTGAGCCCGGTGGTCTCCCAGTCGCCGTTCCACAGGAAGGCGGCCTGGCCGTTGGTGAAGTTGGCCACGGAGGCGCCGTAGTCGGTGCGCCAGTCGCACAACCCTTCCTTGCCGAGCCGCTGCATGAACCGCAGCACCTCGAGCGCCTTGGCGTCGTCGATGGTGATCGTGGCGCCGTCGTCGGACAGCAGGGTGCCGCCGCTCTGCGGGTACAGCGACCACCACACGCGCCACGGGCCGACCGTGCCGAGGCCGAGCGCGTCGAAGGCGAGCGGCGGTTTGCCGCCCATCACCTCTTTGGCCTTGGTCAGCTGGTCCACCAGTTCGTCGACGCCGTTGGTGGGCCGCAGCTTGCCGTCCGAGCCGAGCAGCCCTGCTTTGCCGCAGATGTCGGTGTTGTAGTACTGCACCATCGGGTGGGCGTCGAACGGAATGGCATACAGCACGCCGTCGATGTGGGCCCGCTCCCAGATGGGCGGGCTGAAATCGGCGCCCCGCAGGCCGACCTCCTCCAGCAGCCGCTCGTTGACGGGGTCGAGGATCTGGCCGGCCCCGATCCCGGCCAGCCGGGCCAGATGGAAGGTGGCCAGGTCGGGCGATCGCCCGCCGGACCCCGCCATGGCGATCTTCGTGTAGTACGGCTCGCCCCAGGCGAGCACGTTCTCCTCGACGAAGATCTCCGGGGCTTCCTTGGCGAACGCGTTCACCATGCTGTTCATGATGATCCCGTCGCTTGCGCCCATGAAGTGCCAGTACTGGACCCGGGTCCCGGAGGAGCCGAGTCCCACGGGGATGGCGCAGCCGGAGGCGGCGGCGCCGAGAAGGGCAAGGCTGCCGCCGAGGAGGTGCCGGCGGGATATGCCGGAGGGACCTTGCACAGTGGCCTCTTCCTACCGAGCCGATGCTTGGCCGTTGTTCGCTGATGTTCTCGTTGGCGCAAGAGGATTCAGGGCAGCCGCGAACCGGCCTGGCGCACCGCGCGCAGGCGACGGTGGCGATCCGCCGGGTTGCGGAGGTCGCCGCGCGGACCCCGTGTTTCGTTGGGGTTACCCGAGTGTTAGCGGTAACACCTAGCCTGTCAAGGCCCCCGCGGAAAACGCTTGCCCGACACCCGGGGGCGAGCGCGGGCCCCTTGACCCCACCGCTGATAACGCTAACAATCTGGAGCGACGTCACGCCCGCGCAACACCAGGAGTCCCCTCCGTGCACCAGGCAGAACTCACGCTCGATCCCGCGTTCAAGGTGGCTCCGGTACGCCGGCGCACCTTCGGCACGTTCGTCGAACACCTCGGGCGATGTGTCTACACCGGCATCCACGAGCCGGACCACCCCTCGGCCGACGGCGACGGCTTCCGCCGCGACGTGCTCGACCTGACCAGGGAGCTGGGCGTGTCCACCGTCCGCTACCCCGGCGGCAACTTCGTCTCCGGCTACCGGTGGGAGGACGGCATCGGCCCGGTCGCCGAGCGACCGCGCCGGCTCGACCTGGCCTGGCACAGCACCGAGACCAACGAGGTCGGCGTCGACGAGTTCGTCCGCTGGTGCCGCAAGGCCGGCGTCGAGCCCATGATGGCGCTCAACCTCGGCACCCGCGGCATCGCCGAGGCCCTCGACCTGCTCGAATACTGCAACCACCCCTCCGGCACCACGCTGTCGGACCTGCGCGTCGCGGGCGGTTCGAAGGAGCCGCACGGCATCAGGATGTGGTGCCTCGGCAACGAGATGGACGGCCCCTGGCAGACCGGCCACAAGACGGCCCGCGAATACGGCCGGCTGGCCGCCGAGACCGCCCGCGCCATGCGCACGATGGACAAGAACCTGGAGCTCGTGGCCTGCGGCAGCTCGGGCTCCGGCATGCCGACCTTCGGCGCGTGGGAGGCCACGGTGCTGGAGGAGACGTACGACGTGGTCGACTACATCTCCTGCCACGCCTACTACGAGGAGAAGGACGGCGACCTCGGCAGCTTCCTGGCCTGCTCGACCGACATGGAGTACTTCATCTCCTCGGTCGCGGCCACCGCCGACCACGTCGGGGCGCGGCTCAAGTCGCGCAAGCGCATCGACATCTCCTTCGACGAATGGAACGTCTGGTACCTGTCACGCTTCCGGGACGCCGAGCCGCCCACCGACTGGCCGGTCGCGCCGCCGCTGCTGGAGGACCACTACCACCTGGCCGACGCGGTGGCGTTCGGCGGGTTGCTGATCACGCTGCTGCGCAACAGCGACCGGGTGACCGCCGCGTCGCTGGCCCAGCTGGTGAACGTGATCGCGCCGATCATGACGGAGCCCGGCGGGCGGGCCTGGCGGCAGACGACGTTCCATCCGTTCGCGCAGGCGTCCAGGCACGCGGCGGGCGACGTGCTGCGGGTGGAGCCGGTCTCGCCGTCGTACGAGACGAAGGAGTACGGCGAGGTGCCGCTGCTGCACGCGGTCGCCACGCACGCCGAGGAGGGCACGACGCTGTTCGCGGTCAACCGCTCGACCGACGCGCCGCTGTCGCTGACGATCGACACGCGGGCGCTCGGCGGCGCGCGGATCGTCGAGGCCACCACCCTGACGGACGCCGACGTCTACGCCCGCAACACGGCCGACGCCCCCGACCGGATCGTGCCCAGGCCGAACCCCGACGTCGAGCACGACCCGGCACGCGTCCTGCTGCCGCCGGTGTCGTGGAACGTGATCAGGCTGGCCTGAGGCTCACCCCGGGGCGGCGCCGGTGCTCTCCCTGATGACGAGCTCCGGCTCGACCAGGCGCCGCCCGTCGGGGTCGGCGCCCGCCATCCGGTCGAGCAGCATGTGGAAGGCGAGCCGGCCGACCTCGCCGAAGTCCTGCCGCACGGTGGTCAGCGGCGGCCAGTAGTAGGCGGACTCGGGGATGTCGTCGAAGCCGGCCACGCTGACGTCCTCGGGCACGCGCCGCCCGGCCTCGCGCAGCGCCCTCAGCACGCCGAGCGCCATCTGGTCGTTGGCCGCGAACACGGCGGTGAGCTCGGGCTCCCGCGCCAGGCCGCGGCCGAGCCGGTAGCCGGAGCGCGAGCTCCAGTCGCCGCGCAGCACGTCGGGCACCGGCCGGCCGGCCTCCTCCAGCACGCCGCGCCAGCCCTCGATGCGGCCGTCGGCGTCGAGCCAGTCGGCCGGCCCCGCCACGTGCCACACCGTGCGGTGGCCGAGGCTGAGCAGGTGCCTGGTCACGCGCACGGCTCCGGCCCGCTGGTCGACCTTGGCCACGGGCACGGGGAGGTCGTCGCCGGCGTCGACCGCCACCGCCGGCATCTCGGGCGGCAGGTGGCGCAGCCCCTCGGTGGCCGACTCGTGCGGCGCGACGATGATCACGCCGTCGACGGCCTGGGCGCGCAGCCGCTGCACGCCCTCCTCCATCGACCTGCGGTTGAGCGAGCTGAGGCTGGCGATGCTGACGTTGTAGCCGGCGTTTCTCGCGGCCTGCTCGATGCAGTAGAGGGTGGTGGCGGGGCCGTAGAGGGTGGTGTCGATGCTGACCACGCCGAGCACGCCGGAGCGGCCGGTGACCAGCTGGCGGGCCGCCTGGTTGGGCCGGTAGTCGAGCTCCCTGACCGCGGCCAGCACCCGGGCCCGGGTCTCGGCGCGCACCCGGTCGGGATCGTTGAGCACGCGCGAGACGGTCATGGCCGAGACACCGGCCAGCACCGCCACGTCCATGAGCACCGCCGGCCTGCCATTCCTGGGTTTCACCGCAGCACACCCCCTGCCGGTAACGCTAACAGGCGGAGGGGGCGGGCGCGCGGGCCTGGCCATGGGGGGCGATGGCCGGCGCCCACGTCGGCCATCGGCGGCTGAGGGGTCAGCCGGCCTCGTCGTGCACCAGCAGGACAAAGGTGCGGGCGTACGAGATGCCCTGCTCGGGCCGCGGCCAGTCCAGCTCGGCCAGGGCCCGCGAGCCCGCCTCGTGGTAGGCGCCGTTGACCCGGATCTCGGCCGTCTCGGCGCCCTCGCCCCCGCCGAAGAACGCCTTGACGCCGATCAGGCGCTCGCGCTCGAACGTGCCCTTCAGCGCGGGAGCCAGGTGCGGCAGGACCACGTGCTGGACGGCCCACCGCTGGACGGCCTCATGGTCGTCGCCGGTGCCCCAGCCGGTGATGCCGCCGTGGATGGCGTGCCAGCCGGAGAAGCCGTCGGGGTCGTCGGGGCCGAAGTGGGCGGCGTGCGAGCCGTCCTGGACGAGGAGCTCGATCAGGGCGCTGCCGGTCGTGCCGAGCCACACCTGGACGGCCCGGTCGAGGGCCTCCTCAGTGGTGCCGCCGTACCCGGCCACGCAGTCGCTGATCGTGGTGTCCTCGGGGCGGTCGACGTTGAGCACGAAGTCGAGGTCGAGGTGGCCGGGGTCGCCGGAGTGGTCGTCGCCCAGCACGACGGCGAGCGTGCCCGGCCCCTTGGCCCTGCCGTCCTGGACCTGCCACGGCCTGCCCATGGCCGCGCCGAGGCGATCGGCGATCATGCCCAGGATCACGTCGTCCGCCGGTCGTCCCTCGTCCATGCTCATCCCTCTCGACCTCGCCGCGCACCGCTCCTGGCCACCCTAGCGAGTCTTGATCATCATGCGCGGGCACGCACGCCCGCCCTGCGTGCCGCCGTTGCCAGGGAACTGCCAGGTACGGTCGTTACCCTGCATCGGCATGAACCGGCAGCGAACACCGAGCACGACGCTGGCCAGGTCCGGTCCCGACCCCTCCCGCGCGCCCGCCGCCCGCGTGCCTCCCGCCCCGGAGGCACGGGCCCGGGAGCACGCGCCATGAAGATCCGCTACTTCATGCTGCACGCCTACGGCGCCGGCGGCACCATCCGCGCGGTCGTCAACCAGGCGAACGCGATGGCCGCCGCGGGCCACGACGTCGAACTGGTCAGCCTCGTGCGGCGCCGCGAGAGACCCCGCTTCGGGCTGGACCCGCGCATCCCGATCGTGACGCTCGTGGACCAGCGCGGCGGCCGGCGTCCCGACTCGCTCGGGCGCAGGGCGTGGCGCCGGGTGCGGGGGAAGGTCGTGCCGCGCGGGGAGTTCGCCAGCGCCTACTTCACCGAACGGGTGGAGCGCGCCGCGATGGACTACGTGGCCGCGCTCCGCGACGGCGTCCTCGTGACCGCGCGGCCCGCGCTCAACCTGATCGCGGCCCGCCGCGCGCCCAAGGGTGTCGTCACGGTCGCGCAGGAGCACATGAACCTGCCGGCCTACCCCGACTCCATCCGCAGGCAGATCGCCCGTCACTACGGCCGCCTCGACGCGATCACCGTTCTGACCCGCACGAACCGGCATGCATACGAGCGCCTGCTCCCGGGGGCCCCGATCGTGCAGATCCCGAACGCGGCCCACCTGGCGGAGCAGGAGCCGTCCCAGCAGGTGAACCCCGTGGTGGTCGCGGCCGGGCGGCTGACCGCGCAGAAGGGGTTCGACCTGCTCATCGAGGCCTTCGCGAAGGTCGTGGCCCACCACCCGGAATGGCGGCTGCGCGTCTTCGGCACGGGCGCCAGGAAGGCGGAGCTCGACGGGCTCGTGCAGCGCCTGGACCTGGGCGGCCATGTGACGCTGCCCGGGCGTACCGGCCGGCTGGACCGGGAACTGACGAACGCCTCCGTGTACGCGCTGAGCTCCCGGTTCGAGGGCTTCCCCATGGTGATGATCGAGGCCATGGCGCACGCGCTGCCCGTGGTCGCGTTCGACTGCCCTACCGGCCCGGGGGACGTGCTTGCCGACGGGTTGGACGGCGTGCTCGTGCCGCCGCGGGACGTGAACGCGCTGGCCGACGCCCTGATGCGGGTCATCTCCGACCGGGATCTGCGGGTGCGCATGGGCCAGGCCGCGGCCGAGACGGCACGGGCCTACGCGCCGGAGCAGGTGATGCCGCTCTGGGAGGATCTGTTCGCGGAACTGGCACATGGCGAACGCGTGACCGGCACCTTCTGGCACGACCGGTGAGCATATTCGCAAAAGATTTACCTCACGAAAGGCCCGGAAATATCGGGCTTTCTGACATCCGGTCATGAATTTTCGTTGTTTTCGTCAACAGCACCCCAAAATGCGCGGCACCCTGTCGTCATGCGTATCAGGAGAGCCCCACTTGTCGCCTTGGCAGGCGCCGCCGCCCTGGTCACCGGGGTAGCCGCGCCCGCCGCCGCCCAGGCGCCGGCCGCCCCGCCCGTCATGACCGCCGCGGAAAGAGACACCCCGGCGGTCTACGGCCGGGCGGCCCATCTGATCGACGCCGAGTCCGGCGACGTGCTTTTCAGCAAGGACGCCGGCGAGCGCATGCCGGTCGCCAGCCTGACCAAAACCATGACCGCATATGTCGTATTGAAGTCGGCCAAACCCACCGACGTGGTCCGGATCAAGGCCGAAGACGTCGCGTACGCGGAGGACGGCGGCGGCACCACCGCCGACCTGCGCCCCGGCGACCGGCTCACCGTCGGCGAGCTGATGTACGCCCTCATGCTCCCCTCCGGCGCCGACGCCGCCCACGCGCTGGCCCGCACGTACGGCCCCGGCGTCAAGGGCTTCGTCGCCAGGATGAACGCGACCGCCCGCGAGCTGGGCATGTCCGACACCGAGTACGTCAACGCCGACGGCCTGCCCACCCCGCGCGGCGACGGCTACTCCACGGCCGAGGACCAGGCCCTGCTGGCGGTCAAGGCGCTCCAGGTACCACTGATCGAGGAGGTAGCGGGCACGCGGCGGCACACGCTCGCCGCCACCGACGACCACCGCGCCTACAGCTGGCGCAACACCAACAGGCTGCTCGGGACGCCGGGCGCGATCGGGTTGAAGACCGGGTTCACCCGGGCGGCGGGCTACTGCCTCGCCTTCGCGGGCGAGTCGGAGGGGCGGCGGCTGGTCGGCGTGCTGCTCGACGAGTCCGTCTCCAGCCGGCGGTTCGGCACCGCCGAGGCCCTCCTGGCCTGGGGCGGGTCGCGGGTCTCCGCCTGAGCCGCATTCTCGTCATTGCAGTCATTACTGCAATGACAGTAATATCCGAAATATGCGTACCCCTTCGGAAGCCGAGCTCGAGTTCGTCGACGACGTCGCGGTGTTCTTCGCGCGGGAGGGCCTGCCACTGATCGCCGGCCGGGTGATCGGATGGCTGCTCATCAGCGACCCGGAAGAGCAGAGCGCGGCGGAGCTGGCCGATGTGCTCCGGGTCAGCCGCAGCTCCATCAGCAGCGCGACCCGCCTGCTCACCCCCAGCGGGCTCGTCGAGGGGGTCCGCCGCAGGGGCGAGCGGCAGGAGTATTTCCGCATCGCCGCCGACGGGTGGAGCCGCATGGTCGCCGGGCGTTACGCCAAGACGGCGGCGTTCAGGGAACTCACCGAGGACGGCCTGCGGGTGCTGGCCGGCAGCGCGCCCGAGCGGCGCGAGCGCCTTGTCGGCGTCCACCAGCTCTACCAGTTCCTGGAGCAGGAACTGCCGGCCCTGTGGGACCGGTGGGAGGCGTACCGCGCCGCCGCCGAGAACCCCGGCGGAACGCACGCATCCGCCCCGGGCCCGACCGGGACGGACGCGTCCGGGGCAGGCGACGCGGGAAAGGGCGCGGAGTGACGGCGGGGGCGCCCGCGGAGCCGTCCGGGTTGCGCAGCACCTATCTCACCTGCCCGGAGGGCCGGCTGCACGTCTACAGCGCCGGCGATCGGGGCTCCCCCGTGCTGCTGCTGAGCGGGGCGGGCATCGACAACGCGCTGCTCAGCTGGCGGCACCTCATCCCGGCCCTGAGCGCCCGGCACCGCGTTCTCGCCCTCGACTGGCCGAAGCAGGGCAGGAGCCGTCCCTGGGACGGACCGGCCACCCACGAGCGCCTGCTGGCCGCCGTCACCCAGGTGCTCGACCATTTCGAACTGACCTCCGCGGCCCTGGTGGGCCTCTCCCAGGGCGGCGCGCTCACCCTCGCGTACGCCATCGAGCACCCCTCCCGCGTCGACCGGATCGTGGCGCTCGCCCCAGCCGGGATCCTGTCGTTCCCGCCCGTCGTGCACCAGGCGCTCTGGCTCGTCGCCAAGCTGCCGCTGCTGAGCAAGACGTTGCCGAGCGCCATGTTCAGGAGCCGGGAGAGCGTCGCCGGCTTCGCCAGGCGGGCGCTCTTCGCCGGGCCCGTCGACGACTTCGAGGACGTCGTGGACGAGATCATGGCGGAGGTGCGGGTCGCGGGAGCGGGTTCCTCCGACTGGCAGAACGCCTCCATCGGGCCCCTGCGGATGCGCGTCGACCTCAGGCCGCGCCTCGGGGAGATCGCCTGCCCCGCCCTGCTCATCCAGGGAGAAGGGGACGCGGGGGTGAACCCCACGCGTACCGAAGCCGCCGCCGCGCTCATCCCCGGCGGCCGGTACGTGCTGCTCGAAGGCGTCGGCCACTGGTCCAGCCGCCAGGCACCTGAGCGGGTCAACCCGCTGATCGGCGAGTTCCTCGGCGAGGGGCGGGGAAACGATGGACGGTAGTGATCCTCTGGGCTAGTTTGCCCGACATGAAGCTTCGCATCGCGTTGAGCGTGCTGTCAGCGTCCGTCGTGCTCGGGACGACGGCTCGTTCGACACGGTTTCGTGCACGCGGGACCTGTCGTGCTGGGCGGCGGGTGAGCAGGGCCGGGTCGCACGCCTGACCCTGCGCTGACCGGCCGCATCCCACCCGTGGGGTCAGCGCACGCCGCGCGGGCGGAACTGGACGCTGATGCGCGGCCCCGCCGGGCGGCTGGTCTTCGGGATCGCGTGCTCCCAGGTGCGCTGGCAGCTCCCGCCCATCACGATCAGATCGCCGTGGCCGAGGTCGTGGCGGATCGAGGAACCGCCGCCGCGCGGCCGCAGCAGCAGCGAGCGGGGGTCGCCGACCGAGAGGATCGCCACCATGGTGTCCTCGGTGCCGCCCCTGCCGATCGTGTCGCCGTGCCAGGCCACGCTGTCACGGCCGTCGCGGTAGAAGCAGAGCCCGGCCGTACGGAACGGCTCGCCCAGCTCCTCGCCGTAGTGGGCGTTGAGCACCCGCCTGGCCTCGTCGAGCGCCGGGTCGGGCAGGGTCTCGTGCTCGTCGTAGAACTTCAGCAGCCGGGGCACGTCGACGACCCGGTCGTACATGTGCCGCCGCTCCGCGTGCCACGGAACCGTCTCGGCCAGCCGTTCGTAGAGCTCGTCGGCTCCGGCCAGCCAGCCGGGGCGCAGGTCGATCCAGGCGCCGTGGGCGAGGTGGGTCCTGCGCACCGTGTCGCCGAGCGGGCCGACCGCGAGCTCCTCGTCGAGGCCGAGCAGAGATGCTTGGAACGCGGCTGTCATGAGGACGAGTGTACGTCATCGTTCAAACACACATTCGATCACGGGGTGGCACCGGGCGGCGCGGGATGGCCGCCGATGACGCGCCCGGCCTGCGCGGCACGCAGTCCGTACAGGCCGGGCCGTCCGCGAGCGCGAAGCGGCCTCCAGCAGACTGGAACGTTCCTGACCGGCTCCCGGCGACCCCGCGCTCGCTACGAGCATCATCCATGTAACGTCTCCACTATGTTATCCCGTTACATGGGCGGGGCCGTCGCCGCCCGCACCGGAGATGAGATGTCCGGGCCCGCGCTGCTCGTCACCGGACTCGCCGTCACCGGATCTCCCCTGCTGGCGTCGTGGTTGCTGGCCGGGCTCACCGTCTCGGCCGCCGTGGGCGGGCCGCTGCTCGGAGTGCTGCTCGACCGGGCGCGGCGGCCCGGCAGGCTGCTCGCCTGCTGCCTGTCGGGATACGCGGCCGGCCTCCTGCTGGTCCTCTCGGGGCTGGGCCGGGTGCCGGATGCGGCGCTCATCGGGGTGGCCGTCGCGACCGGCCTGCTGGGTCCCGCGCTCGCGGGCGGCTGGACCGCGCAGTTGCCGCTGGTGGCCGGGCCCGAACGGCTGGGCCGTGCCACCGCGCTCGACGCCATGACCTACAACGTGGCAGGACTCGCCGGTCCCGCCGTGGTGGGCGTGCTCGCGGCCGTGGGCGGCGCCACCATGGCGGTGCCCGCCTGCGCCGCGCTCCTGATCGTCGCCCTGCCCGTCGCCTGGACCCTGCCCCCACGTCCGGACACGTCCTTCGCGGGGCGCTCCGCCGGGACCGGCCGCTGTGGGCGCAAGGGGGTCGGGCGCCAGAGGGGTGGGCGGTCCGTACGGGCGGAGCTGATCGCCGGGTTCGCCGCCATCGCCAGGAATCCGCGGCTGCGCGGGGCGACGGCCGGATCCATGATCTCGTGCGCCGGTCTGGCCATGCTCGTCGTGGCGGTGCCCGTGCTGGGTGTCCGCCTCACCGGAGAGAGCGGCCACGGCGCGCTGCTGCTGTCCGTCACCGCCGCGTGCGGGCTGGCGACGAACGCGCTCCTGGCCACCCGCGCTCCGGCAGGCGCGGGGAACGGCGCACGGACCGCCTGCGACCCGGCAGGCGCGGGAGGCGAAGCGCGGGCCGCCCGCGACCCGGTGCGGTGGTGGGATGGTGTGCTGGTCTGGGGGACGGCGGTGCTGGGGGCGGGCATGGTGCTGGCGGCCGTGGCGCAGTCGTTCTGGATCGCCGTGGTCGCCGCCGCCGTCGCGGGAGCGGGTGAGGGGCCGCAGCTCACCGCGCTGTTCTCCGTACGCCACCGCGAGGCGCCCGCCCGCCTGCGGAGCCAGGTGTTCACCACGGCCGCCAGCCTGAAGATCACCTCGTACGCGCTCGGTTCCGCGATGGCGGGCCCGCTGGCGTCGTACTCGCCGGGCGCGGCCCTGCTGGCCGGAGCGGCGCTGCAGGCGGTGGCCGTGGTGGTGCTCATCCCCCGGCGGTGACCGGGCGAGCGCCGGGGGAAGGGGGTCAGCCGGGGGCGCGGGTGCCGGAGCGGGAGCGGTGGGCGGCGACGCGTTCGCGGGTGGCGCAGCGGGCGCTGCAGTAGCGTCGCGGGCTGCCGCCTCCGAGGTCGAGGAAAGGCCGCCCGCAGCTCCGTGCGGCGCACAGCCCGCCGGGAACCCTCTGGTGGTCGGCGAGCAGCACCGCCAGCGCCATCGCCGAGGACGCCAGGAACCACTCACCCCACGGCGCGTCGTCACCGCTGTCGACGTGCAGGTGCCAGGTCGTCGAACCCCCGTGGCTGGTGAGCCTGGGGGTCTGTGCTCCGCCGGCGAGCAGCCGGTTGAGCAGGGCCGCCGCCTCGCCGACGGTCTGCGCGGCCAGCACCTCGCGCAGCCGCGCCGCCGCCTCCCGCATCGCCGTCAGGTCGTTCGCGCTGAGATCGAGGTCTCCGGTCTCCCCGTGGTCGCGCAGGACCCGCGACACCGACTCGATCGACGGCTGCTCGTGCAGCAGTTCCACGCACAGGTCGACGGCTCGCGCGGCCATCGCCTTGGTCGAGTGAACCTCCACCCCAGCAGCGTATGCCCGCCGTGGCCGGTATCGCCCGGGTGCGGCAGGCCGGGTGCGCGGACCGCTGATCAGAGCGGGCGGCGGCCGGCGAAGCCCAGCTCGGTGCGGTGATACCAGGCGAGCTCGCGTTCGCCCTCGATCCAGCAGAGCCGTACGGACACGCCGTCGAGCTCGGAGGGGAAGTCGACGAGCACGGGCGCGATGCCCTTGACCTCGATCCCCTGCTCGCTCCATCCGCTCAGGATCTCCTCGACGCGGGCCTGCAGCCCCTTCAGCTCAGGCAGGCCGCCGAGCTCGGAGCGCCCTTTCGTACGCCGGTCGAAATCGATCTCGGCCAGGTCGGCGCGGGCGGAGATCACGACGCGGGCGTCCTCGATCACGGCGGGGATCAGCGCACGGGCCTCGTCGAGGGTGAAGATCCGGTCCATGCGCCCACGCTAGCGGCTCGGTTCGAAGGCGTGGATGAGCAGCCGCTCGGCGTGGTCGAGGTAGTCGTCGAGGTAGGCGGCGGCCACGTCGGGCCCGCCCGACGCGATGAGCTCGAGCAGCGTGCGGTTGCGGTCGACGAACGGCTCGTGGAAGGCCCGCGGGTTCTCCATCACGTGGAAGACGAGGCGCAGCTCGGCCAGCAGCTGGCGCATGGCCTCGTCGATCCTCGGGCTGCCGATGAGCGAGACGAGCGCCTGGTGGAAGCGGATGTTGGCGGTGCCGACGGCCTGCCAGTCGTCCTTCGCGGCGGCCCGCTCGGCGTCACGGACGGCCTCGCCGATCGTCGCGAGCTCCGTCTCGCCGGGGGTACGCCGCACCGCGGCGCCTTCGAGCACGCGGCGCACGCGGTAGAGGTCGGAGACGTCGGCGGCGGACGGCAGGCGGACGAACACGCCGCGGTTGAGCCGGTGGTCGAGCAGCCGCTCGTGGCCGAGCAGCCGGAACGCCTCGCGCAGTGTGTTGCGCGAGACGCCGAGCGCCTCGGAGATGGACTCCTCCGAGAGCCGCTGCCCCGGAGGGAAGAAGCCTTCGCTGATGCGGTCGCGCAGGATGTCGGCCACCCGTTCCGCCGTGCTGCTGCGTCCCAGGCGGGGCCGGTCCTGGGAGAGATCGGCAACCACGTTATCCACAATCGACAGGGAATCATGGAGCAAACCTCTTGTCGAATTGTTCAACGATCCTTACGTTGAAACTGTCCCCCATCAACTCTAGGAGCATTCGATGTCAGGCTCCACGCAACAGACCCGGCGGGTGATCCTCGCCAGCCTGATCGGCACGTCGCTGGAGTGGTACGACTTCTTCCTCTACACCACCGCGGCGACCCTCGTCTTCCCCCAGCTGTTCTTCCCCGACCTCGACCCCTTCAACGCCACCCTGGCCTCGCTGACGACCAACGCCGTGGCGTTCGTGGCCCGCCCGCTGGGCGGCATCGTGTTCGGCCACTTCGGCGACCGCGCGGGCCGCAAGACCGTCCTCGTGGTCACGCTGCTGGTGATGGGCGTCTCGACGTTCCTCATCGGCGTGCTGCCCGGCTACGCGAGCGTCGGCGTGATCGCGCCGATCCTGCTGGCGCTGCTCCGGTTCGTGCAGGGCCTGGGGCTCGGCGGCGAGTGGGGCGGCGCGGTCATCATGTCGCTCGAGCACGGCGACGGCCGGCGGCGCGGCTTCAACGCCAGCTGGCCGCAGGTGGGCGTGCCCGCGGGCTACGTGCTGGCGACGGGCCTGCTCACGGTCATGTCCTTCACGATGTCCGACGCGGCGTTCCTGTCGTGGGGCTGGCGGGTGCCGTTCCTGCTGTCCGGCGCGCTGGTCTTCGTGGGGCTGTGGGTGCGGCTCAAGATCTCGGAGTCGCCGTTGTTCGCCGAGGTCGAGCAGCACGGCGCCAAGGCGAAGATGCCGCTGCTCGAGGTGCTGCGCACCCACCCGCGCGCCCTGCTGTCGGCCTTCACCGCGCGGATCGGGGTCGATGTCGCCTTCTACACCTTCACGGCGTACATCATCGTCTACATCACCGGTGAGCTGGACCTGCCGCGCTCGTACGCGCTGAACGCGGTGCTGATCGCGTCGGCGCTGCAGCTCGGCCTGATCCCCGTGGCCGGCGCGCTGTCCGATCGGTACGGCCGGCGGCCCGTCTACCTGGCGGGCGTGGTCGCCGCCGCGGTGTGGGTGTTCGCGTTCTTCCCGCTGCTCGACACCAGGTCCTTCCCCCTGATCGCGCTGGCCGCCATCGTGGCGCTGGTCACCCACGCCGCGATGTACGGCCCGCAGGCCGCGTTCATCGCCGAGCTGTTCAGCACGCGCCTGCGCTACAGCGGCGCGTCCATGGGCTACCAGGTGGCCGGCATCGTCGGCGGCTCGCTGGCCCCGGTCATCGCTCTCCAGCTCTTCCACACGTTCCAGACGACGGTGGCGGTGTCGGTCTACGTGGTCGCCGCCCTGGCGGTGACGGCCGTGGGCCTGGCCATCGCCCCCGAGACGCGCGACCTCGACCTCGCCGACGACCCCGACGTACCCGCCAGGCCCTCGCTGCCGGGCCAGGTGGGCCCGTTCGCCTGAGATCCGTAGGAATGCCGCGAAAGCCGCGGGCGGCGGCTGCCAACGCCGCCCGCGCGAGAGGATCCGGATGAGAATCGCCCTGGCCGTCGTTGCCGCGATCATCGTGATCCCCCTGCTCGTCGGGGGCGTGGGCGGCATGGAGAGCACGAGCGGCGGCGAGGTGGCCGTGGTGCGCGACGGCGGCCCGCTCGACGACAACAAGGTGCGCGAGGTGATCAACCCCGGCTCCGGGGTGACCTGGACCGGCATGTGGTCGTCGGTGCACCGCTATCCGGCGCAGCAGCGTTTCTACACGATCACCGCGGACACCAGGCGGGCGACCGCCCTCGGGGTGGACGTGGTGACGGTCCCGAGCAGCGACGGCGTGAACCTCGGCATCGAGGGCACCCTCTACTTCACGCTCAACCTCGACCACGGGACGCTGAAGAAGTTCGACGACAAGTACGGGACGCGCACCTTCCGCGCCCAGGACGACAGCTCCCTCTACCCGTGGGACGGCGACCAGGGCTGGGCGGCCTTCTTCGGCCAGGCCGTCCGGCCGGTGATCGACAACGCGCTGCGCGGGCAGATCGGCGCGATGCGCTGCGCCGAACTGGTGCCCTCCTGCTCGCTGCTGGAGAGCTCCGGCCTCAAGCCGCAGGACAGCAACGCCACCATCGCCAAGGTGCAGGACGCGGTCAACGCCTCGCTGGCCCGCGACCTGCCCGCCACGCTGGGCGGCGACTTCCTGACCGGGCTCCGCTTCACGCTGGTCAAGGTGACGCTGCCCGCAGAGGTGCAGAAGGCCGTGGACCGCTCGCTGGCCGCCGCCGCGGCCGTCTCCGAGGCCCAGGCGAAGGTCGCCCAGGCCGAGGCGGAGGCGAAGGCGAACAGGGCCAGGCAGGACGGCTACGACAAGTGCCCGTCCTGCGCGGAGATCGAGAAGCTCAAGTCACTGCCGCAGGGCATCACCGTGTACGCCCCAGGCAACCCGCAGTCGGTCGTCGTGCCCGCACGCTAGGCCGCGGTCTCGGGGGCCGCGGTCCGCTCCGGCCGCCAGCGGCCCTTGAAGGCTGCCATGGAGACCAGGAACACGACCTGGCCGGCGAGCGCCACGGTCAGCCACGTCTGCCAGCCGCCGGCCTCGACGACGATCGGGGAGACGACCAGCAGGACCACGATCATGACGCGGACGACCATGCCCCAGATGCCCAGCGCCGAGCCCTGCAGCCGGGACTCGACGTCCTCGGCGTTCTCGGAGAAGCTGGCCATCCACGGCACGTACGCGATGCCCATGAACAGCAGGATCAGCGCGTACACGATGGTCACGTGCGCGGTGGGGACGCCGGGACCGATCAGGGCGATGAAGTACGCCATCGCACCGGTCGTCAGCACCGTCCCCACGGCGATGAACGGCTTGCGCAGCCGCAGCCGGTCGGACATGCGGCCGACGACGACCACGGTCAGGGCGTTGACCACGATGCTCAGCGCGACGACCCGGTTGGCCACGGCCGGGTCCATGCCGAACGCGCCCGACAGGATCGTCTGCCCGAAGATGGCGAACGTCCAGTAGAGCACCTGCCAGCCGGTGTTGCCGAGCACGTGCGCCCACAGGTGCGGGTGCCTGAACAGCTCCCTGACCTTACCGTGAGTGACGATCTCCCCCACCCGTACGGCCTGCTCGTCCTCCAGCACCTGCGCCCGCAGCGCGGCCGACGGCTCGGCGATCTTCCAGGCGATGATCGCGCACATGGTCAGTGACACGACGCCCATGATGATCGCCTGCGACTGCCACGCGTTGCCGAACAGCGGCAGCGTGAAGCCCGCGATGAGCGCGGCCAGGAACGAGGCCCCGACCGGCCCCCACGTCCAGAACGCGAACGCCTGCGCCCGCCCCATCCGCGGAGAGAAGTCCCGCACCAGCGACGCGGTGATCGTGATGCCGGCGCCCTCGATGAACAGCATGAGGCACCGGATCCAGAACAGCCCGGCCACGGTGTCGACGGTGGCGAGCAGGAAGTTGCAGGCGGCCGTGACGGTCAGGGTCGGCACGAGGATCTTGACCCGGCCCCACCGGTCGGACAGGATGCCGCCGAAACCGGCCGAGATACCGCCCACCAGCACGGACAGTGCGGCGATCTGGCCGTAGACGGTGAGCGACATGCCCAGGTCGTCCATGAGCAGGGGCAGGATGGTGGCGATCGTGGTCTCGAAATTGACCACGAGACTGGCCAGCACGGCTATCGCGAGCAGGAAGATCCTGCGACGGCCGACGGGATAAACGCTCAGTTCGCGGACATAGAACGGCTTCATTCCCATCCTCCGGGGACGGACCTGAGATTGTCGCTCTAGAACGCGTTTCTAGTGGCTCAAGAGTTTCCGTTTCGTACCGGCTAGTCAATCTTTCCGGCCATCACAAACCCATCTCGATCACTCACAGCGAGCGGAGCGGTCCATCTCGTTGCCAGGCATGGCAGGTTGTGACGGAATCGCCATCGATTCACGGAACAGGCGGCCCTGAATAGGCATAAACTGCGCGCCTGTGAGCCTGCCTGTACGCGAACGTGCCCCCCGGCCGGGAGGCGGTCGCCACCGCCGTCCCGTGCCCACGTCCTTGCCGTCGGACGCCCCTCTGCTCGTGCTCGCCACCCCGGGCGACACCGCCGGAGTGGCCGAGGAGATCGCGGCGGTCGTACGCGTCGACCACCCGCAGATCGAGGTGCGGCTGAAGAGCGTCACCGACCTTGCCGACTCGCTGCCCTCCGGCCGTGACGCCGTCGTCGTGCCGCTGCTCACCTGGGAAGACCCCGTCGTCATGGCGGAGATCGGCAAGGCCGTCGCGGCCAGCGGCTCGGGAGCCGTCGTGACCGAGGCGCTCGGGCCGCACCCGCTGCTGGCCGAGGCGCTGCACATCCGCCTCGCCGAGCGCGGCCTGGCCAGGGTCGACCGCGTACGCCTGCTGAACGTCTCCAGCCCCACCGACGCCGTCATCCTCGGCACGGCGGGCGGCCAGCGGGCCGTGCAGGCCGTGCAGGCCACCGCGGTGCTCCTGGCTTCCAGGCTCACGCTGCCCGTCCTCGCCGCCTCGATGGACAGCGAGCCCGGCGTCGTCCTCGCGGCCCGGCAACTGCGCAAGGCCGGCGCTGAGCGCCTCGCCATCGCGCCCTGCATCATCGGGCACGAGGCCCCGCAGGGCATCGTCGAGCAGGCGGCCGCGGCGATCAACGCCGGGCACGCGGAGCCGCTCGGCTCCCACAGCGCCATCGCCGAACTTGTCGCGCGAGCTTACGGAAGTCAACTCGCCACTTGACATCCACTTGTAAAGATCGCGGGACTTCCGTTACCGTCTGCGCATGCGGCGTGTCCTGTGCGAGGGTGAACGGTTGGGCCTCCGTGACGTCACGGAGGCCGACGTCACCGCCCTGCACGCCGTCTACGGCGACCCCGCCGCAACCCAGCACATGCCCTTCACCCCGCGCGACCTGCACGAGGTGACCGCGCTGGTCCAGCAGGCCATGGAGGCCGCCTGCGCCGAGCCGCGCCGCCTCTACGTGCTGGCCGTGATCGACGCCGGGCGCCGCGACGTAATCGGGGTGGCCCGCCTGCGCGTCGAGGCCGACCACCCGCACAGCGCGGAGATCGGCTTCGGGCTCCATCCCGGCCAGTGGGGCCGGGGCATCGGCACCGACCTCGTGCGCCTGCTGCTGAAGTTCGGCTTCAAGCAGCTCGGGCTGCACCGCATCTGGGGCGCCCGTTCCCCCGCCAACCTGCCGGCGCAGCTCGCGATGCTGACGGCGGGCATGGTCGAGGAGGGCCGCATCCGCCACCACCTGCACACGCCGCACGGCTGGCGCGACTCCATCGTGCACTCGGCGCTCGAAGACGAGTGGACCGAGCGCTAGACGCCCCACCCCTTGACGACCAGGGCGGCGACCTGCGCGGGAGGGCCCGCGCAGGCGTCCACGGCGTAGTCCTCGACCTGGGCCGCGTCCAGAATCGATGCCAATTCCCCGGCCCTCTCCAGGTGCCAGTCAAGTGACCCGGGATCGTTCGTGTGGCGTGTTCTCAGCCGCCCGCGTACCTCGGGGAGAGCGGCGTGGAGCCGGCAGACCGTGAGCGGGACACCCAGCACCTCCGCGTAGGAGGCGCGCTCGGCGCGGCTCTCGACGACGCCGGCGAGGACCAGCCGCTGCGCGCCCGCGGCCAGGAAGTTGGCCGCCACCGGGCGCAGGTTGCGCATCGTCAGGGCCCCGTTGAAGGGATCGCCGGGGGGCGCGGGCCAGGCCCGGCGGAGCCAGTCGACGTCGATGACCGCGTTGGGCACGCCGGCGTCGGACAGAACGTCGCCGGCGGCGTCCGCCACCGACGTCTTCCCCACACCCACGGTGCCGGTGATCAGGAGAGCCTCAGCCACTTACGTGACCTTACCGCTCTTACCGGGCGGACCCGCCGGGCAGGCGGAGTGGCGCGATCCGCGATTGTCGGTGGGGCGTCCTACGATGAGCCTCCTCACGGAGGGAAACTGCCATGCTAGACGCGCTGATCGTGCCCCTGTTCGTCACCACGGACCTGCCGCCGGGGGCGGAGCTGGCCGAGTTCGGGGAGCTGCTCGCCGAGACGGCGCGCGTGCTCGGCCACGACGGCGCGGGCTACGCCGCGTTCCTGGCGGGGAAGGTGTTCTGGCTCGACCGGCCCGTGCTGCCGGGGCAGCGTCCCGCGGCCGAGACGGAGCTGCGCTTCGCCGGGATGCTGGGCCGTCTCGCCGCCTCGGGCACCGGCCACACCGCGCGCAGCGTGGTCCGCGACCTGCGACAAGCGATCGGCGAGGCCGTGACCGGGCGCTACGGCGACGTGGGCGTCGCCCCCGCCGTGTTCGCGATCCGCGACCAGGACGTCCGGGAGCGCACGCCCGGCACCGCCCTCTCCATCGACACCCGCGACGCCGCGGCCGAGCTGGTTAGCGCGGCCCGCCCCTACCTCTAGGCTCAGCCGGGCAGGCCGACCAGCACGTACGGCGCCCAGAGGTCGGGCTCGGCGGAGCCGTAGAGCTCGCGCAACCCCAGCACGGCCGAGCGCAGAGCCCGCACCTCGCCCTCGCCGTCGCGCCGCCTGGCGTAGAAGTCGCGCAGGAGAGCCAGGGTGATCTCGGGCGCCACCGGCCAGAGCGCCAGCAGCGCCGACCTGGCCCCCGCGTTCAGGAACGCGTGCCCCAGCGCGGCCACGTCCTCCGCACCGGGAACGGCCACCCGGGCACCCCCGCGGACCTGCGCACGGGCTTCCTCCCCGGTCTGCTCGTGGGTGGTGAGGACCACGAGGCCGGCGTCGACGTTCATGCCCATCAGCCGCCTGGCCGTGAGCAGGCCGTCGGCGAGCCGGACGCCGGAGCCGAAGGGGTCGCCGCCCTGACCGAACGCGCCGTGGCACGCCAGGTGCAGCACGTCCCACGTGCCGGGCAGAAGTGCCGAGGTGGCGGACGGGCCGGTGCGGGGCCGGGTGCCGAGCAGGGCGGCCACCTCCTCCGCCTCGGCCTCCACGGGAGCCTTCGCGCCGTCCCCCCGCGGGAAGCCCAGCACCAGCGAACTCCCGCCACCCGCCCGGGGTCGCCGCGCCAGGCGGGCCAGGACGGCGGCGGACGGGGCGTAGGCGACGGGAAACCGTTCGATCAGCGTGCGGCCGTCCGGGGCGAGCGCGTGGAGCGGGATGCCGTGCAGTTCGGCGTGCGGAAGGAGGTGCACGAGGTCGAGGTCGTCGCCGAAGGCTTGGAGCGCCTCCCGCAGCAGCAGATCGGCCAGCCGCTTCCAGAGGTCCGCGCGCCGCCGCCGGGCCTCGACGTCCAGCAGCCCCGGCCGCTCACGCGCGGCGGCGAGGAAGTCGCTGAGGACATCCCGGCCCGCGGCGGTGGGAAACACCCGCGGCTCGGCCCAGCCCGTGCGATGGGCGAACACGGTGACGGCGCCTTCCCCCACGGAGAACCCGAGCAGTCCGACGGCCCCCCGGGAGGCGGCGCCGGTGCCGGCCGGAGAGCGCACGGCAGGCCCGGGCGCGACGAGGGCGTCCAGCTGGGCCCGGCCGGGCGGGGCGCCCAGCCGTAGCGCCACGTGGATCGGGGCCGGAGGTTCCGTGCGCCGCCACGACGACTCCACGTCGGCCCTGGCCTCGCGGGCGCGCCGGATCAGCTCCGCCGCCTGCTCCGGGTCCCGGGTGTTGCGGGCGGCCGTCATGAGCGTGCGCACCGCGTCGAGCCCTCGCCGCCCGGCCTCCAGCATCTCGCCCGGCCCCTCCGCGGCCGCCGGGCCGGGCTCGCCTCGCACGGGAACGGGACGCGACGCGCCGCCCGGCCGAACGGAGGCCGGGCCGGGCTGTTCCGGGGTGTCGCCGCTGCCTTCGGGCGGGCGCGGCGGGGGATCGAGGTGGGCGGCCAGCGTCTCGAGCTTGGCGCGTTCGAGGATGGTCCAGGCGGTCAGGCCGCGGCCAAGACGTACGGCGAGGTCGAAGGCCCGGTCACGGGCGGGCAGGTGGCCGAGCTCGAAGGCGCGTTCCGCGTCGGCCAGAGCGGCGGGCAGGTCGCCGAGCGCCTCCGCGGCCAGGGAACGATGGTGGCAGGCGACGCCCAGCTCCAGGTCGTGCCCGAGTTCGGCCAGCAGGTCGATGGCCGTGGACAGCCGCAGGCGGGCGCGGGCGTACGAGGAGCTCGTGACGTCGCGCGCGCCCAGGCGGCTCAGCGCGAGGGCCCTACCGGGGCGGTAGCCGAGCTCCTCGGCCAGGGCCAGCGCCTCCTCCAGGAGCCTTGGCGCCCGGGCCGGGCTCAGACGGGCGAGGGCGATCAGGGCCAGCACCACGCCGTGACCCCTGCCATGAGCACGTTCCAGGGTCAGGCACCGTTCGGCGAGCGGCTTGGCCTCGTCCGGTTCCCCGCGCAGCGTGCGGACCAGGGCCAGGTCAGCGTAGGCGTCCGCGAGCCCGGTCCGGACGCCCAGTTCCTCGCTGATGGACAGGGCCTGCTGGTAGCGGGACGCCGCCTCGTCCAGTTCGTCCAGCCTGAGGTGGAGGGCGGCCCGTCCGGCGAGGAGCGGGGCTTTCAGGGCGCGCCAGACCGGGGCGGCGGCCAGGGCGAGTCCCTCGTCGAAGGCGTTCGCGGCGTCCTGCCACCGGGCCTGCGCGGTGAGCGTACGGCCGAGCAGGTCAAGGGCCTGGACCAGCTGGGCCGGGAGGGCCGACCGGGTTGCCCTGGCCAGGCTGACGGCTTCGGCGAGGTGCCGGACCGCCTCGTCCGTCCGTCCGAGGTCACTGACCGCCGCCCCCAAGTTCCGCAGGTGCTCGATCCGGTGGCCGTCGCGTAGCCGGTGGCCGCGCGCCGCATGGTCGCGTGCGGCGATCGGGTCTCCCAGGGCGCGGCAGAGGGTGGAGAGCTTGGCCAGAAGGTACGAGCGTTCCTCCGTGCTCTCGACGGGCTCCGCCGGAGCGGAACCCGGACCCGTCCCGGCGACATCCGGCTGGACCGGGGCCGGGTCGGCGAGGGCGCGCTCCGCGGCGGTGAGCGCCTCCTCGGCGAGGGTGCGGGCCGCCGGCAGGTCGCCTGCGGCCTCCGCCTCCTCGATCCGCAGCCAGAGCTCCAGCCGCTCCGCCCTGGCGTCCCGGCCGCCGCCCGCCCGCGAAGTGGTGAGCGCCTGGTCGAGGGTGGCACGGCCGCGGGTCACGTCGCCGAGGGCCAGCTGGATGGCGGCCAGCCGGGACAGGACTTCGACGTCCAGTTCCCCCGCCACGGGCACGATCACCTCGAACGGCACCCCCACCACGTCCCCGGCCGTCTCCAGCCCGGCCAGGCCGGTCTCCAGCGCGGCCCTGGCGCGGCGGAACTCGCCTTGCCGCTCCAGCGCGAAACCGAGCCGGGTGGAGGCGAGGGCCGCCAGCCGGTCCTGGCCGCCTTCGCGGTAGCCCGCCATGGCCTGCTCCAGCGCGGTCACCTGCGCGGGCACATCGCCGGTGAGCGCGGCCAGCGCCGCCAGCCGATCGCGTACGACGGCCTCTTTGACCGGGTCGCCCGCGGCCGGCCCGAGCGCGGAGCGCAGGCGTTCCGCCGCCTCCCGCAGGTCCCCGAGCCGCACGTCCAGAGCGGCCCTACCCAGGGCGGCGGTCAGGAGCGCCTCGCGATCGCCCGCGACGGCGGCCAGCTCCGAGGCCCGGTCGAGGTCCGCCGAGGCGTCCTCGGCACGGTCGAGCACGGCCAGGCAGGCGGCCCGCATGGTGAGCGCCGTCGACTCCTTGGCGGGGGCGCGCAGCCGGGCCAATGCCTCCGCCGCGGCGCCGAAGTACTCCAGTGCCCGCTGCGGCTCGCCCTCCGCGTACGCGAGCGCGCCCAGATTGTACCGGACGGATCCGGCCCCGTCGTCGTGGCCGGCGGCCTCGTACTCGCGCTCGGCCAGTTCGAACGCGAACCGCGCGCCGGCCGTGTCACCGCGTTCACGGCGGCGCTGCGCGATGCGGTACCACTCGTCGGCGGGCTCGCGGCGCCGTCCCCTCCGCCGTACGATCTCCACCAGCCGGGTCTCGCAGGCGGCCGCCTGTGCCCGGTGGCCGCGCCCGGCCAGCATGACGGCGTGCGCGTCGAGCGTCCTGCAGGCTTCCTCCCACGCTCCCGCCGCCTCCAGCTCCCTGGCGCAGGCGGTGATGCGCTCGCCGGCCGCCGTGAGGTCGCCCTGGTCGACGGCCGCCCTGGCGGCGGGCACCAGGGCCATGGCCGCACGTTCGGTCTCGCCCAGCTCCGCGTACAGCTCGCGGGCCCTGGCCGTGCGGGCCACGGCTGCGGCGGGGTCGCCGGCGGCCAGGTGGGCGCCGGCCGCGCGCTCCTGGTGGGAGGCCTCCTCGGCGGCCAGCCCGGCGTCCTCGCACAGGGCGATGGCGCGCAGGTGCTCCTCGACGGCTCCGGCGGGGTCGCCGGAGCGCAGGTGAACGGCGGCCTTCCTGCCGAGCTGGAGCGCCTCGGAGCCCGGCTCGCCCAGCTCGCGGTAGAGCGCGGCCGACCGTTCGTACGCCTCCAGCGCCCGGTCGAGCCGGCCGGCGTCCTCCTCCCCTGCTCCCTGCTCGGACAGCGCGTACGCCATCCGCGAGCGCGACCCCGCCTCCTCGAACGCCGCGCAGGCCCGGGCCAGCACGTCACCGGCGAGGTGCGGACGGCCCAGCTCGGCCAGCCGCGACGCCACCTGGAGCAGGTGTTCGCCGCGCTCCCCGGGCGCTCGCGTCCGCCGTTCGGCCAGCCGCAGCAGTTTGCCCGCCGTCTCCTCGTCCGGCGAGCGCAGGGCCAGCTCGGTCGCGGCCTGCGCGAGCCGCTCGTCCACCGCCGCCGGTTCCGGCTGCTCGACCAGGCCGTCCAGCAGGTCTCCCAGCCGCGGCAGCAGGCCGGAGCCGCCGCCGGCGGCGGCCGGGGCGGGGATCGGTGTGGCCAGGATCAGGGCTTCGCTCAGGTCGTCGGCGTCGCCGCGCGCGGAGAAGCGGGCCAGCAGGGCCTCCCCCAGCGCCTGCTGGGCGGGGGCCGGGTCCCAGGCGATCTTGAGGGCGAGTTCGGCCGCCTGGCGGGCGGAGTCCACGGCGTCGTCCAGGTCCTGCGTCCGTCCCGCCCGCTCTGCGCGCCACCGCAGCACCTCGGAGATCAGCCTGTACGCCTCCGCCCGCAGCGCCGGCCGGTCGCCGGCCGCCAGGGCCTCGCGCAGCGCGGTGACGGCCTCGTCGGCACTCTCCGTGGTGAGACGCAGCCGGAGCGCCCGGCCGAGCAGCAGCAGCACCTCGGCCCTGGCCGCGTGGCGCCGGTCCTGGGCGGCGAGCGCCGCGTGGGCGGCCGCGACCGGCTCGGCCGGATCACCGCCGGTGGTGACGGCTCGGTCGAGCAGCGCGTTCGCCAGGCCGGCGAGCAGGCGGGCACGCTCGGGGTGACCGGTGGGCGCGAGCGCGGCCCCCTCACGTGCGGCGTCGACGGCGGCGTCCAGGTCGGCGAGGTCGCCGGTGACGGCGTAGCGCCTCCTGCGGCGCTCGCCCAGCAGAACGAGCCGCGCGACGGGGTCCGCGCCGAGCCCTCGGATCGTCTCGCCGGGCGTCACGCGGATCGCCTCCAGCATTTCCGTGCCGGCTTCGAGCGAGCGCTCGTCCCCCGTGACCACGTACCACTCGACCAGCCCGGTCGCGTACGGAGCCACCACCCCGGACGTGGACCACGGCTCGTGCCAGAAGTCCAGCGCGCACTGCCCCACCCTGATGAACGCCAGCAGGTCGCCGTCCGCCAGCGACCGGTCGGCCCGGTCACGGGTGAGGTCGACGAGCGCGCGCAGCGCCTGCGACCTGTCCTGGCTGCCCGGAGGGCTCTGCGCCGCCCTCAGATAGGCCCTGACCAGTTCCTCGTCGCCGGGCGCGGCGCGGCTGAGCGCGTCCGCCAGCTCACCCGTGTGGGCGACGGGGTCGGCAAGTGCCGCCCGGAACAGCAGGTGCACGGCGTCGTCGGCGGCCTCGGGCGCGCCCGTCTCCTCGTGCAGCCGCACCAGGCCGTTCCCCAGCGCGGACAGCGCGCGTGGGGCCCACGCGGGGCCGGTCGTACGCATGCGCCCGTCCGGGCCGGCGGATCCGGCGGTCCGGTCGCGCTCGGGCTCAGGCCCGACGGGCTCAGGCTCGGCGGATCCTGATGCTCCGGCCGGTTCGTCCGCTCCGCCGGTGCCGGGCGGCCGCACGGGGCCAGGCGAACCGGCGGGATCACCGGCTCGCGCCGGGCCCGGCGAAGACGCGGAGTCAGGCGGACGTGCCGGTTCGGGCGAGCGGGCCGGATCGGATGGGCGTACGGACTCCTGCAGCAGCAGCTCGCCCAGCCGCTCGGCGACCTCCTCCGCCCCCGGACGCGCCACCGCGTGCCGGACCAGGGCCTCGATCAGCAGCCCGACGTGCGGGTACCCACCCGGGTCCACCAGCCGGAAGATCTCCTCGACCAGACCGGCCCAGCCGGCGGCCGAGTCGCCGGAAGGCATGCTGGAGCCGCGCAGCCGCTCGGGCAGCCGCCCCGGGTCGAGCAGCGCCACGGCGGCGAAGAACGCGCCCGCCACCGCGGCGTCCTGCGTGACGCGCTGGTCGAGCCGGTAGCGGGCGAGGTGCAGCATGCCGATCAGGCGCCATGCGGCGGCGTCGGAGCGGTCGCCGGCGCACGCGCGCATCGCCTCCTCGGCCTCGGCCAGCGCCGCGGGATCCCAGATCAGCTCGGGATCAGCGGCCTGCTCGAAGCGTTCGATGCGGGCGGCCAGTGCCTCGGCCGGATCGGTCATGGCCAAAGGCTCTCACCAGCGTGCGCCCGCGTACAGACATGCTGATCACGGTGTCGGCTCGATCCGGGAAACGCCGGGCATCGGCAGGTCGAACGCCGGCGTGACCGGCCCGCCCGCGACGGCGACCGCCAACTTCTCGTACAGACCCGGGCACGTCACGGTGAGGTCACGCCGGTCGCGGGTAGACAGGGTCCATGCTCTACGGCAAGGAACATGTCCAGCGCTATCAGGAAACCGATGGCGCCGAAGGACACGACTGGAACAACACCACAGTGCTCCTTCTCACCACCAAGGGCCGCAAGTCGGGCCGGCCGTACACGACGCCGCTCATCTACCAGCGGCACGGCGACGACCACGTGATCGTGGCCTCCAAGGGCGGCGACCCCGACCATCCGGAGTGGTACAAGAACCTGCTCGCCAACCCGGACGTCGACGTGCAGGTGAAGGACCAGCGGTTCAAGGCCCGCGCCCGCACGGCGGCCCCTGGGGAGAAGCCGGAGCTCTGGCGGCTGATGACGGCCACCTGGCCGGACTACGACAACTACCAGCGCCAGACCGACCGCGAGATCCCGGTCGTCGTCCTCGAACGCATCCACTGACGCGCCACGAGCGCTATTCCACCGGGACGAACTCCACGTAGCCGTTGCTCCACCCCGCGTACCACTCATAAGTCTCCGGGACGGTCAGCCCTCGAGAGATCATCGTCTGCTGGAACATTCTCAGCAGTTCCTCGGAGCTGGCCGTCGCTTCACCGCCTGCGGTCAGCTCGACCGTGCCGGTTCGCGGGCAGGCAGTACTCACGCGAGCAAGGATGTGTAGAGGTCGCGCGTGCGGTGGGCGATGCGCGACCAGGAGAAGTGGCCGACCGCGCGGGCGCGGCCGGCCCGGCCCATCGCCTCGGCGCGGGACGGGTCGCCGAGCAGGGCGTTGACGCGTTCGGCCAGGTCGGCGGCGAACCGCTCGGGGTCGTGCGGCGTGCCGTCGCCGCTCTGGGAGATGGGCACCAGCAGCCCGGTCTCGCCGTCGGCCACCACCTCGGGGATGCCGCCCGTCGCGGTCGCGACCACGGCCGTCTCGCAGGCCATCGCCTCCAGGTTGACGATCCCCATCGGCTCGTAGACCGACGGGCACACGAACACCGTCGCGTGCGTCAGCAGCTGGATCACCTCCGCCTTGGGCAACATCTCCTGGATCCAGAACACCCCGTCGCGGTCGAGGCCGCGCACCAGCGCGGTCACCTCGGCGGCGATCTCCGGCGTGTCGGGCGCTCCCGCGCAGAGCACGAGCTGGGCGCCGCGGTCGAAGGAGCGCGCCGCGTGCAGGAGGTGGACCAGGCCCTTCTGGCGGGTGATGCGGCCGACGAACACGACGTAGGGCCTGCCCGGGTCGACGCCGTGCTTCTTCAGCACGTCAAGGCCGGGGTCGGGGGCGTATTCCGCGGTGTCGATGCCGTTGTGCACGACGGTGACCCTGCCGGGCGGGATCTCGGGGTAGGCGGCCAGGACGTCGCGTCGCATCCCCTCCGACACCGCGATCACCGCGTCGGCCGCGGCCAGGGCGGTGCGCTCGGCCCACGACGAGATGGTGTAGCCGCCGCCGAGCTGCTCGGCCTTCCACGGCCGCAGCGGCTCAAGGCTGTGCGTGGTGACCACATGGGGGATGCCGTGCAACATCTTGGCGACATGCCCGGCGAAGTTGGCGTACCAGGTGTGCGAGTGAACGACGTCCGCGCCCTCGCAGGCGGCGGCCATCTCCAGGTCGACGCCGAGCACCTGGAGCGCGGCGTTGGCGCTCTCGAGCCCGCCCGGCACCCGGTAGGCCGCGACCCCGGCCTCGGCGCGCGCGGCCCCGAAGCAGCGCACCCGCACGTCGGCCAGTTGTCGCAGCTCCCTGGCCAGGTATTCCATGTGCACCCCGGCTCCGCCGTAAACCTCCGGCGGGTACTCACGGCTGAGCAGATCAACGCGCATGACACGACCTTATGGCGGCCGCATCCGGCGGACCACCACAAGGGGCGGGTGTTGCGCCGTTGGCCGGTTCTGCCCGCCCGCGACACGTCGGGGAGGCCCTGCCCGGGAAACTCCGGCGGGCACATTGATCCGCAAATCCGGACACGCGCGAATGCCGCCGTGCGGGCTTTCGTCGATAGATCGGCCATTTGAGGGTAGCGTCCAGAACATGAGGTCCCGGAAGGTGCTTGCGGTCGTGCTGGCAGGTGGAGAGGGCAAGAGGCTCATGCCGCTCACGGCGGATCGGGCCAAACCGGCCGTGCCGTTCGGGGGGATGTACCGGCTCATCGACTTCGTGCTGTCCAACCTGGCCAACGGCGGCTTCCTGAAGATCGTCGTGCTCACGCAGTACAAGAACCACAGCCTCGACCGGCACGTGTCGCGCACCTGGCGGCTGACGGCGATGCTGGGCAACTACGTCACCCCGGTGCCCGCGCAGCAGCGGCTCGGCCCGCGCTGGTTCTCCGGGTCGGCGGACGCGCTCTTCCAGAACCTCAACCTGATCTACGACGAGATGCCCGAGCACGTGATCGTGTTCGGGGCCGACCACATCTACCGGATGGATCCGCAGCAGATGGTCGAGCAGCACGAGGACTCCGGCGCCGACGTCACCGTCGCGGCGATCCGGCAGCCGCTGTCGCTGGCCGACCAGTTCGGCGTGATCGAGACCGACCCCGAGGGGCGCCGGATCGTCGCCTTCAGGGAGAAGCCGAAAGACGCGGTGGGGCTGGCCGACTCGCCCGACGAGGTGTTCGCGTCGATGGGCAACTACGTGTTCAAGACGCAGTCCATGATCGACGCCTTGCGCGAGGACGCGCTCGACCCCACGAGCAAGCACGACCTGGGTGGAAACATCATCCCCATGCTGGTCAAGTCGGGCGGGGCCGACGTGTACGACTTCGCGCACAACATCGTCCCCGGCTCCAGCGAGCGCGACCGGGGCTACTGGCGTGACGTGGGGACGCTCGACGCCTACTACGACGCCCACATGGACCTCATCTCGGCCCACCCGGTGTTCAACCTCTACAACGACAAGTGGCCGATCTTCACCGGGCACGACCCGCTGCCGCCCGCCAAGTTCGTGCACAACGACGGCGACCGGGTGGGGCGGGCGATCGACTCACTGGTGTCGCCGGGCGTGATCGTCTCCGGCGGGACGGCGATCCGGTCGGTCCTGTCGCCCAAGGTGGTGCTCCACTCGCACTCACGGGTGGAGGACTCCGTCCTGATGGAGAACGTCAAGATCGGCAGGGGCGCTGTGGTGCGCAAGGCGATCATCGACAAGAACGTCGTCATTCCCGACGGCGCGCGGATCGGCTTCGACCTCGAGTACGACCGCACCCGGTTCGCGCTGACGCGGGGCGGGGTCGTGGTCATCGGCAAGAACGAGATCGTCGACCGGTAGGCGGGCGGATCCCGGCGCGGTCGCGGCGGGCGGCATTCAGGCGGCCGGGAGTCACGGTGTCCCGCGTCGCCGGCGGCGCTGCCCCGGAAGGGGGGACCGGGCCGGCGCCGGAGCGCCGGGCGGCAGTGTCACAAAGGTCGTCAACAGGCAGGGGAGCCCGGACTTCCGGGGAAGGGTCCCGGGCCACGTGGCCGTGTCCCGGGACCGCACGAATCGGCCCGAACAGGATCGGGCCAACCCTTGTCAGCGCTGGCTCAGCCAGGCCGTCCGCTTAGTGCTGGCCGTACCAGATGCCAGGCCAGGCGTACGGGTTCCCCCAGGGGCGGTAGCCATGGTGCGGCCAGCCCCAGTGGTGGTGCGGACGGTAGCCATGGTGGTGGCGGTCACCGTGGTGGCGGTCACCGTGGTGCCCGCGCTTCCAGTCCCTGGCGTACCTGTCGTCCTCCATGGCCTCCAGGTCGGTGGTGTCGTGCTCCTCAGCCCGCTGGGCATCCTCGGAGTGCCACGCCTCCTCGGACTCGGCGGCCTCCTCTGACTCCCAGCCCTCCTCGGACTCCCAGCCCTCCTCGGATTCGGCGGCCTCCTCCGCCTGCCACACCTCCTCGGACTCAGCGGCCTCCTCAGAGTGGTAGGCCTCCTCCGACTCAGCGGCCTCCTCAGAGTGCCACGCCTCCTCGGATTCAGCGGCCTCCTCCGACTCCCAGCCCTCCTCGGACTCGCCGGCCTCCTCCGACTCCCAGGCCTCCTCGGACTCAGCGGCCTCCTCAGAGGTCTCCGCCTCCTCCGACTCCCAGGTCTCCTCGGACTCAGCGGCCTCCTCAGAGGTCTCCGCCTCCTTCGACTCCCAGGTCTCCTGCGACTTCTCCGGCTCGCGTACGTCGTAGGCGGCTTCGGCCTTCTCCGCTTCCTCGACGTTCCGGGCTTCCGCGGCTTCCTGGTTCTCCGCGGTCTGAGCCGTCATGTCGCCGTAACGGAACGCCTTGCGCTTGTGACGGTCGTCGGTGCGCTCGCGGCGGTCGGAGCAGGCCTCCTGGTCGTGACGGGACGCGTGGACGCCCCACTTGTCGATGCGGAGTGTGTGGGTGGCGTCGGACACGCTCAAGGCGCAGGTGACCTCATCAGCGTGGGCAGGAGCGGCTATGGCGACTAGCGCGGCGGCGGTGGCCAGAGCGCCACCTGTGGCTATGAGCTTACTTCTCACGTTCTCCCCCTGTTATCACGAAGTGACAAGCATTAATCACTCTAAGTAGTCGCCCTCGTAACGTCGTGTAACGCCACGCGAGGAACGTCTCACCGCTTTGCCGGATGTCTCGGGACAAGATCGACGCTCATGCGGCGGCGTCCGCTCCCCGCCGGAGTGCCCCGTCCCGGCCCGCCGCGGGGGCGCTCCGTCCGCATGATTGGGCCTTGCTGCGGCCGTGGTTCGGGATCACTGTGAACGCAGGAGGCAGTGAGATGTCGCACCCACTCGGAGTCAGCCGCCCGGATCTCGAAATCACCGACCTGCCCACACCCGAGGAGGTCTTCAAGGTCTCCAGGATCGGCCCCAAGGAACTCTTCAAGTACGCCGTCGGCCCGAGCCTGATCGCTCTCGGCATCTCGATCGGCAGCGGCGAGTGGCTGCTCGGGCCCCTGAGCGTGGGCCAGTACGGCTTCATCGGCGTCGGCTGGGTGATCCTGGTCTCGGCGCTGCTGCAGACGTTCTACAACGTCGAATGCTCCCGGTACATCCTCGCGACGGGTGAGACGCCGGTCGTCGGCTGGGGGCGGGTGCCGCCGGGGTGGCCCCTCTGGGTGCCGCTCTCGGTGGTGATCGTGATCTTCGCGTTCATCGCGGGCGGCTGGGCCTCGTCGGCGGGGGACGGCGTGTACGCGCTGATCCACGGTGCGCCGCCGCCCGCCGGGGAGCTGGAGCCGCGCTGGTGGGCCGTCGCCCTGCTGGTGCTGGTGTTCGTCATCACCGCGCTGGCCCGCCGGATCAGCCGCGTGCTGGAGCTGGCGAACTGGGTGATGGTCGGCTCGATCCTGCTCGCCCTGCTGGCCGTGGACCTGCTCGTGGTGCCGTTCAGCCAGTGGTGGGAGGGCATTCTCGGTTTCATCACCCCGGCCGCGCCGCCCGCGGGGATCACCGCCACGCAGCTCGGCGGCCTGGCCGGGTTCACCGCGCTGGCCTCCGGCCTCAACTGGTACGTCATGGGCCACTACCGCGACAAGGGCTACGGCATGGGCCACCGGGTCGGCTTCATCTCCGGCCTGCGCGGCGATCGGCGCGAGATCCTGGCCAGCGGCGTCACGTTCCCCGACGACGAACGCAACCGGGGACTGTGGCGCAGGTGGTACCGGCTGCTGATGGTCGACATGTGGGGCGTGTTCTTCGTCGGCGCCATCCTCGGCATGCTGCTGCCCACGATCCTCATGTCGCACGCCGTCACGATGTCGGGCGAGAAGCCGACGCGGGAGAACGTACCGACGTTCGTGGCCTCCGTGCTGGGCGCGGAGTACGGCCAGGCGGTCTTCTTCATCGGGCTGCTGCTGGGCGTGCTGGTGCTGTTCTCGACGCAGCTCGGGATCTTCGAGGCGATGGTCCGGGTCACGACGGACGCGGCCAACGCCACGAGCCCGCGCCTGCGCGCCCTCATCCAGGGCGACCCGCGGCGCTTCTACTACCCGTTCATGATTCTGCTGCTGATCGTCATCTCGGTCATCATCTTCCAGTCGCTGCCGGTGGCCCTGGTGGAGTGGTCGGCCAACATGTCGAACCTGGGCGCGCTGCTCTATCCGTTCCTGCTGATGTACCTGAACAGCAAGCTGCCGCGCCCGGCCCGCCCGCGGCCGTGGCACTACGTGATCCTCGTGCTGAACTTCCTGTTCTTCGGGTTCTTCTTCGTCAACTTCATCGCCGACTTCATCGGGGACCCGCTGGTGACGTTCTAGCCGTCACGGAAACACTTGCACGTAAGCCGAAGTGACCTGGTTCCCTCCCGGTGCCCTGCTACTTGTCGCGGACTTGTCAGCGCATCGGAGGGAACCTTCTCATGGCCTTGTCGCTCGGCTGCCTGACCCGTCCCGCCGGCCTGGGGCTCGCGGTGGCGCTCGGTGCCACGCTGTGCGCCGGGGTCGCGGTCACGCGGACGCCGCTCTACTACATCTCTGGCGAACGAGCCGGGTTGGAAGCTCGACGGCCCGCTGCTCTACCAGTTCGGCCAGGCCGGCTGACACGCGTGGACGGAGAGCGCGCCGGGCTCCCCGGCGCGCTCTCCGTCGTTCCCGCCCCTCAGCGGCGGAAGATGTCCAGCAGCTCCTCGGCGCGCGGGGTGCGGGCGATCCACACCTCGCGTCCGCGCCGCTCCCTGCTGATGAGCTGGGCGGCGATGAGCCGGTCGCAGTGGTACGTGATGCTGCTGGGCGCCACCTGCATGTCGCCGGCCAGCATGCTCATGGTCATAGGCTGCCCGATCGCGCAGAGCAGGTCCGCGCGGACCGGCCCCATCAGCGCCGACAACTCGCCGTGCGCCGTTCCCGCGGGCCGGTGCCAGAGCTGGTCCGCTCCGGGCACCGGGTAGGCGATCCACACCGCGTCCTCGTTGTCCAGGCTGACGATGACCGCGTCCTTGCCGGCCAGCATGGGCACCAGGACGATCTTCCTGTCGCCCAGCTCGTACGTGCTGGACTCGACGTCGGCGATGAGCAGCCCGCGCTCGCCGTACGTGATGCGGTGGTTGAGCACGCCGAGCAGCAGTTCCGGGCCGCCGCGGACGGAGGCGACGCCGACCCGCCGGATCTCCCGGTCCAGCAGGGGGCGGGCGCGGCGCCACAGCGGTTCCGTGGTGTCCCAGACGTCGGCGAGGGCGCCGGCGTAGCCGTGCAGCCAGCGGTCCGGCCGCTCGGCCGCGGGACGCCAGTGGGCCGGCAGCGGCCTGTCGCCGAATGCCTGCTCCAGGTCCTTGATCAGAGCGTCGCGCGGGAGGTCGCGCAGGGTGTCGATCTGGTCCTGCACCGAGACGTCGCCGCCGGTGGGCGTACGGGGCACGAGGCTGTCGGGGACCACCGAGTAGCCGGGGGCGGCGAGCGGCCGTACGGCCTGGTGTCCCTGCGGCCGGACACGCGATCTGATCGTCTTGCGCCAGAGCTCCGGCAGGCCGCGGCGGCGTCCGGCGAGCGCGTCGGAGATCATCGCCAGGGCGGTGAGGTCCGGTGAGATCGAGATGGACAGCTGGGGCGCGGAGGTCATGCGCAGTTCGCTCCACACAGCGGTGCTGGTTACGTCGGACTCCTTGAAGTCGGGGAACTCGATCAGGTGCACATCAACCTATTCCTGCCGCTTTCTCCTGACTTACAGTCCGGTTACACCATGAAGCGGCAGGTCAGCGCACGCGCAGGAGGCGGGCCGACCAGGCCGGTCATCTGGCCGCGTGCTCGACCTCCGGCGTGGGAGGGGCGGAGCCGATCGGCGGGACGCGGCGCAGCGACGTGACCGCGAGCACCGCGGCCGCCAGCATGATCACGGCGCTCGCGGCCCCGGCGGCGGCCAGCCCGTCGGAGAACGCGCTCCTGGCCGTCGCGAGCAGTTCGGCGGCGACCCCCGCGGGCTGGTCCGCGGCGGCTCCGACAGCCCCGCCGAGGGTGTCGCGGGCGGCGTCCGCGGCCGCTTCCGGCGTCCCCTCCGGTACGGACAGGCTCGCCCGGTAGACGATCGTGGCGAGGCTGCCGAGCACGGCGAGCCCGAGCGCGGCGGAGAACTCCTGCCCGGTCTCGGAGAGCGCCGAAGCGGAGCCGGACCGTTCCGGCGGGGCGGCGCCGACCACCATGTCGATGCCGAGCACCATGAGCGGGGAGCTGCCGGCGAAGAACATCGACTGCCCGATCACGACGTACGCCAGCCCGCTGGAGCTGCCCGCCTGGGTGAACAGGAGCATGCCGAGCACGCCGACCGCCAGCCCGCCCGCGATGACGTGGGCCGGGCGGAACCGGCGGGCCAGCACCGGGGTGACGGCGAAGCCGACGATCACCGTGGCGCTCATGGGCAACATCCAGAGCCCGGCCTCGAGCGGGGACAGCTCCTCGACCAGCTGCAGGTACTGGCCGGCGAGCAGACCCAGCCCCGGGCCGATCATGGTGACCAGCATGAGCGTGCCGAGGGAGGCGCTGAACTTGCGGTCGCCGAACAGCTTCAGATCGAGGAGCGGGTCGGCGAGCAGCCGCTGGCGCCGGATGAACACGACCCCCAGGGCCAGTCCCGACACGATGCCGGCCGCCGGGCCCCAGCCGAACCCGCCGGCGGCGAGCTCCTTCACGCCGTAGATGGCGGGCAGCACCGCGGCCATCGAGAGCACCACGCTCACCAGGTCGATGCGCCCCGAGCCAGGGTTGCGGTATTCAGGCAGCAGGAGCGGCCCGGCCACCAGCAGCACCACCATGACGGGCACGTTCACCAGGAAGACCGACCCCCACCAGAAGTGTTCCAGCAGCACGCCGCCGACCAGCGGCCCGATCACCATGCCGCCGATGAACCCGGTCATCCACAGGCTGATGGCCCGGGTACGCTGCCCCGGATCCCGGAACATGTTGCTGATCAACGACAGCGTGGACGGCATCAGCGTGGCGCCGGCGACGCCGAGCAGGCCCCTGGCCACGATCAGCGCCTCCGCCGTCGGCGCGTACGCCGCGAGCGCCGAGGCACCCGCGAACGCGGCGCCGCCGATCAGCAGGATCTTCCTGCGCCCGACGCGGTCGCCGAGCGTGCCCATCGTGATGAGGAAACCAGCGATGAGGAACCCGTAGATATCGGAGATCCACAACAGCTCCGAGCCGGTCGGCCGCAGATCCTCGGTCAGCGCCGGCACGGCCAGGTGCAGGACGGATATGTCGATCGACAGCAGCAGGGTGGGGAGGATGAGCACGGTCAGGCCGGTCCATTCCCGCCAGCCCGCCTGTGCGGGGGCAATCTCCTTCATGTCGGCCACGGTAGGACCTCAAGTCGAGTTGAGGTCAATTCTGCTCACCATTATAACCTGTGACGCTTTCTCTCCCTCTATAACCACACATGTCATGCCCAAGGGTGATGAAGTGGCCTTGTACCAGAGGGCGAGGTGCGCACAGAGGTTATAACCTGCCCATGGACCCAGGCCCGACGGCGATGCGCGAACCGGCGGCCGAGTACGGCCCGCTCGGCACCGGCCATCTGGGCTGCGTCATCGCGCAGCAGGCGCTGGTGGCCAACACCACCGGGCGCGGCGGCCACGGCGCCGCGTTCGTAGCGCGTAGCGGTGCAGGAATAGCCCGGTTCGCCGCCAGGCGGACCGGCGTCTTGTGGTTCAAAGGGGACGGGTTTGCTGCTCGATGTACTGGCGCAGGACACTGATCGGAGCGCCGCCCACGCTCCCAGCGAAGTACGAGCCCGACCACAGCTTGTTCGCCCGGTAAAAGTGGGCGGCCAGTTCGGGAAACTCCTGGCGCATCCGCCGGGAGGAGACTCCCTTCAGCGAGTTGACCAGTTTCGACAGGGCGATCTTGGGCGGGAAGTTCACCAGCAGGTGGACGTGGTCGTGCTCCCCGTTGAACTCGCGTAGCTCGGTCTCGAAGTCGGCGCACACCGATCTCATGATCTCTTCCATGCGGGTCAGATGAGTGCCGGTGAAGACTCGATGCCGGAACTTCGTCACGAAAACCAAATGAGCATGTAGAACGAAAACGCAGTGCCTGCCGGTCCTAATTTCGCTGCCCTCGGCCATAAACCAACTGTATTCTGGCCGGGTGCAGTTGCGGTACTCCTACCGGATCGACCCGACACCGGCCCAGCAGATCGCGCTGGCGCGGGCGTTCGGGTGCGCCCGCGTGGTGTTCAACGACGCGCTGCGCATGCGTAACACCGCCCATGCGGCCGGGTCGCCGTTCGTGACGGACACCGAACTGTCCCACCAGGTCATCACCGAGGCCAAGAAGCGCCCCGATCGGGCGTGGCTGGGTGAGGTCTCGGCAGTCGTGCTCCAGCAGGCGCTCGCCGACTGCACCACCGCCTTCCGCAACTTCTTCGCCTCCGTCTCGGGTCGGCGCACAGGCCCGAAGATCGCACCGCCCCGGTTCCGGTCGCGTAAGGACAACCAGCAGGCGATCCGCTTCACCAAGAACGCCCGCTTCTCCATCACCGGGCAGGGCAAGCTGCGCCTGCCGAAGATCGGAGACGTGGCGATGCGCTGGTCGCGGGAACTGCCCTCACCACCATCCAGCGTGACCGTGATCAAAGACGCGGCAGGCCGGCACTTCGCCTCGTTCGTGATCCAGGTCGCCGAGACAGTCCTGCCCGCCACCGGCGCGGAGACCGGAATCGATCTCGGGCTCGGGCATTTCGCCGTCCTGTCCGACGGCCGGAAGATCGACTCGCCCCGGTTCCTGCGCCGGGCAGAGAAGAAGCTCAAGAAACTCCAGCGGGATCTGTCGCGCAAACAGAAAGGATCAGCCAACCGGGGCAAGGCTCGCACGAAGGTCGCCCGCCAGCACGCCAAGGTCACCGACGCGCGCCGTGAGTTCCACCACCAGCTCTCCACAAAGATCATCCGCGAGAACCAAGCGGTGTACGTGGAGGACCTGGCGGTCAAGGGACTGGCCCGCACCAGGCTGGCCAAGAGCGTCCATGATGCCGGATGGAGTCGGTTCGTCGGCATGCTGGAGTACAAGGCGCACCTGTACGGACGGACCTTCGCCAAGGTCAGCCGGTGGTTCCCCTCCTCCAGGCTCTGCTCGGCCTGCGGAATCGTGGCCGAGGCAATGCCGCTGGCCATGCGGGAATGGACCTGCGCCTGCGGCGCACGGCATGACCGGGACATCAACGCCGCCAGCAACATCCTGGCCGCCGGACGGGCGGACAGGCTAAACGCCTGTGGAGGGCCGGTGAGTCCAGGCGCCAGCCCGGCACGGCCCGACGAAGCAGGAAGCCGTGGAAGTGCTGCCGCCTGAAGAGCGGCGACACAGGCCAGAATCTCCGGCCTTCGGGGCCGGGGAGCGCGTCAAACGTTCGCCGCCTCGCTCGGGCGGGGGCGGGGCCCGTGCTGATCGCCGTGTTCGGCGGGGAGCAAGCGATCCCGGACACCGGCCGCGTCTTCCTGTGGTCGTGCGGCCTGTCCGCCGTGCTCGTCGCGCTGTCGGCGGCGCTCGCGCGCAGCCCCCGCCCGGTGGCCGGCGAGCAGGACGCGGGCGGCGACGTGCGCTCCCTGCTGCGCCGTCCCGGGCTCGCGCACGCGCTGGTGACGAGCTGCGTGGTGCTGGCGGCCGTCGACATCACGCTCGACTACCTGCCGGCGCTGGGCACCGAGCACGGGCTGAGCGCGGGGACGATCGGGCTGCTGCTGACCGTGCGCGGCCTGGCGTCCATGGTCTCGCGCTTCTTCCTCGGCAGCCTCTCGCGCGCCGTCGGCAGGCGGCGGCTCCTGGTCGGCAGCACCGTGGGGGCGGCCGTCGCCATGCTGCTCACCCCCCTGCCGATGCCGCTGTGGCTGCTCGCGCCGGTGCTGGTCGTCCTGGGGTTCGGGCTCGGCGTGGGGCAGCCGCTGACCATGTCGTGGCTGGCCGAGTCGGCGCCGCCGGGCCTGCGCGGCCGCGCCATGTCGCTCCGCCTGGTCGGCAACCGCACCGGCCAGCTCCTGCTGCCCGGCGCCGCCGGGCTCGTGGCGGCCGGCGCGGGCGCCGGGGGTGTGCTCCTGCTCACCGCGCTCGGCCTCGGCTGGGCCGGCGTCGCCGCCCGCCGCCTGCCCGTCGACCCCTGACCGGCCAGGCGGCGGCGCGTGTTTCAGCGGGGGGTCACCAGTCGCCGCCCTCCTCCTCGTCGCCCTCGAAGAACTCCTCGACGACCTCCTCCACGACCTCGCCCGCCACGAGACCGCCGACGACGCCCGCCGCGCCGGCCGCGGCGACCATGCCCAGGCCGGGCCCGCCGTGGTGTCCCTCGTGGTGGCCGTAGTGCTCGTGGTGACCGCCGTGCCCGGCGTACTGGGACAGGCTGTCGAGCCAGCGGCCCAGCTCGCCCGCCCAGTCGGTGACGAGGGCGTCGTCGTGGCTGACGTGGAAACGGCCGATGGCGTCGCTGGAGGAGTAGTGGCCTGCGCGCTTGTCGGCCTCCAGCACGACCTGCAGCCCCGCCGGGTCGGCCACGAAGGTCACCTCGACCTCGCGGACCACCCCGGAGTAGGGGCCGGACGCGTAGAACTCGATCTCCTGGTAGAACGGCAGCTCCTGCCGCACCCCGTGAAGCTGCCCCGCCTCCAGGTCGGCCGACTTGAAGCCGAAGCCGAGCTGCAGGAACGCCTCCAGGATGCGCAGCTGCGAGGGCAGCGGCTCGACCGCCACCATGTCGAGGTCGCCCTTGTCGACGGCCTTGGCGATGGCCAGCTCCGTGCGCACTCCCACGGCCATGCCGGTCAGCGGCTGCCCGCCGATCTCGCTGATCGGCGTCTCCCACGGCACGGGGAACGCGAAACCGAGGACCCGCTCCTCGCCCTTGGCCAGCGTGAAAGGACCGGAGACCTCGGTGCGGGAGAACTCGCCGAGCCCCGCCTGCTCGCCGTCGCCGTGCTCGATCTCGACCCGGGCCACCAGCCCGAGCGTGATGTGCTCGATCTCGGCGTCGAAGTCGCCGCCTTTGAGCCGTACCTCCCCTTCCAGCGTGCCGCCCGGCCGGGCCCGGGCGGTGGACAGGACGGTGTCCACCGAGGGCGCGCCGACGCCGAAAGCACCCAGCATCCGTTTGAAGACCACGACTCTGTTCTCCCTGTGCAAGATCGGTTGTGTGCCGCTGACCCAACGATCTGTACCCGGCCGGAGTTCCGCTGGTCCAGCAGGTGTCGGAAGCATCCCTCATGTCTGTTTCGTCGCGTCTCCGTGGAACCTCACCCGTACGACGCCGTCCCGCGCGGCCCGCAACCGACATGCGTTGAGCCATGCTTGTATATGGCCAATCATTGATGTTTCATTTTTCGTTGACCGGGATCGGTGGGCTGACAGTGGGCCGTGCGAGACACGCACATGGCGACGCGAGGGGGCAGATGAGATCCCTGCGGGCTCTGCGGTGGTTGCCCTTCGCCGTCATGTTCTGCGTCGCCGTCCTCGACGTGCTGGCGGGCCCGACGCTCATCTTCCTGCCGCTGCTCACGCTGGGCCCGGCCTTCGCCTCGTTGTCGGGCGGGGTGCGGCGGACCTCCGCGGTGGGCGCGGTGGCGCTGGCCATCTGCCTGTTCCTGGCGTCCTACAACGACCTGGTGCTCCACTGGCAGAACAACCTCACGGTCGTCAGCATCGCGGGCGTGACCGCGGCCAGCATGCTGGCCGCCCACCTGCGGCTGGAGCGCGAGCGCGAGCTGGCCAGCGTCAAGCAGGTCGCCGAGGTCGCCCAGCGGGTGCTGCTGCGGCCGGTGCCGCGGCGGGCGGGAGATCTGCAGGTGGCGCTCTCCTACACCTCGGCGGCGGCCGAGGCCCAGATCGGCGGCGACCTGTACGAGGTCGTCACGACGCCGCACGGCGTTCGCCTGCTGATCGGCGACGTCCAGGGCAAGGGCCTGGCCGCGGTCGAGACGGCCGCCTGGGTGCTCGGCGCCTTCCGCGAGGCCGCCTATGACGAGGCCGAGCTGACCGACATCGGCGAGCGGCTGGAGGTCAGCCTGACCCGGCACCTGGACGACGAGCAGTTCGTCACGGCGACCGTCGCCGAGGTGCACGAGGGCGAGATGACGCTGGTGCACTTCGGCCATCCGCCGCCGATGCTCATCAGGCCCGACGGCACCTGCTCCACGATGGAGCCGCCCGAGCAGGGGCTGCCGCTGGGCCTCGGCGCCCTCGACGCCGCGGCGGCCAAGCCCCAGCGCATCCCGTTCGGGGAGGGCGACCGCATCCTGTTCGTCACCGACGGCGTCATCGAGGCCAGGGACACGGCCGGCCAGTTCTACCCGCTCACCGACCGCGCCGGGCTCCTGACGCTCACCGACCCGCAGGCCGCGCTGGACGCGCTGCGGGCCGACCTGGTGGAGCACGTGGGCGGGCCGCTGCTCGACGACGCCGCGATGTTGCTGCTGCACCGCCGCGGCTCGTGAGACCCGCGTCGCGGAAAGACGCCGAACGATAACGATTGACTGTGAACCAGGCGCTCGATGCGCCCCGCCTCCCCAGCCCGTGGAACGCTACTGGCGGCATGTCGACGGGAGGATCGGTGAGGCTCGGGTGACTTCGGGTAACCGTCAAGGGATGAGGCGGCGGCTCGGGCGGGCGGCCGCCTCGGCGGCGACCGCCATGGCCGTGGCTCTGGCCGTCACGAGCTGCTCGTTGCTGGGCCAGTCCCCGCAGCAGCGGCCTCCCACCGTGCAGAAGACCACCGCCGCGCCCCAGGCGTCGCCGGGCGCGAGCGGCCTGGCCGGGAAGCCGCCGCAGGTGGAGGACGGCTGGCCGCGCTGGGGGTTCACGCACACCGGCGTCAGCGCCAACAACATCACCCGGGAGTTCGAGCAGCGGGTGGCCGGCCGGTTCGCCAAGACCCCGATGCTGCAGAACCAGCACATCATGGGCTTCGGGGCCTTCAACCCCGAGCCGCACCCCGGGCGGTACGTCTGGGAAGACCTCGACAGCCGGATGAACCTCATGAGGCAGTCGGGCGCCACGCCGGTCATCACGCTCTGCTGCGCTCCCGACTGGATGAAGGGCGGCCCCGAGGGCCCGACGTCGGAGGAGGGCTGGGCCGAGCACCTCGAGGACGCCCCCTATCCCGAGCACTTCGACGACTTCGCCAAGCTGTCGGCGGCCGTCGCCACGCGGTACAAGGACGTCAAGTACTTCATGGTGTGGAACGAGTTCAAGGGCTTCTGGAAGGACCACTCCAAGCCCGCCGACTACAAGGGGTACACCGAGCTGTACAACAAGGTGTACGACGCGGTGAAGGCGGCGCGGCCCGACGCTCAGATCGGCGGCCCCTACCTCGGCTTCGACAGCAACAAGGGCGGCGACACCGAGCTGCGCGGCGAGTGGGGCGTCGTCAACCAGCACGTCCTCGACGCCTTCACGTACTGGTTCGAGCACAAGAAGGGCGCCGACTTCGTCGTGGTCGACGGCGCGTCGGTGACCGACGCCCACGAGCTGCTGCCTGACGAGTTCGGTGCGCTGAGCAAGTTCAGCGCGGTCACCCAGTGGTTGCGCGACAAGACCGGCGACCTGCCGGTGTGGTGGTCGGAGTGGTACTTCGTGCCGGAGGACGGCACCACGTGGCCCGAGCCCAAGCGGCTCGCCGTACAGGCCGCCTCGATGGTCGAGTTCGCGCGGAGCGGCGCCGCCACGGCGCTCTACTGGAACCCGCAGGCCAAGGAGGGCAGCTGCCCGGCCTGCCTGTGGGAGCCGCGCACGGGCGCCGAGCAGCCCACGGCCAGGCTGGTGGCCGGCTTCACGAAGTGGTTCCCCGCCGGGGTCGAGCTGGAGGCGGTCACCTCCTCCGACGCCAAGGTCAGGGTGCTGGCCCAGCCGGAGCAGCTGCTGCTGGTCAACACCTCCGACGGCCAGGTGACGACGACCGTCGCCGGCACGCGGTTCACGCTCAAGCCGTACGAGATCAAGTGGAGCGGCCGCTGACCGGCCGCCGGTGCGACGGGTGCTAGATTCGTGATCGAACCGATCAGTTCGATCACACCGGAGGCAGCCGTGACCGACGCTCTGACACGCGACCTTCCCGCCGACCTCGCGCCTCCCGCAGGCACACCGGCGGTGACGTTCGCCAGCGGCGGCCACGCGCTGCTGGGCGTCCTCCACCTGCCCGCAGGCCCCGGGCCGCATCCGATCGTGGTGCTCCTGCACGGGTTCCCGGGCAACGAGCGCAACTTCGACCTCGCGCAGTCGCTGCGCCGCGCGGGCTACGCGGCCCTGGTGTTCCACTACCGCGGCTCGTGGGGCGTGGGCGGCTCATATTCGTGGGGCAACGTGCTGGAGGACGCCGCCCGCGTCACCCGGGCCGTGCGCGAGGACGCCGTGGCGTCCGCGCATCGGCTGGACCCCGACCGGCTGGCGTTGGTGGGCCACAGCCTCGGCGGCTTCGCCGCCCTCATGACGGCCGCCGCCGACCCCGCGGTCCGGGCCGTCGTCTCGGTGGCCGCCTTCGACATGGGCAAGGCCGCGGCGGCCTGCCGGGCCGAGCCCGGCGCGCGGGCGCAGCACGCCTCCGCGTGGGACGAGGAGTTGCTGCCGCTCCGTGGCACCAGCGGCGCGGCCCTGGTCGCCGAAATGGAGGCGGCCGGCCAGGCATGGAGCCTGGCCGGCCTGGCGCCCCGCCTGGCCGACCGGCCCGTGCTGCTGGTCGGCACCGGCCGCGACAGCGTCACGCCCGCGCGGACACATCATCATCCGCTGGTCGAGGCCTACCGTGCGCATCCGGTGTCCGGGCTCGAGCACCGGCTCTATCCGACCGACCACGCCCTGTCGGACCACCGGCTGACCCTGGCCCGCGACGTCACCGACTTCCTCGACCGCCACCTTGCGGATTAAAACGTGTGAACGCCGCGAACAGGCCCCTTGACCATCGACTGCCGCCACAATACCGTCCCGATGAGGCCAATCCAGGTAAAACGTTTTGCGCGGTGAAGCCGCGCCGGAGGGCAGCACCATGGCCAGCACCAGGCAGGTACGCGTAGGGCTCGTGGCCGGAGGGCTGGGAGCGTACTGGCCCCAGTTTCCCGACCTCCTTCCCCAGCTCCAGCGCTCGGCGGCGCGGGTCTCGGAGCGCATGAGGGAGCTGGACGCGGAGATCGTCGACGTCGGGTTCATCTCCGACGCGCAGGAGGGGGCGGTCGCGGCCGAGAAGTTGCGGGCCGCCGACTGCGACCTCATCGTCGGCTTCCTGACCACGTACATGACGGCCACGATGCTGGTGCCGATCGCGCAGCGCAGCGGCGCGCCCGTGCTGCTGATCAACCTGCAGCCGACCGAGTCGATGGACCACGCGGCATTCGACACCGGCCAGTGGCTGGCCTACTGCGGCGCCTGCCCGCTGCCCGAGATGGCCAACGCCTTCCAGCGGTGCGGCATCCCGTTCCGCTCGGTGTCCGGCTACCTGGAGGACGAGCGGGCCTGGAAGCGCATCGACGGCTGGGTGCGGGCGGCCGCCGCCAGGGCCGCGCTGCGGCACGGGCGGCACGGCCTGATGGGCCACCTCTATCCCGGCATGCTGGACGTGTCCACCGACCTGACGCTGGTGAGCGCGAACTTCGGCGGGCACGTCGAGGTGCTCGAGTTCGACGACCTGCGGGTGCGCGTGGAGAAGGTCACCGACGCCGAGGCCGCCGCCAAGCGCGCCGAGACCGAGAAGATCTTCGACTTCGCCGACTCCGTCAACGAGACCGACCTCGACTGGGCCTGCCGCGTCTCGGTCGGCCTCGACCGGCTCGTGGCCGACTTCGAACTGGACAGCCTGGCCTACTACCACCGCGGCCTGGACGGCGAGACGCACGAGCGCCTCGGCGCCGGCATGATCCTCGGCGCCTCCCTGCTCACCGCCCGCGGCGTTCCCGCCGCCGGCGAGTACGAGCTGCGCACCAGCCTGGCCATGCTCGTCATGGACCGGCTCGGCGCGGGCGGCTCCTTCACCGAGTTCCAGGCGCTCGACTTCCACCGCGGTCACGTCGAGATGGGTCACGACGGGCCCGCCCACCTCGCCATCAGCGCCAGGAAGCCGCTGCTGCGCGGCCTCGGCGTCTACCACGGCAAGCGCGGCTGGGGCGTCTCGGTCGAGTTCGACGTCAAGCACGGACCGGTCACCGCGTTCGGGATCATCCAGCGCCGCGACGGGCGCTTCGCCTTCCTCGCGTCCGAGGGCGAGACGGTCGACGGGCCCCACCTGCGGATCGGCAACACCACCTCCCGCGTCGACTTCGGCCGCGACCCCGGCGAGTGGACCGACGAGTGGAGCGCCACCGGCATGTCACACCACTGGGCTCTCGGCACCGGCCACCGCGCCGGCGAGCTCAGGTCCCTGGCCCATCTCCTCGACCTCGAGTTCGTCCAGATCTAGCCGGTGAGCAGGCCGGCGGGCACCGCGCCGGCCAGCGCCCGGTGGCCGGCCGGGTTGAGGTGCAGGTGGTCTCCCAGGTCGAGCTCGGCCAGGAGCCGGTGTGGCGCGGCCGGGTCGCGGGCCGCGCGGTCGAAGTCGATCACGGCGTCGAACCTCCCGCCGGTCCGGATCCAGTCGTTGACCGTCCGCCTGGCCGCCTCGCGGTGGCCCGGGGCGTCGTCGTACGGGACGTTGCCGCCGAAGGGCGTGAGCGTGCCGCCGTACACGCGGATGTCGTGCGCGTGCGCCCGGACGATGATCTGCTCGTAGGCCGCGATCAGGTCCTCGGCGACCCGCTTCTGTGCCGGGCGGGTGGCCGGCGCGGTGCCGATGTCGTTGACGCCCGCCAGCACGATCAACCACCGGACGCCGCTCTGGGCGAGCACGTCGCGGTCGAGCCGGGCCAGGCCGCTCGGGCCCAGGCCGTCGTCCAGCAGGCGGTTGCCGCCCGCGGCCTGGTTGGCGACGGCGACGCCCGCGGCGGCGCCCAGCCGGTCGAAGAGCCGGTCGGGCCAGCGGTCGTTGTGGTTGGTGGTGGAGCCCCTGCCGTCGGTCAGCGAGTCTCCCAGCAGGACGAGCGCGGCCGTGCCCGGCTCGGACCACACCTCCAGGGCGCTGAGGAAGTACCAGTGGTCGACGGGGGTCGCGCCCGGCAGGTCGGCGGCGGTGACGTGGTCGCCCGTCGCCAGGTAGGAGGTGGTCCTGGAGCCCGGATGCGAGGTGACGTGCTCGGAGGCCTGCCCGTCGGCCAGGTGGAGGGTCACGGTGAGGACCGAGCCGGGCGCGAGCGCGAGATCCAGCGGGTCGGACACGACCTGCGCCCCGACCGGCACGACCGCGAAGGGCCTGCCGGAGAACGTCACCGGCCGCGCGGTCCCCGGCTGGATCGTGCGCACCCCGGCCCGCCCGCCTTCGGGCAGCGCCACGGAGGCGGCGGTGATGGGCAGCGGCGCGCCACCGAACGCGTTGGACAGGCGCACCCGCAGCCGCGACCCGCCCGCCGACACCCGCACGCTCTGCCGCAGCGTGCTGCCGGCCAGCACCAGGCCGTCCTTCGTGTACGGCGGAGGCGGCATGTTTCCCGGCTCGGTGAGCTGCGGCATGGCCGTCCACGTGCTGACCCAGCGCCCGGGAGAAATGTTTCTCGACGACACCGAACATTTCTATCGGATCCGGGCCTGCCCGGGCGAAAGCATGATCGGGAAGCTACTTTTACCCGGGCTTGCGGATCAAGTGATGTGCCGGTCGGCGGACCGCGCCTAGGGTCGCGTCCATGGGCACTCCAGAGACCGGCGAACGGGAGGCGATCCTGGGGGCGGCGATCCGGCTGTTCGCCGCCCTCAGCTACGACGCGACGTCGATGGGGCAGGTGGCAGAGGCCGCCGGGGTGGACGTGGCCACAGCGACCCGCTATTTCCCCACCAAGAGAGGGCTCTACCTAGAGGTCATGGAGCATGTCCTGCGGACGCTCGCCGCCAGGGTCGAGCCGCCGGCCCGCGAGGCGCAGACCGGCCCGCCCGAACAGAGGCTGAAGGCGCTGCACCGCTTCGTCGACGCGTACATCGACCTCTGCGCCGAACATCCCGAGATCCCCGCCTTGTGGACGCACCGCTGGATGTCCGACGCCAGCGACATCGACCACCTCGAAGCGCACGACCTGCAGCCGCTGACCCAGCAGTTCGTCGACGGCTTCGCCACGCTCGCGGAGCCGGCCGGGGCAGACCCGCCGATGCTCACGTACACGATCGTGTGGTGCATCCACGGTTTCACGCTGAGCGGGATCCTCGACGGGACCGGCCACCGGATCGTCATGAGCGATCCCTCGCTGCTGCGGCGCTTCCGCGCTCACATGCACCAGTTGCTCGACCGCGCCCTGCGCCGGCCGGATTGACGACCGGCCAGGTCCCGGACATGATCACCCGCATGGCTGATTCCGGACATGCCCCGAGCGAGCGGGCCGAGCACGCGATGCGGGTGGCGGTCTCGGCCGGGCGGCGGCTGGGGCTGCGCGCGCTGGAGCCGCGCGTGCTGCACGACGTGTTCAACGTGCTGGTGCACCTCGCGCCCGACCCGGTGGTGGTCCGCGTGCCGACCCTGGCCCTGGCGTCCGCCGCCGAGCAGGCCGGCCGCCAGCGGCGGGAACTGGCCGTGGTGGGCTGGCTGGCGGACCAGGGCGCGCCCGTGGTGCCGCCGAGCCCTCTGGTGCCGCGCGAGCCGGTGGAGTGCGGCGGGATGTCCTTGACCTTCTGGCAGTACGTGGACGAGCGCGACCCCATCGCCGCCGCTCCCCCGGACGAGCTGGAGAACAGGTTCGTGGAGCAGACCGGGTGGGTGGCCGAGCTGCACCGGCTCATGGCCGGCTACCCCGGCGAGCTGCCGGTGCTGGCGCCGCTGGTGCCGGGGACGGCGCTGTCACTGGCCGAGCTGCGCGAGAGGCCCGGCATCCTGACCGCGGCGGACCTGGACCGGGCCGGGCGGGAGAACGCCGTGGTCGAGGCCATGGCCCGTGACCTGCCCGGTGCGTTTCCCGGCGCCCGCCTGCAGGCCGTGCACGGTGACTCGCCGCCGTACAACGTGCTGCTGACGGCCGGGGGACACCTGTTCGGCGATTTCGAGGACGTCACGCTGGGGCCGGTCGAATGGGACCTGGCCGGTGCGGGGCCGCGCGCGGTCGAGGCGTACGAGCGGGCGGGCGGCGGGCCGGTGGACCGGGCGCTGCTGGAGTTCGTGGAGGGCGCCCGGCTGCTCCAGGTGGTGGCGGCCCTGGCTCTGGCCGGACGGATGCCGGAGCTGGCCGCCATGCTGGAGCCCCTGGTCGTGCGGTGGCGGGCCCGGCCGCCGCTGGAGCTGCCGTCCTCCTAGCGGGGCACGCTGGTCATATGCCAGATCGTAACCATCCCCTCACACGCAAAAGTGTATTCTGCCCGTATGTGGCGTTTTGTCCGATTGGCGCCCTTCTCGCTCATGAGCGAGGCGTGGTGAGGCCATGCACGGCGAACACCTCCCGAGTCCGGGCGGGACGAGCGCGTCGTCCCGCTTCGACGAGCTGCTGATCGAGACCGTCAGCGCAGCGGGAGCGCACATCGGCATGGCGTACGTGCTGGACAGAAGCGGCCACGTCCTCGAGATGGAGTCGGCGGTGGGCATACCCGGCTCGATCGCCAGGGCGTGGGCGAGGGTCAGGGTCAAGACCGACCGTTCCCTGCCGATCGCCGTGTCCGTACGCGATCGGCGGCTCATCTGGGTCGGCGGCAGGGAGGAGCTGGCCCGCGCTTTCCCGGCCGCCGCACTGGCCCTGCCGTACCACTTCGCGGCCGTGACCACCCCCGTCTGCTCGGGCGGCGCCGTGTGGGGCGGCCTCGTGCTGCTGTGGCCGTCGGGACTCGCCTCCGAGCTCACCCCGCGCCAGCGCGACGTCATCGACCACGCCTGCGGCGAGATCGGGGCCCTGCTCCGGCGGGCCGCCGAGCAGGGCCACCCCATCACCCCGCGACCACAGCCGCGGCTCCTGGACCCGCGTCGCGAGACCGGCACGGGCCGGCGCGCCCACCGGCTCGCGCTGGACTGCCTCAACCGCCTGCCGGAGGGGTACTGCTGCCTCGACACGGAGGGACGGGTGAGCCTCGTCAGCGCTCCGGCCGCCGAGTTGCTCACCCTGAGCCCGTCGGAGCTGCTCGGGCGGACGCTGTGGGAGTCGCTCCCGTGGCTGAACGACCCCGCGTACGAGGACCGCTACCGAGCCGCGGTCGTCAGCCGGCAGGCCACCCACTTCACCGCCCGCGCCCCCGGCGCGCGGCAGCTGACCTTCCGCCTCTATCCGGGCCTGACGGGCATCACCCTACGCGTCGCGCCCGCCAGGGCCGCCCGCGGCGCCGAGCCGAGCCTCGTCGCCGGACCGATGGCGGGCCCGGTCATGAGCCCGGTCGTGAGCCCGGACGTGAGCCCGGACGTGAGCCCGGACGTGAGCTCGGTCATGAGCCCGGTCGTGAGCCCGATAGCCGGCCCGGGAGCGGGCCCGGTGGTCGGCCCCGCTGTGGACCCGGGGGCGGACCCGGGGGCGGACCCGGGGGCGGACCCGGGGGTGGACGCCGCCCGGGAGCCGCGCGTGATGGCGCTGCACGAGATGTTGCACCTGGCGACCGCGCTGGCCCGTGCGGTGACCGCGCAGGAGGTGGTCGACCTCGTCGCCGACCACGTCATCCCCGTCTACGGCGCCCAGGCTCTGGCCATCCTCACCTGGCAGGACAACCGGATGCGCGTGGCCGCGTCGCGCGGCTACAGTCAGGACGCCGTCAAGCGGTACGACAGCCGCCCCGTCATCCACCAGGCCGGCCCGCCGGACCACTACGAAGCCGGCGAACCCGCGTTCTTCTCCACGTGGGACGAGCTCCGCCGGCAGCGTCCCGACTCCATCCGCGCCGACGACATGAACGCCTGGGCGTTCCTGCCGCTCGCCACCTCGGGCCGGCCCTTCGGCACGTGCGTGCTCGCCTACGCCCGCCCGCACCATTTCAGCGGCGAGGAGCGGGCCACGCTCACGGCGCTCGGCGGGCTGGTCGCGCAGGCGTTCGAGCGTGCCCGGCTCTACGACAACAAGCACCAGCTCGCCCAGTGCCTGCAGGCGAGCCTGCTGCCGCACCAGCTGCCCGAGATCCCGGGCCTGGAGGTGGCCGCCCGGTATGTGCCCGCCCTGCCCGGCATGGACATCGGCGGCGACTTCTACGACCTCATCCGCCTGAGTCCCACCATGGCGGCGGCCGTCATCGGTGACGTCCAGGGGCACGACATGAACGCCGCCGCGCTCATGGGACAGGTGCGCACCGCCATCCATGCCCATGCCTCCGCCGGGGCGCCTCCCGGCGAGGTGCTCGCGCACACCAACCGGCTGCTCGCCGAGCTGTCCCCCGACCGGTTCACCAGCTGCCTCTATCTCAGCATCGACCTGGCGGAGCGCACCGCGTGCCTGAGCAGCGCCGGGCACTTCCCGCCGCTGCTCAGCCGCCCCGGCGCGGCCACGCAGGTCATCGACGTCTCCCCCGGGCCGCTGCTCGGCATCGACCCCGACGCGAAGTACGCCGCCACGGACCTGGTCCTCGATCCCGGCTCGGTCCTGACCCTCTACACCGACGGCCTCATCGAGGAGCCCGGGCTCGACCTGGGCGACGCCATCACCGGGCTGGCCCGCCGTTTCGCCCCCTCGCCGGGCACTCCGCTGTGCGACCTGGCGGCGGCCCTCATCGACGAGGCCGCCGCCGATCATCGTACGGACGACATCGCCGTACTGCTCCTGCGCGATATCGGCCCTCAATGACGGGCCCGATGATGGCCCTCGGAGGCGCGGGCTGCGCGGCACAACGGGCCTGCGCCGCCATTTCCCTGGCTTTCTCGCGGGTGAACGAGGAGCCGCGAATAATACGTGGCACGCGCCGGGCTCCGCCCTTTATCGTGGTTTCACGTGAGAGGCGGAAAACCGCCGATCAGCGGGCCACGACATCGCCGGAGGAGGAGCCATGGGTCGCGCAGCCGCCGCCAAACGGGCGCAACGCCAGGCCGGTCAGGCCGTGGTCCGGCGTGCTTCTGGGTGATTTGTCGAGAGAATCGCTCACCAGCCGCCCGAACATCCAGGTGGCTTTTTTTCTTTCCGTACGACATGGGCTGATGGTGAAAAGGCATCACGTCTGCCTTGCAAGCAGAGGTTCAGGGTTCGAGTCCCTGTCGGTCCACCCTTCTCCTTTTCCATGCCAGATCGTCTAACAGGTAGGACGCCCGGCTCTGAACCGGGTAGGTGCACGTTCGAATCGTGCTCTGGCAGCTCATCGAGGACCCCTTCTGTCCTCGCCGCTCGCGCCCGGCTGGTCGGGCACCGGCCTTTTAAGCCGGATTGGCAGGGTTCGAGCCCCTGGGGCGGTACGTCACACACCTCCACTACCATGGCCATCCTTGATCACGTAAGGAGGGGGACGTGGCGGAGCTCCGCGTGTTGTGCGTGCACGCGCACCCGGACGACGAGGCGATCTGGACGGGCGGCACCCTGGCCAGGTACGCCGACGAAGGCGCCGTCACCGCGGTCGTGACGTGCACCTGGGCCGAGGGCACCCGGCGGGCCGGCGAGCTGGAGCGCTCCCTCGCCATCCTCGGCGCCGGCGAGCCGCTGCTGCTCGGCTACGCCGACGCGCGCAAGCCCGAGTCCGCACCCGGAGCGCCGCGCTTCGTGGACGTGCCGCTCGACGAGACGGTGGGACTGCTGGTCGGGCACATCAGGCGCATGCGCCCCGACGTCGTGCTCACCTACGACGGCTACGGCGTCTACGGCCATCCCGATCACGTGCACGCCCACCGCGTCACCATGGCCGCGGTCGAGGCGGCCGGCTACGACCAGCTCCACCGCGACGCGGGAGCGCCCTGGCGGCCCCGCTCGCTCTACCTGGCGACCATCCCGCGATCCGTCGTGCTGTCGCACTGGCGGGCGGTCTTCGGCGCGGATCCCGGCCCGGATCAGGCGCTGCCCGGCGTGCCCGACGACCAGATCACCACGCGTCTCGACGTCTCGCGATGGAGCGAGCACAAGTGGGCCGCGATGCACGCGCACGAGTCGGAGGTCGGGCGCGGCGCGTCGATGACCATGCTGACCGCGCTGCCCGAGCCGGCCCGCGCCCTGATGCTGGCGAACGAGTGGTACCGCCGCGTCTCTCTCACCGGCGCTTCTCCCGCCGGCGTCCTTCCCGCCGGAGACGTGGAGACCGCCCTCGGGTGACGCGTGGTCCCCGGAGGGCGGACGGCGGCGGGCCGCTCAGGGCGCCTCCAGCCCGGCGGACCTGGACGGCTCCTGCGCGGCGGCCACGACGTCGGCCAGGGTGATCTCACCGAGTAAGGCCTCCTCGTGGCTCTGCAGCCGGGCCCAGATCTCGGCCAGCGGGGCCGCGGCCTTCGGGAAGGGTCTGGCGGCCTGCTCGACGCCCTCGGTCACGCGGATCACGTCGGCCAGGGCGATGTCCCCGGCCGGGCGGGCGAGCCAGTATCCGCCGTCGGGGCCGCGCTGGCTGTGGATGAGGCCGGCCCTGCGCAGCTGGAGCAGGATGTTGTCGCAGAAGCGGCGGGGGATTCCCTGGGAGTCGGCGATCCATTCCGCGTGGGCCGGGCCGTCCGCCGCGGCCAGGGCGAGCATCGCGCCGAGTGCGTACTGGGTGCGCGCGGAGATTCTCATAGGCGTGTCGGCGCCACGGGCCCGGCCCTCGGACGAGGGCCGGGCCCGGATGCGCGGGCCTCAGGCGGAGGCCGTCTCCTCCTCCGTGTCCCCGGTCTTGCGCTGCAGCTCGCTCTCGATCGCCTCGACCGACTCGTTGGCCTTGTCGCGACGGTATTCGCGGACCGAGTAGGCGATCGCCGCCGCCCAGATGACGGCGATGGTCACGTACGCGATCGTCTGCACGGAGCTGGAGGCGTCGATCCAGTCGCTGCGCAGCAGGGTACGGGCGTTCGTCAGGACGATGATCCCGCCGACGGAGGAGCCGAGGATGCGGGGCGGGATGTGGCGGACCAGCCAGGCGGCGATGGGGGCGGCGATGACGCCGCCGATCAGCAGCACCGCCACCCAGGAGAAGGTGATGTTCTCCGAGCCGAGGCCGACGAAGAAGCCGACGCTGGCGGCGATGGCGACCAGGAACTCGCTGGTGTCGATGGAACCGATCACTTTACGAGGGGCCAGGCGGCCGCTGGCCAGGATCGCCGGGGTGCCGACCGGCCCCCAGCCGCCGCCTCCGGTGGAGTCGACGAAGCCGGCCAGCAGCCCGAGCGGCGCCAGGAACCTCTTGCGCAGCGGCTTGCCCAGGTTGCCGCGCGGCAGCCCCAGCGCGGTGAAGCGGACCAGGATGTAGGCGCCCAGCACCAGCAGGATGATCGACATGACGGGCGCGGCGACCTCGGTCGACAGGCTGGACAGGAACGTCGCCCCGGCGAAGGCGCCGATGGCTCCAGGGACACCGATCTTGGCGACGACCTTCCAGTCGACGTTGCCGAAGCGCCAGTGGGACAGACCCGAGACGAGCGTCGTGCCGATCTCGGCCAGGTGCACGGTGGCGGAGGCCGCGGCCGCGTTCGTGCCGATGGCGAGCAGCAGCGTGGTCGAGGTGACACCGTAGGCCATGCCCAGGCTGCCGTCGACGAGCTGGGCCGCGAAACCGACCAGCCCGAGCAGGATTAGCGCTCGCACGATCCCCTCTTTTCCTATCATTCCTACTATCCAAGTAGGATTAGTCTCTACGAGTTCCAGGATCGAGTCAAGATGTGACAGGTCAGCCACCCGACAGCACGATCGGGGCTCACCCGCACGGCGGCGAACGACCGCCGGCTGAGCGGACGCGGCGGCCCGCTACGCGGGGGAAGCGGGCTCGGGGCGGGCTACGCGGGGGAAGGGGTCTTGGGGCGGGCTCCGGAGGCCAGGCGGTGGGCCCGATGGGAGACGGCCGCGCGCCACTCGTCCGGTGTCACGACGAAACGGCCGTCCCGGACCGCCGCGAGCGCCACGCCCGCGATGACCGCCGGGTCCTCGCCTTGGGGCGACATGGCCGTCCGTACGAGCGCGGGGCACAGCAGCGTCACCCCGACCGGAGTGCCCTCCAGCGCCAGCGAGGCCTGCTCGGCCAGGGCCACCACGGCGTGTTTCGAGGCGGCGTAGGCTCCGCCGCCGGGGAACGTCACCAGCCCCGCCAGCGATGCCGTGACCAGGATGTGCGCCGGCCGTCCGGCCGCGAGCAGCCTGGGGACGAAGGCACGCAAGCCGTTGCGCACGCCGCCCACGTTGACGGCGAACACCCTGTCCCAGTCGTCGTCACTCACCTCCCACGGCGCGCCCAGGTCCTGGCCGACGATGCCCGCGTTCAGGCACACCAGGTCGGCGCCGGGCGCGGCGGCGGCGAGTTCCTCCATCGCCGCGGGATCGGCGACGTCGGTGGGGACCGCGTCGGCTCCCAGCTCGGCGGAGGCGGCGGCGAGCCCGGCCGCGTCGACGTCGGCGAGCACGACGTGCGCCCCCGCCGCGCGCAGGGCGGCGGCCAGGGCCCTGCCGATGCCGCCGGCGGCACCCGTGACGACGGCGTGCGTGAAGTTCATGACCTTCTCCCGAGGCGACTCGTGACGTTCATGGCCCTCCCGGGCGAGCCGTCCCGGCGATGACCGGGCACGTGGGACTCACGTGCCGCCGCCACGACCGGGCACGTGACACTCACGGCTCCCGCACCGGCCGGAGCAGGAAGGTGACGAAACCGAGGACGTCGCGGTAGCCGCGCAGCCACGTGGCGCGGTGGTCGCGGGCCGCCGCCAGGGCGGTGTCGCCGTCGGCGCCGGGGTGGTCGAGCGCCCAGTCGGTCAGCGAGCCGGTCCAGGACCATTCGTACTCGTCCCACTCCGCGCGCGTGCTGGTGTGGGCGTGGACGGTGGCGTAGCCGGCGTGCTCGGCCCGCTCCACCGTGCCGGCGAGGTCGGCGTACTCGTCGAGGCCCGCGTCCAGCAGGGTCAGGATTTCCGGCGAGGGCGTCGTCTCCCAGAAGCCCTCGCCGACGAGAGCCCGCCCGGTGGGACGCAGGTGGCGGCGCATCGCCTGCAGCGACTCCGTCAGGCCGCCGAAGGCGTGGGTGGCGCCGACGCACAGGACGAGGTCGTACGGCTCGGGGGCGGTGAAGCCGTCGGCGGTGGTGTGGTGCAGGCTGAGCCGGTCGGACACGCCGCGGGCGGCGGCGTGCTCGGCGGCCGCGGCGAGCGCGGCCTCGGAGACGTCCACTCCGTCGGCCGTCGCCTTCGGGTGCAGCTCCAGAGCCCTGATGATCCATTCGGCCTCGCCGCAGCCGAGGTCGAGGACGCGCGCGTCGGCGGGCAGCCGCGCCCGCCGGAGCAGGCGTTCGAGGGCGTCGTCGTGGATGGGGGCGGCGATGGGATGGTCACGATGGGCGAGGTGGCTGAGCAGGTGTCGATGCATCCGGAGGATTATGCCGGAGCGCCCCTGCGCTTCGCGCGCCCTTTTCACGTGATGTCCCTGCGCAACGGGGCCGCGACGGCGGCGAGCGCGGCCAGCGCGGCGTAGCCCACGAGGACGGCGCCGCCCAGCGAGGCCGGCAGCAGGGCGCCCGCCGCCCCGCCCGTCTGGACGGCCACGGCGTCGGCCAGGTAGGTGAAGCCGGTCAGGGCGGCGGTGGCCCCACCGGGCAGGTAGGGGTAGAGCGTGTTCACCCCGGGGACGAGCATCAGCGCGGTCTCGACGACGTAGAAGTACGAGCCGAGCACCACGAGCGCGGCCACCTGGTTGCGGAGCAGGGTGCCGAAGCCCACGCCGAGCAGCGTGTAGACGCCCATGGTCACCGCGATCCTGGCCAGCAGCCCGAGCACCTCGCCTGCGGGCAGCCCCAGGGTGACGCCCTTGGCGGCGGCCGCCGTGAAGAGCCCCGCGGCGGCCACGGCGGCGGTGGCCGCCCCGTAGGCCAGGCCGGCCGCCGTGTACGTGACGATCTTGGCGACCAGCGCGGTCCATCGCCGGGGCGCGTACAGCACCGTGGTCGTGATGGTGCGGTGGCGGTATTCGGCGGCCACCGCCGACGTGCCCAGCAGCGCGGGCACGAACGCGAGCAGCCCGAGCAGGCCGAGCACCACGCGCGTGCCCTCCGCGGTGTGCAGGCCGGGCATCGGCGGGTCGAAGTTCTCCGGCCCGATGAGGGCGAGCAGCGCGGCGAACGCGCCGCTGCAGATCGCCGCGAGCATCCCCCACCGCCAGAGCCTGGCGCTGGTCAGGCGGCGCCACTCCGCCAGGACGAAACCGGTCATGCGGGCCCTCCGGTGAGGTTGAGGAACGTCTGTTCGAGCGTGGGGCGGACGGGGGTGATCTCGTGCAGGGGGATGCCGTGCGCGCTCGCCTCGGCGGCGATGCGGTCGGCGGGCAGCCCGTGGACGAGCAGGGCGTCCCCGGCCGTGCGCTCGACGGTGACCCCCTCCCCCAAGCCGGGCAGGAGCGCGTGCAGGGTTTCTGCGCCGGGCGAGCGGATGAGCACGCGGGGGTCGCCGTACAGGTCGGCCACCAGGCCCGCGACGGCGAGCCGGCCCTCGCGGATCACCACGACCCGGTCGGCGAGCTGCTCCACCTCGCTCAGCACGTGGCTGGAGACCAGGACGGCGCGACCCTGCGCGGCCAGCTCGCGCAGGAAGCCGCGCAGCCAGGCGTTCCCCTCGGGGTCGAGGCCGTTGGCGGGCTCGTCGAGCAGCAGCACGCGCGGGTCTCCGAGCAGCGCGGTCGCCAGGTGGAGACGCTGGCGCATCCCGGTGGACAGGGCGCGGGTGAGGCGCCCGGCGAACGGGGTCACGCCGGCCAGGTCCATGACCTCCTCCGTGCGGCGGCGGGAGAAGCCGCCCATCCGCGCGTACACCCGCAGGTGGGCGCGGGCGGTGTGGTCGGGGTGGAACCCGGAGGTGTCCAGCACGGCGCCGACGGTCGCGGCCGGGCGGCGCAGGCGGGCGTAGCGCACCCCGCCGATGGTGGCGCTGCCGGTGTCGGGGGCGACCAGGCCCAGCACCATGCGCATGGTGGTGGTCTTGCCCGCCCCGTTGGGGCCGAGGAAGGCGGTGACCTTGCCCGGCGGCACGTCGAAGCTCAGGTCGGTGACGGCGGCCACGGGGCCGTACGCCTTGCCGAGCCCGCGCACCTCGACGGCGGTCACGCGGCCGTTCCGGCCAGCCGGTGCCGGACCTCTTCGGCGCCGGCCAGGCTGAGCACCAGCTCGTCGACGCCGTCGATGCGCCGGTCGAGCACGATGCGCAGCCCTGGCTCGCCGCCCCGGGCGCACACCAGCCGCGTGACGCCGTCGAAGCCCGTCCACGTCCCGGCCTTGAGCACGCCGCTGACGACGATGCCCGCACGCAGGCCCCTGGCCTGGGACAGGGGGTGGGCCACGGGCACGGCCTCGCGGATCGCCGCCAGCGGGATGTCGGTGCGCGCCCTGCGGACGAAGAGCCGCGTCCAGCGCTCGTAGCGCACGGTGAGCGTGGTCGAGGTGATGTCGAGGGTGAACATGGCCGGGGCTCCCATCGTTGGTGAGTTCCATCTGTTCTATTAGTTGTATATCAGATAAGCTGTTGGGCGTGAACCTGCACCTCGATCTCGACAGCGAGGTCCCGATCTACCAGCAGATCCGGGACCGGATCGTGGAGGCGATCGCCAGAGGCGAGGCCGTGGAGGGCGACCCGCTGCCCTCCACCCGCCAGCTCGCGGCCGACTTCGGGATCAATTTCCACACCGTCAACAAGGCGTACGACCTGCTCAAGCGCGAGGGCGTCATCCGCGTCAACCGCAAGAGCGGCGCGGTCGTCAGGCGCGATCCCTCCTCAGGCCCGCCGGAGCCCGGCTTCGCGGCGGACTGGGAAGAGCGGGCCCTTGTTCTGCTGGCCGAGGCCACCGTGCACGGCCTCGACCGCGACGAGGTCGTACGCCGCTGCCAGGCCCTGCTGGCGAGATTCCGAGCCGAGGAGAAGACGACCTCATGACGCTGCCCATCGCCGCCGCGCTGGCCACGATCGCCCTGGTGACCGGGGTGTCGCTGGCCCTGCCGGCGCTGACCAGGCCGACGGCGCCGTTCGGGGTGCTCGTGCCGCACGCGTACGTCGCCCACCCCGAGGTGATCGGGCAACGCCGTGCCTACACCAGGCTGGTGCTCATCGCCGCCCTGTGCGCCGCCGCCGCCGGCGTGCCGCTCGTCGCGGCCGGGCGGGGCGCCGGCTTCGTCAGCGGTGTCGGCGCCGTGCTCGGCGTCGCGGACCTGGCCCTCTACGTGCGGGCCGGCCGCGGGGTCCGCGCGGCCAGGCGCGACGGAGGCTGGGAGGAGGGCCTGCGCCGCCGCGTCACCGTGGACACCACGTTCCGCACCGACCCGGTGCGCGTGCCCTGGGCGTGGGCGCTGCCGGCGCTCGTGATCACGCTGGCCACCGCGGCTGTCGGCTGGTGGCGGTACGGCTCGTTGGGCGCCCTGCCGTCGTTCCGGGGGTACGGCGTCGACCCTGCCGGCCCGGCGCGGGCCCTCACCCCGTTGGCCGCGTTCGAGCCGGTGCTCATCCAGGCCGCGATCACGCTGCTCCTCCCCGTGGTGACGCTGCTCGTCCTGCGCGCCCGCCCGGACCTCGACGCCGCCCGTCCCGCGGGTTCGGCCCGGAGGTACCGCGTCTACCTGCGCGGCGTGGCCCGGCTGACGCTCGCCGGGGCGGCCTGTCTCAACCTCGGGCTGCTGGTGGCGTCCCTGCAGCTGTGGCAGCTGGTCCCGCCGTCACCCGCCTGGCGGATCGCGACGTACGTCCCGCTCGTCGCGCTGCTCGTGGCCTGGGTCGTCCGGGAGATCCGCGTCGGCCACGGCGGGCACCGGCTGCCGGCCCTGCCGGGAGAGGACGCCGAGGACACCGGGGCGACGCAGCGTGACGACGACCGCCACTGGTTCCTGGGCGGCACCGTCTACCTCAACCGGCACGACACGGCCCTGCTGGTGCCCGCCAGGATCGGCGCGACCTGGACGCTCAACCTCGGCCATCCCGTCACGTGGGCCATCCTCGCCGCGCTGGTGCTGCTGGGGCTGCTCGCGCTCACCGGGGTGGTCGACCTGCCCCAGCGGGAGAGCCTTTTCTGACAGCCAGGGTGCAAGAACGTCCAATCCTGACTCTTGCCCGGTTCCCTACCGTGTCCGGACATGACCACCCAGCAGGAACGCCACACCGCACTCCCCCTGGACCTCGCCCCGCACGCCGTCGCCGATCTGGGCCGCCAGGCCGTCGACCTCATCGTCCGGCAGGTCGCCGAGCTGCCGGACGAGCCCGCCAGCGACTACCGCGACGCCACCCGGCTGGCCGCGCTGCTGCGCCGCCCGCCGGGTGGCGAGCCGGGCGACTTCGCCACCCTGATCGAGACCTTCCGCCAGGCCGCCGGGCAGGGCGTCAACACGGCGGGACCCGGCTACCTGGCCTATTTCCCCGCGGGCGGCCTCGTCTCGTCGGCCCTGGCCGAGCTGCTCGCGCAGGTGGCCAACCGCTACACCGGCGTGGCGCAGACCGCGCCCGCGCTGGTCGCGATGGAGGAGAGCGTGCTCACCTGGATGGCGGGCCTGTTCGGGCTGCCGTCCGGCGCGGGCGGGCTGATCACCACCGGCGCCTCGCAGGCCACCCTGTCCGCGGTGGTGGCCGCCCGGCACGACCGGCTCGGCGCCGCGTTCGGCGATGGCACCGTGTACGTGACCGAGCACACGCACTACAGCCTGGCCAAGGCCGCCCAGATCGCCGGCCTGCCCGCCGGGCGGATCCGGACCGTCCCCACCACCGCGGACCTGCGCATGGACGTCCGCGAGGCAGCCCGCATGATCGCTGAGGACCGCGCCGCCGGGCTGCGCCCCTTCCTGCTGGCCGGCACCGCGGGCAGCACCAGCACGGGCACCGTCGACCCGCTCGCGGACCTGGGCCGGCTGGCTCGCGAGCAGGGGCTGTGGTTCCACGTCGACGCCGCCTACGGCGGCGGCTTCCAGCTCACCCGGCGCGGGCGCGAGCGGCTCGCCGGCATCGAGGAGGCCGACTCGCTCACGTTCGACCCGCACAAGAGCCTGTTCCTGCCGTACGGGACGGGCGTGCTGCTCGTACGCGAGCCCGCCGTGCTGCGCGCCGCGCACGCGGGCGGCGGCCAGTACCTGCAGGACATCCACGAGGTGGACGGGCTGCCCGACTACGGGCACCTGGGCGTGGAGCTCACCCGGGAGTTCCGGGGGCTGCGGTTGTGGCTGCCGCTGCACCTGCACGGCCTGCGGGCCTTCGAGGAGGCGCTGGACGAGAAGCTCGACCTGGCCGGGGTGGTGCACCGGGAGCTGTCGGCCGATCCGCGCCTGGAGGTGCCGTGGCGGCCGGACCTGAGCGTGGTGCCCTTCCGCCTGCGGGGCTCCGACGACGACAACCGGCGCCTCCTCGACCGGATCAACGCCACGCGCCGGGTCTACCTGTCGAGCACCACCCTGGAGGGTGCGTTCTACCTGCGCCTGTGCGTGCTCAGTGTCCGCACCGGCGCCGACCGCGTGGAGGAGGCGCTCCGCGTCATCCGCGCGTCCTGCTGACCGGCCGGCCGGCCGGCGCCACGCTCCGCGTCATCCGCGCGTCCCGCCGACCGGCCGGCCCGCCAGCACCCCCCGCTGGTAGGCGCCCGGTGTCACCCCCACCATGCGACGGAAGTGCCGCGACAGGTGCGACTGGTCGCAGAACCCGGCGGCCACCGCCGCCTCCGCCGGAGGCGTCCCCCGCTCCAGCAGCGCGCGGGCGCGCCTGACGCGCAGCTGGACGACGTAGGCGTGCGGCGGCAGCCCGTACGCGCGGCGGAAGGAACGCAGCAGCGCGAACGGCGCCGTGCCCGCGGCCGCGGCCAGCTCCCCCAGGTCGGGCGGGTCGGCCAGAGACGCGTGCAACAGCTCGCGCGCCCTGGCGGCGACGCTCCGGCCGGCCGCCGCGGGCCGGGCCGACCGGCCGGGGCGTGGCCCGCGGGAGCCGTACGCGCCGATCAGCCGCGCCATGACGACGCGCAGCAGCGAGTCGGCGGCCAGCCGCTGTCCCTGCTCGGCCGCGCGGTGCGCGGACAGCAGCAGCGCGGAGGCTCGCTCGTCGGTGGCCGACCAGGTGGAGAACGCCGGAGGCCCGGCGGCGGCGCCCGCCTCGTCTGCGATGGCCGCCAGCTGCTCCGGCCTGGGATACAGGACGCGGTAGGTCCAGCCGTCCGGCGTGCGCGCCCGCCCGGTGTGCACGACGCCCGGGTCGATCATGACGACCTCGCCGGCGCCGGCGCACCGCGGCCCGTCGGGGAAGGCGATCTCCTCCAGGCCCTCCTCGACGACGCCGATCGCGTACGTGTCGTGGCTGTGCCGGGCGAACGGGTCGCCCGTGAAGCGGGCCCGCATCAGGTCCACGCCGCCCCACAGCGGGTCACGCCAGTACCGCACGCTCATGCGCCCACGGTAACCCTCACGCCCGGGAGCGCGCCCCGGCCCGCCTCGAGGGAGAGCCGCACGATCACCACGCGGGCGGCGCGCTGGTCGGGGTGAACGGCTCGGGCAGGACCACGCTGGCCAAGCTCCTGACGGGTCGGCCCTCCGGGCCCGGGCGGGGTCGCCGCTCAGCGCAAGGTCGCGAAGAACGCGCGCACGTCGGCGACGAACGTCTCAGGCTGCTCCAGGGCGGCGAACGTGCCGCCCCGCTCGTGCTCCACCCAGCCGACGATGTTGTTGTCGCGCTCGGCGAAGCGCCGGATGGGCCGCAGGATGTCCTTCGGGAAGACCGAGATCGAGGTGGGCACGGTCGCGGGCTTGAGCTCCCACTCGACGCCGGTGTCCGTCTCGGTGTCGGGCGTCTCGACGAAGGACCGGGCGGCCGAGCCGGCGGTGTTGGTCAGCCAGTAGAGCATGACCGTGGTGAGCAGCCGGTCGGTGTCGATTTCCGTGTCGCTCCACTCGTGGTAGACGCCGGCGAACCAGGCCAGCAGCGCCACCGGCGAGTCGGCCATGCCGTAGGCGAAGGTCTGCGGGCGGGCCGACTGGATGAGCTTGTAGGCGTACTGCTCGGTCAGGTAGCTCTCGCGGAAGGCCAGGCGCTCCTGCTCGACCTGGCTCAGCCCGTCGAGCTCGCCGGGCGCGCCGACGGGGAAGCAGATGATGCCGTTGCCGTGCATCCCGGCGACCCGGTCAGGGGCGAGGACGCCGACCTCGCGCGAGATCCACGTGCCCCAGTCGCCGCCCTGCACGCCGAAGCGCTCGTAGCCGAGCCGGGTCATGAGCTCCAGCCAGGCCCGGGCGATGCGGGTGGAGCCCCATCCGGTCTCGCGGGTGGGCCCCGACAGGCCGTAGCCCGGCAGGGACGGGATGACCAGGTGGAAGTCGCGGCTGAGCGGCTCGATCACGTCGAGGTATTCGACCGGGGAGCTGGGCCAGCCATGGGTGATCAGCAGCGGAAGCGCGCCGGGGTCCGCGGAGCGGACGTGTAGGAAGTGCACGCGCTGCCCGTCGATCTCGGTGACGAACTGGTCATGCCGGTTGAGCTCGGCCCGCGCCGCCTCCCAGTCGTAGCCGGTGCGCCAGTGCTCGACCAGGCGCCTGAGGTGGGCGAGCGGCACGCCGTGGCGCCAGCCGTGGCCGGGCACCTCGTCCGGCCAGCGCACCCGGTCGAGCCGCGCGCCCAGGTCGTCGAGGTCGGCCTGGGCGGTTTCGAGGCGGAAGGGCCGGATGTCGGTCAAGGATTCCTCCAGAGTTGTCGTACAACGTACCGTACGCTATACGGTTCGTCGCGCGCAAGGGATCGAATTCCTTGGAGCGTTCCCAGCAAGAAGGGCACGGGCTTCACGCCCGTGCCCTCGTGCGGACTCAGTGCAGGGGTGGCGTCACGCCCGGGAGGCTCGCGCGCAGCTTGGCCAGCGCCTCGTCATCGTTGAGCGCCGACCCCACGGCCACGGCGCGGCAGCCGGCCGCCAGGAAGCCGGCCGCGTTGCCGGCGTCGATCCCTCCGGTGGCGACGAACCGGACGGAGGGGAACGGCGCCAGCTGCGCGGCGATCCAGCCGGCCCCGAGCTGCTTGGCGGGGAACGCCTTGAGCCAGGTGAAGCCGTGCGCGAGGGCGGCGGCGATCTCCGTGGCGGTGGCCACGCCCGGCAGGTGCGGCAGCCCGAGGCGGCGCGACTCGGCGACGACCTCGGGGTGCAGGCCGGGCGCGACCGTGAACGCCGCCCCCAGGTCGTGCACCGTCAGCAGTTGCGCGGCCGTGGTCACCGTTCCCGCACCGACGCTCTTCCCGCGATCCTTCGCGGCCTCGACGGCCGCCCGGAGTGACGGCAGCGCGCTGGACGTCTGCACGGGCACCTCGATGAGCTCGACCCCGAACTCCCAGGCTCGCTCGCACATCGCCACGGTCGCGTCGGGGTCGAGGTTGCGGAAGATGCCGAGGATCGGGACGCGGTCGAGGTGCCGGTCGAAGAACTGATCGGCGTCCATGGATGTCTCCTCCTCGGCCCTGGTGATCACGGCATTTCGCAATATATCGGACGGCCCGGCCGGACCAGCCGGGCAGCCCCTACTCCTCGACCGCCTTGAGCACCGCGTCCGCGATCGAGCGGGGGTCCACCCCGAAGTGGCGGCGTACGTCCTCACGCGGGCCGGAAAGCCCGAACCCGTCGGTGCCGAGCGACGTCCACGGCCGGTCGATCCAGGGCCGGATCTGGTCGGGCACCGCCCGCATCCAGTCGCTGACCGCGATCACCGGCCCGCTCGTCCCCGCCATGGCCTGGCGCAGGTAGGGCACGCCCGTCGCGGTCATGGCCTCCCTGCGCAGCTCGCTCCACGAGGTCACCGACCACACGTCGACGCCGACGCCGTACTCGTCCTGCAGCAGCCGCTGCGCCTCCAGCGCCCAGTGGATCGCGGTGCCGCTGGCCAGCAGATGGGCGGCGCCGCCTGCGGCGGAGTAGCGGTAGATGCCCTTGACGATGCCCTCCTCGATCCCCTCGGGCATCGCGGGCTGCGGCTTCGGCTCGTTGTAGAGGGTCAGGTAGTAGAACACGTCCTCGGCCGCGGGGCCGTACATGCGTTCGAGCCCGTCCCGCACGATCACTCCCACCTCGTACGCGAAGGCGGGGTCGTAGGCCAGGCACGCGGGGTTGGCCGAGGCGAGCAGCTGCGAGTGCCCGTCGGCGTGCTGCAGCCCCTCCCCCGTCATCGTGGTGCGCCCGGCGGTCGCGCCGATGAGGAATCCGCGGCCGAGCTGGTCGGCCAGGGCCCACATCTGGTCGCCGGTCCGCTGCCAGCCGAACATCGAGTAGAAGATGTAGAAGGGGATCATCGGCTCGCCGTGCGTGGCGTAGCTGGAGGCGGCGGCGGTGAACGACGCCATCGACCCCGCCTCGGTGATGCCCTCGATGAGGATCTGCCCGTCGACCGCCTCCTTGTACGACAGCAGCAGCTCCCTGTCGACGGCGTCGTAACGCTGGCCGTGGGGCGAGTAGATCTTCGCGGTGGGGAAGAGCGACTCCATGCCGAACGTCCTGGCCTCGTCGGGCACGATCGGCACCCAGCGCTGCCCGGTCTCCGGCTCCTTCATCAGGTCCTTGACCAGCCGGACGAACGCCATCGTGGTGGCCACCGGCTGCGCCGAGCCCTTGGCCAGGGCGCGGAAGGGCCGCTCGCCGGGCTGCGGCAGGAGGTGATGGGAGACCGTGCGCCGGGGTATCGGCCCGCCCAGGGCGGATCGCCGCTCGGCGATGTAGCGCGCCTCGGGCGAATCGGGGCCGGGGTGCAGGTAGGGAGGCAGCTCGCCGTCGAGCGCCCCGGCGGGAACGGGCAGGCCGAGCCGCTCGCCCATGACGCGGAACTCGTCCTGCGTGAGCTTCTTCATCTGGTGGTTGGCGTTGCGCGCCTCGACCCCGGCGCCGAGCGTCCAGCCCTTGACCGTCTGGACGAGGACGACGGTGGGCGCGTCGGTGCGCTCCAGCGCCCTGCGGTAGGCGGCGTACACCTTGCGCGGCTCGTGGCCGGCCCGCGACCCGCCGACGACGCGCCGCAGGTCCTCGTCGGAGTGGGGCACGTCCAAGCCGTGGAACAGGTGCTCCCTGATGTAGGCGCCGGACGAGGCGGCGTACGTCTGGAACTGGCCGTCGGGCACCTCACCGAGCCTGGCCACCAGCTCGTCGGAGCCGAGCAGGTCGTCCCACTCCCGGCCCCACAGCGCCTTGACGACGTGCCAGCCTGCGCCTCTGAAGACGCTCTCCAGCTCCTGCACGACACGGGTGTTGCCGCGGACGGGGCCGTCGAGCCGCTGGAGGTTACAGTTGATCACGAAGGTGAGGTTGCCGAGGCCCTCGCGTGCCGCCAGCGTGAGGGCGGCGGTTGCCTCGGGCTCGTCCATCTCCCCGTCGCCCAGGAAGGCCCAGACATGGCTGCGCGAGGTGTCCTTGATGCCGCGGTTGTGCAGATAGCGGTTGAACCTGGCCTGGTAGATCGCGTTGAGCGGGCCGAGCCCCATCGACACGGTGGGAAACTGCCAGAAGCCGGGCATGGCCCTCGGGTGTGGGTAGGACGGCAGGCCGCCCTCGGGCTCGCGGCGGAACAGGTCGAGCTGCTCCTCGCTCAGCCGTCCTTCCAGGAAAGCGCGGGCGTAGACGCCAGGAGAGGCGTGCCCCTGGAAATAGACCTGGTCGTGGCCGGCGTGGAAGAAGTGGTTGAACCCCACCTCGTAGAGCCAGGCGGCCGAGGCGTAGGTGGCCAGGTGGCCGCCGAGCCCCAGCTTGGCGCCCCGGCTGACCATGGCCGCGGCGTTCCACCTGTCGTAGGCCGCGACGCGTTCCTCCAGCGCGAGGTCGCCCGGGTAGGCGGGTTCCTCCGCCGTGGGCACCGTGTTGAGATAGCGCGTGCTCGTGGCCAGCCTGCGCAGCAGGTAGTCGGCCCGATCGGGACCGGCCTCCCGCCGGACCGCCTCGAGCGACTCGAGCCATTCGGCGGTCTCCTGAGGATCCACATCTCTCTGCATGCTTCCATTAAACACCCTATGATCGATCATATGATGAAAGGACTTCTCCGTGGAGCCTGTGGCGCGGCCGCCACTGCGTGACGAGATCCGCGACGTGCTGGTCGAGGGCATGATCAGCGGTCGCTGGGGGCCCGGGGACCGCATCGTGGAGCGCCGCCTGGCCGCCGAGCTCCAGGTCAGCCAGGCGCCCGTACGCGAGGCGCTGCGCGAGCTCGAAGCCCTCAGGCTGATCGAGTCCTCCCCCAACAAGGGCGCCCGGGTCCGCGGCTTCACCCCGGCCGACCTGCGCGAGGTCTACCAGGTGCGGGCGGGCCTCGAGGAGACCGCCACCCGCCTGGGCACCCCCTCCGTCCCCGCGCTGCGGGCGCACGTGGCCCGCATGCACGAGGCGGCCGCCGCCGGCTCGCTCGACGGCCAGGTGCGCCACCTCGTCGGCTTCCACCGCGAGATCGTGGCCGCGTCCGGCAACGCGGTGCTGGTCTCGGTGTGGGAGTCGCTGGGCATCGAGGTGTGGACGCACGTGTCGATCCGGCTGTTCAGGATGCGGCCGCACGAGAACGCCGCCGACCACGAGCCCCTCGTCGAGGCCATCGAACGCGGCGACCCGGACATCGGCCGCCTGCTGCGTGACCACGTGCTCGGCTACGCCCCCTGAGCGGACGGTCAGGCGAGGGCCTCGCGGACGGCGCGCAACATCCGGGACAACTCCCCGGCCTCGGCGGCGGACAGCCCGATGGCCTCCGGCGCGTTGAACTTCTCGACCTCGGGCTGCGCCCTGGCCAGAAGTTCGCGGCCCGCCTCGGTGATCCGCAACCCCGCCCGGCGCCCGCGGCCCCCTGGCCCGTCGCGCTCGACCAGGCCGCGCTTGAGCAGCGACACGAACAGCTCGTTCATGCTCTGCGGACGCACCATGACCGCGCGGGCGAGCTCGGCCTGGCTGAGGTCCTCGCCGGCGGCGAGCGTGGCCAGCACGCCGAACTGCGTCGGAGTGAGCCCGACCGAGGCGAAGAGCGCGGTGAAACCCCTGGCGACCACATGCGAGGTCTGGATCAGCTCCCACAGCGGCAGATCAGGCTCCCCGTCGGGCCAGGCCCCGTAGCCGGGCCGCCGCTCAGGCAACGCGGGCTCCCGTCACGCGGCGGCCGAGCCGGGCGGCTGTGGCCAGGGCGGGCAGGCTCAGCCGCGCCAGCCCTGCCCCGACCGGGCCGGCGAGCCGGTGCACCCAGCCAAGCGGCTGCATCGACGTGCGGATCGCGTCGCCCGCGTAGGCGGCCATCCCGCTCTGGTAGCGGTGCACGGCCATCGGGATGGTGGACTCCCCCGCGTGCGCGCGGGCCAGCTCGCCGGCCAGGAGGTCGGCGTCGCGGATCGCGGTGGCCGCGGCCCGCCCGCCGGTGGGCGGCATGGCGTGGACGGCGTCGCCCAGCGCGGTGACGGCGCCGGCCGGCCAGGGCGTCAGGTCGGCGCCGGGGTCGGCGGCGTGGAAGCGGAAGAACGCCACGGTGGCCGGGTCGCCGGCGCGGACGAGGGCGCGCAACCGCCCGTCCCAGCCGTCGAGCAGCGCGCCGGTGACCCGCATCAGGCCCGCGCCGTCGAGCTCGCGCGGCCTGCCGGGGAAGCGGCCGTCGGGCGCGAGGAGCCCCCAGATGAGCGCGGGATCCTCCAGCATGGCGGGCACGCCGGTGCACGAGGAGGGATCGACCACGGCGCCTCCGGCCGGGTCGTGGACGGTGACGAACATCCCGATGCCGCCCGGCCCGAAGGCCAGCGCCGGGCCCTCGGCCAGCAGTCCGGGGACGAGCGGGCGGGTCCGGCCGTCCAGCGGGGTGCGGCCGGCGATGCCGCTCACCCCGGCGGGGGCCGAGGTCGGGCGGCCGGCCAGCGCCGTGGCGACCCGCGAACCCACGCCGTCCGCCCCGACGAGGAGATCGCCCCGGTCGGCGCTCCCGTCGGCGAAGTGCGCCGTGACCGTGCCGTCGGGATGTGCCCGGTGGCCGGTGAACTCGGCGCCGAACCTCAGCGCACCGTCCAGCCCGTGAGCCAGGAGCCGGCGCAGCGGGATGCGGCCGATCATGAGTGTCTCTTGCGCGCGCTCGCGCGGCTCGGCGAACAGCAGCCGCATCCGGTGGTCGGCGACGGCGAAGCGGCGGAACGCCTGCCACCCCGCCGAACTGCCCAGGAGCGCCTGGTAGTGGTCGGGCGCGAGGTGGCGGCGCAGCGCCGCGCAGGCCCGGTCGTCGAGGTGGAGCCGGTAGCCGCCGGTCGCCTCCACGGCCGGATCGCGCTCGTGGACCGCGACCTCGATCCCGGCACGCCGCAGCGCCTGGGCGAGGGTCAGGCCGCCCATGCCGGCTCCGATGATCAACACCTTCATGGCCGCTCCTTCCTATCAGGCACCTGATTAAACAATCAGGTACCTGATACTTGAGTACCATGTCAAGCGGCCCCGGCGCCCGGCCACCCCGTTCCCCGATCCCCGTGTCTCGCCCGGGGCGGCTCTCGTACGATGGCCGCGTTCGTCGCAAACAGGTCCTGAAGGAGGACGCGAGCGAGGCGAGCTCCGTGAGATGATCAAGATCATGACTGATCTGCCTGGCTCAGGGACCGCCGGCCGAGCACAGAGCACCCCACCGGCGGGCAGGGCCTTAGGTTCCGGCGACGGAGGCCCCGGCCCGGGCGCGAGCACGGCCGCGCCCAGCATCGGGCAGATCGCCGGGCTGCGCCCGCGCCGCGGCCCCCAAGACGCGGGCGAGGTGCCCGGCGACGACGTCGACCTGCTCGACTCCCTCGACCCGCTGACCTGGCGCACGGCGGCGGCCTGGCTACGGGAGCGGCCGTCCGCGGCCACCAGGCAGGTCCGCCTGCGGGTCCTGGCCGCGTTCCTGCGCTGGCTGCGCGAGGCCGAGCCGTCCGTCGAGCCGCTCGCGGTCACCGGAGCCCACCTCGACACCTACTGTGACGCGGCGCGCGCCGGCGCCCTCACCATCGGCGTGCGCGTGCCGGGCAAGCCCCTGGCCAGCGCGACGGTGAACAGGAGGCGGGGCGTGCTGTCCTCCTTCTACGCCTTCGCCTGGCGTTCCGGCGCGGTACGCCACGACCGCGTCGCCGGCTCCGGCACCGGTGTGCTGACCCGGGAGGACCGTCGGCTGCTGCGCCGGGGCGTCGGCCGGCTGGCCGCCGGCGGCCGGCAGGCCGAGGCCGCGGCCGTCGCGCTGCTGGACGCCACCGGCGCCGCCGCCGGCGCCCTCGCCGAGCTGACCCTCCAGGACCTGCACCCGGTGGCCGACGGCGAGTGCGCCATCGTCACCGTGCACGACAGCCGCGGCGACATCGTGGCCTTCCCGGTGCCGCCTCCGGCCCGGCCGCTGCTGGAGGCGCTCTCGTCGGGCCGGGCCGCGGGGGAGCCGCTGCTCCGGCGGGAGGACGGGCGGCCGGTGGACGTGGAGTGGCTGAGGGACGCGCTGGCCGAGGCGGCCATCGCCGGCGGCATCCCGCGGCAGCGGGCGAAGCTGCTGCACCCGTACATGTTGCGGGCCATCACGGCGGCCGACCGCGCGCCCCGATGACCGGACTCCACTCTGGTGAAAAGGCGATTGTCGACGGTGAAAGGGCGCAAATGACTGCGGAGCGGGTGCAAGCCAGGGTGTTCGGAGAAGTGGCCGAGGCATACGACAGGGTCCGCCCCGCCTACCCGGACGCTCTGGTGGACGACGTCCTGGCCTACGCCGGGCTCGGCGGCGCGCCGGCCGTCGAAGTGGGCGCAGGCACGGGCAAGGCCACGGCGATGTTCGCGGCGCGCGGCACCGACCTCACCGCCGTCGAGCCGGACTCCGCGATGGCCGCCGTGCTGACCCGGCGGCTGGGCGCTGGGCGAGACCGGGTTCGGCGCGACGATGACGCTGGCCACCACGCTGACGCTGTTCCCCGCTCCCTTCCGCCTGGCCCCGCTCATGCTCGTACGAACCGTCGCGATCACCGCGGGGGGCGTGTACGCCTGGCTCGTCGGCGGCGACCTGTGGCTGCTGGCGGCGGGCGTGACGGCGGCGGCCGTCGCCGGCGGGATCTGGCCGGTCCTCGGGGTCATGGGTGCGATGGCGGCCCTGTTCGGGGCGCTCATGGGCGGCGACGAGGTGGCCGTGCCCGGACTGGCCCAGTTCGCCGGGGCGGTGTGGGGCGCGCTCGTCGCCCTGGTCCTGGGCCGCCTGTCGGCCACGATCCCGCCGTCCGAAACCGGCCGCGCCGTCCGGTTGCGGCACGCCGCACGCCTGGGCCTGCTGACCGGCGCCTCCATGGTGCTCATGGCCGTGCTCGGGCTTCGCGTCGCGGCGACCCACTGGCTGGTCACGGCGATCCTCACCACGCTGCGGCCCACCCCTGAGGCCACCGGCCTCCGCTACGCGAAGCGCATGCTGGGCACCGTGCTGGGCAGCGCGCTGACGGCGCTCATCCTGGCCGCCCACCCGTCAACACCGGTGATCGCCCTGTGCGTCGGGGCGGCCGGCGTGCTGGCCCACACCTACCGTGCGGCGAACTACACCTACTGGGCGATCTGGATGCCGATGATGCTCCTGCTGCTCAGCGACTTCAGCCACCCGGAGCGCTGGGATGCCGCTCTCGTCAGGATGGCCATGAACATCGCCGGAGGCCTTGCCGCGGTGCTGGCCACGCGCTATCTGTGGCCGGCGCCGCGGCCCCGGTAGGCAGGCACGGTGAGCAGGCACGCCGCCGCGCCGGCGGGCCGGTCGGACTGGACCCCGGGCCCGGCTGGCGTGGGCCGGCCCGGGGTGAGGGCGTGGTCCGGCCGGGGGTCGCCAATCCCCTCGGTCAGGCCGTGGCCCGCGGCCCTGTTCTTTCAGGACCGCCGTCCGAGTGGCAGGATTCGAACCTGCGTCACTCCTGCTCCCAAAGCAGGCGGGCGGCCAAACTGCCCCACACTCGGTCGCGCAGGAAAAGCCGCCTCGATATCCTCGAGACGGCTTTCTGGAAATTCCGGGAAAGAATTATCCGGAAAGCCTCCGCGGCAGCTCAGGAAGGACCGCCGGCGGTCGGATGGTGCCCAGCTCGCGCATTCGCCGCCCTTTCTGCCGGTCGTCATCCCGTCGTTGACATGCTTAAGGTAAACCCGCGATCGGCGCGAATGCCACCTATTTATCCCCGGTCGCGGTCGTCGGTCCAGCTCATGCCGGCGCGCGTCTCCGGCGTGTCGACGCGGAAGCGGGGCAGCGCGTCCGGGTAGTTCTCGCGTACGTACTCGACGAGGTATTCGCGCACGTCGCACTTGAGGTCCCAGGACGACGGCGAGTCGGCGGCGCTCATCAGGGCGCGCAGCTCGACCAGCCCGTTCGGCAGGACGTCGGTGACCTGGAGGGTCCAGTCCTTCTGGTCCCACAGCGGATTGTCCTGCAGGAACGCGTACAGCGCCTCCCGCAGTTTGGGCACCGGCACCGACCAGTCCACCCGCAGGTAGACCACGGCGAGCACCCGGCTGCCGTGCCTGGTCCAGTTCTCGAACGGGTTCTGGGTGAAGTACGAGACCGGCAGGACCAGCCGCCGCTCGTCCCACAGCCGCAGCACGACGTAGGTGAGCGTGAGCTCCTCGATCCTGCCCCACTCCTTCTCGACCACGACCACGTCCTCGAGGCGGAGCGCGTCGCTGAAGGCGAGCTGGAGCCCGGCCAGCGCGTTGCCGATGGTCGGCTGGGCGGCGATGCCGACGATGGCGCCGGCGATGCCCGCCGAGGCGAGCAGGCCCGCGCCGAGCGCCCGCATCTGGGGGAAGGAGAAGAGCATGGCGCCGAGCGCGATCACGATGAAGGCGGCGGAGGCGATGCGGCGGACCAGCGCGATCTGCGTCATGATCCGCCGCGCCCGGCGGTTGCGCTCCCCTTCGACCTGGACCAGCCGGTCGAGCGCGACGTCCGTCAGCGCGTACGTCGCCTGCACGATCAGCCAGGTGACCGCGGCGATCGTGACCAGGCCGAGCGCGTGCTCGACCGATGCGGCCAGGCTGCGATCGGCGGGCGCCGGGCCGAACATGCCCGGCCCGAACACCAGGTTGCACGCCACCACGACGGCCACCGCGAACGCGGCCCAGGTGCAGTGCTCCACGAGGTGCCGGGCGAGCGCCCACTTGCGCCCCATCCGGTTCAGCACCCGCCTGACCACTTCCACCAAGAGGACCGAGCCGATCACCGCGATGGCGAGAATGGGCCAGCCCGCCGGAGACTGCACTCGATAACCCCCTAGGTCCTAGAAAGACTCGTCAAAACTCACATTTCCCTCGACCGCCACCTGGTAAGCCGAGACCCGCCGCTCGAAGAAGTTGGCCAGCTCCTGCACGTCCTGCAGCTCCATGAACCCGAACGGGTTAGCCGAACCGTACCTTCTCGGCAGCCCCAGACGGACCAGCCGCTGGTCGGCGACATATTCCAGGTAGTGGCGCATCTGCGTCACCCCCATACCCATCATGCCGTCCCCGCACAGATCCTCCGCGAAGGCCAGCTCGGCGGCCACCGCCTCCTCCAGCATGGCGGTGACCTGCTCGCCCAGCTCGTCGTCGAACAGCGAGGGCTCCTCGGCCCTGACCGTGTCGACCACGCTGAACGCGAACTCCATGTGCATGGACTCATCCCTGAACACCCAGTTCGTCCCGGTGGCCAGGCCGTTGAGCAGGCCGCGGGAGCGGAACCAGTACACGTACGCGAAGGCTCCGTAGAAGAACAGGCCCTCGATGCAGGCGGCGAAGCAGATGAGGTTGAGCAGGAACTGGCGGCGCTCGGCCGCCGTCTCCAGCCGCTGCAGGCCGTTGATCGAGTCGATCCACTTGAAGCAGAACTCCGCCTTGTCCCGGATCGACGGGATGTGCTCGATCGCGGCGAAGGCCTTCACCCGCTCGTCGGGGTCGGGCAGGTAGGTGTCCAGCAGGGTCAGGTAGAACTGCACGTGCACGGCCTCCTCGAACAGCTGCCTGCTGAGATACAGGCGCGCCTCGGGGGCGTTGACGTGCTGGTAGAGGTTGAGCACGAGATTGTTGGCCACGATGGAGTCGCCGGTCGCGAAGAAGGCGACCAGGCGGTTGATCAGGTGCCGTTCCTGCGGCGTCATCCTGGCCAGGTCGGCCAGGTCGGTGTGCAGGTCCACCTCCTCGACCGTCCACGTGTTGCGGATGGCCGCGCGGTAACGCTCGTAGAAGTCGGGGTAGCGCATCGGGCGCAGGGTGAGGTCCATTCCGGGGTCGAGCAGCACGACGGGCTCCTTACTGGCAGGCTTCGCAGGTTTCCGGGTTCTCGAGCGAGCACGCGACGGCGTCAGCCGTCGCGGAGGCGGACAGCGCGGCGAAGCCGCTCCGCGGTTCCGGGGGGTTCGCGGAGGGCTCGGCCCCCGCGGGGACCGTCGTCTGGGCGATGCGGGTCGCGGGGCGCGAGCGCAGGTAGTACGTCGTCTTCAGGCCCTGTTTCCAGGCGTAGGCGTACATCGAGGAGAGCTTGCCGATCGTGGGGCCGGCCATGAAGAGGTTGAGCGACTGCGACTGGTCGATGTACGGCTGGCGCGCGGCGGCCAGGTCGATCAGCGCCTTCTGCGGCAGCTCCCAGGCCGTGCGGTAGAGGGCCTTCAGATCGTCGGGGATGCCGGGGATCGACTGGATCGAGCCGTCGGCCCGCTTGATGTCGTCGCGCATCCGCTGCGTCCACAGCCCGCGCGCCTGCAGGTCGGCCACCAGATAGCGGTTGACCTGCAGGAACTCGCCCGACAGCGTCTCGCGCTTGAACACGTTGGACACCTGCGGCTCGATGCACTCGTAGCAGCCGGCGATGGAGGCGATCGTGGCCGTCGGCGCGATGGCGATCATGAGGGAGTTGCGCAGGCCGGTCGTCGCGATCTTGTCGCGCAGGGCGTCCCAGCGCGGCGTGCTCGCTCCGTAGTGATCGGGGTGCAGCACTCCCCCGGCGGCCCGGGTGTCGGCGAACGACGGGTGCCTTCCGCGCTCGGCGGCCAGGTCGGCCGAGGTGTCGTAGGCGGCCAGCGCGATCTCCTCGGCGATCCGCGTGGACAGCTCCAGCGCGGCCGGCGAATCGAACGGCAGCCGCAGCGCGAAGAACACGTCGGCCAGGCCCATGACACCGAGCCCGATCGGCCGCCACCGCCTGTTGGCCGCCTCGGCCTCGGGCGTCGGGTAGAAGCCGAGGTCGATGGTGCGGTCGAGGAAGCGCACGGCCGTGCGTACGGTCCGGCGCAGCCGCTCCCAGTCGACACCGCCGTCCGCGAGGCAGGCGGCCAGGTTGACGGAGCCGAGGTTGCACACGGCCGTCTCCGCGTCGCTCGTGACCTCGAGGATCTCGGTGCACAGGTTGGACAGGTGGATGACGTTGCCGGGGCGGCCGGTCTGGTTGGAGGTGCGGTTGGCGGCGTCCTTGAAGGTCATCCAGCCGTTGCCGGTCTGGGCGAGGGTGCGCATCATCCGGCCGTACAGGATCCTGGCGGGGACCTGCCGGACGTGGCGCCCGGCCGCCTCGTACGCGCGGTAGGCGGCGGTGAACTCCTCCCCGTACAGGTCCGTGAGGTCGGGCGTGTCCTTGGGATCGAACAACGACCAGGGCTCGTCGGCCTCCACGCGGCGCATGAACTCGTCGGGCACCCAGTTGGCCAGGTTGAGGTTGTGGGTGCGGCGGGCGTCCTCACCGGTGTTGTCGCGCAGTTCCAGGAACTCCTCGATGTCGGCATGCCAGGTCTCCAGGTAGACGCAGGCCGCGCCCTTGCGCCGGCCGCCCTGGTTGACCGCCGCCACCGACGCGTCGAGCGTGCGCAGCCAGGGCACGATGCCGTTGGAGTGGCCGTTCGTGCCCCTGATGAGGGAGCCGCGCGAGCGTACGCGGGTCCACGAGATGCCGATGCCGCCGGCGTACTTGGAGAGCCGGGCGACCTGCCCGTAGCGGTCGTAGATGCCCTCCAGCTCGTCGCGCGGCGAGTCGAGCAGGAAGCACGACGACAGCTGCGGCCGGCGCGCGCCCGCGTTGAACAGGGTGGGCGAGCTCGGCAGGTAGGACAGGCTGGACATGAGCGCGTAGAGCTCGGCCGCCTCGGCGACCGACTCCGCCAGCCCGCAGGCCACGCGGAGGAAGAAGTGTTGCGGCCGCTCCAGCACCTTACGGGTCTCGGGATGGCGCAGCAGGTAGCGGTCATAGACCGTGCGCAACCCGAAATACTCGAACCGGCCGTCCGCCTCCGCGCAGATCAGCGCGTCCAGCTCGGCGGCGTGCGCGGCGACGAACTCCGCCAGCCCGTCCTGGATCAGCCCCGCCGCGTGGGTGGCCGCGACCGACTCGGAGAACGAGCGCACCCCGTGCCCGGCCGCCTCGTCGGCGATCTCCTCGGCCAGCAGGCCGGCGGCGATCCGGGAGCTGGCCGGATCGGTGATCACCCGGGCGGCGGCCTCCTCGATGGCCAGGCGGCGGTCAACATCGACGATCTGCGTCACGTGCTCTCTCCTCGCGAGCTCATCCCCGTGAGGGCACGCGAGAGCACGGCGGCATGGACCCACGGCCGCACCAGCCCCCGGCCCTCCCTCGAGGCCATGGACACTGCTCGCCGGGCGCATGACCCGGCACGTCGCGGGCAGGTCTTCGGGCTCGCGGGCGTGCTCATGGCGCCTACTGGCCGTCGCTTCCCGGATCGCTCCAGTGCATGTGACGGCGGTCGTTCCCGCTCACCGCTGCGGGGCAGCCCCGGAATCGCACCGGGTTCCCTTTCACTCCGCCTCCTGGGAGGCGAACCAGCGACGAGCAGGATCCTACATCTAGTGGCGGATCCCGCAACCACCCCTGCATATTGTGGATTTGGTCGTGTCGACCAGCCCGAGGTCCCGCAGCACCTCGCGCGTGCGCCGGACCTCGGAGGCGAGCCACAACTCGAAGTCGTCGCCGGTGAGCGGGATCGAGACCCATCCGGCGGCCCGGCAGGCCGCCTCCCAGCCGGCCGAGCGGGTCACCTCGTCGCACATGCCGACGGCCGACTCGCGGCTCTCTTCCGGCATGTCGTGAGCGCCGAAGGCCGCGATCCAGTCCACGAAATCCACCCGTACGCCGGATTCCAGCAGGGTCGGAACGTCAAGCTCCGGCACCCGCTCGGCCGAGGACACCGCGAGCGCCCTGACCCGGCCGCGCCCGATGATCGTGCGCCACTCCGCGACCCGGCCGGCGGCGGCGACCGCCTTGCCGGACGACAGCGCGGCGACGACCTCGTGGCGGCTGGGGTAGCCGGTGTAGTCGACCTGCCGGGTGTCGGCGCCGAGCCCTTTGGCGATGAGGCCGAACAGCAGGTGGTCGGGATTTCCCTGCGGACCGCCGGCCAGCATCGTCTGCCCGGGCCTGGTGCGCAGGGCGGCGCCGAAGTCGCCGAAGTCCTTGAAGCGGGAGCTCTCGGGCACGACCACGACCTCGACCTCGCCGGCCAGCCTGGCCAGCGGGGTGGCGGCGTCGAGCAGGCTCTGTCCCTGGTTGAGCTCGGCGGCGGCCAGCGCCGGCAGGCCGGTCACCGTGACCTGCGGGCCCTCGCCCGTCTCGTAACCGGCGGCGCGGGCCACGCCGGCGAACACGTGCCCCGCGCGACCCCACCGGCGCCCGCCCGGATTGATCGAGAATCGGGTGCGCAGCACGGACGCGCCTTCGGTGAACCGCTGCGCGCCGCAGCCGGCCGCGCACGCGGCCAAGCCCAGCCCCAAGGCCAAGAACCGCCGTCGCCGCATGCGCCCCTCCCCGAGCTCACCCGCCACTCCAGGTTATTGACCTGTGGCGGAGCGTCACGCACCGGGGCCCCATCGGCGTGCTGCGCTCTCGTACGAGGGACGGCCTGTGCGGCCGCCGGCCCGGGTCAGCGCCGAGCCCGCCGCGGCCCGGGACGCCTTCCCTGGCCGCTGTCAGCCGGGTTTCCTGCCGACCCCCGCCATCAGCGACGACGGCAGCGACCAGTCGCCCACCAGTTTGGGGCGGTCGGGACGCCAGTCGGTGGCCTGCACCAGCCCCGGCGGCTCCAGCGGGAAGTCGCCGAAGAACGCGCGGATCTCGGACGGCGGACGGTCGGCGCCCGCCGCGGACGAGCCCCGGGAGGGGACCCTGGCGCGATCGCCGTCCTCCATCCGGGCCATCGTCGTCGCGTGGGAGATCACCAGGTGGCTGCCGGGCGCCACCCGCTCGCGCAGCGCGGCCACCGCGTTCTGCGCGCCGGCCGTGTCCGGGATGAAGTGCAGGATCGACACCAGCAGCACCCCCACCGGCTCGGCCAGGTCGAGCAGGGCGCCCGCCCGCGCCAGCACCTCGTCGGTGTCGAGCAGGTCGGCCTCCACGAAGACGGCCCTGCCCGAGCTCTCGAGCAGGGCCCTGGAGTGCGCGGCGACGACCGGATCATGATCGACGTAGACGACCCGGGCCTCGGGCGCGACCTCGTGCGCGCTGCCCTGGGTCGGCAGCCCGCTGCCCAGGTCGAGGAACTGGCGGACCCCCGCGGCGGCCACGTAGCGCACGGCACGCTGAAGGAATGCCCGGTTCGCGCGGGCCAGCGGGACCGCCTCCGGGACCAGCTCGGCGAGCTGGTCGAGGGCCAGACGGTCGACCGCGAAGTTGTCCTTCCCGCCGAGCATGTAGTCGTACATGCGTGCGGGATGGGGCCGCTGCTGGTCGAACTGCCGCACAGTATCGAATTTATGTCGTTTGGAGCCGGATAACACTACCCTGAGGGGAATGTGGCTGATTTGCGGCTCAATTATTCGACAGTGACACTCTTGGCGAGATTGCGCGGCTTGTCCACGTCGCGGTCGAGCGCCACGGCGGCATGGTAGGCGAGCAGCTGCAACGGGATCGTGAGCAGGATCGGATCGAGCTCGATCTCGTTCTTCGGGATCACGATGACGTCGTCGGCCAGCTTCGGGCCGGGCTCGCGGTGACCGACCATGAGCACCCGCCCGCCGCGGGCGCGGATCTCGCCGAGCGTGGTGAGGTTCTTGTCGAGCAGCTCGTCGTCGGGAACGATCGCGACCGTCGGCATCTCGGGGCCGATCAGGGCGAGCGGGCCGTGCTTGAGCTCGCTGGCCGGATAGGCCTCCGCGTGGACGTAGGAGATCTCCTTGAGCTTCTGCGCCCCCTCGCGGGCCACCGGGTAGCCGCGCACGCGGCCGACGAACATCATGCCGGCGTGGTCGGCGTACTTCTGCGCCAGCTCGGCGATCTTGTCGCCCTGCGCCAGGATCTCCTCGACGTGGCCGGGCAGCCGGCGCAGGCCCTCCACGATGCGCCTGCCGTCGGCCGGCGACAGGTCGCGCACCCGGCCCAGGTGCAGCGCGAGCAACGCGAACGCGACCGTGGTCGAGGTGAAGGCCTTGGTCGAGGCCACCGATACCTCGGGGCCCGCGTGCAGGTAGATGCCGCCGTCCACCTCGCGCGCGATGGCGCTGCCGACGGCGTTGACGATGCCGATGACCCGGCCGCCCTTGCGCTTGAGCTCCTGCACCGCGGCGAGCGTGTCGTAGGTCTCCCCCGACTGGCTGATCGCGACGTAGAGGGTGTCGGGGTCGACGACGGGGTTGCGGTAGCGGAACTCGCTGGCCGGCTCGGCGTCGGAGGGGATGCGCGCCAGCTCCTCGATGAGCTGCGCCCCCATCTGTCCTGAATAGTACGCGGAGCCGCAACCGATGATCTTCACCCGGCGGAAGCTGCGCGTCTCGCGGGCGTCCATGTTGAGCCCGCCGAGGTGGGCGACGTTGAAGCGCTCGTCGAGCCGGCCGCTCATCGTCCTGGTGATCGTCTCGGGCTGCTCGGAGATCTCTTTGAGCAGGTAGTGCTCGTAGCCGCCGGTGTCGTAGTGGCCGGCGTCCCAGTCGACGGTCAGCGGCTCCTTGGCCGTCTCGCGGGCATCGCTGGCGAAGGTGTGGAACCCGTCGGCCTTCAGCACGGCCAGCTCGCCGTCCTCCAGGTGCACGACCTGGCGCGTGTAGCGGACCAGCGCGGCCACGTCGGACGCGGCGAACATCTCCTTCTCGCCGATGCCGAGCACGATCGGGCTGCCGTTGCGGGCCACGACCACCTCGCCGGGGCGCTCGGCGTCGATGACGGCGATGCCGTACGTGCCGACGACGCTCTTGAGCGTCTTCCTGACGGCCTCCTCCAGCGAGTCGTTCTCGTCGGCGGCGTGGGCGATCAGGTGCGCGAGCACCTCGGTGTCGGTCTCGGAGGCGAACACCACGCCGTCGGCCTCCAGCTTGGCGCGCAGCTCTCCGGCGTTCTCGATGATGCCGTTGTGCACGACCGCGATGCGCTGGTCGGCGGACAGGTGCGGATGGGCGTTGACGTCGCTGGGGACGCCGTGCGTGGCCCAGCGGGTGTGCCCGATGCCCAGGCCGCCCCTGAACCGGACCGGCACGACCTTGGCCAGGTCGGCCACCCGCCCCTTGACCTTACGGACCTTCAGCCCCTTGCTGGACACGACGACCCCGGCCGAGTCGTAGCCCCGATATTCGAGTCGCTGCAGACCCTCCAGCAGGATGGGGGCTGCGTCCCTTGGGCCGACGTAGGCCACGATTCCGCACATCGAGGTCTCCTGTTCATCCGTAGACGATCCTGCGGAGCTGTCTCAGCGACAGTTCCGGCGCGGCCACCCGGCGGCCGCGTAATTCGGCGGCGATCCTCGGGAAGATCTCGTCGTTCGTGTGGCCGCGCGCCTTCAGCTCGCCGTGACGGCGCCGGACGTACTCCTCGGTCGTTTCCGAGAAGTACGCCAGCACGTCGGCGACCACGCGCGCCGCCTCGCCGGGGCCGAGCGGGCTCGTCCTCGTGAGGTGAGCGATGAGATCTTCATACGGAGGCCGTGCCGGTGGCACAGACGAGGACCTTACGGCTCTGGAGCGAGACACGCCATCATTCTGCCCGATATCGGGCAGGATCTAACTCCAACGCTCGCCATGGTGGCCTCAGGCCCTGACGGCGCGGCGGTTCCGGCGCGACCGGGAGGCAGGGGGGTGCCGCGTCCGGCTGCATCCAGTCAAATCCATCCGTATCATCCGCCACGTCTGACACATCCCTTTCTGGGATCAGTTACGGTGAGTAGTCGCGTCGTGACATCCATGGGGGAGATGTTCATGCAGCTCTGGCTCGCCGCCGTCCTGGCCACCACCGCGCTGACCGCACCTGCCCGGCCTCCGGCCGTGCCCGCCGGCCCGGGGTCCGCCGCCGTCGCGTCTCCGGGGCGGCAGGCCGACTTCGCCGCGGCCGCCCGCGAGCACGGGGTACCGGAGAGCGTGCTGCTCGGCGTGGCGTACCTGGAGTCCCGCTGGGACGCCCACGGCGGGCGGCCGAGCACGGCGGGCGGCTACGGGCCGATGCACCTTGTCGACACGTTCCCCGCCGAGGCGCTCGGCGGCACGGTCGGGGACGCGCTCGGCGACGCCCGTGGCGACGAGGCCCGCCCCATGCCCGCCGCGCGCGCCGAGCCACCCGCCTCCTCCGCGCTGCGGACCGCGCAGGAGGCGCCGCGGGCGACGCTCCCCCAGGCCGGCGGCCTCATCGGCGTCGTGCCCTCCCGGCTCAGGACCGACCCGGCCGCGAACATCAGGGGCGGCGCCGCCCTCCTCGCCTCCTACCAGGAGCACCCCAGCTCCAACCCCGCCGACTGGTACGACGCGGTCGCCCGCTACTCGGGCTCGGAGGATCCGGCCGCCGCCCGCCGCTTCGCCGACGAGGTGTTCTCGGTGATGCGGGAGGGCACCGAACGCCGTACCGACGACGGGCACCTGGTGCGGCTGGACCCCGTACCCGACCTGCCGCCCTTCATCGGCGACCACGAGAGCGACCTCGACGCCTATCCCCCGCCCTTCACGGACGAGCAGCAGATCGACCCGGACACCGGCGACGACGCCGATCCCGGCACCGGCTTCGGATCCGACGCCGGCGCCGGCGCCGGCGCGCCCGTCATCGCCGACGAGGGCCACGACAGCGCCAAGGCGGAGTCAGGGGCGCGCGACGCGGAGTGCCCCGCCTCGCTCGCCTGCGAGTGGATGCCCGCCGCGCACCGGCGTTTCGGCAAGAAGAAGCACCGCGACTACGGCAACCACGACCGCCTGAGCCGCACCCGTTCCGTCGACTACATCGTCATCCACGACACCGAGGGCGGCTACCGGGGCATCCCCTCCCTGGTCCGCAACCCGAAGTACGTGAGCTGGCACTACACGATCCGCTCCCGTGACGGACATGTCGCCCAGCACGTGGCGACCAACGACATCGCCTGGCACGCCGGCAATTGGGACGTCAACACCCGCTCGATCGGCATCGAGCACGAGGGATACCTGGCCAAGGGAGGCACCTGGTACACCGAGGCGATGTACCGGGCCTCTGCCAGGCTGGTGAAGTTCCTCGCCGCCAAGCACCGCATCCCGCTCGACCGCGCCCACATCCTGGGCCACGACAACGTCCCGGGCACCACACCGGCGACGGTCGCCGGCATGCACGAGGACCCGGGCCCGTACTGGGACTGGGCACACTATTTCGACCTCATGAACCGGCCGTTCAGAGCAGCCGAGAACGGCGAGTCCATCATCATCCGCCCGGAGTACACCACCCACCGTCCCCGCTTCACCGGCTGCGACGCCGCGAAGCCCGCCAAGGCGTGCCCGCCGCACGGCGCCTCGGCCGTCTGGCTGCACACGGCGCCCAAGGCGTCGGCGCCCCTGGTCAAGGACATCGGCAAGCACGGGAACAAGGCCTCCACCCACAGCGTGTACGACCACGGCGCCCGCGCCTCCACCGGCCAGCGCTACGCCGTCGCAGAGCGCCGGGACGACTGGACGGCCATCTGGTACCTGGGGCAGAAGGCGTGGTTCCACAACCCCGCCTCGGCTCCGACCGCCATTCCCGCCAAGGGCCTCCTGGTCACGCCCCGGAAGGACAACGTGAAGGTGTACGGCCGGGCGTACCCCGAGAAATCCGCCTACAAGCTCGCCGCCCACCAGCCCCTGCGGCCGCTCCAGTACACGATCGGGACCGGCCAGACGTACGCCCTGGACGACACGGTCACCGGCTCCTACTACGCCGCCAACGCCTTCAAGCCGTCGAGGCACGTCACCACCACCGGCCGGCTCCGCTATCACCAGATCCAGCTCGGGCACCGGGTGATGTTCGTGAAGGCCAGGGACATGCGTGTGCTGCACTGAAAATGGCCTGACCCGCCTCGCGCTGCGCGCGGGCACTCCAGGAAGACGATATGGTTTTCCTGTGACCGGGGCGCACGTCGCCTGAGGGTCCACGCGGAAGTGGCTCAGTGGTAGAGCATCACCTTGCCAAGGTGAGGGTCGCGGGTTCGAATCCCGTCTTCCGCTCGGAGCAAGACTCCTGGTGGAGTGGCCGAGAGGCGAGGCAGCGGCCTGCAAAGCCGTCTACACGGGTTCAAATCCCGTCTCCACCTCGATGACCGCGGACCCCTCGGGATCCGCTAAGGTAAAGTGCGGCACACGCGGAAGTGGCTCAGTGGTAGAGCATCACCTTGCCAAGGTGAGGGTCGCGGGTTCGAATCCCGTCTTCCGCTCTGAGTTCACCACTCGCAAGGACGATTAGCTCAGCGGGAGAGCGCTTCCCTGACACGGAAGAGGTCACTGGTTCAATCCCAGTATCGTCCACCAGCAGACCAGAGTTCACAGCCCCAGCTCGCGGCACACGCCCGGGAGCCTGGGGCTTCCTGGTTCCTCCATGATGACCGCCACGGTCGAACGCGCCGCCGCTACCCGTGGGTTCGCGGATCCACGACCACCGTCTCCACGCCCTTCGCCATGAACGGCTTGAGGGATTCCGGGGTGGCCGACGCGTCGGTGACCAGCGTCCAGCTGTCGGGCATGCGGGCCCAGGCGTGGAACGGGCGGCGGCCCAGCTTGGCGGCGTGGACCAGCAGGTAGATGTGGCGGGAGCGCTGCATCATCAGCTCCTTGAAGCGGGTCTGCTGCAGGCTGGCCTCGCAGATGCCGTCCTCGGCCGTGACGCTGTCGGCGCCCAGGAAGACCCGGTCGAACGTCATCCTGCTCAGCGCCGCCTCCGCCAGCGGCCCGACGAAGCCCTGGCTCACGTGGCGCAGGGTGCCGCCCAGGCACTCGACGTGCACGCCGGTCGCGCCCACCAGCTCCTGCAGGGCGTTCAGTCCCGTGGTGGCCACCGTCAGGTCAGCGGCGTGCCGCAGCTCGTGGGCCAGCGCACCCGTCGTCGAACCCGAGTCGAGCAGGATCGTCTCCCCCGGGCGGATCCGCGCGGCGGCCCAGGCGGCGATGGCCCGCTTGGCCTCGAACGCCTCCCCGATGCGCTGCCGCAGCGACGCCTCCGGGTGGGTGACGACCGCCATCGCCCCGCCGTACGTGCGCGCCAGCAGCCCCGCCGCCTTCAGGTGGGCCAGGTCACGGCGGATGGTGGATGCCGTCACCCCCAGCTGGCTCGACAGCTCCTCGACGCTGGCCAGCCCGGTGGTGGTGGCCAGGCGGACGATCTCGTCGCGGCGAGCCTGCGCTGCGCGGCCCATCGATGGTCCCCCCTCGTCACACCCCCCGCGCGGACGACAGCTCTGCCGCCTGGCGGAGGGCCTCGATCATGCTACCGGCGTCGGCGACGCCCTTTCCTGCGATGTCGAAGGCGGTGCCATGGTCCACCGACGTCCTGATCACCGGCAGGCCCACCGTGATGTTCACCCCGGCCTCCAGGCCGAGGATCTTCACCGGGCCGTGCCCCTGGTCGTGGTACATGGCCACGATCAGGTCGTAGTCGCCACGGCCCGCCAGGAAGAACGCGGTGTCGGCGGGGAGCGGGCCGTGCACGTCCATGCCCTCCGCCCGCAGGAGCTCGATCGCCGGGACGATCTTCTCCTCCTCCTCGCCGTACCCGAACAGGCCGTTCTCCCCAGCGTGCGGGTTGATGCCGCACACGCCGATCTTGGGACGCGCCACGCCCGAGCCGCGCATCGCCGCCTCACCCCGGCGGATGGTCCGCTCGACCAGGCCGGGCTCGATGCGCGCGACCGCGTCGATGAGGCCGACGTGCGTGGTGACATGGATGACCCGCACCTTGGACGTCGACAACATCATCGACACCTCCGCCGTCCCCGTCAGGTGCGCCAGGAGCTCGGTGTGCCCGGGGAAGAGGTGCCCGGCCGCGTGCAGCGCCTCCTTGTTCAGGGGGGCCGTGCAGATCGCCTGTACGTCACCCGACGTCGCCAGCTCGCCGGCCAGCCGTACGTACTCGTAGGCCGCGTGTCCCGCGACCGGCGACACCTCGCCCCACGGCAGGTCCTCCGGCAGCAGCCCCAGGTCGATGACGTTGATCCGGCCAGGTTCGAAGACGGCCTCGCCCACACGCTCCACCGCGACCACCTCCGGCCGCAGGCCGCGGAATCCGGCGGCCCTGCGCAGGCGTGCCGCGTCACCGATGACGACCGGGCGGCAGAACGCGGAGGTCTCGGGCGCGAGGAGCGCGCCGGTGACGACCTCCGGCCCTACGCCGGATCCGTCCCCCATGGTGAGGGCGATGAGAGGGGTGCTGCTCATGTCGGCCTTTCGTCGAAGGTGGTGCCGCTCGTGGCGGGAACGCCTGTGGTGCGGAAGCGGCCGGGCCTGAGATGGGCGGCGATGCGCAGGAGGCTGTCCCGGCCGCCGAAGCTGCCCGGCCTGGTGACCACGGAACGGCCGTCGGGCGTCCGGCTGTGCACGGCGCCGTGGTGCACCTGGCCCACGGGGATGAGCTCGCGCACGTCCAGCGCGTCGAGGACCCTCCTCGCGGTCTCCCCGCCGGTCAGGACCAGGTCGGCACGGGTCGCTCCGAGCGCCTCACGTACGATCCGGCCGAGGATGGCGGTGAGGGCGGGCGGCGCCGGCCCGCGTACGGTCAGCACGGCGACCCCGCCGGCCAGCGCCCGCCGCACCCGCCCCACGACCGGCTCCCCGGCCGTGCCAGGATCCGCCGTGTCGAGGTCCGCCGCGTCGAGAGTCACGGGCTCGGCACCGTACGCGACGAGCAGCCTGGCCTGCTCCGCCGCCGCCGGTTCCGCCGTGCCCACCACGACGAGCAGCGCGTCCGGGGCCGACCCGGCGGCCTGAGGGGGCGCCGGCCCGGTGACCGGCACCCCCGCGGACGGCCCGCCGTCCGGAGAGGACGATGGCGCGCCCGCGGACGATCCACCGGCCGGAGGAGGCGGGGGCCCGAGCGGTGCGAGGGCGGGGGCGGTGTTCAGGGCGCGGCCGAGGGCGGCGGCCAGGCCGCCGGCGCCGATGAGCCGGGGCGCCGGGTCGCCGGCGAGCGCGGCCGCGACGATCATGTCCAGGTCGGCGTCCGTCTCCGCGTCGCACACGGCCACCCGCCCGCTCGCGGCCACCTCCGCCAGCGCCTCCATGAGGGCGGCCCGCCCGGCACGGACGGCGGCCAGCCGGACACCCGCCGACGGCACCCCGCCCAGGGCCTCGGCCACGGTGGCGGGAACAACGCCGGGCCCGGTGGCGGGCCCAGTGGTGGGTCGGGTGGCGGGTCGGGTGGCGGGTCGGGTGGCGGGTCGGGTGCGTGTTTCGCGCAGCGGTACCCCGTGGATGAGCGGTACGCCGTTCACGACCGTGCGGCCGGCCTGCGGCAGCGCGCTGGCGAGCACGACGGGCGCGGGCGCCGAGTGCGCGGGGGTGCTCAGGCAGGCCTGGACGGTGGTGGCGATGTCGCCGCGCAGCAGCGAGTCGATCTTGATGAGGACGTGACGGTCCCCCGCCCAGGCGAGCGCCTCCCGTACCAGGACCGCGGCCCCGGAACGGTGCCGGGTGTCGAGGTCGGCGACGAGGACGGGCGGCATGGCGACGTACGGCGGGCCTGACAGCGTGATGCGCGCGGGGCGTTCGGGCGACATGAGCACGGCCGCCGTCTCCGCCGCCCCTGACAGGTCGTCGGCCAGGGCGAACACCGGAAAGTGGCCCACACCCACCTCCGAACACCGCAGACCTGCGCGAATCACGCGTCAAGCATTGCACGAAACACGCACACTATGCCACAGTTACCCGCAAGGAGCGCGAACCCCCAGCACGGCGCAGAAGGGCTGAACGGCTCGGCCGGGAGAGCGCGCCGGCCCCTCCGCGACCGAGGGCCGCCATGGCGAACCGCCCGGCGCGACGGCCGGCCGACTACGACAAGGGAAGAGGCATGATCCCCGAACCGGTGCTCGGCACCATGACGTTCGGCGACACCGTGGACGCCGGCACGGCGGGGCGGATGCTGGACCTCGCGCTCGACGCCGGGGTGAGCGGCGTGGACACCGCCAACGGCTACGCGGGCGGCGCCGCCGAGGAGATCCTCGGCGAGCTGCTGCGCGGCCGCCGCGACCGGGTGGTGCTGGCGACCAAGGCCGGCATCCCGCACCCGGACACCGGCGAGCACGCGCCGCTCTCCCCCGCCGGGTTGCGCGCCTCGCTGGAGGGCAGCCTGCGACGGTTGCGGACCGACCACGTCGACCTGTTCTACCTCCACCAGCCGGACCGGGCGACGCCGCTGGAGGACACCCTCGGCACGGTCGAGCAGCTGGTCGCCGAGGGCAAGATCGGTGAGCTGGGCGTGTCCAACTACGCCGCCTGGCAGATCGCCGGGATCGTCCCACGGCCCGTGCTCGCCCAGCAGCTCTACAACCTGCTGGCCAGGAGGATCGAGGACGAGTACGCGGAGTTCGCGCTCGCGGCCGGCCTGCGCACGATGGTCTACAACCCGCTCGGCGGCGGCCTGCTGACCGGCCGGCACCGCTTCGACCAGGCGCCGGAGGCGGGCCGCTTCGGCGACTCGCGGCTGGCGGCGATGTACCGGCGGCGGTACTGGGACGCCGAGTTGTTCCGGGCCGTCGAGGACCTCGGCGCGATCGCCCGCGCGGCCGGGATGCCGCTCGCCGAGTTGTCGCTGCGCTGGCTGAGCGGCAGGCCGGTGGTGAGCGCGGTGCTGCTCGGCGCGTCCAGCCCTGCGCAGCTCGGCGCCAACCTGGCCGCCCTGGCAGCCGGGCCGCTGCCCGCCGACGTGGCCGCCGCCTGCGACGCCGTGGGCGACGCGCTCCGCGGCCCGATGCCGGCGTACAACAGGTGACCCCACTGGCCGGCCCGCACATCCGCACCAGCGCAGAGGAGATCGCATGACCGCCGCCGAGTTCGCCAGGAAGATCCGCAGCCGGGAACGGGCCGTCGGCTACTGGGTGGTGCTGGACGCGCCCATCGCCACCGAACGCCTGGCCCGGCTGGGGTACGACTACATCGCGCTGGACGGCCAGCACGGGCTGATCGGCAACGCCGGGCTGCTGAGCAACCTCATGGCCATCGACGCCGGCGGTCGCTCGACCGGACTGGTACGGGTGGAGTCGGGCGAGCCCGCGGCCATCGGCAGGGCGCTCGACTTCGGCGCGGGCGGCGTGATCGTGCCGCTGGTCGACACCGCCGAGGACGCGGCGAGCGCCGTGTCGGCCGCCCGCTACCCGGCCGGGGGCCGCCGATCGTACGGCCCCATGCGCTCCATGCTGCGGATCGGCCCCACTCCGGCGGAGGCGGACGACAGCGTGCTGGTCCTGGCCATGATCGAGACGCCGGAGGGCCTGGCCAACATCGAGGCCATCTGCGCCACCCCGGGCCTGGACGGCGTGTACGTGGGCCCGTCCGACCTGTGCCTGGCCGTCGGCGGCCGGTTCCCCGGCGACCCCGAGGTCGCGGGGGTGTTCGAGGAGGCGCTGGAGAAGGTCAGGACGACCGCCGAGCGGGCCGGGGTCGCGGCCGGCATCCACAACCCGGGCGGCGAGCAGGCAGCCCGGCGCCTGGCGGAGGGCTTCACGTTCGCCACCGTCGCCTCCGACCTCGTCCACCTGGAGCAGGCCGCGGCGGCTCACCTGAAGGCGGCCGGGTCGGGCCCGGCCTGATCCGCTGTTACGGCCAGGTCTTCGCCTCGGCGTCGAACACTTCCCGGTCGCTCTCCACCGGCAGCACGCACATGAGGTGCCCTCCGGGCGCGCGCAGCGTGCGGCACTCCTGCCACTGCGACACCTCGGTGGCCCCGAGTGCGACCAGGCGCCGGACCTCGGCCTCGACGTCGTCGGACTCGATGTCGATGTGGAAACGGGGCGGGTCGTCGGCCGACTGGACGGCCACAGCGAACCCCGGGACGGCTCCGTGCAGCGAGATGAACTGCTCGTACCCTTCGAGCGGCCGGGCGGTGGCGCCGAGCGCCGCCGCCCAGAAGGCGGCCGCCTGGTCGGCCTCGGCGGCCGGCGTGTCGATCAGCAGGGCGTACAAACGGCTTCGATGCATAGTGATCACCCTATAGGGCACCCGAAAGACGATATGTCGCCTTATGCGAGCTTTCGGTGGCGCTGTGTGCATAGACCGTTGCGGTCCGGGTAGCGCCGTTGCATCAGCTCCTCGGAGGAGGAAACCGTGGACATCAACATAGGCCAAGGACTTACCGACGTATTCCGGCAGATTGCAACGTTCGTCCCGAAGCTGATCGCGTTCATCGTGATTCTCATCATCGGGTGGATCGTGGCGAAGGTGCTGGAGAAGATCGTCAACAAGGTGCTCGAACGGGTCGGCTTCGAGCGGGTCGTTGACCGCAGCGGCGTGCACCGCTGGTTGGAGCGGAGCGACTACACCGCCAGCAGCCTGCTCGCCAGAATCGTCTACTACGCGATCCTGCTGGTCACCCTGCAGATAGCCTTCAACGTCTTCGGGCCCAACCCGATCTCGGCGCTGCTGGCCGCCGTGGTGGGCTGGCTGCCCAAGGCCATCGTGGCGATCGTGATCATCGTGGTGGCCGGCGCCATCGCCAAGGCCGTCAGGGACATCCTCTCGGGCGCGCTCGGCGGTCTGTCCTACGGGCGCTTCCTGGCGACCCTGGCCGCGGTGTTCATCTGGGCGCTGGGCATCATCGCCGCGCTCAACCAGATCGGCGTGGCCACCGCCGTTACCACGCCTGTGCTGATCACGGTGCTCGCCACCATCGGCGCGATCGCGGCCATCGGCATCGGGGGCGGGCTCATCCGGCCGATGCAGCAGCGCTGGGAGCGCTGGCTGGGCCGTATCGAGGCCGAGGCGCCGCAGGCCAGGGCGCACGCGGAGGCGTACCAGCGGGGTCGTGAGGATGCCCGGTCGATGAGCGAGGAGACGACGCAGGTGCGGACGATGCCGGGCGGGCGCACCACCCGCTCGGACATGCCCCCGGAGTGACCGTGACGGTCCTCCTCCTGTCCGGCCCGCCCGAACTCGACCGGCCCGGCCTGTTGCGGGGGCCCGGGCCTGGCCGCCGAGAGCCGGGCGGGAACGCCCGGACCGGGCGGCGCGATCGGCCGGATGCGGCGGTCAGCCGGGCGGCGCGATCGGCCGGGCGGGGCGGTCAGGCCGGGCGGGGCGGTCAGGCCGGGTGGCCGTCCTCGAGCAGGCCGAGCTCGCGCGACAGCCAGCAGACGGCCGTCAGCCGGAGCGCCGGCGCGTCGGGCTCGCCGCTGAAGACCCACCCCCGGTGCCGCAGCTCGTCAAGGAACCCGAGCAGGTAGTCGCCCAGCGTCTCCCGGTCGAGCGGGATCGCGTCACGCAGCACCGCGGCATGCTGGTCGACCGCCGCCGCCATCCCCGGGTCGGCGCTCATCCTGGCGAGCTGGGCGTCGCCCAGCGTGCTCATCAACCACCGCAAGGGCGAAGCCGCCCATCCGTCCTCGAAAACCACCCGCCAACCTTAAAGCATTTTCCAAGGTCAGGGGGCATCTGGCCCAAGTTCGTCCAGCGTGCGGCGGGCAACCGCGAAGGCGGCGTTGGCCGCCGGGACCCCGCAGTAGACGGCGCTCTGGAGCAGCACCTCCTTGATCTCGTCCGGGGTGAGCCCGTTGCGCAGAGCCGCGCGGACGTGCATGGCCAGCTCCTCCAGATGCCCTCTGGCGACGAGGGCGGTGAGGGTGACACAGCTGCGGGTGCGCCGGTCGAGCCCCGGGCGGTTCCAGATCTCGTCCCAGGCGTAGCGGGTGATGAAGTCCTGGAAGTCGCGGGTGAAGCCAGTGGTCGCGGCGATCGCCCGGTCGACGTGCGCGTCGCCGAGCACCTCGCGCCTGGTGCGCATGCCCGCCTCCCGCCCGCCGTCTCGCAGGTGGCGGGCGATGGCGGTGGTGACGGCGCCGGGACGTTCGACGCCGGCCAGGTGGGCCGCCCGCGGCACGACCGTGAGCGAGGCTCCCGGGATGCCGTCGGCCAGCGTGAGCGCCTGGTCGAGGGGCGTGGCCGGGTCCTCGGCCCCGGCGATCACCAACGCGGGCGCGGTGACCTCGCCGAGCCTGCCCGTCACGTCGAAGGCGGCCAGGGCCTCGCAGCAGGCGGCGTACGACGGGGCGTCCACCTCCGCCAGCCCCTCCAGCACCCACCGGCCGTCGAAGCCGGGCGTGAACCAGCGGTTCTCCAGCGCCGGTGCGAGCGCGGCCACTCCCTCGGCCCGCACCAGCTCCGCCCGCTCCCGCCACGGTCCCGGCTCGCCGAACCGGGCGGACGTACAGCACAACACCAGGCCGCGCACCCGGCCGGGGACGCGGAGCGCGACGGTGGTGGCGATGGCGCCGCCGAGCGAGATGCCGCCGATCGCGAAGGGCTCGTCCTCGACGAGGTCGAGCACGGCCGCCGCCAGGTCGTCGATCGTGAATCCGGTGGCCGGCGCCGACCCGCCGTGGCCGGGCAGGTCGTACCTGAGCACCCGCCAGGACGCGGTGAGCTCGGCGAGCTGGGGGCGCCAGACCTCTTTCGTGGTGCCGAGCGAGGGCCCGAGCACCAGCAGCGGCGCGCCGGAGGGGCCGTCCACGCGGTGGTGGAGTTTCACGGCTGCTCCCGGTAGGTGGTGAGAATGCGGTCGACGAGCTCCGGAGCCGCGCCCACGTACGCGGACGGGTCGAGCAGCTCGTCCGGGTCCCGGGTCAGGCCCGCCTCGGCCAGCGCGTCACCGAGTTCGAGCGGCCCGCGTCCAGGCATGATCGCGGCAAGCGTGTCGCGGCCGAGGTGGGCGGCCAGGCGTTCGGCGACGAGGCGCCCGCCGGTCAGGCCGGCGTTGGCGCGCATGCGTTCGGGGAAGACCTGGAGCCCGCGCACCAGCTCGGCGGCGGTCTCGGCCGCGCCTCCGGTCAGGCGGAGCGCCTCGCGCAGCGGCAGCCACTCCGCCTGCCAGGCCCCGGCGGCCCGCTCGTGCTCGCCGACCTGGCCGAGCACCTGCGCGTACGCGGGGACCTGGAGCGCGGCCGACCTGACCAGTACGGACAGCGCGGGGTTACGCTTCTGCGGCATGGCCGAGGAGCCGCCGGACGACGACTCGGCCACCTCCCCGACCTCGGTCTGGGCCATGAGGATGATGTCGGTGGCCGGTTTGCCCAACGCGCGGGCGGTGCCGGCGAGCGCCGCGCCCAGGTCGGTGACGGCGGAGCGCTCCGCGTGCCACGGCGCCGCGGGCGCGGCCAGCCCGATCTCCTCGGCGAACACCTCGACCAGGGGAAGCGCGGTGGACGGGTCCTGCTCGGCGAAGGCTGCGAGGGTGCCGGCCGCGCCGCCGAGCTGGGCGGGCAGGCGCAGCTCCCGCAGCCGGGCGCGGGCGCGCATCAGGCCCGCCAGCCACTGCGCGGCCTTCAGCCCGAACGTCGTCGGCACCGCGTGCTGTCCCAGCGTGCGCGCGGCCATCACCGTGTCCCTGTGGCGACCGGCCAGCTCGCACAGGTCGTCCATGACGGCGCCCAGGTCGGCGACGACGGCTCGGACCGTGCGGGCGGCGACCAGCATGGCGGCGGTGTCCACGATGTCCTGGCTGGTGGCGCCCCTGTGCACGTGGCCGGCCGCGCCGGGCACGGCCTGCCGCAGGTCGGCCACCAGCGGGACGACGGGGGTGGCCGACTGCCTGGACCGCGCGGCCACGCCGGCCGGGTCGGGCACGAGCGTGGCGGCGGCCCTGTCGATGGCGGCCGCCGCCTCCGCCGGGATGAGCCCCAGGCGGCCCTGGGCACGGGCGAGCGCCGCCTCGGCCTCCAGCATGGCCCGCAGCCACGCCGTGTCCGAGGTGATCGCCTCCGCCTTGGTGCCCGCCCGGACGGGCGCGAGCAGCCCGCCGTCGCCGCATGGCCCCCTGGACGTCGATGGTTCGTCAGAAGTCAATGAACACCGTCTCCTCCGCTCCCTGCAGTCTCACATCGAAGCGGTAGGAGTCGCCAGAACCGGCGGCGATCAGCGTGGCCCTGCGCCCGGGTTCGAGGACGTCGAGCAGCGGGTCGGGCACGTCCTCCAGGTAGACGCGGGTGAGCACGGAGCGCAGCAGGCCGCGGGCGAAGACCTGCAGCGACAGGTACGGCCCCGGCGGCGGGGCCGTACGGAAACGGTAGGTGCCGTCCGGCGCGGTGGCGCAGCGGCCGAACCCGGACACCTGCCCGCCCTGCCTGCTCAGCGCGCCGCGGTCCCCGGTGAAGCCGAGCCAGAGTTCGAGCAGGGCGTCGGGCACCGGCTCCCCGGCGCCGTCCAGCACCCGGCCGGTGAGCGTGATCGCGCCGGGATGGCCTTCTGGCACGAGCTCCCAGTCCCGCTCGTACGGCAGCGCGTGGCTGAAGAACGGTCCGACCGTCTGCGAGGGCGTGGTCATGGCGTCTCCGTCGGGGTGCGGCCGAGCACGATGTCGAACGCGTAGCCGAGGGCCCACTCGGGCTCGGTGAGGTCCAGCTCGAACGACGCGACGAGGCGCCGCCTGGCCGCCTCGTCCGGGATCGACTGCATGATCGGGTCGAAGGGCATGAGCGGGTCTCCGGGGAAGTACATCTGGGTGACCAGCCGCTGGGTGAATGCCTGTCCGAAGACGGAGAAGTGCAGGTGGGCGGGGCGCCAGGCGTTGTCGTGGTTGCGCCACGGGTAGGCGCCGGGCTTGATCGTGACGAACCGGTAGCGGCCGTCCTCGTCGGTGAGGCAGCGGCCGGCTCCGGTGAAGTTCGGGTCGAGGGGGGCGGGGTGCTGGTCGCCGTCGTGGGCGTAGCGGCCGGCCGCGTTGGCCTGCCAGAGCTCGACCAGCGTGCCGCGCAGGGGGCGGCCGTCGTCGTCGAGCACGCGCCCCTCGACGATGATGCGCTCGCCGATGGGCTCGCCCGCGTGCTGCCTGGTGAGGTCGGCGTCGAGCGCGCCGACCTCCTCGTGGCCGAAGACGGGGCCGGTCAGCTCGATCGCGTCGGGGTCGAGCTTGAAGGCGACGGGCGGGCGGGCGGGGGCGCGCACGACCGTGCTGCGGTAGCCGGGGCTCAGGTAGGGAGGATGGCTCATGTGGCTCCTTCTGTGAGGTCGGCCGCCGTCCTGGCGCGCACCTCGCCGGCGGTGACGCCGGGGGCGGTCTCCACGAGCTTCAGACCGCCGGGGACGACGTCGATGACGGCCAGGTCGGTGATCACGCGGTCGACGCAGGACCGGCCGGTGAGGGGCAGCGTGCAGGCGGGCAGGATCTTGGGGTCGCCGTCGCGCGTCGTGTGCTCCATGACCACGATGACCCGGCGGGCGCCGTGCACGAGGTCCATGGCGCCGCCCATCCCTTTGATCATCTTGCCGGGGACCGCCCAGTTGGCCAGGTCGCCGGCCTGCGACACCTGCATGGCGCCGAGCACCGCCACGTCCACGTGGCCGCCGCGGATCATGCCGAACGACAGCGCCGAGTCGAAGTACGACGCCCCGGGGTCGACGGTGACCGTCTCCTTGCCCGCGTTGATCAGGTCGGCATCCACCTCGTCAGGCAGCGGGTACGGCCCCACGCCGAGGATGCCGTTCTCCGAGTGGATCACGACGGTGCGTCCGCCGAGGTGGGCGGGGATGAGCGTGGGCAGGCCGATGCCGAGGTTGACGTACGAGCCGTCGGGCAGCTCGTCCGCCGCGCGGGCCGCCATCTGCTGCCGGGTCCAGGCCATCAGGAACGCACCGTCCGCCGCTCGATGGGTTTGTCCGCCGCCTGCCCGGGATCCAGCACCAGCACCCTCTGCACGAAGACGCCGGGCAGGTGCACCTCCTCGGGGTCGAGCTCGCACAACTCCTCGACCTCGGCGATGGTGACCCGTCCCGCCATGGCGGCCGGCGGGTTGAAGTTGCGTGCGGCCTTGGCGAACACCAGGTTTCCGTAGATGTCGCCACGCGCGGCCCGGACGAGCGCGAAGTCCGTCCGGATGCCGTGCTCCAGGATGTACGGGACGCCGTCGAACTCCCTGACCTCCTTCGGCGGCGACGCCACCGCCACCGACCCGTCGGAGCGGTAGCGCCACGGCAGCCCACCCTCCTCGACCAGCGTCCCCACGCCCGCCCTCGTGTAGAAGGCGGGGATGCCGGAGCCGCCGGCCCGCAGCCGCTCGGCCAGCGTGCCCTGCGGGATCAGCTCCACCTCCAGCTCGCCGGCCAGGTACTGCCGGGCGAACTCCTTGTTGTCCCCCACGTACGAGCCGGTGACGCGGGAGATCCGCCCGGCCGCGAGCAGCTCGCCCAGACCGCGCCCGTCGGTGCCGCAGTTGTTCGACACGACGTGCAGGCCGGACGTGCCCTGCCCGAGCAGCGCCTTGATGAGCACGGCGGGCACCCCGGCCAGGCCGAAGCCGCCGACCGCGAGGGACGCCCCGTCCCCGATTCCCGCGACCGCCTCGGCCGCCGTACCAACGATCTTCATGGCATTCCCACGTAGTTCTCCGCCAGGGTCGTCGCCGCGGCCTCGGACGAGGTCACGTAGTCCAGGTAGGACAGCTGCAGCCGGCGCGCGTACGCGTCGTCGTCCTCGAACGTGTGCAGCAGGGTGGTCATCCACCACGAGAAGTGCTGCGCCCGCCACACCCGTCGCAGGCACGCCCGCGAGTAGCCGTCGAGCAGCCCGGCCGAGCCGTGCTCGAAGTAGGCGGCCAGGGCGCGGGTGAGGACGCGGACGTCGGCCACGGCCAGGTTGAGCCCCTTGGCGCCGGTGGGCGGCACGATGTGGGCGGCGTCGCCGGCCAGGTAGAGGCGGCCGTACTGCATGGGCTCGGCGACGAACGCCCGCATGGGCGTGACGCCCTTCTCCATGATCTCGCCGGTGGCCAGCGCGAAGCCGGGCACGCTCTCCAGCCGGGCCTTCAGCTCGGCCCAGATCCGCTCGTCCGGCCACTCCTCCACCCGCGCGCCGGCGGGGACCTGTAGGTAGAAGCGGCTGACCTCGGGCGTGCGCATGCTGTGCAGGGCGAAGCCGCGCTCGGTCCTGGTGTAGATCAGCTCCTCGGACGACGGCGCCACCCTGGCCAGGATGCCCAGCCAGGCGAAGGGATATTCGCGCTCGTAAACGCTCAGAACGCCCTCCGGGATCGACGGCCTCGACACGCCGTGGAAGCCGTCGCAGCCGGCGATCACGTCGCAGTCGAGCCGCTCGCCGCCGAACGTCAGGTACGGCCGCTCCGTCTCCAGGCCGTGCAGGGCCACGTCCTCGACCTCGAACCGCACGTCGCCGCCCGCCGCGAGCCGGGCCGCGATGAGGTCCTTGACCACCTCCTGCTGGCCGTACACGGTGATGCGCCGGCCGGGCACCAGCTTCTCGAACGGGATGCGGTGGCCCGCGCCGTCGTACCTGAGCTCGATCCCGTGGTGCGGCAGCCCCTCGCGCAGGAGGCGCTCGCCGACGCCGGCCTCGACCAGCGTGTCCACCGTGCCCTGCTCCAGCACCCCGGCTCTGACCCGCCGCTCGACGTGGTCGCGGCTGCGCTTCTCCAGCACCACGGAGGAGATGCCGCGCAGGTGGAGCAAGTGGGACAGGAGCAGGCCGGCGGGCCCGGCCCCGATGATCCCGACCTGAGTTCGCATATACGGAGCATCCTGCCTCCAGGGGCGATCAGCCGAACCAACCCTTCCACTGGGTGGAAGGAATAGGCAGGATTGGTCCATGGCAGGTGGATCTCGCGTTCCCGGGCGTTCGGTGACGTCCAAGGTGCTCGCGATCCTCGGCGCGTTCGATCCGGCTCACCCCCAGCTCACCCTGACCGAGCTGGCCAGGCGGAGCGGGGTGCCGCTGAGCACGGCCCACCGCCTGGTCGCGGAGCTGGAGGAGTGGCAGGCGCTGAGCCGCGCGCCCGACGGCCGGCTGCGGGTGGGGCTGCGGTTGTGGGAGCTGGGCCAGCTCGCGCCCGCCCGGCTGCAGGACCTGGCGCATCCGTGGCTGCAGGACCTGTTCGCCGGCACCGGCGAGAACGTGCACCTGGCCGTCCGCGACGGGCTCGAGGTGCTCTACGTCGACAAGGTGCACGGCAGGCGGGCGGTGCCCATCGTGTCCAGGACCGGCGCCCGGCTGCCCATGCATCCGACGGGCGTCGGCAAGGCGCTGCTGGCGTACGAGCCGGAGTGGTTCGTCAAGGCGTACCTGGCGCGCAAGCTCGAACGGCCGACCCCGCACACGATCACCGAGGCCGGGCGGCTGGCCAGGGAGCTGGCGACCGTGCGCTCCCAGGGGTACGCGCTGACGTACGAGGAGATGACGCGGGGCTCGTGCTCGGCGGCGGCGCCGATCCTGGTGGACGGGCGGCCGGTCGCGGCGCTCGGCATCGTGATCTCCCACCGGCGCGTGCGCGAGCTGCCCCGGCTGGTCGAGCCGCTGCTGAGCGCCGCCGCCGGGATCACCAGGGCCTGCGCGGCCAGCGTCTAGGAGCTGTTTCTTAGATCTGCTGACCGATGGTGCCTACGTTGTCACGATAGGTGTATGGGTCGCGGTGACTTAACGAACGCCGAGTGGGAGCGGCTCGAACCGCTGCTGCCGGAGGGCGGCCAG